>NZ_POQQ01000098.1 GCF_002964575.1 Streptococcus suis | reverse complement strand
AAATATAAAATTATTGCAGGTGGATGGTTCGAGTTTGACCAACTATTTTGCACCGGCAGAAATAGATCAGCTTTATCTGAATTTTTCAGATCCATGGCCTAAGAAACGTCATGAGAAACGCCGTTTGACCTACAAGTCATTCTTGGATACCTACAAGGAAATCCTACCTGAGAAGGGAGAAATCCACTTCAAAACAGATAATCGTGGTCTGTTTGAGTATAGCCTGGCTAGTTTTTCTCAATATGGCATGGTCTTGAAGCAAGTTTGGCTAGATTTGCA
>NZ_POQQ01000097.1 GCF_002964575.1 Streptococcus suis | reverse complement strand
GCTTGAGTGTACGAGTGTCAGTTGGATTCGGATACAATCCGTAAGCTAAGGCAAACTGGTTGTTTGTACCAAGTTGAAGGTTGTAACCGGGTTTGAGCTGACCATTCTTCATACTCGCTCTTTTATTTCAAGGCTCGTGAAGAAACAGTCTCTCCCCAGACTGTTTCTTCCTCTTTCATCCGCATGAATGTTGCATCGTGATCCGTTTTAGAGTAGGAGTTTCGCTCTTGTAAAATCTGCTTATCTCGTTCGTACTTCTGTTTCCGAACAAGACAATCCTCTTTCAACTTTCTCTTGAGTTTCTTAATTCTTCTTCGTTTCTGTCTGTTGGCTGATCCACCTTTAATGGATTTAGGCTCTTGTGAGATAGCTTCTTCCACCTCATCCAATACTTGTTCTGTCTCATGGAGGAGTTGTTTGAGTCCCTCGCTAGTGAGGCATTCTTCCTGGGACAAGGCAGTATTCACCCCTTCTTGAACTAGATTGTCATAGAGGGCTGAAATACTTCCATTCAAGGCATCTTCATAGCGTTCAACGGCCTTTTTCCACGTGAAAGAATACTTGTTGGCATCAGCTTCTACCTTGGTCCCGTCAATGAAGAGAGCCTCATCTTCAATCAATCCATTCTCTCTGAGGAGGAGAGTGAAGTAGATGAAGGCAGATTTGATGAGCTGATTGGCGTGTGTGCTAGCCCGAAA
>NZ_POQQ01000096.1 GCF_002964575.1 Streptococcus suis | reverse complement strand
TGAAAACTGGACTTACTTAGAAGATTCTGACCAGTGGATAAAACCAGATGGGGTTGTCTACTCGTTTAAGAATTATTCACGAAGAACGGAGCAGAATGGTTTTGAGAAAGATATTAAGATTTACGAAGCTGATCCTGTACAAGCTAGTGAAGAGTTAGACCAGTTAGCACGGACAGAGAAAGGAAACCTCAAACAAATTCAGTATAATCCTACGTGGAACTATTTCAAGAACTTAGTCAAAGAGGAATTGACAAGTAAAGAGGGAGCCCGCATTTATGCCAAACGCAAGGT
>NZ_POQQ01000095.1 GCF_002964575.1 Streptococcus suis | reverse complement strand
GAAACATATAAGACCTCCAATTGAGTGTGGTAATTCCTGCTAGAAGTTGATTGTTTTTTATTCTAGTGTACAGGTAAATCCACGAATTCTCAACTGGGGGTCTTTACATATTGCTTTATAACTATACAAAAAGTATTCCTGCATGTTTCTGTAATGTCAAAGCCTGCTTACAAGGCCACAAAAAATCCCCTACCCATCGGATAGGAGAAATATAATAGAATTATTTCTGTTTACTTTGGAAACGCCATTCAAAGCGTTTTTGGTCATAGAAGGGATACATGATTTGCAAAAGAGTTAAGGCTAGGAGCCAGCCTCCGATAATATCCGTCGGATAATGAACACCAATGTAGATACGAGAAACAGCAACTAGGATTGCTAGGGCAATCAATGCAACTTGCAGAATGCGTTTAGCCAGTCCTTGCTTCATGCGTTGCTGGATAATGATGACAACCGCTCCTGCAATCATCATTGTTGAGGCTGTATGCCAACTAGGGAATGAATAGCCAATCGTGTCAATCAACCATTCGATACTAGGACGCGGGCGTTGGTAGACATATTTCAGGGCTGTAGATGCCACACCCATGGCCGCAAAACTAGCTAGTAGGAAAAAAGCTTCTATCTTCCACTTTTTATAATAGTAAAGGATAGCAGACAAGATCAGGGTAATCGCTAAAATGATAACGGTATTCCCTAAAACTGTAATAGAAGTCCAGAACTGAGTCGCTCCACTTGGCAGATTTCCGCGAATCGCAGATTGGATAGTAGAGTCGAAACCAGTTAAGCTACTTGGGTAAAACTTGGCTACGTAGCCCAAGATAACAAAGGCTAGAGCCAAGAAAGACGCATTTCGTAAATGGATTTGTTTATTTTTCATAGGTCTAGTTTACTTTAAAAAAGTTAAACTTTCTTTAAAATAGGTCGAGCTGCTGTGTAACAGATGTAAAACACAATGGATAGGACAATACCTTGCAAGAGATTAAATGGCAAGACCATGAAAAGCAGGTAATTAGTCAATCCCAAGATTTCTTTAATATCAAAGTTTGCAAAGGCAGCATAAACAGGTACAGCATAGACATAGTTCAAGACAAGCATGGCAAGGGTTGAACCAAGGGTTGCTACCACTGCTGTTTTTAAATAATGTTTGACAGTCTGGTTATTTTTCCAGAAATAAGATACTGCTAAAATAAAGATTGCCATAGCAGCAATATTCATGGGTAGACCAATGACTGTTGTCACTCCCTGATTGTTTAAGATCAATTTGAGGAGTGTCCGAATCAAAAGAATGGCAAAGCTAGACTTTAGATCTAGGATAAGCAGACCAAATAAGATTGGTACCAATGAAAAATCTACTTCCAAGAAATTTGCCGTTGGTATCAAGGGAAATTTCAAGTACATGAGTAGAAATGAAAGTGCTGAAAGAATGGCGATAATCGTCATTTTCCGTGTGTTTGTCATAAAGGTTCCTCCAATTTTGAAAATTGAAGAAGCTTAGAAGAGCAGCAAAAACTGCACTTCGTCTTCTCCCATCCAGACTTTACTGTCGGTTGTGGAGTTGCACCACATCAGCTTTCGCTCGCAGACTTCCAACGGTCTATTTTGTTCTAATACTGCGTTAGCTCATCTTGACATACATTCAGTATGGTCTTCGATTCGCTGCCTAGTCGTAAAACAAAATAGCCTCGTTTTACACTGCCGGTCGGGAATCTCACCCTGCCCTGAAGACTATTTCATCATACCAAAAAAGCCCTGCAAGTGCAAGGCATTGAGTCATTTTCAAGTCTTATTTTAGCTTATCCTCTTCATAAGTATGGACCAAATCCAAACCTGCAAAATTCTGCTGACGAAGGGCTTCGTAGACAATCATACAGACAGTATTGGATACATTGAGGCTACGAACATGCTCATCATTCATGGGAATCCGAATAGCCTTCTCTGGATGCGTTCGCATAAAATCTTCTGGTAAGCCTTTGTCTTCACGACCAAAGAGGAAGAAATGGATCCCATCCTGATAACTCTCTTCTGAATAGGTTTTGTCTGCAAACTTAGACACCAAATGGACCTGGCCATGCTTACTGGCATAGTCCATAAATGCTGTCAAGTTTTCGTAGAAACGGACATCCAACTTATCCCAGTAATCCAAGCCAGCACGCTTCATCTTGCGGTCATCAATTGGAAAACCCATCGGTTTGATAATATGTAGGGGGCTGTTGGTCGCGGCACAAGTCCGAGCAATATTTCCAGTATTTTGTGGAATCTGTGGTTCAAACAGGACAATGTGATTTTTAGCAGTTTCTTCTGTGTAGTGTAATTCTTCAATATTCATAATCATCGTTTCCTCATACGTGAATCTTGGCTATTCAGACAAAAAAATAGCCACACTGCCCGGAGTCAAGCTCAGCAAACAGCATGGTGAATGATGATTCATTCACTTAACTCACAACAGGTTTGAGTTAAATCAATGAAATCGTGTTACTATTGTAGCTTAAAAAAGGCTGAAAATCAAGAGTTTTGATTTATTTTTTTCATTTTTCAAAAAACTTAATTTGGGAAACTTAATTTGATAGTTTAAGTATTAAAAAAATAACCATAAAAAACAACCAAGCAAAACCAGAAAGGAACATTCCATTCCTATAATAATTTATAAATCCAGCAAACCGCTCAACAAAACTTAATTTGGGTTTCTTTGGATGATAATAGACTGTCATCTCAGATCCTATTGGAAACAATTGTTTAAATTCATAACGAAAAGAATTACTATATCGGATAAATCTCGGCTTTAGAATTTCTCTTCTATATTCATCTTCAGTTTGTGGATAAAAAATCTCATGGCTTCTATCTTCTCCCATCGGGAAGTATCTAAGTCTCTGCTTATATCTCCGATTATTGATAGTGTATTCCACAATAGGTGTCTTTAGACGAGTAGAAGTATAGTATCCTATGACAGTCCCTTGAGTTACCATAGTACAGTCATTTTTAATAGTAATTTCACGACGCCAACGAATTAAAAAGAGAAAAAACCAAAATAAAATATAAACCGATATGACGACGATAGCAAGCAATAATCTATCCATCAGCACTACTCCTCATAAGTAAAATTTGAAACAGATATTCATTTACAATACCTATCATTTTATATTGCAATAAAAATCAAAAGCGAGCAAAGAAAGAACAAGACTACTATATAGAATAAACTGAATACTCTAAATAGTGACTCTCCTCCCGCATAACGTTCCACATAAGCTAACTGAGGTTGCTTCGGATTGTATCTCACTGTCATTTCATATCCAATAGGGAATAGTTGGTACATATTATATGGCATTAAACCAATGTTGTATAACTTCTTACTTTCCAACATATAATTTCGGAGTTCTTCTATATCATGAGGATATAAAATATCTTTTGGGCCATAAACAACCCATGAGTATTCTAGGGCTTTTCTATACTTTATACCATCTACCTCGTACTCTATGATTGGGGGACGAAGTGAGACCCATTCTCTATGTGTGACAACTTTACCTATAATTGTAGAAGTACTGTATTTTCGGATAACATATTCCTGTCGCCATTTATAAAGAAAATAACAAAAAGGAGTAGCCAATGCCAAAAAGATTAAAAGATATGACCAAATCATGTTTACAATTTACCCTCCATAAAACCTACTCTCCCAAACTTTCCTTATATCGCTTGGACTTTTTACCATACCAGTCTTCAATGCTATATCCTGAGAGAATACGATAGTCTTCCATATATTTATTAATATAAAATCCTTGAATACAACTAAACACTATTGCTACGATAAAGTAGAAAAGTAATATAGGCCCACCAATCCCAAAAATCATGACTAAACTTCTTAGAATATCATTCTCATAAATCCCTTTACCTTTATTAGGTAAAAAGAGACGAAACAGAACGAGGGGAAAGACGATTAAGCCACCATATTTCCTCCCTAAGACGACAAACTTCTCCATCACATCATTTAAGGGATTGGAAACCAATTGATTTCCATATAATCCATTCAAAACCTCTTTCTTAAACCATAGGTATCTTTCTGCGATTACAAAAATTATGATAGACAGATTGAGAATGACTGCAATTAGCGAACCAAAAAACATGGCCGAACCAATCGCACATAGTACAAATACTTGATAATTAAGTAAACTCACCATCAAGAACATATTCCAATTGAAATAGTAATACGACAAAATTCGATTGTGGCGTATCTTTCTAACATCCATTAGGTAATGAACGATTACTAATAAGCCAAGCCATACGGGGATTGAAAATAGGATTTTCGCCTCCACAAATAATATCTTTCCAACTTCTTTATCCGAATACGGTCCGATAAATGATATTAGAAAGATAAAAAATTCAACTGTCAAAAAACCTATTATTTTCTTTCCATAACCATTTTTCTCTACGTCCTCCATTGAAGTCTGAATGTACCGATCCGTTACCAATCCCATGCTCTCTTCTAAAGAGGCATTCCATATTGATTTTTTCATGTTTTCTCATCCTTATCAGATTATCATAATTGATCATTGTCTGTTATACTAAAAAATCAAGACAAGTTGACCTTATCCTGAAAATAAATATTGGCTCTGTAAGACACTGTTAGTGTGCCCAAAATAAAAAAGAGGAAAAAATTATCCTCTCAATCTCTTTCAATCGGGAAGACAGGATTCGAACCTGCGACACCTTGGTCCCAAACCAAGTACTCTACCAAGCTGAGCTACTTCCCGCTATCATTAAAAATAAAGCTCCCCTAATATGATCATTAAGCGAGTTATGCACCCTAGAGGATTCGAACCTCTAACCGCCTGATTCGTAGTCAGGTACTCTATCCAGTTGAGCTAAGGGTGCTTCTATAAAGTCCATGCCGAG
>NZ_POQQ01000094.1 GCF_002964575.1 Streptococcus suis | reverse complement strand
CAACATACGAATATTAGTAAACGTTCCTGTATGAACCTGTAAACCACCTGTATAATGAACACTTTGATTGTATCTATCTAACGTATTGCCTGTTTTATTTGCTACGTTCTTAACCGCTGTTTTAAAAACATCATTAACCTTAACTGATGAACCTGAAATAAAATCGCCAACACTATGCCCCATTGCAACTAACTCATTAGCAACAGATTGCCCAAATGCTTCTATCTCATCCCAATTACTGATTGTGTAACCAAGCAACAAGAAAGCTGCCAACCCAATCAGCACTACAGGAAA
>NZ_POQQ01000093.1 GCF_002964575.1 Streptococcus suis | reverse complement strand
TCTCGGATGTAGATAGCTTAGTTGATATTATGGAAACAATGGGCGCGACGGTCAAGCGTGATGGTGAAACCTTGGAGATTGACCCTCGTGGTGTAAAAGACATGCCTATGCCATTTGGTAAAATTAATAGCTTGCGTGCATCCTACTATTTTTACGGTTCCCTCCTTGGTCGCTTTGGTCAAGCTGTTGTTGGCTTGCCAGGTGGTTGTGATTTGGGACCGCGTCCGATTGATTTGCACTTGAAAGCATTCGCGGCAATGGGAGCTGAGACAACCTATGAAGGTGACTATATGCGCTTGGCAACTAATGGTCAG
>NZ_POQQ01000092.1 GCF_002964575.1 Streptococcus suis | reverse complement strand
CGCATGAATGTTGCATCGTGATCCGTTTTAGAATAGGAATTTCGCTCTTGTAGAATCTGTTTATCTCGTTCGTACTTCTGTTTCCGAACAAGAAAATCCTCTTTCAACTTTCTCTTGAGTTTCTTAATTCTTCTTCGTTTCTGTCTGTTGGCTGATCCACCTTTAATGACTTTAGGCTCTTGTGAGATAGCTTCTTCCACCTCATCCAATACTTGTTCTGTCTCATGTAGGAGTTGTTTGAGTCCCTCGCTAGTGAGGCATTCTTCCTTGGACAAGGCAGTATTCACCCCTTCTTGAACTAGCTTGTCATAAAGGGCAGAAATGTTTCC
>NZ_POQQ01000091.1 GCF_002964575.1 Streptococcus suis | reverse complement strand
CAATATGTAAAGACCCCCAGTTGAGAATTCGTGGATTTACCTGTACACTAGAATAAAAAACAATCAACTTCTAGCAGGAATTACCACACTCAATTGGAGGTCTTATATGTTTCATTTTCCCACACTTTTCATAGGAATGGATGTTATAAAGAAAGTTTTTCACGCTGCTATTATAACATGATGACCAATCAATTCAAACATAGCACTAAAGTCGGTCCAAATGTTAGCTATATTGTGAACTATGTGAATGAGCTTCGTCGCTTGTATGGTCAAGATGCAGAAGTATTATGTGGCTATGAAGCTGGATGTCTTGGATTTACCCTATATCACTAGCTACAAGTTCACGGGATTC
>NZ_POQQ01000090.1 GCF_002964575.1 Streptococcus suis | reverse complement strand
TCAGATTTGGAGTGCAAAACACGAACAAATCTGCCAATCAACCACTGCGCTGAGATGTTGATACGAACTCTGAGAAGTGATCCTGGGCTTTTTGCCCAGTTTCCATTAAATCGCCCACTCACCATCACGGAAGATTGGCACACGGGTACCGTCTTCGCGGATACCGTCAATGTTCATCTTGTTAGAACCAATCATGAAGTCCACGTGAACATCTGAGCGGTTGAGACCAGCTTCTTTGAGCTCTTCTTGGCTCATTTCCGTACCACC
>NZ_POQQ01000089.1 GCF_002964575.1 Streptococcus suis | reverse complement strand
ATGGAGTTAGAATCACCCAATCCTACTTCACTCTTGAAAACAGGAGAGTAGCTCTGCAATTTATCACCCCTCTTGCATGCTTTGCGCATTACAGAGTTGGCGACAGAGATTACACAAACTATTTAGCATGAGGTCGAAACAATTCCTAGTTTTTCCAGTCAAGGTTCCTCCTATGCAGAAAAGGGATATTATGAAATAAAAAATCCTAATGTTTTTATTCCTAATGTTTTTATTCCTAATGTTTTTATTCCTAATGTTACTACAAGTCAGACTTATCCAACAGAGGGGATTGTTCGGATAAACCAATGGGTAGGAGGTAATAATTAATGAAAGACTATCAGCCAGTTAAAACAGGTTGGGAACTTGAGAAATATAAGCAAGCCATAAGAGAAGGTAAAGAGGATGAAGTGTTTCTTGGTGATGGCGAATTTATGATTCGTCATCGAGAATCTTTCTTTGAAGGTATTACAGATATGGAGGTTTTGATAAGATACTGTTTGTTTCCTTTGTATGAAGAGGGAGATAGAGATATCGTTCGCCGCACAGAAAATATTCTAAAAGATTTTGTAGCAAGTG
Source organism: Streptococcus suis (assembly GCF_002964575.1). Classification (GTDB taxonomy): domain Bacteria; phylum Bacillota; class Bacilli; order Lactobacillales; family Streptococcaceae; genus Streptococcus; species Streptococcus suis_R. Next base: position 181,959 of record NZ_POQQ01000089.1, on the reverse strand, counting down.
GTGAGATAAATAAATTGTATCAGGTCTCTCAATATTTTAAAATTCAGAAATGGTTATTAAGTAGCTACAATAACCTTCCTTTTATTATTGAACTTGAACAATTTGTTCCGATTTTTTTTGAAAAAGTTGTCAAGATGCCTTTGGAAACAGAATCGGTTCGATATGGAGCGGTTTGTGCTTGGATGAGTGAAACACCAGAATTTCTTGAGTATGACAAAACAACAATTGATAGGATTATGAATAAGCTTAAGGAATTAGCCAACAAACCCCAAGTAGTCCCATCTCTTGAAGAAATTTTTCCGATTGAACTTGATCCAACCAAAATTGATTCTATAGGAGTTATAGAAAATCATTTGGAAATGTTATTGCTAGATAGCAACAAATGGCGAAAACCACTAGAAAAACAACACCTCCTCAAACTCCAAGAAAAGCTGAACAACTACATTCACTTTATCGAAAGCAAGCAGTATGTGGACAGCTACGGGGATGACTTTACAGAAAAAGTTATCAACCTGACTTTTCAGTATGCCCCATCAGACAATGGTCTTGCTTTCCTTGTGCAAGTTCAAAAAGTATTACAGCCGACAGATATTTGCTTGAAGGTTGTTGTGCCAAAGTAGAGTTATTTCTACAAAATGAAGACTACATTTTCAGTATTTCTGGTACAATAGACTTATGAAAATAATCGTCACAACCAGTCTTCGAATGAACCATGACCTGATCTTACAGGCTAGGAAAATAGCAGAGCAGCTCAATCTAGACTATCAAGACCGTCGTAAGAGGTCAGTCCAGTCCATCCTAGCAGAAACAGAAGCTGACGCGGTGCTTGTGGTTTATCAGGACCAGCTAGTGTTGGAAGAAAAAAATGGACAACGCTTCTTTTTCCACCCTGACACAGCTATCTTGCGTATCAAGTCTGGAAGGGATCCGCTTTTGGAATTGCTAGGACCTGATAAACATACCGTCCTGGACTGTACCATGGGGCTGGCTTCTGATAGTATTGTCCTAGCTAGTGCGGGACATCAGGTGACAGCTTTGGAAAGTTCACAGCTTATTCATTTTATGGTGAGCCGAGGCCTGAAAGAGTTTGATAGTGGCAATGAAGCGGTTAATCAAGCCATGCGGTCTATTCAGACAATTTGGACAGATAGTTTGACATATTTGAAAGAGCAGTCCGATCAATCAGTTGATGTCATTTACCTGGATCCCATGTTTTCGCAGGATATAAAGGAATCTGATAATCTTAATGGTCTGAAACCTTTAGCCAATTATTCGGCCCTGTCTGAAGATTTTTTGAAAGAATGCAGGCGTGTGGCCAGAAGAAAAATCATTATCAAGGCTCATTTTAGAGATCAGGTATTTGAAAAATTTGGTTTTAGACGCCATGTCAGACCTAATCAAAAATTTCATTATGGAGAAATCATTTTGGAGGGAAACGATGAAAATTTTAGTAACCGGTTTTGATCCCTTTGGTGGTGAGGCTATCAATCCAGCTTTAGAAACCATCAAGGCCTTACCTCGTACCATAGCAGGCGCAGAGATTATGATTGTCGAAGTTCCGACTGTTTTTGATAAGGCTGCTCGTGTTTTGGAAGAGAAGATGACAGAATATCAACCCGATGCAGTGCTTTGCATTGGACAAGCAGGGGGACGTGTAGATTTGACACCCGAGCGCGTGGCCATCAACCAGGATGATGCTCGCATTCCTGACAATGAAGGTCAGCAGCCAATTGACAGAACCATCCGTCCAGATGGCCCAGCGGCCTATTTCTCTACCCTGCCTATCAAGGCCATGGTAGAAGCCATTCGTTCTGCTGGCATTCCAGCATCGGTTTCTAACACTGCAGGCACCTTTGTCTGCAACCATCTCATGTATCAGGCCCTATATCTGGCTGAAAGATCCTTTCCTAATACTAAGGCAGGCTTCCTCCATATCCCCTACCTTCCTGAGCAGGTCTTGGACAAGCCAGGTGTTCCGTCCATGTCCCTTGAGGTGATAGTCAAAGGGATAGAAGCGGCCATTTCAGCCATTGTAGCCTATGCGGACAAGGAAGACATCAAAACTGTTGGAGGGGCGACGCATTGATGGATGGAAAATGGCAAAGCAGACAGCGTGTTGAACAGATGGAAAAAATATTTAATTCCCAAATCCAGCTCATTTCAGACTTGCAATCCCTTCTAGAACAGGTCAAAACAAGCCAACCAGCTTATCTGGAATTGCTGGACTATTACCAAAGTTCGACCTTCTTAGAAGATGTGGATATGGCTGATAGAGGGGAATTCAAAAATCTACCTTGCGGTGTCTTGAGTGAAGATGGTGTCTATAATCTGCTTGTAGATAGAAAAGAATTAGTAGATAAGCTAAGAGAATGTGCGGCTTTATTGGACGTTTAATGCAATAATGAAAGTCTATGCTAGTTATAGACACAGTTATTTACATAACTTTTATTACGTAAACAAAAACTACCTTCATCTCCATGAGAGTAGTTTTTGTCTTTTCTAGCCATTTTCTGATATACTGGATAGGTATTAAAATTTAGAAAGGTTCTGTTTTGGGTCATTCCCAAACAGTAGCCAGTCTTCTGGCTAGAGGTATTAGTTTCATGTCTCAAACCCACATTAACGTTATCGGAGCTGGCTTGGCCGGTTCTGAAGCTGCTTATCAGATTGCAAAGCGTGGCATTCCTGTTAAACTCTACGAGATGCGTGGTGTCAAACCAACGCCCCAGCACAAGACCGACAAGTTTGCGGAGCTTGTTTGTTCCAACTCTTTCCGTGGTGATAGTTTGACCAACGCTGTCGGTCTGCTCAAGGAAGAGATGCGTCGCTTGGATTCCATCATCATGCGTGCTGGAGAGGCTCACCGTGTTCCTGCCGGTGGTGCTATGGCCATGGACCGTGAGAATTTCTCCCAAGCGGTCACAGATGAAATTCACAATCATCCACTGATTGAGGTCATTCGCGGGGAGATTACGGATATTCCTGAGGATGCTATTACAGTCATTGCGACGGGACCTTTGACGTCTGATGCCTTGGCAGAAAAAATTCACGCACTCAATGGTGGCGACGGTTTTTACTTCTACGATGCGGCAGCACCGATTGTCGATAGCTCGACCATTAACATGGACTTGGTTTATCTTAAGTCTCGTTATGACAAGGGTGAGGCTGCCTATCTCAATGCTCCGATGAACAAGGAACAGTTTACCGCTTTCTATGAGGCCTTGATTTCTGCTGAGGAAGCACCGCTCAACTCCTTTGAAAAAGAAAAATACTTTGAAGGCTGTATGCCCATTGAAGTCATGGCCAAACGTGGTATCAAAACCATGCTATATGGCCCAATGAAGCCAGTTGGTCTAGAATACCCAGAAGACTACAAGGGACCACGTGATGGCGAATACAAGACTCCTTACGCAGTTGTCCAGCTCCGTCAGGACAACGCAGCAGGTAGCCTTTACAATATTGTTGGCTTCCAGACTCATCTTAAGTGGGGTGAGCAGAAGCGGGTCTTCCAGATGATTCCAGGGCTTGAAAATGCTGAGTTTGTCCGCTACGGCGTTATGCACCGTAATTCCTACATGGATTCGCCAAACTTATTGGAACAGACCTTTGCGACCAAGAAAAATCCAAATCTGTTCTTTGCCGGTCAAATGACAGGAGTAGAAGGCTATGTCGAGTCTGCCGCCTCTGGCTTAGTGGCCGGTATCAATGCTGTTCGCCGTTTCCGTGGCGAAGATCCAGTTATCTTCCCACAGACCACAGCTATCGGAGCTCTGCCATTCTACATCACCCACACCGAAAGCAAGCACTTCCAGCCTATGAATGTCAACTTTGGCATTATCAAGGAGCTGGATGGGCCACGTATCCGCGACAAGAAGGAGCGTTATGAGGCAATAGCAGAGCGTTCCCTTAAGGACTTGGAAGAGTTTTTGGGCTACTAAGATATTTAGACTATCATCAGACACCTTCGGGTGTCTTTTGTGTTATACTGGGGTTAGAAAACCGAAGGAGAAACACGATGAATCACGATACTTGGAAGGGGATTATCTTGCAGAAGCAGGGCTTATTAGCCCCTCAGTCTGTCCAGCAAATCTGCCAAAATCTCAATGGTTTACAGGCTCAGTTTCAACCCTATGTTCATGTCGGATTTCGTAACCGTATGACAGCGGAGGATTTTCATGAGGGGAGCTGGCAGGAGGAGCTGACTCGTCAGTGGTCCATTCGGCGAACGGTTCATGCCTATCTCAAGTCGGAAATTCCTCTCTATATCCACGAGGGGCGGATGGCTAGTACCGACTATCTTCAAACCGTCGGTCGCGATGATTTTTCACCTCAAACCAAGCAGAAGTATCATCGGCTCATCCTAGAAGCCTTGGAACAAGCCCCTATGACCCGCGAGGAGCTGAAAATCCTCTGTCGTGCGGAAAAAATGACGCAGGTAGAGGAGAAGCAGGTTTTCAGCGCTTGGGGCGGCCTTTTTCGCTACATGGTCGAGCGTGGGGAAGTCTATCAGGAGTACGGTGCCAAACGTTTTCATCGCCTGACAGACTTTCAGCCACTTTCACGGGAAAAAGCAGAGCTGGAAATCGCACGGCGGTATTTTTCAGGTTTTGGTCCTGTCAGCTTAGCGGATGCCCGTTACTACTTCAAGGAAAATAAATCTACGGTGCTAGATTGGATGAAACAATTGGATTTGAAAACTATTGAAGTAGCAGGGGAAGAACGCTTCTATCTAGGAAAATTAGAAGAAGCAGAAGTGCCAAATTGCCTCTTCATTGCAGGTTTTGACCAACTTTTGCTAGGTTACGAAAAGAAAGCCAATCCCTTCTTTGATCCCAAGCATATTCGGCAGATTTATACGCTGACAGGCATTATCAAACCAGTTGTTTTCTACAAGGGACGACTGGTTGCGACCTGGCGACGTAATAAGGACAGGATTGAATTGGCTATTTTTGAAAATCTGACCAGTCGTGAACTGAAAGAACTGGAACGTTACCGTCGAGTCTACGAGGAACGCTTGAAAACTGAGCAAAAATTGTTCGGATAATCCGAAAAATGACGTAAAATAACTAAATTTTCTGAATATTTCAGAAAATCTATGGTATAATACTAAAAACACTGTTTAGAAAGAGATGTCTATGAACAAGTCCTACTTTTATTTGGATATGAAAACCCATGAATTGGAAGTGCCCTTTACTGCTAGAAAACGCCGTGTCCGTGTTTTATTGCCAAAAGGATATGAGGAAGATACGGATAAAACCTACCCTGTTGTCTATTTCCATGACGGGCAAAATGTCTTGTACAGTAAAGAAGCCTTTTCAGGGCATTCTTGGAAAGTCATTCCAACAATCAAGCGAAATCCTGATATTGCAAAGATGATTGTTGTGGCCATTGACAATGATGGTGCCGAACGTATGCACGAATACGCTGCATGGAAGTTTAGCGAGATGGGTATTCCTGGTGTTCAGTTTGGTGGTAAGGGTACGTTATATGCCGAATTTGTTATGGATGTGGTCAAACCTTTTATTGACAATACCTATCGCACCAAGTCTGACAAGAGCCACACAGCTATGATTGGCTCATCACTTGGTGGCAACATCACTCAGTTTATGGGATTGGCCTATCAGGACCAAATCGGATGTCTGGGAGTATTTTCATCAGCTAACTGGCTCCATCAAGAAGCCTTTGACCGTTACATTGAGCGACAAGTACTGGATAAGGACCAACGAGTTTATATCTACGTTGGAACAGAAGAAGCAGATGATACAGATAAAACGCTGATGGCAGGAAATATCAAGCAATCTTATATCAATTCCTCGCTAACTTACTACCGTCAATTGATAGCAGGTGGGGTTGATTTGGACAATATCGCCTTGGAAGTTGTTTCCGGTGCCGTCCACAACGAAGAAGCTTGGGCAGCTTCTTTGCCAGATTGCTTGCGCTTTTTAAGCGAAAAATGGTAATGTAAAGAATTAGTTAGGAGAATGAATATGCATGTAGAATTTTTAAGTCACTGGTCAGGTAATCTCGGTCGTGAAATGAATGTCAACCGTTATGGTCACGCGGGTATTCCTGTGGTTGTTTTTGCCTCATCAGGCGGTTCGTACAATGAATATGCGGATTTTGGTATGATTGAAGCCTGCCGTGGTTCTATTGAGGCTGGCAATGTCCAATTTTTCACTCTAACCAGTCATGATAAAGAAAGCTGGTTGGCGGATTGGAAATCCATCCATGACAAGGCAGAGGCTCACCGTGCCTATGAGCGTTATGTGATTGAAGAGGCTATTCCGTTTATCAAGCATAAGACTGGTTGGTTTGATGGTATGATGACGACTGGTTGCTCGATGGGAGCTTATCACGCGCTAAATTTCTTCCTCCAGCATCCAGATGTATTTACAAAAGTTATTGCACTATCCGGTGTTTACGACGCACGTTTCTTTAACAATAACCACGACTATGGGCATGATGATGCTGTTTATCAAAATTCACCAGCAGACTATATCTGGAACCAAAATGATGGTTGGTTTATCGACAAATACCGCCAAGCAGATATCATTGTCTGCACAGGCTTGGGCGATTGGGAACAAGATGGTTTAGACTCTTTCTACAATCTGAAACGTGCATTTGAAGAGAAAAATATCCCAGCTTGGTTTGATACTTGGGGCACCGATGTGGCTCACGACTGGGTATGGTGGAGAAAGCAAATGCCATTCTTCCTTCACTCCATCGGACTATAAAAAATTAGAAAGGACTGCCTATGAATTATCTCGTTATTTCCCCTTTTTATCCAGAAAATTTCCAACCATTTACCATTGAATTGGCTAAAAAAGAAGGTGTTACTGTTCTAGGTATTGGACAAGAACCCTATGAACAATTGCCTGAAGAACTCCGCAATGCTTTGACAGAATATTTCCGTGTGGAAGATTTGGAAAATATCGATGAAGTCAAGCGTGCAGCGGCTTTCTTGATTTACAAACATGGTCCAATTGACCGTGTAGAATCCCACAATGAGCATTGGTTGGAAAATGATGCGGCCCTCCGTGAACAATTTAATATCTTTGGAGCCAAACCCAAACACCTGAAAAAGACTAAATTTAAGTCTGAAATGAAAAAGTATTTCAAAAAAGCAGGAGTTCCAGTCGTTCCTGGTGTTGTTGTCAAAACAGAACGTGACTTTGGTAGAGCTTTGAAGAATGTTGGTTTTCCAATGATTGCTAAGCCAGACAATGGTGTCGGTGCATCTGGGACTTTCAAAATCGAGAATAAGGAAGATTTTGATCGGTTTATTGAAAACTGGGATAGAACCACTGTCTATTTCTTTGAAAAATTCGTCAATTCAAGTATTATCACTACTTATGATGGTTTGTTAGACCATGACGGCAATGTTATTTTTGAAACAGGCTTGACCTATACTCACACACCGTTTGAGTTGATGCAAACCAAGAAGGACAATGCCTACTTTATCGAGAAAGAGCTGGATCCTAAGTTGGTGGAATATGGCAGAGCTATTATCAAGGCATTTGGTATGAGAGAACGTTTCTTCCATATTGAATTTTTCAAGGAAGGTGATGACTATATTGCCATCGAATATAATAACCGCATGGCAGGTGGTTTCACAGTTGAAGCCTATAACTACGCCCATTCCATTGATCTTTTCCGTGATTATGCCAATGTTGCAACAGGTGGTACAGTTGAGGAACGTAGATTTGAACCACAATACTGCTTGGTAGCAACTCGTCGTGATACAACTGACTATGTTCACTCTGCAGATGACATTCATCAGAAATTCGCTGGTAAGATTAAAACCGTCAAACGCATGCCAGATGCCTTTGCAGAATTGCAAGGAAATGATGCCTACCTCCTTGTGACAGAGAGCAAGGAAGAGTTGGATGAAATGATTGCCTACATTGGTTTAACAAAATAGAATAGATTGAAAGATGCCAGAAATGGTGTCTTTTTTCTTGCTTACAATCTTGTAAGTTTTTTAATCAGAATTGTAAGAGAGCACAGGAGGAATATTTTCTATAATAGACTCATAAGAAACAGAAAGAAGGAAAAAATATGTCATTCAAATTTTTACAAGCCAAGAAAATGTTTGATAAATCACAAGAAAGCAACCATTTAGAAGAGCAAGAAAAACAAGCTGAATTTTTATTTGAACTGGAACATGAATTGTTGCACCGCAACTGGATGTATTAGGAGGAGATTATTTTGAAAACTTACAATGCTTATCAACTGAAACTGGCTATGGCTGGCTTGATGGTTCTGGATCATCTGGATATCATTCCAGGTTTTATCCCAAATCAACTTGGCATGGTCTTTCACATGATGACTCGCTGTGTCGCAGTCTTCTTTGCCTACATGGTGGTTGAAGGCTATCTTCATACGAGAAATGTCAAAAACTATCTTTTGCGACTATATGGTGCAGCAGGGCTGATGGCCACTGGAAATGTTTTGATAAACAGTCTTTACCAATCAAAAGATATTTACATCGGTAACAATATCTTTTTGACATTAGCTGTTGGTCTAACCATGTTGGTTTGTCTTAGAAATTTTGCTGAACATAGTAGAAAGCAACAAATCGTTCAAATCCTATCGGTTGGACTGCTGACTATCTTAGGTGCCTTTTTAACAGAAGGCGGCACTGTGGTCTTGCCCTTCATCCTCATTACATATATGGGACGCAAATCATTAGTTAAACGCAACATCGCTTATGGAATATTGGCCCTATTGTTACTATTTTTGTCCTATCAGCCTTATGAAAGCATTGGAATGACCATCCAGATGATGCTCTACAATGCTGACTGGTTATTTATCTTGGTCTTGCCAATTCTAAGTCTTTATAATGGACAAGCAGGGCCCCGCACAGCATTTTCACGCTATTTCTTTTACATTTTCTATCCGCTGCACTTGTGGCTACTGGCAACCATTGCCTACTTTATCTAACCTTACAATCTTGTAAGTTTTCAGGTCAAAACTGTAAGAGAAGGCAGATAGAATATTTTCTATAATAGACTCATAAGAAACAGAAAGAAGGAAATCACATGTCATTCAAATTTTTACAAGCCAAGCAAATGGAAGAAAAGGTATTCTCAGAAAAGGAAAAAGCTGAACTCTTGGAACAAGCAGAATTTTTAGAGGAGCTAGCACTTGATTTGCAAACGATGCGATTTATGGCATACTAGAGGGAGGAAACTATGAAAAAGAAAGTATTTGGCTTGCTGGCTTTGGGCAGTATAATGCTAACCGCTTGTTCTTCCTCTTCAGCAGGCCTTAGCTTTGATGAGGGCTATCAAACTTTCCATTACAAGGGAAAAGACTATGCCGTTAGCAAACAGGAAGTTGCCGAGGATAATATTCAAGAAGTAGAAGTCAAGTTTCTGGAGTGGCCCCTTGTCAAAGAAGAAGGGACAGTGAAAAAGACAGTATCCCTGAATAATCTCTATGTAACCACTAGCAATGACTGGGCCATCGGTGTCCAGGATGGTTATTATCAGGTGGATTTAGAAGATAATATTGCTGAATCAGACCGAATCGACTATCAAGCATTACTTGATACAGTTGATTTATCCAAAGAAAACAATTAGGAGTTTGTATGTTATTAGAAATCAATCATTTAGAAAAAGTTTACCGCACGCGCTTTTCAAAAGAGGAAACTCGTGCCTTGCAAGATGTGGATTTTAAGGTAGAGGAGGGCGAGTTTATCGCTATTATGGGGGAAAGTGGTTCTGGTAAGACGACTTTGCTCAACATTCTAGCAACCTTGGACAAGCCGACTAGGGGCTCTGTTATCTTAAACAATCAAGACATCACCAAAATCAAGGAAAGCAAGCTGGCAGATTTCCGTTTGCGTAACCTTGGCTTTGTCTTCCAAGATTTTAATCTCTTGGACACCCTGTCCATCCAAGACAATATCTTTTTACCTCTGGTATTGGCCCGTACCAGCCATGAGGAAATGGAAAAACGGTTGAAAGTTTTGGCGCCAAAACTGCGGATTCAAGATTTACTGAAAAAACGTCCTTTTGAACTGTCTGGTGGACAAAAGCAGCGCGTGGCCATTGCCCGTAGTTTGATTACCCAGCCACAGATTGTCCTAGCAGATGAGCCGACGGCTGCCCTAGATTACCGCAATTCGGAAGACTTGCTGAATTTGTTTGAAGACATTAACCTAGACGGACAAACCATTCTCATGGTGACCCACTCAGCCAACGCAGCCAGCCATGCCAAACGGGTTCTTTTTATCAAGGATGGTCGGATTTTCCACCAACTGTACAAGGCAGGCAAGAGCAATCAGGACTTTGCCAAGGAGATTTCGCTCAATATGTCTGCACTTTTAGGGGGTGAGTAGATGTTTTACCTCAAACTTGCTGGACAAAATATCCGAAAATCCATGGGTGTGTTTGCTCCTTTTGTTTTAGCCAGTCTGGTCCTCTTTACCTTGATTTGTTCTATGTTCTTGCTCATGCTCAGTCCAGTCATGAAAACCATGGGAACAGGTGCCGTGTCTATCGGGCTGGGTGTCGTTGTATTGACCATTTTCTCGCTGATTATGGAAATATATAGTTTTAATTTCCTTATGCAACAACGGACTAGAGAGTTCGGTCTCTACAATATGCTGGGGATGAACAAGAAGAAGGTGGCCTTGGTTGCTAGTATTGAATTGTTTTTCATCTTCCTCTTGGTCATTGTGCTGGGATCTGCATTAGCTGGTGTGTTTGCCAATGTTCTCTACTTGATTTTTGTGAATTTGACCAGTTATGGCGATCTTCACTTTAGCATTTCTCCTCTGGCATTTGTGCTCACTGCTTTTCTCTTTGCGGGTATCTTCTTTATCTTGGAATTGCTGGCTATTCGGACTATTGGCAAGACCAGTCCACTGATTTTGTTCCGAGCTAGTGAAAAAGGGGAGAAGGAGCCACGTGGGAATCTTCTCTTGGCTGCTCTTGGTGTCCTTAGCCTAGGTGTTGGCTACTACCTGTCACTTTCTTCTCGATCTGCAGGAGTTGGCGTCCTCTATCGTTTCTTTATCGCTGTTCTCTTTGTCATTGCGGGGACCTACTTGTTCTACATCAGCTTTATGACTTGGTATTTGAAGGCTCGGCGGAAAAACAAAGGCTATTTTTACACGCCAGAGCATTTCATTACCACATCGCAGATGATTTTTCGGATGAAGCAACACGCAACAGGCTTGGCCAATATCACGCTACTTGCGGTCATGGCCTTTGTCACCATTGCTACAACGACCTCCCTCTATACAGGCATGGCCAATATGACCAGTGGACTTTATCCAAAGGAAACATCCATTACCTATCCTGTTGCGGATAGGAGTCAGGGTGAAAGTGCTTATCAGCAATCGGTGCTCAGCCATTTTCCAGAAAAAGCCAATGACAGCTTATCTTATCTGACCTATCAAGCTGGTCTAGTCTATGACGGTGGGAAGGAGATTGTCATCAGTCCAGAAACCATTGCCAATCCAGACTTTAGCAAGATGGCCGTTACCTACTTCATCACCCAAGATGATTTCAGGAAGTTGGGCAATGACTTGCCAGAGCTGGCTGCCAATCAAGTTGCCTTTATGCGTCCGAGTGAAATGCCGTCGTTAGAGAAAGTCACTTTGGGAGATAGTACTTTCGAGAATGTAGTTAATCTAGATACAGCTATTTTCCCTGATATTACTAATACGCTCAATGCAGCTGTTATGGTGGTTAGTGATGATAGTGTTCTGGAAACCATTCGCAGTTACTATGAAGCAAATAATCCGCAAGGCTATCAGGTTAGTCTTGACTACCGTGTCTTTACCGACTTGACCAATGAAGAAGTGCTCTCTCTTGGGAAGCAGTCTGGGGATATGTATCATATTCTGGATGAAAATGGAGAATATCTTGGAAATGTTATGCAACGCACGGATTTCAACAATATGCTCATGGGCTTCACAGGTGGATTCCTCTTTACAGGCTTCTTGTTGGGCATTAGTTTCTTGCTGGGTGCTGCCTTGATTATCTACTACAAGCAGTATTCGGAAGGTCATGAGGATAAGAAATCCTACAAGATTTTACAGGAAGTGGGCATGAGCCAGCAGGCTGTCAAGAAAACCATCAACTCTCAAACGCTTTTGGTCTTCTTCATGCCACTAGCTATGGCAACCCTGCACTTTGTCGTTGCCCTAGTTATGCTCAAACAAATGTTGATGATGTTCGGTGTGGTTTCTTCCAGCATGATTTACACGGTTAGTGGAATTACATTGTTGGCAGTTGCACTAATCTACTTTGTCATTTACAAGTGGACCAGCCGAACCTATTATCGCATTATTGAACGATAGCAGAATTCTCGCTTATGCGGGATTTCTTGCTTTTTTAGGGAAGTGGTGTTACAATGGTAATACCAAAGGAATACTAGAAGAGGTGAGAAAATGGCAGCTATTACATTGAAAGTTTCTGAGCAGGATAAGCTCTTAATGCAGGCTATGGCAAAGTTTGAAGGTGTCAGTTTGTCAGAACTCATTCGGACTAAAACCCTTGAAGCTCTTGAGGACGAATACGATGCCCGCGTGGCAGACATAGCCTGGGCAGAATACCAAGAAGACTTGGCAAACGGCATTGAGCCGATTAGCTGGGAGGAAATGTTGGAAGAGTTGGGATTGACGAATGAAGACTTGTTATAAACTCGTACCAACCAGTCGTTTTATTAAACAGTTGAAAAAGCTGGATAAATTTACTCAAAAGCAGATTACCAACTACCTGTCCAGTCATGTGACTGACAACCCCAGACAATACGGAAAAGCCTTAACTGCCAATCGTTCTGGCCAATGGCGCTATCGTATCGGAAATTACAGGGTGATCGTCAGTATTGAAGATGATAAATTGATTTTGACAAGTCTAAAAATGAGAAACGGAAGTATATAGAAAGCCAAGACCTGTGTCCTGGCTTTTGCAGAATGAAGAAGATGAAAAAAGAGAAGATTTATATTGTTGAAGATGATGAGATAATCGTCCAACTCTTGAAGCAGCATTTGGGAAAATCTTATCAGGTAGAAAGTGTGCAGAATTTCCGAGCTGTCAGTCAGGAAGTTGCTGAAATCAAACCAGACTTGGTACTGATGGACATTAGCCTACCCTATTACAACGGTTTTTACTGGACAACGGAAATCCGTAAAACCATGACTATGCCCATTATCTTTATCTCTTCTAGCGATGATGAGATGAATGCAGTCATGGCTATGAACATGGGTGGCGATGATTTTGTTTCCAAGCCTTTTTCTCTAGGGATTTTGGATGCCAAAATCGGTGCCTTCCTGCGTCGGGTCAATCAATTCAGCAAATCAACTGACTTGTCTATCGATCAATTCCAGCTTAGTCTGGACGGGCGTTTTTCAAGCGAATCGGAACAGGTTCAGCTTTCACCTACTGAAACCAAAATTTTATCCACCTTACTAGAACGACAAGGGCAGATTGTCAGTAAGGAAGAACTCTTGGAAAAACTCTGGGAAAATGAAGAATTTATCGATCAGAATACGCTCAATGTCAACATGACCCGTCTGCGTAAGAAGGTGAGTGAGGTTGGTTTTGACCGTATTCATACTGTTCGTGGCGTGGGGTACCTGGTCAAATGATAGCAAAATTTATCCGAGAATACCGTAGTTTTTATTTCGCCTATCTGGTCTTGGCTGGTAGTTTTATCTTGCTCTTTTTACTTTACAAACTGCCCACCGAATTCCTGCAAAACGCTCTGCTATTGTCCCTAACCCTCTTAATCCTTCTGACTGCAGGGCTTTTCTGGAAGTTTCGCAACCGCATGAGAGCCTTGGAAGACTATGTCCATGAAGAAGCTTTGCCCCTGCTGAATAAGCCTGTGGACCTTGCCTATCTCAACTTGATTGAGGCGGAGAAGGAGGCGACGCGGGAGCAGCTCTTGGATTATAAGTCACGGGAAGAGGACCTGCAAGCTATGGTCAAAATGTGGTCCCACCAGATGAAAGTGCCTCTGGCTGCCCTGTCTTTAATGAGCCAGACTGACAATCTCAATCAGAAAGATGTCGATCATCAGCTCTTGCGCTTGGATAATTACATGGCCAATCTCCTCAACTACCTCAAGCTGACCAATCATGCCAGTGATTTTCGTTTTGAGCAGGTGGAAGTAAGAGAAGTGGTGGTGGATTTGGTCAAAAAATACCGCAATCAGTTCTTGCAAAAGGATATTTCAGTGACCATCGATGGAAATTGGCTACTGAAAACCGACAGAAAATGGCTCAGTTTTGCCTTGTCACAGATTATTGACAATGCCCTCAAGTACAATAAGACTGGTGGTAAGGTGGCCATTGAATTGAATGAGGGAATTTCCATTTCCGATACGGGAATTGGCATTTTGGCAGAAGACATTCCACGCCTGTTTGATGAGGGATTTACAGGTTTTAATGGCCGTGAACACCAAAAAGCGACAGGTTTTGGGCTTTATTTGACAAAGCGTATTCTAAGTCAATTAGATTTAGGCATTACAGTGGAAAGCCGAGTAGACGTCGGCACCACTGTAACCATCACCAAAGTACAGTAGAAGCTGTACTTTTTCCTTTTGAAAGCGTTTTGATTTTGTGATATACTGAAACTACTAGAAAATCAGGAGGTTACTATGTCACACCATCATGTTTTGCAAAACGGATCGGATATTCGTGGAATTGCTATCGCTACAGATGAATATGCTGTCAATCTCACTCCACAGGCTACCAAGGAAGTGGTTCGCGGACTTGTTCATTGGCTAACTCAGAAGCCAGAACTGGCGCAGGCCTATCAGGAAGGACAGCTCAAGATTGGTATCGGTCGAGATAGCCGCCTCAGCGGTCCAGACCTGGTTGCCGCCTTCACAGAAGAAGCGGTGCGTTTGGGCGTTCAGCTGTTCGACTTCGGTATGGCCACTACGCCAGCCCTCTTCATGAGCACCCAGTATCCGCAGTTCAAGTGCCACGCTAGTGTCATGATCACTGCTAGCCACCTGCCTTATTACTTCAACGGCATTAAGATTTTTTCGGAAAATGGCGGAGCAGAGCACGAAGATATTGACTTCATCCTCTCGCATAGTGAAGACTTGCCAGCTTCATCCCTTGGAAGTGTGACCACCGCAGACCTGATTACGCCTTATGCCCAAGACTTAGTTGGCAAAATTCGTACCGCTTGTGGCGAACAAGAAAAACCACTGACAGGTCTCAATATCATCGTCGATGCTGGAAATGGTGCAGGAGGATTCTTTGCTGAGAAAGTGTTGGCAGAGCTAGGAGCAGATACCACAGGCTCACAATTCCTAGACCCAGACGGAACTTTTCCAAATCACGTTCCAAACCCTGATAACAAGGAAGCTATGGAAAGCATTCGTCAGGCTGTCTTGAAGCAAGGTGCAGATCTTGGTATTATCTTTGATACCGATGTTGACCGTGCAGCACTAGTGACCAAGTCCGGTCAAATACTCAATCGTAACAACCTGATTGCCGTGCTTAGCCAGATTATCCTAGCTGAACATCCAGGAACCAGCATTGTGACTAATTCCCCAACGACTGAACACCTTAAGGTCTTTATAGAAAGTCTGGGAGGCAAACAAATTCGCTATATTTCAGGCTATCGTAATGTCATCAACCGTGCCATTTTAGCAAACCAAGAGGGAGTTGATTGCCAGTTGGCTATCGAAACTTCTGGACATGCCGCCTTTAAAGAGAATTACTTCCTCGATGACGGGACCTATGTGGCGGCTAAGATTCTCATGCTCTTACCCAAGCTACAAGCGGAAGGCAAGTCCTTGGACGACTTGATTGCCCAGCTCAAGCAACCACTTGAAACCCAAGAAGTGCGGTTCAAGCTGGAAGCTACAAACTATCGAGCACTTGGTGAACAAGTCATTGCTGATCTCAGAAATACCAACCTCGAAGGCTTTGCTTTTAACCCAGAAAACGAAGAAGGAGTGCGATTTGACCTGACTGAGCCTTATGGTGACGGCTGGCTCTTGCTCCGTATGAGCCTCCACGAGCCACTCTTGGTCTTGCAGGTGGAAAACGACCAGACCGGACACATACCTGCCGTTTTACGAACACTCTCAGCCTTTTTGGACCAGTACCCAGCAGTCAATCAGGAAAAATTGAAGGAATTAATTTAGATTTAAGAGAAAAAGGGGTAAGTTTTCACTTACTCCTTGATTTGTTTACATAATTTATATTACGCAAAGTTATAATTTATCCAGAGCATTTTTTTGCTCATCGTTGACGATATGGGTATAGAGGTCAGTGACTTGGGTATTGGCATGGCCCAGTTGGTGACTGACCAGAACTTGCGACTTGGTGGCGTCGTAGAGCCGTGTTGCCAAGGTATGACGGAGTTTGTGGGGGGTTACGCGTATCTTGAAGTCCGCAGAATACTTAGCCACCATTTTCTCAATGGAAGAAGCGTCGATGCGGTTAGGCAGACCACGGTACTCAGACAGGAAAAAGGCCGTATCCGTTTTTTCAGCCTTATAGCGTTGCTGGCGAATGCCCATGTAGGCTTCTAAGTAAGGCTTAGCAAACCCAGCCACATTGACCGAGTCACGCTTGCCACCTTTACGCGTTACCTCAATCATCATCATCTTGAGGTTGACATCACGGAGGTCCAGATTGACCGCCTCAGACAGACGAACACCAGATGCCAAGAGAAGTGCCAAAATCGCCAAGTCCCGTTCCTTGTTTTTTTGGAAGGAGGAGAGGGCACGTTTGGACAGCTTAACCTGGTATTCCTTGTCCACATAGTCCAAAAACTCCATCGTTTCATCGCCCAAAAAGAGTTTCTGCTTGATATTCTCCGCCCGAGCCGCCAAAGTTTCCTTCTTCTTCTTGGTGGACACCTTCTTCATGACATTGCGGTAGAAGTAGGGCTCGCCCTGCTCGTTTTCCACTTCTTCGGTTAAATACTTGAAGAGACTAGAAAGTGCCGACAGGGTACGGTTAATGGTGGTCTGCGACACACCATTCTGCGTGGTATTAGCGTTCAGTAAGGGACGCTCCCGCAGATAAAGAATGAAAGCTTCCATATCTTTTTTTGTCAAATGTTCCAGAATATCCAAGGGAATGTCAGCAATCCGTTCCACAGATACCAAATCCGAATCCTGTAACCATTCAAAAAAACGACGGTATTCTTTCAAGTATTCATACAAAGTTGTAAAACTGTAAGGCACAGACAACTTGGACTGATAATATTCCAAAACATACCAAGGCATGATTTCTTTTAGCTGTTCAATTTTTTCCAATAATAATTCGCGTCTCATCATTTTCTCCTGATTTTAGCTATATGAGTAGTATAGCATAATCTTATTTAAGTTTCAAGAAAATTATAGTTTTTCGGAAAGATGTACGTGGGGAAATTAGTTAATAAACTAAAAATTTCAAATTTCAGTATTTCTTGATAAATCTACATAATTTTACGGAAAACTAAAAATTTTGAATTCCAGATTTTTTTGAAAAATCTACATTTGAAAATTTTTAAAATCAATTTTTGGGGACTTTTTAAACTATTTTTTCTATATAAAAAGCAAGTCAAATTTGACCTGCTTTATTTTTTAAATTGAATAAAATGCTCTCTTTTTCTTCTTAATCCTTTACAAATTGAGCATGTTTCTCTATTTCTTTCTTCATACAATATTCTTTTATTGATTGGAAACATATATCTATGTTCTTCATTATTTTTACAGATTCACCACACTTTTATCTTCGAGCGTTTTGTCAATGTTTTTGGATCTGCAAGTAAGATGTTGTTTAAATAATCCCATTCTTTTAAAAGCTTATGTTGATAATGTTTCGATGTTATCTGTTCCATAGACATTTTTACTGAGACGAATTTTAAAATTGCCAAGCTCACTATCTAAATTATCAAAAATATCTTCAAAATCCATATTATCCTCCAATTTTATTCAGCTAATTCCTCTAGATTTACATCTAGATACCTTGCAATTTTAACCGCAGTTTTAAACGGCATATCTACTTGTTCAGCTTCCCACCTAGCGACAGTTCTACTTGTTGCTCCAATGGTTTTTCCCAGCTCAACCTGGGTCACTCCTTTTGCTTTAAGCAATTCCTTTAGTTTCATTTTTATTCTCCTGTTCTTTATCCTCTCAATTTATTTATTCGAAAAAGAAATGAAGAAATGTAAAGTTCATTAACTGAATTCTATTATACCACAAATCATGAGATGCAATCTTTACGCATAATGTAAGTATTTTAAAAAGTCACTACTATTGAGTGACTTTTTAATACATTGATTTAATATTTATCAAATAAAAATTATTCTAATTTCAAATTCTAGTGTACAAAGAATTATTTTGCAAACTATTCAACACTTCCTTGCTTTTAAGTCCGTAGTAATTTGCTTGCTTTTGGCTTTTGTCAATCAATTTTCTAAATGAACCAAAAATTTCTCTAAAATTATATTGGTTATCAATAGCATCCATCATATATTTCACTATAATAATCGGCAGAGCAATGCGGTTTGAATAAACACCTTCTTTTAGCTCGTATAAGAGTTCCTTCCATTCCTCACGAAGCATTGGTGTCGTGTGCATCTTAAGATCAATAATATTAGAATTGTGAGCGCACATATTCCTTAATAAGTTTAAACATTTCAACCAAGAAAGTAACTCAGCATCACTGCAATCATATTGTTTAGCTATTTGTCTAATATTATTTGTTGACATTAATTCGATAAGGTTGATTATCTGACCGAATGTCATTAGGTTAATAGCCAACCAAATTGGAGGATATTTCATATTGTCAATTTTCAATTTTTCCTTGATTTCTGGAGAAGTTGTTCTTTTCAATTCAGCTTTTAGCTGCTTTTTAAATTTATCTTCTCGATATTTTAGGTAATGCTTGCAGTACTCTTTTTTGTTGCACCACTGTGAGAAATTTAAATATCCATATGGCCCTAATCTTCTATAACCTAAAACAAACGCTACTTGGGTTTTTAAAGCTACCTCAATGTCTTCGAGAGCATTCAATAGATGGAGACGTAATCGTTTATCTTGATAATATCTAACAGTAATTTTTTTGAATGGAGTATTTTGATAATTTATTTGGCGTACACCATCAACTGTCACAATTTTTGAAAAAGGTCTAGCAAATTCCTTTAATTTATAGTAAGAGATTATTGATAACTTTTGCTCAGCTTTTTTCTTGTCCTGTTCTCCAGAAAACAGCATACCTCTTGATTCTAATAAAGCAACTTGCTCCTCAAAACTCTTATGTGAAAAACTACTCATCTGAACACTCCTTAAATAAAAAAACCACCCATCAGAACATGTCTGTGCAATTGAAGCAAGGGCGGCCATTGATATCTCATACTAAGTATATAGTATATTTAGATAGACGTCAAGTACTTTAGTGATTTTTTTTACGAATAAAAATTTATTTAAAATGACACATTACCGTCTTCAAAAAATGTACAATTGAGCCTATTACCTCACCGCCATTTTCGATATTATTTTGCACAATTGAATTTCCAACCAAACTACGTTCTCCTCATCCAATACTGTACTTTATCAGTGTCTAAAATAAAGTACATTTTTCAATCTATGTACTTTATGCTTCTATCCCAGTATTATCAAGGGTTTAGACCATGTACGGTCAATTGTTCATAAATTTTTAGTTTTTCATCTAAACCCACATATGCTATAATACAAACAAATACGAAAGGATGTTTTATGCTAGATTTTGTTCCTGTCAGTCCTGATAATTGGCGAGTTCCGTTATCTGTTTCTCCTGACCAAGCTGAGTTTGTCGCCGATAAGGTAACAACCTTGGCACGTGCCTTTGCTTATAGAATGTTTGATAGCCAGGCTTATTTGATTTACCAGCAAGATTGTCCTGTTGGTCTAGTTTTATACCATGATTTCCCTGAACGACAAGCCTATCTCATCTCTGAATTCTTCATTGATGCCGACTTCCAGCAACAAGGTTTGGGTCGTCAGGCTATGACACAGTTGCTGGAAAAATTCTGCTCAGAAAGAAAATTTTCAGCTGTTCAGCTCTGCATTTTATCCCAAAACAGCCCAGCCAGAACCTTGTATCAATCACTTGGCTTTGTTGAAACGGGCGAATATGATGAAGATGAAATTGTATTGCGATTAGAATTCTAAAAAAAGTTTACACAATATAAATTATGTAAATATAATTAGCTTCTTTGACTGAGCTGCAGGATTAAATCCATAGCTGTTTTTCGATTTCGGAAATAAAGTTTTATTCCACTGGACTTCAAGCGTTTGGTAAAGGCACTTTGACTAAGCTTCATCTTCTCGGCAATTGGCTTTTGCTTAAATTCTTCCTGATAGATTTTATTGCTGATTAAGAATTCAAACAAGTCTGTTTGTGAACTATTCCAAGTAGCTTTGATAAAATCACTTGAAGTAAGTAAAGGATTGATAACACGGTCGATTTGCTTGTATTCAGAAGAAAAAGCAACTAGGCTACTACCATAATCATCCTTATCTTGAATGACCTTTATCGCTTTTTGCGCTTCCCAATAAGCAGGTCCATCCACTCCAATGCTTTGTTTGGGGTCGATGGCTGTCAAAATTTCCCCCAGACCAATTCCAAATTTAATTTCTAGCTGATCACGAAAGGCCAGTTGAATTTGGTCAATCATCAAAAAAATATACGGGTTTGGCTTGCATAGAGCTTGAAACTCATCTCCCTTTGTAAGGGTAAATGGCGATGCTAAGTTCTGGGAAAAAGAATAATTGATACTATTCAGCTGCTGTTTTAGACCTTCTATAGTATTTGAACGCTGAGAAACCTGTTTTGAATGGATAATATTTCCTATTATTGCGATATAATTCATGACTTGTCCTTTGTTTATCGTTATTTTTTCTATTGTAACGGACATCACGGAAAATGTCCAGTATAAGGGATTTCTTTAAAACTTTCCTTTATAACGGAAATTTAAAATGCAAAATAGCGCTCTTTTCTACCATCCTACTCCTATTTTCTATTGCTACAACTTAACCACTTCGAACAAAAAAGTAAAAAGAAGAGATTATTTTCTCTTCTTTTTGGCTTTCTTGATTTTATTGGCTTGGCGTTTCATGGCTTGTTTCATAGCAAACTCACCAATTTTACCTTTCAAACCGCCTCCAAACATTTGGGACATATCTGGCATACCAGCTCCTCCCATCAGTTGGCTCATATCAGGCATTCCTGCACCGCCCATCATGTCTTCAAGAGCAGACATATCCATACCATTCATATTTGGCATATTCTTTGGAAGATTATTTGGGTTGATACCCATTTGCTTCATCATCTTGCTCATATCACCAGACATGACGCCTTGCATCATTGTTTTGGCTTGGTTGAAATCTTTGATAAATTTATTAACTTCGACAAAGCTATTTCCAGAACCGTTAGCAATACGACGACGACGGCTAGGTGTTAACAAGTCAGGATTTTCACGTTCAGCTGGTGTCATAGAGGATACGATAGCTCGTTTTCGTGCAATTTCACGCTCGTCAACTTTCAAGTTGGCAAGGGCTGGGTTACCAGCCATACCTGGAATCATCTTCAGCAGGTCTTCCATTGGTCCCATATTTTGAACTTGGTCCAGCTGATCGATGAAATCGTTGAAATCAAAGGTATTCTCACGCATTTTTTCAGCGAGTTCTAATGATTTCTTCTCATCATATTCCTTGCTCGCCTTCTCAATCAAGGTCAGCATGTCACCCATACCTAAGATACGAGAAGACATACGGTCTGGGTGGAAGGTTTCAATATCTGTGATTTTTTCACCAGTACCGGTGAATTTGATTGGCTGACCAGTGATGTGGCGGACAGACAAAGCAGCACCACCACGTGTATCGCCGTCAATCTTGGTCAAAATCACACCAGTAATAGCCAGTTGATCATTGAACTCACGCGCAACGTTGGCAGCTTCCTGACCAATCATGGCATCGACAACCAAGAGAATTTCATTTGGTTGGGCAAAGTCTTTGATTTCTCTTAATTCAGCCATAAGGGCTTGGTCAATTTGTAAACGACCGGCCGTATCAATCAAGACATAGTCATTGTGGTTGGCTTTGGCTTGTTCTAAACCTTGGCGTACAATCTCCAGGGCAGGGACTTGATTACCCAACTCGAATACAGGTACATCAATTTGTTGACCAAGGGTTTTCAACTGGTCAATGGCAGCTGGACGATAAATATCGGCCGCAATCAAGAGAGGACGAGCATTCTCTTCCTGCTTGAGTTTGTTGGCCAGCTTACCTGTGAAAGTCGTTTTACCAGCCCCCTGCAAACCAGCCATCATAATGATAGTTGGAATTTTTGGTGACTTGATAATGTCAGACGTTTCAGACCCCAATACAGCCGTCAATTCTTCATCAACGATTTTAATAATTTGTTGAGCAGGGTTCAGGGTTTCAATCACTTCGTGACCAATGGCACGTTCACGTACTTTTTTAATGAAATCTTTGACAACTGGCAGAGCAACGTCGGCTTCTAGTAAGGCCAGACGGATTTCCTTGGTTGCTTCTTGGATATCACTCTCAGAAATTTTCCCCTTACGACGTAGGTTTTTAAAAACACTCTGCAAACGTTCTGTTAAGCTTTCAAAAGCCATATACTTCTCCTCTTACTCTCTATTATCAATGCTGGTTAAAATGGCGATTTTCTCCTTCAAATAAGCATCTTCTGGATACTTAGTGAGTATTTCATCGAAAATCTGACTACGCACTACATAGTCAGAATACATATGCAGCTTCATCTCATAATCTTCCAGCAATTTTTCTGTTCGTTTAATGTTATCATAGACCGCCTGACGGCTAACTTGAAATTCCTCAGCAATCTCAGCCAAGCTATAATCATCTGCATAATACAGCTCAATGTAGTTCATTTGCTTATCTGTCAGCAAGGCTGCATAGAATTCAAACAAGGCATTCATTCGGTTGGTTTTTTCAATTTCCATAAGCTTTATTATATCAAAAATTCTGTCTTAAATAAATAGAAACATCTGCTTCCGTATCTAGAAAACAGACGTTGTTTACATAATTTATATTATGTCATAAAATAGAGCATAGAGCTACTAATTATTCTCCAGATAAAACTCGAACCGTTCACCAACATACTGGCTATTGACATACTCAAAGGCTTGACCGTCTTCCAGATAAGAAACCTGTCTTAAAGCTAGAATAGCTTGATTTTTCGAAATTTCTAAATATTTGGCAACCTTTTCATTAGCCAGTCGGGCAAAAATGGTTTGTTTACTTGTTCCGATCCGATAGCCATTATCGATAAGGGTTTTGAAGAAATGGTTGGTTACATCTTCCTTGGGAACGTTCTTAATCAAGCGTTCCGGAATGCTGGCTACCTCATAGACCACAGGGACATTATCAGCATAGCGAACCCGCTCCATCCGAATAACGTATTCCCCCTTACCTAAAGCAAGTTGCTCAACTTCTTTCTCATTTGGTTTGGTACGAGTATAAGACAACAACTGACTGCTCGGCATTTTCCCTTGGAGTTGTACCAATTCAGTAAAAGAGGTTGTTCCACGCATCTTTTCTTGGACCCGTGTGCTGGCTACATAGGTGCCAGACCCCACCTTACGTTGAAGTACCCCTTCTTCGACCAGCAGGGTAATGCCCTGGCGCAAGGTCATACGCGAAACGCCAAACTCATCAGCCAAATCGCGTTCACTGGGTAAGCGTTGTCCAACTGCCCAAACTCCCTTGTCAATCTGTTCTTTTAATTTATCATGAATGGTAATATATGCTGCTTTCATCTGACTAGCCTTTCTTACTCCTAGTTTATCAAAATATCCGAAATTTGACCAATCTAGACCGATTTTTATCTGCAAAAACTTTCTAGACAAACAATCATCTGAATTTCCCTATAACAAAATCAGTAAAAAACAGAAAAAAACGAACGCTGTTTTTTCAAAAATCCGCCATAGTTTGCAAAACAGATATTTAACAAATATAGTTTGGAAAATGTTCGTTTTTATGATAAAATAAGTAACAGTATTTGAATTATTTTCAAAACGAAAGGGAAAAACATGACAAAACAAGATGTCCAAAAAATTATTGTATTGGATTATGGTAGCCAGTACAATCAGCTCATCTCACGTCGCATTCGTGAGTTTGGTGTCTTTTCTGAATTGAAAAATCACAAGATTACTGCTGAAGAAGTTCGTGCCATCAATCCGATTGGTATCGTTCTCTCTGGTGGTCCAAACTCTGTCTACGCTGAAAATGCCATTGATATTGACCCAGAAATCTTCGAATTGGGTATTCCAATTCTAGGAATCTGCTACGGTATGCAGTTGATTACGCATAAGCTAGGTGGTAAGGTTGTGCCTGCTGGGGAAGCTGGGAACCGTGAGTACGGTCAGTCAACGCTTCAACTCAAGGCTGAGTCAACCCTGTTTGCTGGAACACCGCAAGAACAGCTTGTTCTCATGAGCCACGGTGATGCAGTAACTGAAATTCCTGCTGATTTCCACCTAGTTGGTCTTTCCGCGGACTGTCCTTTTGCTGCTATTGAAAACACTGAACGCCGTATCTACGGTATCCAGTTCCACCCAGAAGTTCGTCATTCGGTATATGGCAATGACATTTTGAAAAACTTTGCTTTTGGTATCTGTGGAGCTAAGGGCGACTGGACCATGGAAAACTTCATTGAAACTGAAATCGAAAAAATCCGCCAAACAGTTGGCGACAAGAAAGTCTTGCTTGGTTTGTCAGGCGGTGTAGATTCATCAGTTGTTGGTGTCCTTCTTCAACGTGCTATCGGCGATCAATTGACCTGTATCTTCGTTGACCACGGTCTTCTACGTAAGAATGAAGGCGATCAAGTTATGGAGATGTTGGGCGGCAAGTTCGGCCTCAATATCATTCGCGTTGATGCAGCTAAGCGTTTCTTAGACCTACTTGCTGGCGTATCTGACCCTGAAAAGAAACGTAAAATCATCGGTAATGAATTTGTTTACGTCTTCGACGATGAAGCGAGCAAGTTGACGGATGTTGAATTCCTAGCTCAAGGAACGCTTTATACTGATATCATCGAGTCTGGTACCGACACGGCTGAGACCATCAAATCTCACCACAACGTTGGCGGTCTTCCTGAAGATATGCAGTTTAAGTTGATTGAACCGCTCAACACTCTCTTCAAAGATGAGGTACGCGCTTTGGGTACTGCTCTTGGGATGCCTGAGGAAGTTGTATGGCGTCAGCCATTCCCAGGACCAGGTCTTGCTATTCGTGTCATGGGTGAAATCACAGAAGAAAAACTCCAAACTGTTCGTGAATCTGACGCTATCTTGCGTGAGGAAATTGCAAAAGCAGGTCTTGACCGCGATGTGTGGCAATATTTCACTGTCAATACTGGCGTTCGCTCTGTAGGTGTCATGGGTGACGGTCGGACCTACGACTACACAATCGCTATCCGTGCTATCACTTCTGTCGATGGAATGACTGCTGATTTCGCAAAACTACCATGGGAAGTCCTACAAAAAATCTCTGTCCGCATCGTAAACGAAGTCGACCACGTCAACCGCATCGTCTATGACATCACCAGCAAACCACCAGCAACAGTTGAGTGGGAGTAAAACAGTCTGGGGATAGACTGTTTTACCCGGCGCCTAAAAATAAAAGAGCGTCGCTAGTCTGGGGATAGACTGTTTTACCCGACGCCTAAAAATAAAAGAGCGTCGCTAGTCTGGGGATAGACTGTTTTACCCGACGCTATAGAAGAAAGAATAACTACAACCCGTAGAAAAGCAGATTTCTACGGGTTTCTTATAACTAAATTTTCCCTATTTCTACTTGCTTCAATCATTATTATTTGAAACTATATATACATAGAAAAAGGCATTTATTATACATTCGTACGGCATTTGCTGTCCAATGGTAATAGCTAGACCAGACTTTGTCGCCTATGACCATCTTTACCAAAATAATCTTAGTCTGCGACTAATGAAGGTTATTTTCGGTATTCCTTTGATTTGTTACACGGTCAAAAGTCCACAAGAGTATGAGAAGAACAAAGTCCTCTTTGACCTGCAAATCTTTGAAGGTTTTGATCCAAGGCAACTTAATAAAAAACAGGAATAATATACAAGTCATCCCCTATTGTTCTCAAAAAGGGGATGACTTGTATATAACTGTTTAACAAATTAAACTTTTGTCTGGATTTGAAATATTTTTTTTGCTATACTAATCATATGAAAACTATGACACTTGGAAAATTGCTCGCATTACCCCATTTTCATCATTTTTATAACCTGCCTATTAGTGAAAATTGGGAAGGTCCTGAAAATTATATAGTTGTTTTTGAACAGAATGGTCAAGCTGTATTTGTTGATTTGAATAGTGAAGTTGGTTACACTCACGAGGCACGTTTTGCTAGTCATTTTCATAAAGACAATCTTTTGGTTGGTTTGGGGGCTGTTCCTGTCAGCACCTGGCCTACTTGCCAAATCCTTACCATAGAGAAAAATAGCAATCAGAGGGGGATTGCCCTTGCTAACCTAGTTGAACACTACGGAGACCTATCTATTTTTAAGCAAATGGCAGAGCAGTATCGACAGCGTGAACGTTCTACTATTTATGACCCCTACCGCTATTCCTATACCATCGATGAGAAAAAAATAGAGGCTTCAAGCGCCTTAAACATTGTCCAGCGGAAAGAATACGAGAAGATACGAGATTTTCACCCCTTTCTTCAAACCAATAGGGGAAATGTTTATGCTGTACCATGTCACTATCAGGATAAACAACGAAATAAAGAAACCAAAATTTATATTATGGGCTGGTATTTCTACGAAAAACAATTAAAAATTTCTTGGAAACCATCCCACTCTCGAAAAAGTAGATGGCGTTCTTCCCTTGTTTCAGTTGATAAACTGTCCGAACGCTACTTTTTCCAAGGGGAACTCTATAAGAAAGGCTCCTTTCCTATATTCTTAGACAATCTGACCATACAAAACAAAAGCTACCAAAAACGCCTAGACACTGAATTCGCAGCCTTCATCAGTATCATTGAAAAACAGAAACAGGCAGCAAAACTGCGCATAAAATAAGGCTAAGCCTAATGAGCCTAGCCTTATTTTTAGAGTTGATGTCACTATCCCCTATGGTTGATAGACAATCTGATAATTGGCATTAACGATCACACCATTTTGATAAACAGAATAGTGGGTATTGTCATTTCCTTCTAAAACATTATATGGAATAGCTTCAGTCCGTGTGTAATTTCCCTCGATGACACGCCAATTATTCTCACCAAGGATAGAATTAGCGTATTCTATGGTCTTGGGACCACTTTCTAGCTGAATACCTGTTTCTGTATTCTTGAGGGGATCTATACCCTCGCTAGCAGTGTTGCTGACACGGTAAAAAGCATCTACATCCAGTTCTCCTGCTCCAACCTTTGTCAAAATACGATCCCGTGTTGTATCCGTTGGGTCAGTTCCAGCAGCATAAAGTGATTGGCTAAGCAAGGTGTCTTTAGGCACCATCATCAAACTAACTTCGCCAATACTCTTATCAATGTAGCCTGTTTCAAAAATTCCGTCTGTAATTTTTCCACGACCTAGTAAATTCTGACTTTCAGCCACCAAGCCTTTCATATTAAATACTAGGGTTTCACCACGACTGTTTTGCCAGGTCCCAATAAGGCTGTCATAATTTCCCTGCATGAGAGAATCGATGTCCATGGAAAGAATGGTGGCAGCTTCCGCCACACTTGACGAACTGGTATCGCTACTGCTCGAAGAACTAGAGGTGTTTGTAGTTGAACTACTTGACGGCTCAGAACCTGCTTGATTAGTACTAGGACTGCAAGCTACAAGGGTTGTCAATGTCAGAATACTTGCTAAAAGGATTGAATAGTTCTTTTTCATACGGTCCTCCTATTCTCTATGGATGGTAAAGCCAGTGGCCTGCTTAGTCGCCATAATGGTCATATCTGAAATCTGCACATGCCCCGGCTGGTTTGCCACAAAAAGTGCACAAGATGCAATATCCTCAGCCTGTAAGGCCTCAATGCCCTTGTAAACTCCAGCCGCTCTGTCTGTATCGCCATGGAAACGAACCTGGCTAAAATCAGTTTCAACAATACCAGGTTGCAGGGTTGTGACCTTGATATTTTTATCGATTGTATCAATCCGAATACCATCTGACAGCACCTTAACCGCTGATTTTGTAGCCGCATAAACCGCAGCGCCCGCATAGGCATAAATTCCAGCAGTAGAGCCGATATTGATAAGATGTCCCTCATTATGTTCAACCATTTGAGGTAAAATCTGGCGTGTAACAGTTAACAAGCCCTTTACATTGGTATCTATCATGATCATCATGTCTGCCAGGTCATAGTCTTGAAGTTTATCCAAGCCTAAAGCCAGACCTGCATTGTTGACCAAGATATGAACTTGTCCCACTTCTTGCAGTATCTGTTGGCAAGAAGCAATAACTTGGTCATTTTGTGTAACATCAAATGAATAAACGTAAACCTGTACATCATAATTTTTCTCAATATCACATTTTATTTCATTTAATTTATCGTTTCTGCGTCCAGTAATGATGACATTGTCACCATTCTTTGCGAAAGCGTAGGCGATTGCTTTGCCAATGCCACTGGTCGCACCAGTAATCATACAATTTCTCATTCTAGCATTCCTCATTCTGTCGATACAATTATTATATCATTTTTAGCAGAAAAAGAAAAACAACCAAGAAATTTTCTCGATTGTTAAAAAATATTCATCAACCGCATTAGGTGCATATTAAAACGAACCTGTCTAGCATAGTAAATATTTCCACCATTTACATAAAGTTTACCACCATGCAAGAGGGCTATTGGGTGATAGTAGGTATAGGTTTCACCACTTGTATTACCAAGGCTGGGAGCTACGACTGTCTTGGAATACTCTTGAGCTAAAGCAAGGGTATGTTCACCACCATTTTCAGCCACAAAATCAATATAGGCAGGCCCAAAATTGTAGGCTTGAACAGCGGTCCAGACTTCAACTCCCTTTTCCTCTGCTAAATGTAAATTCTCTGATAAATAGACTACGCCCTGACGGATACTCTCTTTACTATCAGTAATCGTATTGGTATAGCCCGTTGCAGATTCGCTAGACTGCATGACATCTGCTTCTCGTCCCTTAGTTTCTGTGTAAATCATAGCCAAAACCAGTTCTTCATTGGCAGCTGTATCATTCTCAGCCAGAACTTCTTGAACCATAGCCTGATAGGTCATCACTTGTTTGACATCTTGATAGATCTGGAAGCTCTTTACAAGGAGAAAAGCAAGGGCGATAAGGCTAATCGCTCTTATTAGTTTCTTCATTTACTTACTCTTTATATCTTCAATATTTTTGATAAGAATGGAATAGGTTCCATTATCGTTTTGGATAAACTCTACGGATTCAGCATCTTCATAAACTGCATTAGGAACGATCAGTTCAATACCGTTTGAGAGTGAGAGTTTCTGGTTCTCAAATTTTTTCAATTGCCGACTGCTATCAATCTCGTCAAAGGAAATCTTATCTGGAATAACTTCTTTGAGCTGGTCAACAAAGTTCAAACGGGCAGTCAGATTATTATCGAATAGTTGGTCAGCCAATTTTTCAGGAGAAAGTTCATTGTCTTCTTCCAAATGGTTGAAAATAGCTGACTTGACCTTTGATTGAAACTGAAAATCACCTTGGTGGAAATTATCCGCGATTTTCTGTGCGGTCTGTTCTACTGCTTTGATGGATTTTTTGGCAGAAATGGCTGGCGCTACCTGCAGAAGATTATCTGAAAAGTAATGGAGAAAGGCTCCATTGTGCTTAATCCTCTTTTCAATCAAATAATATTTACGTGTCTGTAGATTGATGATTAAGGCTTCATCTGGCGTAGAACCTGCTCCTGGCAGATTGTTTTGAGTGATTTTTAGCGGGCTATCACTTTCTGAACCAACGTGAGCAAGGTTTTCACGTAAGGCGATCCTTAGAAAAGCGAAATGCTCCACACCATTTCGTTCAAATTCAATGAATATCAAATCGTTGGTTTTAAGATTTTCTGAAATGGAAAATTCTTCTTTCCAGAGACCAGCAATTTTGACAGAGCTAGTCAGTAAATCTTCACTTAAGAAATCAAGAAAAGGATTGTCTGCTTCAAATTGTCCAGTTTTTGCTTCATCAGAAAAGACACGTTTGATTTTCTTGCGCAAATATTCTTCTATTTTCGGACTGACAGTCAAAAGCTGGTCAGCAAGGACCAGCTCAGTGTCGTCAGGACTAAATTGATGTATAATAGCTTTTTTTACAAATATATCCATTATAAACCTTCGTAAAGTGGGAAGCGGTCTGTCAAAGCACGTACTTCTTGACGAACTTCTTCTAGAACGGCTTCATTTTCTGCATTTTCAAGGGCTTTGATGGTCAACTCAGCAACCTTGCGAGCTTCTTCTACTCCAAAACCGCGAGCAGTAATGGCTGCAGAGCCAACACGGATACCGCTTGTTTTGAATGGTGAGAGTTTTTCGTAAGGAATTGAGTTTTTGTTGAGGGTGATGTTCACTTCATCCAAGAGATGTTGGGCAACTTTACCGTTCTCAACAACTTTTGTCACATCTACCAAGAAGAGATGGTTGTCTGTGCCACCTGTGATGACCTTGAAATTCGGGTTGGCAAGGAAGACTTCTGCCATCGCCTTGCTGTTGTCAATAATTTTTTGAGCGTAATCTTTAAAGGCTGGGTCTAAAACTTCTTTGAAGGACACAGCTTTTGCAGCAATAACATGCTCAAGTGGACCACCTTGGATACCAGGGAAGATAGCTGAGTTGATTTTCTTGATAAGGGCTTCATCATTGGTCAAAATCAAACCGCCACGAGGTCCACGAAGAGTTTTGTGGGTTGTTGTTGTTGTGATATGAGCGTGAGGAACTGGGTTTGGATGGAGACCAGCAGCTACAAGACCAGCAATATGGGCCATGTCCACCATCAATTTTGCACCAACTGCATCTGCGATTTCACGGAATTTAGCAAAGTCAATTGTACGTGCATAGGCAGAAGCACCAGCAACAATCAATTTAGGCTGCACTTCTTTTGCTTGCTCTAGAATTGCATCGTAATCCAGCAAACCAGTCACTTCGTCAACGTTGTAAGCAACGAAGTTGTAGGTTTGTCCAGAGAAGCTAACCGCAGCACCGTGAGTCAAGTGACCACCTGCTGACAAATCCATCCCCATCACTGTATCGCCTGGTTCAATCAAGGCCATGTATGCAGCACAGTTGGCTTGGCTACCTGAGTGCGGCTGAACGTTGGCATACTGAGCACCAAAGATTTCTTTTGCACGTTCAATGGCAAGGCTTTCGATGACATCGACGCATTCCGTACCGCCATAGTAACGACGACCTGGGTAACCTTCAGCATATTTGTTGGTCAAAATAGAACCTTGAGCAGCCATAACTGCTTTAGAAACAACGTTTTCAGACGCGATCAACTCGATATTATTTTGTTGGCGTTTTTCTTCAGCTTGAATAGCTTCCCAAACTTCTTTGTCGAAATCTTTGTAGTCAACTTTGTCAAAAATCATGTGCGGTACTCCTTTATAAGTGCTTGATAAAGCGATATTGTAATTTGTCAGATTCATATCCCAAATGCTCATAAAAACGATGGGCTTGTTTACGGTGTTCAGCTGAATTGAGGCGAATGAAAGATAATCCTTTGTCTAGAGCTAGCTTTTCAACTGCTTGTAACAACTTTGAACCAATTCCCTTGCCTTGGTATTCTGAAAGAACAGCCAATCCTAGAATATTAAGACCAGGATTTGAATACAGACTTTCATAGACTTGAGCATGAATGTAGCCTGATACTTGACCAGTTTCATCGTCCTCAAAAACCAAGATAGTATGTCCATTAGACTCCGAACAACGTTTAAATTGTATTTCTGTTTGCTCAAGAGGCACATCGTAGCCTAAGGCTTGTGCATTTATTTCTCTAATCGCTGACAAATCTGCAAACTCAATACTTCGAATCATGTCTTAATCCTCAAATTCTATTTCAGGGGCAGCAGCTTGGATCTCTTCCCGGCTGATACTGCCTTGTCGGAGAATTCTAGCTTTTGGTCCTGAAAGATCTAAGATGGTTGAATCAATTCCAGCCAAGGCCTCGTCATCGGCTATCCCTTCCAATTTTTCAGAGAATTGTGATAGGACTTTGGTAAACTCTTTACCACTTTCTTGTCCGGAAACATTAGCTGATGGTCCGATTAAGGGACCCGTTTCCGCAATCAAACGAAGGGTTTTTTCGTGTTTTGGTAGACGAAATCCAACAGTATCCAGGCCAGAATTAACCCAAAAAGGAACATTGGCGTTCGCTTTCAGGATAATCGTTAGCGGTCCTGGCATAAATCTATTATACAGTTTTTCTAGATAATGAGGGGGATTTTGACTGAAAAAATAAATATCGTTCAGATTTGAGACATTTAAGTTCATGGCCTTGTCCCTAGGGCGCTGTTTCAACTGATAGACACGGTTGACTGCATTTTCATTCAAGGCTTGGGCAAAAAGCCCATAGACGGTCTCAGTCGGCAAAACCACTGCTCCTCCATTCTCGAGGATTGTTCGGAGTTTATCCATTGTCATCCGCTACGACCTTTCTATCCTGACCGAATTGGTCTTTTAAAATGCGAATACGTTTTTTGGGACAATGCAGAGCCAGTAAGTCAGTCAAGGCTTGTCCTTGCTTGTAGCCAATTTCAAAGTAGAGTTTTCCATCCTCTTTCAAAAAAGCGCCTGCTTGCTCCGCAATTTGTCTATAGATAGCCATGCCATCTTCTTCCGCAAATAAGGCTAGGTGGGGCTCAGAAGTCAATACATTAAGCCCAACTTCATCTGTGTCATCTGGTGAGATGTAGGGCGGATTGGAAACAATGATGTCAAAATGACCTGTCACAGCATGCAAGACATCCGATTTTAGAAATTGGACAGAGACGTGATTATTTCTTGCATTTTCCTGAGCCACTTCTAAGGCATCCTCTGAAATATCAACTGCTACAACTTCCCAATCCGGTCTAGCTTTTGCAAGGGAAATGGCAATAGCACCGCTTCCTGTACCGATGTCTAAGATACGTAAACCTGCTCTGCTATTTTCCTGTAAAATCAAATCGACTAATTCTTCCGTTTCAGGTCTTGGAATTAAAACCCGATTGTCCACCTTGAACTCCAAGCCATGAAAATCAGCTTTTCCGATAATGTATTGGGCAGGTCGGTGCTGGGAAAGTTGCTGAAAAATCGCATCAATTTCTTCTTTGTCGGTCGGTGTGACTTCCTGACGGAGGAGGAGAAGAAATTCCGTAAAGTTCAGTCCCTTTAAGCCACGAAAGGTGAAGGACAGGGATTCTGCCTCTTCACCGATTGCGACTAATTGTTCTTCGTATGCTGCAAATAATTGAGCGTAATTCATTATTTGTTAAGCTCTTCTAGTTTTTGCGTCTGATCGTAAAGCACAAGAGCATCTACGACTTCGTCCATCTTACCTGACAAGATAGTATCCAGCTTTTGCAAGGTCAAGCCGATACGGTGGTCTGTCACACGGTTTTGTGGGAAGTTGTAGGTACGGATACGCTCTGAACGGTCACCTGTAC
The DNA here is from genome assembly GCF_002964575.1 of Streptococcus suis. GTDB lineage: Bacteria > Bacillota > Bacilli > Lactobacillales > Streptococcaceae > Streptococcus > Streptococcus suis_R. Next base: position 148,344 of record NZ_POQQ01000089.1, on the reverse strand, counting down.
CAATGGTTGATTTACGCTCTGCGTCTTGCTCATCTTGGGCAATCTGTGCAAAGTGGTCCGCAACCCGGGCACGGATGATCTTCATGGCCTTTTCACGGTTTTTCTGCTGGGTCCGTTCTTCCTGCATCTCTACCTTGATGTTGGTTGGCAAGTGAACGATACGCACGGCAGTCGCAACCTTGTTGACGTTCTGTCCACCAGCACCAGATGCGTGGTAAATATCGACACGAAGATCTTTTGGATCGATATCATATTCCACTTCTTCAACTTCTGGCATGATGAGGACAGTTGCTGTTGAGGTGTGGACACGACCTTGGCTTTCTGTCACAGGGACACGTTGGACACGGTGAGCTCCTGATTCATACTTGAGTTTTGAATAAACGGATTGACCAGAGACCATGGCAACCACTTCCTTGATACCGCCGACACCATTATAAGAAGCCTCCATGACTTCAAAACGCCAGCCTTGACCTTCTGCATACTTTTGGTACATGGTCAAGAGGTCGCCTGCAAAGAGAGCAGCTTCATCACCACCTGCGGCACCACGGATTTCCAAGATGATGTTTTTGTCATCGTTAGGGTCTTTTGGTAAAAGAAGGATTTTCAGCTTTTCTTCGTAAGCCTCTTTATCAGCCTTAGCTTGTTTGAGTTCTTCCTTAGCCATTTCCTCCAAGTCAGCATCACCAGAAGATTCTTTAATCATCTCTTCTGCATCGACAATGTTTTGAAGAACATTCTTATATTCACGGTAGGCTGTAACCGTGTCACGAGTTGCCGCTTCTTCCTTAGACAACTCCATAAAACGCTTGGTATCGCTGATTACATCTGGGTCGGACAACAATTCACCAAGTTCCTCGTAGCGATCTTCCACCGCCTGTAATTGATCATAGATGTTCATAAAATTAAGATACAAAGCCCGTTAAGCAAGCACAGTCAAAATAGGAATTTTGACCAAGTGTTACAAACACTTGGAGAAATTATCTTTTTGACACAGCTTGTAGGGCGTGTTCAGTTCCTTTCTGTAATATGTAGGTCATGAAACAGGCACAGTTCGTAGCCCGAATTCAATTCCTTTCTAAATATTTGACCGAACACACTTCTTGTTAGCTTGTAGGGCGTGTTCATTTCCTTTCTGTAATATGTAGGTCATGAGACAGGCACAGCTCGTAGCCCGTATTCAATTCCTTTCTAAATATTTGACCGAACACACTTCCAGTTAGCTTGTAGGACGTGTTCATTTCCTTTATATAATATGCAATCCATGAAAACAGGCACAGTTCCTAGCCTATTTTCAGTTTTTCAAAAATCGTGCCTTCATTCTTCGATTTAGAACCTTGTTTTACAGTTCAATCTCAGGCGAAAAGTAATGTTTACGGCAAACTGGAATGTAGGTTTCATTTCCACCGATTTGAATTTGTGCTCCTTCATAAGTCGGCTTACCATCCTGTGTTCGCAACACCATGGTCGCCTTTTTGGAACAATATTGGCAGATAGTTTTAATTTCATCCAGCTTATCAGCCAAAAGCAACAAGTGTTTGGAGCCTTCGAATAATTCGTTACGGAAATCATTTTTCAAGCCAAAGGCCATAACTGGAACATCCAATTCATCCACTACTCGCGCCAAGTCATAAACATGATGACGGCGGAGGAATTGGGCTTCATCAATCAAAACACAATAAGGACGGGGTTGAATTTTCTGAATATAACCAAAGATGTCCATTTCGTCGTCAATGGCCACAGCCTCTCTTCTCATACCGATACGGCTGGAAACAACGCCAAAGGCATCACGGGTGTCCAAGGCAGAAGTCATAATGACAACAGGCTTACCTTGCTCTTCATAGTTATGGGCTACTTTAAGAATTTCAATGGTTTTACCAGAATTCATCGTCCCATATTTATAGTATAATTGAGCCACTTTTCACTTTCCAATCTAAATTTTCACTCCCTCCATTCTATCATAATTTGACCATTTAGGAAATAGAAAAACAAGCCCGTTTTGAGCTTGTTTGCACGTTTAAAAGTTGATTTTTTCCAGCATCCGTTTTTCTTCATTTTTCATGTGCTGACAAAAATCATCATATCCAGTGTAGGCTTGAGGAATTTGGAAGTAATAGCTAAATAGCTTTCCGCCCAATCCAGACAGTTCTCCAATTTCTTCCAAACCAGATTTTTCAGTACTTGGCTGGATAAAACCGCCTTGTTTAGCTTGTAAAATATGTACATAAGCCGTTAACTGATTGTAGTCATTACGACTATCCAAAAATCGTTTATATTTGGTATCAATGGGGATACTTTTATAAACAAAATCAGGGTAACGGGGCGAATGTACTGGATTTTTAAACAAATGGAGCGTTTTTAAATTGGAACCACGACCATAGTGCTCCCAATTTGTAACTTTTCCAATGTATTCCTCCCAAAGCCACGCAATATCAATGAGAAATCCGTTGATATGTTGGTCTTGATTGCCAAAATGAATCTTTTCTTCCTGCAAAATACGGATACAAAGATCTTGTAATTGACCATATTCTTCAAAATAGCCATGTCTAAGCGGAGAATTGATGTTTTTCAGCAACACAGTTTCTCTATCCATTAAAGAATACGAAGGTGTTAGTTGTCGTATAACCTGGACATGTTCTCGAATGGTTGGTTCAATGTCTAGGATAAAGGCATGGTGATGACAAATTTTTTCAATGGTATGTCGAATAAGCTGGTTTACAGGATTGTCAAACGAAAACTCTCTGGTTTGATAGGCAATGCGACCTGTAAAAAGAGCATTTTGTCGGATATGCCGTGAAATGTCTATCCGTCCTCTAAGATGACTATCGTTGTAATTATTTCTAACATATTCTTTATAAATCCCTTTTGACATAGCCTGGTTCAAATAATAAGGAAACAGAAAGACAAGCAAGTCATAGAAAGATTGATTTCGCTGACTATTTAATTGATGCTTAGTAACGTTGTAATGTAGGACAGTTTCCAACATGTATTGTAGAAAGAAATCATCTCCATCGTCAAGACTAAACCTTGACCGAATCGTCATACTCTCCCCTTGACCAGCAAGAATGCCGGCCAGATTGCTGGTCCACCACTGTCCATTTCTCAATTCAAAGATAGATTGTTCTGCTCTCAAATCTGAAGATTGGTTTATATTTGGCGGAAAAAGTAGGAAATCTTCCCCAGCTAACTGCTTTAAGGTTCGATTACTTAATTTTTCTACAAGCACATTGGGGCTGATTTTTGTGTTGTCAGTGACAAGATAGTGAACCATCAGCCCTACTCCCCGCCAAAATAGATTGATTGTACTTGCTCCAATTTTTCAGCAGAACGCGGGTCTCCACGGAAATAGTCTTTCAATAGCGGTTGGAGTTTATTGGTCCATAGCGGAGCTTCATTTATAGTTAGCTCTGGCTTAGAAGAATCTTTGAAGTAACTAGCTCCGATCTGATAATCTGCGGACAAACCACAAATGGTCATAATGGCCTGATTCAAGCGTGTCATCTGCTCTTTGACATCCTGAGACAAGGCCATATTTTCAGCGGATTGTTCAGCAGTGATTTCGATAAAGGTAAATCTTCTTCGCATTGCAAAGTCAAATGTATCCACTGATCGATCAATATCGTTCATGGTTCCAATGATGTAGACATTTTCAGGAATATAAAACTTTTCAGTTGGATTCTTATGTAAATTTGCATACTGGGTAAAAACCGCTCCTTTTGGTCCTCGGTAACTTGGATCTAGCGAGAAGAAAAGTTCACCAAAGATTTTACTCATTTCTCCCCGATTTATTTCATCTATAATAAATACATAGGGTTTGTTTGTACTGGATTGCTGACTTTCCTTTATCCTTGGTAGAATATAGCTTTCGAAAATTGGAGTTTTATAAGTTGAATGGTAGTTCTCCTCTCCCCACTTCCCAGTTTCCAAATATTCTCGAACATTTTCTAAGGTCAGGCTTGCTTTAGTACCACCTGGGACGATGTAGGTGATATTATGACGGCTATTGACTTTAAAATGAAAATTCTTGAGCTCTATAACATCAGTTCCGATGGACTGAAGAAAATCCTGCCAAATTGAGTCCATATCTACATCCGATGCTTGACTAGCTTTAGCTTTCTCACAGAAAGTCTTAAAAATCCCATCTCGCAGCTCAAAACCAAGACTAGTTCCTACATTTACAGGTCTAAGCCCCTCAACAAAGTCTGTGTAATCATAGCTTGGATGAAATTGAACAAAACCAAGACGTTCTTGTTCTTCAACAGTAAGTTTCTCTATATCTCGAACACGTCCTCCACTGATGATATCAGCAGCAATTTGCTGGGCAAGATAGGTTTTGCCAGTCCCTGGGGCACCACGAAAAATCACATTCTTTGCCTCTAACAAGGTCGGGCTATACTGATTACTCAAAAACATATCTTCTTCCTCCACTATTTTGTCTGAAGACACCACCTCATTGCGAAACTCCCACAAAATAGAACTAAGCAAATCGGCATTCAATTCTAGATGGCGTTCCGTAAGAGTTTTCACTAACTGATAATTCTGTTTATAAACTCCGCCTAATTTCTCCAGCGGAACCAATTTTCCCCATAACTCTTGGCTACTTTGAAGATTAATACCTGTAAATACCTGTTGTTGACTATAAATACAGAGTAATTTTGTAACCATTGCAGAACGACTAAAGAAAGAATTTACATTGAATTCGTCATGATCAAATTCTAAAGCTATCCCTCTCTGAATAATCGCAAACAAATCATGTTTCAGACGAGAAAAAGCTGTATCCAGTTCTTCAGGAGCTAACGGTTTATTATTCTGATTGCAATAGGAAGCCAGTTCCTTGCTCCAATAAATCCCAAATTTTCCTGCGCTACCACCACGGATTCCTAAATACAAATCGCGATATTTCCCATGTTCCAATTCATAGCAAAGCGACTTATTTTCAGAGCCTTTTCCAGTAACATAGTCATCCAAAGACATATTCTTTAAACGTTCCAAGGGCCAAGTCTTCAAGAACTCATTTGCTAATTTTTGGTTATTCTCTTGCCACAATCTTGCCTTTTCTAATAAATCAGACCGATTAGCAAGATACCACTCAGAAAAGTAATCTAGACTTATTTTTGACATACAAACCTCCTATGTTATTCTATTATACTCTATTTATATGAGTGAGAACAAGAAAAACAAGCCCGTTTTGAGCTTGTTTGATATTAAGACCAAGGGAATGATAAGAAATTTCCGACACACTCAAAAATGATTTTAGCTACCTTTGGTTTCCACTTGTAGAGCATAACACATCCATAGATTAAGCTGAGGAAAGAAAAGGTAATCAATAAAGGTCCTTCCCATATACTCTTGGCAAAAACAGTTGCTACTAGATACAAAAATAATACAGCGAGTAGGAACGATAAAATCATACGATAAAAATAGTTCATAAGCCATTACCTCCTGTATAAGTATAGAATAGCAAAAACTGTAAGCGTTGTCAATGTTTTACTTATAGAAAACAGGTAAGAAATATGCTATACTGAAACTAGAAAACTAAAGGAGAAACGATATGCCATTTGTACGTATTGATTTGTTTGAAGGACGCACGGAGGAACAAAAGATTGCCCTTGCGCGTGAAGTAACAGAGGTTGTATCTCGAAATACAAACGCACCAAAAGAAGCGATTCATGTCTTTATCAACGACATGCCTGAAGGAACCTACTACCCACAAGGCGAAATGAAACGCAAATAAGAGAAAACACTCTTGCAACAAAATGCAGGAGTGTTTCTTTGTATCAAGATTATTTCTTATCGTCTTCATCCATGCTGAGAACACTGAGGAAGGCTTCTTGTGGTACTTCTACGGAACCGATTGCCTTCATCCGTTTCTTACCAGCTTTTTGTTTTTCCAAGAGTTTGCGTTTACGGGAAACGTCACCACCATAACACTTGGCCAAAACGTTTTTGCGAAGGGCCTTAATATCGCTACGGGCCACGATTTTCTGACCGATTGCTGCCTGGATTGGTACTTCAAACTGTTGACGAGGGATGATTTTCTTGAGTTTGTCCACGATGATTTTCCCACGTTCATAAGCAAATTCCTTGTGGACGATAAAGCTGAGAGCATCGACCTTATCGCCATTGAGGAGAATATCCATTTTCACCAACTTGGATGAACGGTATTCCGAAATCTCATAGTCAAAGCTGGCATAACCACGAGTGGATGACTTAAGCTTGTCAAAGAAGTCAAAGACAATCTCCGCAAGTGGAATTTGGTAGATAACATTGACACGGTTATCATCGATATAATCCATAGTTACAAAGTCACCACGTTTGCGTTGGGCCAATTCCATGACCGCACCGACGTATTCCTGCGGTACCATGATTTGTGCCTTAACGTAAGGTTCTTCGATAGTGGCAATCTTGGTTGGGTCTGGGAATTCGGACGGGTTGGCTACATCAATCATTTCACCGTCCGTCATGTTGACATGGTAGACTACCGACGGAGCTGTCATGATGAGGTCAATGTTAAACTCACGCTCAATCCGTTCTTGGATAACATCCATGTGCAAGAGACCCAAGAAGCCACAACGGAAACCAAATCCGAGTGCTTGTGACGTTTCTGGCTCAAACTGCAAGCTAGCATCGTTGAGCTGGAGCTTTTCCAAAGCTTCACGGAGATCATTGTACTTGTTGGAATCGATTGGATAGATACCTGCAAAGACCATTGGGTTCATCTGCTTGTAGCCTGCAAGTGGCTCGCTAGCAGGATTTTCAGCCAAGGTCACTGTATCACCGACGCGGGTATCTGCAACTGTCTTGATGGAGGCTGCGATGTAACCTACATCACCAGTCGCCAAGTAATCACGACCGATTGCTTTTGGTGTGAAGATACCGACTTCCGTCACATCAAAAGTCTTACCATTGCTCATCATCTGAATGGTATCGCCAGGTTTTACCACACCGTTGACGATACGAACTTGCAGGATAACTCCACGATAAGGGTCATAGACAGAGTCAAAAATCAAGGCTTGTAGCGGAGCAGCCACATCACCAGTCGGTGCTGGAACCTTCTCCACGATTTGCTCCAAGATTTCCTCGATACCAATACCAGCCTTGGCTGATGTCGGCACTGCTTCTGAGGCATCCAAACCAATCACATCTTCGATTTCCTGACGAACACGTTCAGGATCTGCTGCTGGCAGGTCAATCTTGTTGATGATTGGCAAGATTTCCAAATCATTGTCCAACGCTAGATAAACGTTAGCCAAGGTCTGTGCTTCAATCCCTTGAGCTGCGTCCACCACCAAAATCGCACCTTCACAGGCAGCCAATGAACGTGAAACTTCATAGGTAAAGTCCACGTGTCCAGGCGTGTCAATCAAGTGGAAAATGTAAGTTTCGCCATCTTTGGCCTTGTAATTGAGCTGAACAGCATTTAACTTAATAGTGATTCCACGCTCACGTTCCAAGTCCATGCTATCAAGCAACTGAGCCTGCATTTCGCGACTAGAAACTGTTTCTGTCTTCTCAAGAATACGGTCAGCCAAGGTTGATTTTCCATGGTCAATATGGGCAATAATAGAGAAGTTCCGAATCTTCTCCTGTCGTTTTTTCAAATCTTCTAAGTTCATGTTTCTTCCTCTACAAGAGTATTACTCTTTATTATATCAGAAATACCAAGAACTTGCCATAAGAAAAACGGGAGTGGGAAAGACATCCATGATGGCTCCGTCCTCACCCACAGAATAATGAAAACGAACATAAGGCCCTCACTAGGTGTATAATCTTAGTGAGGGCTTTGTGGTTGACGAGTTAATGATATTAGTCATCGCGGGAAAAACTAACCCACTCTACTGACGAGCACCCCAGAATATGCGATAGGCATGAGTATAAAAATACGACTAAAATTCGGTAGATAAGCTCTCTAATTTTTAGAAGGAGGGAATTGTCATGGATGTTCTCTATCAATCTTGTGCAGGTATTGATGTCCATCAAGCCAATATCGTTGTCTGTATCCTACACGGACCACTCACCTCAACTCGTCCAAAGCGTGAGATGGCTACGTTTGATACAACGACTAAAGGCCTACGTGCTTGCCACGATTTTCTCAGTCAATTTCATGTGGAAGCTGTTGGTATGGAAAGTACAGGTGTTTATTGGCGACCTGTCTGGCATGCTCTATGTGATGACTTCAAGTTGATACTCGCTCAACCAGCCCACATGAAGGCTATTCCAGGTCAGAAAACCGACAAGAAGGATGCTCACTGGATTGCCAAATTAACACGAATTGGTCTGCTTCCTCGGAGTTTCGTTCCCGATGAAACCATTCAAGAATTGAGGGAGTTGACCAGACAACGAAAACATTATGTGGAAAGTCGCAATCGAGAAACAAACCGTATCCATAAAATTCTTCAATCAGGTGGTATCAAGCTAACAACCTATATCGAAGATATAATGGGACTATCTGGTCGCAATCTCCTTCAGCTACTGGTTGATGGGACGCCTATGACACCTCGCATTGTCCATCAATCCGTTTATACCAGCTTGAAGAAGAAAGTACCGCAGCTTATGGAAGCCTTGGATGGCTATTTTTCTGACCATCACCGCTTTATGTTAAAGCAGTCATTGGAGATTTATGATTTTTATCAGAAGCAGATTGGGTTGTTGGAAGAGCGAATGAATGTCTATCTATCACAATATGAAAGCCATGTAGAAATATTGGATTCCATCCCAGGCATTGATGTCATTACAGCTTCTGTTATCATTTCTGAGATTGGTGTTGACATGAGTCAGTTTCCCACTGCTGGACATTTAGCTTCTTGGGCTGGACTTTGTCCAGGTAATAATGAGAGTGCTGGTAAAAAACGAAGCACCAAGATTCGACACGGAAATTCTTATTTGAAGAAATGTTTATGCCAAGCCGCTTTCGCTGTCAAAAAACAAAAAGGAAGTCCTCTAGCAGACCGATTTTATCAGATTCAAAGTCGGCGTGGTTCACAAAAAGCAACAATTGCACTCGCACATCAATTATTAAAAATAGCTTATATCCTCTTACAAGAGCAGATAACGTATCCTGAATTTTTAGCACAGAAAAAGACTACTAGGGACGAGCTAGTAGCCTAACATAAAAAATTTTTCGCTTTGATTATATCATAGGGAGAGAGTTTTTGCATTCTTTTGAGTTTTCGTATAAGAACTCCTACATTCTTAGAAGAGTTCCCCTCACTTCCAAACATGTAGGTTCGGGCTAAAATAGTCCACTGGACTATTTTACTCCCACCCCCGCACAGCTCCAACTATCTGGGAGATAGTTGGAGGTTGGAAATGGAGCGAACTTTGTTCGCATCAGCCATAGAGGACAGATTTGGAGTGTGAAACACGAACAAATCTGCCAATCAACCACTGCGCTGAGATGTTGACATAAACTTTGAGTAGGATTGCTGTGGTTGAACTGCTCTGCTATTTCCCCAGCCATAAAGCGATTTCTCGTTGGGCTGCTTCCAGACTGTCTGAGCCATGAACAACATTGGCCACAATACCATCAACCGGGGCTGTCGCAAAATCTCCACGAATGGTTCCTGGTAAGGCATTGGCTGGATTAGTTGCCCCCATCATATCACGCCAGGACTTGACAACTTCAGGTCCTTCCAAAATTCCAGCGATGACAGGACCACTTGTCATGTATTGCACCAAAAGCGGAAAGAAAGGCTTGTCTGTTAAATGCTCATAATGTTGCGCGACTAAGTCCTCTGTCGCCGTCAGCATTTTCAAATCACGAATAACAAATCCACGGCGTTCTATTCTACTGAGAACTTGCCCAACAAGTCCCCGCTGAACAGCATCTGGCTTAATGATAAAGAAGGTTTGTTCCATATTCACTCCTAAATCTCACTCAAAATAGCATCCCAAGCCTGGTCATAACCATGGCGTGTCTCAGATGAAAAGATAACGAATTGATCATTTTTATCAAAATCCAATTTCTTTTTGATAATGGATTCATGCTTGTTCCATTTGCCACGAGGAATTTTATCTGCTTTTGTGGCAACAATGATGACTGGGATCTCATAGTATTTTAAAAATTCATACATCTGAACATCGTCTGCTGATGGTTCATGACGCATATCCACCAGACTGACAACCACGCGCAGATTTTCACGACTTGTCAAATATTCCTCAATCATCTTGCCCCATTTTGCTCGCTCAGCCTTGGAAACCTTGGCATAGCCATAACCGGGCACATCGACAAAACGGATCTTGTCATCAATATTGTAAAAGTTTAACTGCTGAGTTTTACCAGGTTTACCTGAAGTACGAGCTAAATTCTTTCTTCCCAAAAGGGTATTGATAAAGGAAGATTTTCCAACATTTGACCGACCAGCTAGCGCGATTTCAGGAATATCGTCATCTGGATATTGGGCCTTTGAAACTGCACTTAGCAGAATTTCAGCATTATGTGTATTGATTTCCATTGTTTACCTTTCATAAATAAGTGGAGAAAGCTCGTAGCTCACACCCCTCCTTGTACTTCTTTAAGCTGTTTCAAGTAAAGGTTTTTCCTTACCATCAACTGCATCTTTTGTCACTCGAACACGTTTGACATTATCTTGACTTGGAACTTCAAACATAACATCCAACATAGTTTCTTCGATAATGGAACGAAGACCACGCGCCCCTGTTTTTCGCTCGATAGCTTTTTCAGCAATGGCAAGTAAGGCATCCTCATCAAACTCTAATTCCACATCATCGTAAGACAAGAGGGTCTGGTATTGTTTAACCAACGCATTCTTAGGCTCTGTCAAAATACGCACCAAGTCTTCTGTTGTTAATTGATCCAAGGCTGCAAACACAGGCAAACGACCAATCAACTCTGGAATAATACCGAATTTTTGAATATCATCGGCGATAATATGTTGCATGTAAGAATCTTCTTCATCAATGGCACGATTGTTTTGACCAAAACCGATGATTTTCTCACCGAGACGTTGTTTAACAATTTCTTCAATACCATCAAAGGCACCGCCTACGATGAAGAGGATGTTTTTGGTATCGACATGAATCATCTCTTGGTTTGGATGTTTGCGTCCGCCTTGTGGTGGCACACTAGCAACCGTTCCCTCGATAATTTTTAAGAGAGCCTGTTGAACACCTTCGCCTGAGACGTCGCGAGTAATGGACACATTTTCACCTTTTTTGGCAATTTTATCAATTTCATCCACATAGATAATCCCTCGTTCGGCGCGGTCGATATTAAAATCCGCCGCCTGCAAGAGTTTGAGAAGGATGTTTTCGACATCTTCACCCACATAACCAGCTTCAGTAAGAGCGGTTGCGTCCGCAATGGCAAATGGAACATTCAGACTTTTAGCCAAGGTTTGAGCCAAAAATGTCTTACCAGAGCCTGTTGGACCAATCATGAGAATGTTTGATTTTTGCAAATCAACATCGTTCTCATCACGACTATCTTGGAAATTGATCCGTTTGTAGTGGTTGTAGACAGCAACTGCCAAGGCACGCTTAGCACGGTCCTGTCCAATGACATAATGATTTAAAATATTGAGCAATTCCTGTGGCTTTGGTGTATCCGCCAAGTCTGTCAATACTTCTTCTGCTAGTTCTTCACGAATAATTTCCTGTGCTAGTTCCACACATTCATTACAAATAAAGACATTGTTTCCCGCAATGATTTTTTTAACTTCTTCTTGATTTTTCCCGCAAAATGAGCAATAAATCAATTCATGATTATGCTTAACAGCCATCTATCTCCTCTTTCATATCACTTATCTAAACAAAAATCCATAAACTGCATGGATACTATTGACTAAATTGGTAAAAGCATTCAATAAAAATAATATCGCTAAACCAAATCGTTTCTTTTTAAAGGCTTGAATTGCACAAAGAACGCATATTCCACATAGAAATGCTGTGAACAAACCGAATAAACTTCTCTCCATGCCTATTTCTCTCTTCTTTTATAGTTTTTTATGATGAAATCAACGGGGTTGGCTTCATCTTTTGGACGAAACTGTTCACTTTGTAGCTGGAATTCTTCCATTGGAAAAGTTTCTGGGAAGAAACTATCACCTTCAAATTGCCCCTGAATATCTGTTACAATCAGTTCTTCAATGTAGGGTGCAAAGGCAGTAAAAATTTGTCCACCACCAAGGACAAACAAGGTTCCTTCTTGTTGGTGGTACCAGTCCAGAACTTCTTCAACATCATGTAGGACTGTGACCCGGTCACTCTCCACTTGATAGCTTTTATCGGTGGTCAATACTAAGGTATGTCGATTTGGAAGTGCACGTTTTCCCATGCCATCAAAGGTTATACGTCCCATCACCATGGCATGACCACTTGTCGTTTCCTTAAAATGAGCCTGATCAGCTGGTAAAGACCAAGGTAGTTTATCTCCCTTTCCAATCAAACCATTTTCATCCTGAGCCCAAATTGCAACAATTTTCTTTGTCATTTTCTCTCACTTTCTCTCACTTTCCGTCCTATCATTCTATCAAAAATTCATAAAAAATGCACTTACCAAGTAGGTCAAGCGCAAATTTTTATAATGCTGAAACTGGCTCCAAAATTGTGTGAGCTTGGCAAAACACGAATTCGGAGCCAGTTTCAGCACGAGCCTAAAAATAAAGAGGTGAGGTTAAAGAACGAAGTTCTTCACTGCTAATCCAGTTAAATTGCTAAATCGAATTTTAGCTGCGGCTTAACCGGCTCATAGTCCACCAACTCAAAATCTTCTGCCTTAATATCAAAGAAATCGGTGCCGTCTGGGACGTTGAGGACTAAACGCGGTTCGACTTCCGAGGGGGTACGTCGGAGCAATTCTTCAGCTTGTTCAAACTGATTGTCGTAGATGTGAAGATTGTTGATGAAATAGAAAAACTTCCCTACCTTCCAGCCAAAATGCTTGGCAATCATCATCTGAAGGGCTACATACTGCATCGCATTGATATGATGGGCTACCAACATATCATTTGACCGCTGAGTTAGAGTTGCATCCAGATACATCTCCCCATCCACTCGCCGAACGTCAAACATGGTCTGAAAGGCACATGGCAAGAGACCTGCGGATTGGTCAAAGGCTTCATAATCCCAGAGGGAAATCACATTGCGGCGATTCCAGGGATTTTCCTCCAATTGCTTGAGGATTTTTGAAATGATGTCATGTTTTTTCACAATAGCACCGTAACGTTCACCAATTGTGCCAGTTCCATCTACTTCCCAGTCATTCCAATACTGGACACCGTATTTTTCCTGTAAAACCGACAAATCATTGGTCTGGTCTTGGTAAATCCAGAGAATTTCCTTGATGGCCGACTTAATTGGAATAGGTCGAAGTGTTGTAATAGGAAACTCGCCCTTGGCCAAGTCATACTCAGCAAAGGCGCCTGTAACGTACTTGGAATTAGCTACATTTCCATCCTTGTAACGAGGGCGAGCATTTTCCGAAAAAACGCCCTCTTCCATAATCTTACGAATGTTTTCTTTAAAAATACTATCTGCTTTTGTCATAGTTTTAGTATAGCAAATTCTAGCAAAAAACTCCAGTTTTGAACTGGAGTTGTCATTTATAGAGCAAGGGGTAGAGATTGAGGTGAAAGAGACCTGCTAGGGCAGTTACTAAGCTGAACAGTATAAAATACAAGACTACCAAGAGAACACTCAACAATATCTGACGAACATTTTTAGTGTAAATAGCCGTTGGTAAGCTAGCTAGACCGAAAAAGGGGATGATAAAAAATGCTAGTTTAAAATTCACATTTACAATATCAAACCATTGTCCTATTGGTAAAAATAGCATGACGATGAGAAAAGCTGCAATGCTGTACAAGACTATATTTATCCGTTTTAATAGTGTCACACTCATAAGAAACTCCTTCTAGGGACCAAAGAAAACATAGCCCAGTCCAAATATCAAGGGGAAGGAAATAATCAATAAAATACTGATGATACCTGTCCAAAGTTTTTTATAGTAAATCGATAACATGAGAATCAATGCCCCTAGCAAAGGTAAAATCATCATGGTCGCCACGTTTCCCCAGCTAGACGGGAAAAACCAGTCCCGAATCCAGTTATCAAGGAAAAAGGCAGATAGCAAAATCAACAGACCAACGAGAGTTAGATAATCGATCAGTTTAGATATGTTTACTTGTTTCATTAACCGACACCCCTTTCTCTTTACACTTTCATTGTACGCCTAAATACAATATTTTTCAATATATGTATATAGAGAAACTGTGACGGCGGAATCGAAAAAGCAGGGGAAATGCCCTGCTTTCATGAACTTAGTTATAACCTAGAGCAAGCTTATACTGCTTACGTGCCTCTGAATAGCTAAATTTGTTAGCATAGTCAAGAATCGTCTTAGACAATTCCTGTCGATCTTCTAAAGGTAAATTTGCTAGATTTTTCAAGACCTTGACAAGATCTTCTACACTATCAAAACCACATTGTTGATAGATACCTAATTCTTCTAAGACTTGATTATGGCCATAATCAACCCTGGAAAGGATAGGAATCAGTCCTTGGCCAAGACACTCTACCATGGCATTGGCAAACATTTCTGTTTTTGAACAAGAAAGATAGCCTAGGTATTGATTACGTTGGATAGTTACACTTGGGACAAACCCCTTAAATATGACATTTTCGGGGATAACATTCTCTTCTTTAAAAGCTTGGATTTCTTCGAATAGACCTCCGTAAATGTGAAGCTCTAACTCTGGTAGAAATCGCATAGCTTCTACAGCCATGGCTATTCGTTTGCCTTTACTGAAGTTTCCAACAAGGAGTAGCTTATTGGAAGACAAGCCTATTGGAAGTATTGGAGTAATGTTTACCGCAGTTGGTGGTAAAAATGTAGCTGTAACTCCCTCTTCAGCTAAGTTTGGAATGATGTATGGACTCGCTACATATATTTCCCTATCCAGGACAGTTGTGTAGGTTTCTCGGCTATTAACAGCCTCTACATGGTTATAATGTAGCACATCTCTATACCGAGCACCTACAGATTTACAATAGTCTTTTATTTTTTGTGAAGCAGCTTGAAGCTGGTCATTCAAAACAATATCCTCGTCAGGATTGAGGTTCTTAATCAGGTAATGAAGGAAGAGGTCGTCCGGAGTAATGAGACAATCTTTCCAATAATAATTACAGATATTCTTACCAATAAGTCCCCTTAGGGTCGTTTCTCCCGACCTATTCAGATACTCAAAACGGCCATCAGCATAACTAATATAAAACGGTCGTTCATGAACAGTAGTTGTGGCAATATGAACCAAGGAAAGGCTACGTTCAATAATAATGCTAACAAACCTTGAGGAAGTCAAGCTAACATTGAAATAGCCAGTATCTGTTGTATAGATTATCTCATTAGAGCCGATTTCTTTTTTACTCTCCCATGAAATCCCTTTAGCCTGCAAATCTTCTTCAAAGTCTTGGAGACTATAGTTGAAAATCTCAACATCAATATCAGAATAAAGGTGAGGCAGAATGACAACCTGGTCAGGGTTGAAACCGATATGGCGCATTTGTTCGCGCCAATAGGGAGCAGAATAAGGATTTGGTACAAGAAGTTTATTTGCGATACCTAAATCATTTAGAACATTTTGTCGAAATACTTGAGAGGTCTCGTAGCCAAAGGACTTATCCGTTAGCCAGTAGCGTAATGTATAAACCGTCACCTTTTTCTCCTATTACTTTAAAAGAATAATCAAAAGGATCTAGCGATAAAACAAGATCCTAAATCCTTTTGAAAACTACAAATTTGCCAAAATTGAAAATCTAGGCCTCAACTGTAGAATGAGTAAGACCGATTGAATCATATTCAACAGTCGGTGTCACAGACAGACTTGCTGGTTTGTAATAGTAGGTTATAATTGTCTCCCCTTCTTTTACATGTCCAACCTCTACAACATCTACATGGCTAAAGATATAAGGAACTTTTGGTGCTTCCTCTGTGATTTCTTTTGTATAGGTGTAGGAATAATATCGAGTCTCGTAATAATTTTCCCCCACTTTATCTTGTCTTGTTCCGTTAAATCGTTCTACTTCTGTAGCTGGGTCGAAACCACGAGCAATTGCTTGCTCTCTATAATCAATATTTTGATTCATTGCAGGCGCATCAGATTTTGCAACGTATGCAACAAATGTTTTTGTACCTTTAACAATTGTGTTATTTACAATTTGCCCTGTAGCACCCGTAGTAGTATCCAAAAATTCAACTGGAGAAGTAAGCATGCCAGCAATTACTTTATCTTTTGCTGCTTTATCAAGTGTAGTATTGTACAACAAATAGGTAGGTGTGGTAACAGTCTTAGTGTCCACAATAGAGCCATCTGCTCCCTTGATTGCAGTGGTTTCCACTGTTGCAACAAGTTGGTTATCTACAACCTTAGTAGATGGAACAATTTCCTCACCCGTCACTTCATTGACATAACGCGTAATCACTGTTCCTCGAATTTCTTTAGTTGAAGCCTCAAGTTTACGATAGATATAGGTTACATAAGTTGTACCTTCTGTCACTGATTCAACTTCAGCTCCGTTAATTCCTGCTAGAACATAAACTCCATCATTTGTTGTGATTCGTTCTTCCTTAACAGTAGCAGCATTGTAAATACCACCAATATTTTCTACTTTTGTATCTCTATCAGTTGGTACACCATCGATATAAGTTCTATTGACAGTCGTCCTAGTCACAACTCGATCAGTTACTAATGAAACTTCTGGTTTCAGTGTATTCCCTGCTTCGTCTTGGTAGCGAACAATAACTGACCCTTTAGTTTCTGTAACTTCTTCTGTTTCAGTTCGAGTATTGTTTTTAAGTTGATAGACAAATGTTACATCGGTTGTGCCAACCTTCAAAGTACCTTGGCTTGGAGCAGAATTTTCAGCTAAACCTTTAAATGCATAATTATTGTTGTTAAAGGTAATTGCATCCTGTCTAATACTATCCGCATTATAGGTTACACCAGTCGGAGTCGTTGTCGTCTGAATTTCCTCGACCCCATCTGTAGTAATGCTGGTACGAGAAATAATGTTTACAGCACCGCTAAGCAATTCTTTAGATGGAGCAATTGGTGTACCTTCTTCATCTACAAAGTGCACATTTACTGTACCTGTTTCTTGTACTGGATCAAGATCTTTGCGAATTACTACAGGTTGAGCAACCTTACGGTAAACATAAGTAACTTCTGTCTCGTCAGCTACTACTTTGCCAGTTTCATTTCCTTTAACAGCCACAAACTCATATGTGTCACCGTTGTACTCCAAGACAGTTGCCTTAACTGCTGCTGCATTATAGGTTGCATCGCTGACTACTTTATTTTCTTTAATTTCTTCGACACCGTCAGTGGTTACCTTGGTACGGAAGGTTGTAGAAATAACAGCACTTACCAATTCCTTAGAATCCGCAAGTTTATTACCAGCCTCATCGACATAATGAACAGTAACCTTACCGGTTTCTTGGATTGGGTCAAGCTCTTCACGAGTGACAACTGGTTGAGCAACCTTACGGTAAACATAAGTAACTTCTGTCTCGCCAGCTACTACTTTGTCAGTTTCATTTCCTTTAACAGCCACAAACTCGTAAGTCTCGCCGTTGTACTCCAAGACAGTCGCCTTAACTGCTGCTGCATTATAGGTTGCATCGCTGACTACTTTATTTTCTTTAATTTCTTCGACACCGTCAGTGGTTACCTTGGTACGGAAGGTTGTAGAAAGAACTGCATTTACCAGTTCTTTAGAATCTGCAAGTTTATTCCCAGCCTCATCGACATAATGAACAGTAACCTTACCGGTTTCTTGGATTGGATCAAGCTCTTCACGAGTGACAACTGGTTGAGCAACCTTACGGTAAACATAAGTAACTTCTGTCTCGTCAGCTACTACTTTGCCAGTTTCATTTCCTTTAACAGCCACAAACTCATATGTGTCACCGTTGAATTCAATGGTATTTACTTTCAGGGCAGTAGCATTATAGTCAAGATCATTTGGTACAGTATTTTCTTTAATTTCCTCTACACCGTTTACAGTCACTTTAGTACGATAAGTAGTAGAAACAACAGCATTTACCAATTCTTTAGAAGCAGCTATTGTATTGCCCTCTTCGTCAACATAGTGAACTGTAACCTTGCCCTTATTCTCCTGTGTCTCAGTTGTCAAATCAGCTGAAGGCAGAGTGTTAGGACTTGTAGGTGTTTCTGCAGGTACAGATGCGATTTCTGGATAATAGCCAACATATTCCCAACAAGTATCTGTTGCAGGTGTATGAGTAAAGCGAGCATTTAGTTGCAGTTTGACATTTTCAACCAAATCAAGGAAGGTTGATGAATTGGCAAGAACCGGTGTAGAAACTCCGATACTTCCTGCAACCAATAGAGCAATAGCTACATGTTTGCCTGTTTTACGGTTCTTAAACAATAAGTAACCACCAAATGTCAACATACCCAACCCTGCAATAGCAATAGTTTTTGAGCTAGCAGAGCCTGTTTTTGGCAAAATAGACTGTACAGATTTCGCAGGAATACCAGTTATCCTCGATACTGTCTGAGCAACAGTTGAAGGTGTTTCCGCTTTTGGTGTGACCGTTACTACAGGAGCTACTGGAACTTGTGGTTCAACTTGAGGTGCACCAGGAACTGCTGGGATTTGTGGAACTTGTGGCGTGCCAGGAACTACTGGGATTTGTGGAACTTGTGGTTCAACTTGAGGTGTACCAGGAACAACTGGGATTTGTGGAACTTGTGGCGTGCCAGGAACTACTGGGATTTGTGGAACTAATGATGGTGGGGTTGGTAGGATTGGTTGTACCGGCTCAGGATCCACTGGAACAACTTGGCAACTACCAGAAGGTTTATATACGGCAACAAAACCAGTAATCCACTCAAAATTCCCTGTCTCTGGATTGATCCAAGAAAGCTGTTCATCAATATTACCTGATTTAATTCGTGCTTTTTGCTCCGCCGTTAAATCATTGAAATTTACTCTACTAATCGTTGCATCTACCGTACGATTCGTTTGCACTACTGCAGAATTAGTAGTCTCATTAGCAGAAACCAATGACGAACCTGCAAGGACGCCAACTGTACCTAGTAGTGCCACTCCAAGTCCTTTGACAGCCTTATGTTTACGAAATCCATACTTATGTTTTTGTTCCATAAATTTTTCTCCTAATATGATATCATGTCAGTTATTATAAATAGACAGTACTTACATAGTCATTTTATTACATATTAAGATTTTTTCAAGTGATATTAAAAGATTTTTTTTGAATGTTCAGTTCTTACTGCTTATCGCATAACCTAACCAAAACCATCTACGTAGTTGATTTACAATGATAAAGAAAACGCTAAAAAAGCAGAGTTCCCCCTGCTTTAGATATTATTTCAAGACGAGCGATGCTGCGCCCAAGACACCTGCATCATTACCACGTGTTGCCAAGACAATCTGCGTGCTTTCCTTGATTTGTGGGAAGCTGTTTTCAGCAAAGACCTTGCGAACACCATCCAATAAGAAGTCACCTGCTGCTGACACACCACCACCCAGAACGATGTAGGCAGGATTGAGGACTGCAGCAATGTTTGCGCAAGCAACACCTAGGTATTCTGAGAAATGACGGTAGACAATCAAAGCCAAATCGTCACCTTCTTTTGCCAAATCAAAGACATCTTTAGCCGTTACATCTTGTCCATCATCAATCATTTGTTTCAGTTTTGCATCGCCAGCGTAATGGTCCGCATAACGACGGCTGAGGTTGACAATACCTGTCGCAGAAGCAACTGTTTCTAGACAACCTTTCTTACCACAAGTACAAGCAAATGGCTCATCAAAGTCAACTGTGATATGGCCCAATTCACCGCCAGCACCTTTTACACCGCGAATGAGGTTGCCAGCAGCGATGACACCACCGCCAACACCAGTTCCAAGGGTCATAAAGACAACGTTTGGATTGTTGTTTCCTGCACCAACCCACTGCTCACCAAGGGCCGCTACGTTTGCATCATTGTCGATAAAGAATGGTAAACCAAGGGCAGATTCAAACTGCTCTTTAACCATTTGCAAGGTTTTCCAGTTGAGGTTATAGGCACCGATAACAGTACCAGCTTCGCTATCAACCACACCAGGCGAACCCATACCAACACCCAAGAAATCATCCTTTGTCAAACCATGAGTTTCAAAGCGGTGTAGAATACTTTCAGTAATATCAGGAACAATGTGACTTCCTTCATCCAAAATATTTGTCTTGATGGACCATTTTTCTTGGATTTCCCCTTCAGTTGTTAAAATGGCTAATTTTACAGATGTACCACCCAAGTCAATACCGATAATTTTTTTAGACATAGTCTTCTCCTTGCATTTGTATTTTCTATATTATATCACAATGCAAAGGTTTGCGTAAAGCCTTTTCATAAAATTGTATGTATAAAAATTGCCCTATCTGAACAGATAGAGCAAAACTAAAAATTGAATATGCAAGATAAAGCGACCGACAGAAAAGAGCATGGCAACCGTGAAGTTACTGCCTTCCTTGGTTCCATTGTAGAGAAAAAGAGTAGAAATAAAGGTAAATCCCAAGGCAAAGCCCAGCATCTGCCAATTATGGTAGGCCTGCCCGTAAAAATACAAGGTCACTGCCAATAAGAGAACAGACAAGACTGTCAAAGCTAGCCGCAGCCCATTCATCTTCCTAGTCTTGAGATAGCTAAAGAGAGCCGCTCCCAAGGTCACTAAGAGATAGATGACCATATAAGACATGACAAGAACTTTCATCTAGCCCTCCAACTCGCTCAGATACTCATAGCGCTCGTATTTTTCCAAGAGCAGGTCGTTTTTCTCATCCAATTCCTGCTGCAAATCGGACAATTTTGTAAAGTCACTGCCACAGGCCAACATTTCCGCCTCGATTTCCGCAATCCGCTCCTCCAAGCCAGCAATCTCCTCCTCAATAGTCGCCCATTCCTGCTTCTCAAAGTAGGACATCCGCTTCTTGTTCTCTTTGACCTTCTCGGTTTTCTCCTTTGGTTTTTCCAAGGAAATAGCAGAGCTGGAAGCCAGAAAGGCTTTCTCATCCAGGTAGTCCGTGTAGTTGCCAAAGAAGGTCTCAATACCGCTATCTTCGAAAGCCAAGATTTTATTGGCTACCTTGTCTAGGAAATAACGGTCGTGACTAACGGTGATGACTGGACCAGTAAAGCCCTGCAAGAAATGTTCCAAGACTGTTAGAGTCGCTATGTCCAAGTCGTTAGTCGGCTCGTCCAGCAAGAGAACATTGGGTCTTTCCAAGAGAATTTTCAGCAAATATAGCCGCTTCTTCTCTCCACCAGACAATTTTTCAATCAGGGTACCGTGGGTATTACGTGGAAAGAGGAATTGCTCCAAGAGTTCTGCGATAGAAACCATACCAGATGTCGTCTTAGCTTCTTCTGCCACTTCCTGCAAGAAATTGATGACCCGCTTGCTTTCGTCTAGCCCTTTGATTGTTTGTGAGAAATAACCGATACGGATGGTTTCACCAATATCTACCTTACCGCTGTCTGCCTGTAAATCGCCTGCGATGAGATTGAGCAAGGTAGATTTTCCCTTACCATTATCACCAACAATTCCGATGCGGTCCTTGTTTTGAATGAGCAGGTTAAAGTCTTTTAAAATGGGCTTGTCAGGATAGGAAAAGCAGACATTTTCAAAGTTAATAACTTTTTTACCGATACGAGAGGTTTCAAAATTGATTTCCAGTTCGCTATCGTCTATCTTATTGGCTAAATCGCCTTTGAGGTCATGGAAACGATTGATGCGAGCCTGCTGCTTGGTTGCACGAGCTTGGGGTTGTCTACGCATCCAAGCCAGCTCCTGCTTGTAAAGTTGCTCTTTCTTATGGCGAAGGGCGGCATCTCGCTCGTCCTGCTCTGCCTTTAAACGAACATAGTCCTGATAATTTCCCTGATATTCGGTTAAGCTGGCGCGGTCCAATTCAAAAATCCGTGTCGCCACATTGTCCAAGAAATAGCGGTCGTGGGTAATAAAGAGAACTGACTTTTTAGTGTTTTTCAAGAAAGTCGTCAACCACTCAATAGTATCAATGTCCAAGTGGTTAGTCGGTTCATCCAGCAAGAGCAAGTCAGCATTGCCAAGGAGAACTTGGGCCAATTGCACTCGCCTACGTAAACCACCTGATAACTCAGCAACAGTTTTGTTGAGGTCTGTTAGACCGAGTTTCGACAAGACAGTCTTGACCTGACTTTCAATCTCCCAAGCATTGAGAGAATCCATCTCTGCCATGACTTTCTCCAGTCTTGCTTGACTGGCTTCATCGTAATGAGATAAGAACAGCTCGTATTCACGAATCAGTTGGGTTTCACGGAGGTCAGAAGAAAGGACGGTGTCTAAAACTGTCTTACTGTCATCAAAATCAGGTTCCTGGGTCAGGTAGGCGATTTTATAGGCATTTTTAGTGCGAAAAGGCGACACATCTCCGTCAAAACCGATGCGACCTGACAGAACATCCAACAAAGTCGTCTTTCCTGTACCATTGACCCCAATAATCCCAATTCGGTCGCCTTGATGGATGATGAAAGACAGATCAGCAAAGACCGTTTTATCTCCGACAGATTTAGTCAGGTGTTCAACGATAAAATCACTCATTATCTAATCTCCCTCTTACAAATGCCATAATGGTTGCCTCTTCATTGGGCAAATTTCCCTCAACAATCTCATACTCAACCTGCTTGAGTAGATTTCCCAAAACTGGACCTGGTTTGAGGTCAAATGCCTGCATCAGATGTCCTCCATTGACAACAATTTCATGCTTGTCGTGGATAGTTAAAGACTGATCAATCTGGTCAATTGCTGCAAAATCTGTAGTTAATCCCTGTGCTTGACGGAGTTCCTCTACCAAGTACAAGAATTCTTTGCCATACTTGAAACAGATTTGCTTGTTAACAGGTCCTGCTTGGCGAAGCTGGTAAATCTCTACCAGCTTGACCACAGTGCGTTGGAAATCATTGCTGGTTTTCCATTTTTTCAGGAAGGACTTGATGTTATCAATACCTAGGCAGACAAAGAGCATGGCCCAAGCTTGTTCAGAAGTCGAAAAGCGAAATTCTGCTGTCAGACTTGTTAGCATGGTCTCTAATTCATCACTTTTTCCAGCTAAATCAGGCAAGAAATTGTAGGCCTTGGAATCAATCAGAGCACGCAAGCCTTTTCGCCAAAAATCCGCCATCAAGAGTTTATCAAACTCGATAAAGCTACGCTCCACGGAGATTTTTTCCAAAAGCGGTGCGGTTTCAACCATAGCTGTGAAGGTAGTCGGCTCAATCTCAAAGTCCAAGGTCGCCGCAAAGCGAAAGCCCCGCATGATACGGAGGGCATCTTCATTAAACCGTTCCGCAGGAATACCTACAGCACGCAGAGTGCGGTTTTCCAAGTCGGTCAGTCCATCAAAGAGGTCAACGATTTGAGCCTCTTCATCAAGGGCAAAAGCATTAACCGTGAAGTCTCGGCGTTTAAGGTCCTCTTCCAAGGAACGCACAAAAGAAACCTGACTTGGACGACGGTAGTCTACATACTCTTCCTCTGTCCGAAAAGTGGTGATTTCATACTCTTTTCCGCCTTCCAAGACTAGGACAGTTCCATGCTCAATCCCCACATCAATAGTCCGCGGGAAGATTTGCTTGGTTTCTTGTGGATAGCTGGAAGTGGCAATGTCGACATCATGAATAGGTCTGCCCAGAATGGCATCCCGTACCGAACCGCCAACAAAATAGGCCTCGAAACCTGCAGCTTTAATTTTCTCTAAAATCGGCAAAGCCTCCTGAAACTCAGAAGGCAGATTGTTTAATTTCATAATAAGTGTTCCAAACCATAAACGAGTTGTGAGCGTTTGACTACCTCTTTAATGCCGAGATTGACACCGCCCATAAAGGAAATACGATCGTAAGAGTCATGACGAATGGTCAAGCCTTCGCCCTGTGCCCCAAAAATCACTTCCTGATGGGCAACAAGGCCTGGCAAGCGTACTGAGTGGATACGGAAGCCGTCAAATTCTGCACCGCGAGCGCCAGCAATCAGTTCTTCTTCATCCGCTGCACCTTGAGTCTGTGACTGACGGACTTGTGAAATGAGTTCGGCCGTTTTGACAGCAGTACCACTCGGTGCATCCTTCTTCTTATCGTGGTGTAATTCGATGATTTCAAGATTTGGGAAATACTTGGCTGCCTGTGCTGCAAATTGCATGAGCAAGATAGCACCAATAGCAAAGTTAGGGGCAATCAAGCCACCCAAGCCTTTCTCAGCAGACAAGACTGTCAATTCTTCAATTTCTTCTGGGGTAAATCCCGTCGTTCCAACCACAGGAGCAAAGCCGTTTTCCAAGGCAAAACGAGTGTTTTCATAGGCAAATTTTGGTGTTGTAAAATCCACCCAGACATGTGCGTCTAGGCCAGCCACTTCTTCTTTTGACTTGAAAACAGGAACACCATCTATTTCTGTTTCTGTCGCAAATGGATCTACCAAGGCAGCTAAACGAAGTTCTGCGTCACCCTTGACCATCTCAACTGCTGTTGAGCCCATTTTGCCTTTGAATCCTGCAATAATTACCTTAATTGTCATGCAAACTCCTATTCAATGATGGGAGAAATACCAAAGGCCACTGCCCCTTCTCCCAAATGCGTACCAATGACTGAACCAAATGATACGATTGGCAAATCACTACCTACCCCTGCTTCTTCCAACTGCTGTTTAAAGTTTTCAGCTTTTTCAGGCGCATTGGCATGAATGATGGCAATTTGGTAGTGACCATTTTTCGTTTGTTCTTGAAGAATTTCTAACAAGCGCTTGATCGCCTTTTTCTCAGTCCGAACTTTTTCATAAACTTCAATCTTACCTTCACCTGTGAAGTATAAAATTGGCTTAATACTCAAGAGATTACCTAGCAAGGCGGCACCATTGGACAAGCGACCACCTTTTACTAGGTGATTAAGGTCATCGACCATAATAAAGGCTGTGGTCTTGCCAATTTCTTGGTTCAATTTGCCAATAATTTCTTCAAAGCTCTGACCTTCATCGGCCCATTTGAGTACATTTTCAACCATCATACCTAAAGGTGCTGAAGTTATTTTTGTATCTGGGAAGGCAACCGTCAGGCCTTCATATTCTTCTGCCAGATACTGGATATTTTGGTAAAAACCAGAAATACCTGACGATAAGAACAAGCCTAGCGCGTGCGTATAGCCTTTTTCTTTCAAACTTGCCAAAATGTCGTCCAACTCCATCAAACTTGGTTGGCTGGTCTTTGGCAAATCCTTTGATGAGGCCATTTTTTGATAAAATTCTTCAACGGTCAAATTTTGACCTTCGATATAATTTTCTCCGTCAATATTGACTGGAATATGTAAGACGAATAAATCTTCTCTTCTAAAACTCTCAAAATTCAACACAGCTGATGAGTCTGTAATAACTGCTAGTTTCATCCTAAAACTCCAAATTTACACCAGGGGCATCAAAGGCAATCTCTGTAACGTCATAGGTCATGCGTTTCAACATATCCAATAGTGGCTCAACTAATGTCCGTTTTTCTTCCTCTGTAAATTCTGTCGGTTCATTTACGTAACGACCTTGTAAATGAATCGCCTGGCTCATAGCACCAGAAATAACAAAATGGTTCAAAACAATGATGAAACGCAAAATAGTAATCATTGATGTTTTATTTTCTTCTTCATTGCGTTCAAGTAGTTGGAAATCAACATTTAATTTCGTTTCTGGAACCCCATTTTCCTTTTCCCAAGCATGATTGCGGGCATCAAAGTGATACTGATTGACAAATTCTTTTTCGCGAATGATTTCCATGTCTAATTTCTCCTATAAACAATACTATGCTTATTATATCACAGTTCAAGGGAGAATTGGGAAAAAATAAAAGGAAGAAGGCGAAAATACTATCTTTCAACTTCTTCCCAAAAGGTAATGAGAATTGACCTCGGTCAATCTGTAAATATGGAGGAGGTAAAACTATCCGTTAATCCGACATAGGCTTTCAAAATAGCATCTTTCAAACCTTGGCGATTAAATCCTGCTTGCTTATTCTTAGCGGCCTGATAATCTTTATCAACTGCCTCCGCCATCAGCCTACTCAGCGTTTCAATATTATCTATTGTTTCAGTCTGACCATTGAAGCTAATCGTGATGGCTTTCAGTCTATCCTTCTTATCCCAGCGTTCTTTATACATAGCTTTTTTGAAGCTTGCATAATCCGTAAATTGTCCAGCAAATATTTTTTCAAAAATAAACTGATCAGATAGTAGACGACCTGCCGCCTCAGCTTCCGCTTTTAGCTTGTCTGTTGCATAAGGAATAAAGCCTTCTTCCCAACCTTTTGCTGCTAATAGCTCCAAGGCCGTCTTACGGAATTGTAAACCACCAACAGTACCACTATTATTTTGCAAGCCTGCATAAATCGGATAATAGAGCGGTACGAAATAATAGTTCTTCAAATTTTCGCGTAAATAGTCTTGTTCCAGCAAAAGTGAGGATTTGGCAACTAGTGCATGGTCAATCGCATCGTTGATAGTGGTAATGTTCAAGTTAGCCAGTTCCTCATTACTCAATTTCCTAATACGATCATGAGTGTTTTGGTAGTTTAAAGACTGGCTGACAGTTGCTTCATTGGCTGGGACCAACTCTATCTTGTTAAAGAAGTAAGGATAAGCCTCTTTCCCCTTAGTGGCAATGGCTTGGATTTCGACTGCATCCAAGAGGTAGGTCACATCAAAGACTCCTTTTAGATAGGTTTGTAAATCCTCTTTTGTTTTGAAGCGACTACTTGAAACATTGTGTGGGGTATTTGGACTATGTTCATTCATGAAATTAAAGCCATAGTAATAAATACCTCCACCAGCTGATGACTGCAACAAGCCCATAGCATAGGATTCTGCATCTTGACCAGGACGACGCTTATGACCATCCAACATGATGGTTTCATCATAGTTATGGACCAATTCATGACTCATAGTTGAATCCCCTAGATCAGATAACATGTCCCGATTTGAAAATTTCACAAAGGTTACTGTATCTGAAAAGGCACTATCTCTTGATTGTCTATGCCATTCATTCAAGGCACCTGCCAACTCCTGAACATAGCGGTATTCCTGATCATATTTACCAGCCCACCGCCGTTTATCAGCGTGGTCTTCAAATGCATTTGAATCCTTGATCCAGTAACCATCCCAAATTTCAGTTGAGCGTTGGATAAACTTATCTCTCAGATTAGAATCTGCCATTTGATACCACATATCCAAAAAGTCACCTAATCGTTTCCCGTGTTTCGGTATCCGACCTGTCTGTACTGTCTTAACTGCTTGGTAATATTGTTCTGGATTGGTCTTTTTCAAAGCCGTATCCACATATCTTCCGTAACCACCGAAGGCTACTGTTGCCATTGAGCTCATTACGAAAATATCATCCTTCTCCTTGATATTAAGCAATGGCAAGTAGTATTTTTCATAACGTGGAATACGTCCCAAATGACTATATAGACTGGTGTCAATGCTAGAGTTTGCATTGGATGGAATTTCATAAACAAAGGCATTGGTCGCTTCTTTAAACCACTTCCTTGAATCAGTTTCTCCCAAGAACAATTTCTTATTGTATTCCAAGAAATCACGAACTGTTCCAAGCTGACTAGAGAGTGCTCCAAAACGTTCCTTATGAATAGCTGCATTATTGGCAAGTGTTAATCTGTCAAAATACATATCTTCGTAGCCATTTTGCGAAACATAGAACTGATCATCATGCTTGGTGAGTTTATCCGTAAATGACCTCAACCAGCCTAGAGTATCTAATTGACGCTTATAGAAATCCGCATGATGGAGCACAATATTCTTGATATTGGTATCTCCGTATGTAATACCATATAGCCTATTGAGGTAGGCAAGAGCGAACATAATTTTTTCTTTATCTGCCAAGAATTCTTTTTTAATGACATCCCTGACAGCCTTGCTTGTGGTATCAACTACCTGTCTATTGGCCAGCAAACCTTTGATATGGACTTCGAGATTGTCTTTGACTTCTGCAAAGGATTCATCTAAATACAAGTCTTTTAGTTTGGCGGTCTTGTCTGCAGTTTGGATATGTAAGATGTCAGCCATCTCTTGGCTGTCAAGATCAACCTGAGAAAATGCTGTCACTAGTTCATCAATGAAACTGGTTTCCAGAGATAGTAATTGTTCTGGTGTATAGAGGAGTTGTTCACCTAAGCGGTATTCAACAACCTTGG
Source organism: Streptococcus suis (assembly GCF_002964575.1). Taxonomy (GTDB): domain Bacteria; phylum Bacillota; class Bacilli; order Lactobacillales; family Streptococcaceae; genus Streptococcus; species Streptococcus suis_R. Next base: position 120,089 of record NZ_POQQ01000089.1, on the reverse strand, counting down.
TGTTACCGTACTCTCCATTAAATACCAAAGGTAGAACTTCTGAAGTTCCATCTTCATAATGGATCAGTAATTTGGTCAAGGAAGCGTGTTGGTCATAGATATTTGTTGCTACTCCATCCTCATTCAAGGTCAGAACTGACTGGATAGGCTTGCTATAGAGATTACTCGCTTCATCAATCAAGTTACCATATTTAACAATCGTATTCCGGTCATAGAATGGCAACAACTTAGACGTATTTTCATAGGCAGTTCTTCGTTTAGCCTGAGCATTTTGAACCTGATTATAATCGATGGTCTGCACTGAATTCGACTGACTGTCGCTATTTTCCTGTCCTGTTGTGGTTGGTGTTGTTGGAATTCCCCATGCCTTGATTTTCTCTAGCACGGCTTCTTGAGAAAGGCTTGTAGACTGAATGGTAGGATTTGGTTGGCCTGTTGCATGACCTTCAACACTATAAATATTGGTTGGCATTGACCCGTGTGTAGTATATAGATTTTGTGCCGAAGCAATGATACCTCCATTGGTAACAGATACACCTGTTGCAATATTATTCAAGACAGACATCCTAGCTGTACCTACAAAACCTCCAGTATCAGCAGGTGCTGTAGCCTGGATATTTCCTGTAACATAGGCATTGGTAATCGTAGATAAAATCATATCCGAAGTGACACCACCAATTTTTTGTCCGCGGCCACTTGCTGTCTTAGCATCAATTGCCACATTAACCCTTACCTTGTCAATGGTTGAACTATTTAGTATTCCTGTAACACCACCCATATAGTAGATTTCATGGCTTGCTGTATTATTTAATCTGACATCGATGATGGAATTGCTAATGCTTGTACCATTTGTTGCTTCGTAAACCAAACCAGCAATATTTTGTTTGGCCGTAATATTTCCTGAAACAGTGACCTTATCAATGGTAGCTTTATCTGCTTTTTTTGCTAAGGCAGCTACTGCTGTTTGATCATTTACAATGGCCACATCTTTTAAGGAGATATTTTCGACCCTAGCATTCTTAAGAGTGCTGAAAAGCGGTCTATCTAACTGTAAAATCGAGTAGGCCTTTTGCCCACCTAGGCTCTTCAGACTTCCAGTAAATTCTTTGGTAACGTAGGTGTCAGTCGAAACCTCCTTATCAACAACCATATCAGCAGCTAGATAATAAGTGCCACTAGGATTGTTATTGATAGCATCTACTAATTCACTAAATTTACTGTAGGCCCCCTCTTGCAAGACAAGTTTATCAATCATAAAGGTATGATTTTCATCAAAACCATTATTATTCTGGTTAAACTTAACCAATTTTGGATGAATAATATTTACCATAATCCCCTTGTCAGCATTCTCAAAGCTATCAACTGGAAGATAAATATCTTTGTTGTTTACAGTAGAAATCTTAACAAGGTAGTTTTCTGAAGAAATTGGAGCGCTAGTCAAGGCTGTAATCCTTGTTTTCTCGCCAAATTCATCAACTTGATACAGCTCAATACTATTGTAAGATCGAAATTCCAGCAACTTATTCTCTAGTTCAAATTTTTCTGTTCTGAGCTCTTCTTCCACATCATCACTACCTAAATTATAGGTAAATCGTGTTTTTACTTCATAGTCAGTGTTCAGCAGCAAGTCGGCAAATGGAACCTTGTATAGCTCTTCTTGTGTTAGAATTTCTTTTTCTGTGACTAATTCACCCCCTTTGTATAGAGATACCATAGCCTTGACAAATGTAGAATCATTGTCTATCAAAGTATAGCTTACTTCTACACTCCTATCATCTACATTTTCTTTAAGAATTGATAAAACTAACTCCGGTTTGGTTTTAATAGGTTCTTCTGGTTCTTCCGTAACTGGAGAACTTGGAGCGACGGGATCTGTTGGGGATTCTGGAAGAACTTCGCCCTCTGTTGATGGTGGCGCCGGAGTGACGGGAGCTTCTGGCTCGTCCGTAACTGGGGCAATTGGGACAACGGGATCTGTTGGTTCCTCGGGTAGAACTTCGCCCTCTGTTGATGGTGGAACGGGAGTGACGGGGACTTCTGGTTGTTCAGTAACTGGGGCAACTGGGACTACAGGCTCTGTTGGGTCCTCGGGTAGAACTTCATCTTCTGTTGATGGTGGAACGGGAGTTTCTGGTTCTTCCGTTACTGGGTCACTTGGAGCGACGGGATCCGTTGGAGTTTCTGGAAGAACTTCGGCCTCTGTTGATGGTGGTGCCGGAGTGACGGGAGCTTCTGGATCTTCAGCAACTGGAGAACTTGGGACAACTGGATCTGCTGGTTCCTCAGGTAGAACTTCGGCTCCTGTTGATGGTGGAACAGGAGTGACTGGAACCTCTGGTTCTTCCGTTACTGGGTCACTTGGAGCGACGGGATCTGTTGGGGATTCTGGAAGAACTTCGCCCTCTGTTGATGGTGGCGCCGGAGTGACGGGAGCTTCTGGCTCGTCCGTAACTGGGGCAATTGGGACAACGGGAGCTGTTGGTTCCTCGGGTAGAACCTCATCTTCTGTTGATGGTGGGACGGGAGTTTCTGGAGCTTCTGGCTGTTCAGTAACTGGGTCACTCGGAGCAACTGGGACTACAGGCTCTGTTGGTTCCTCGGGTAGAACTTCGGATTCTATTGATGGTGGAACGGGAGTGACGGGGACTTCTGGTTGTTCAGTAACTGGAGAACTTGGGACTACAGGCTCTGTTGGTGCCTCGGGCAGAACTTCGTCCTCTGTTGATGGTGGAACAGGAGTGACTGGAACCTCTGGTTCTTTCGTTACTGGGTCACTTGGAGCGACGGGATCTGTTGGGGATTCTGGAAGAACTTCGCCCTCTGTTGATGGTGGAACGGGAGCTTCTGGATCTTCAGTAACTGGAGTAACTGGGACTACAGGCTCTGTTGGTGCCTCAGGCAGAACTTCGGCTTCTGTTGATGGTGGTGCCGGAGTGACGGGAGCTTCTGGATCTTCAGTAACTGGAGAACTTGGGACAACTGGATCTGTTGGTGCCTCAGGTAGAACTTCGGCTTCTGTTGATGGTGGTGCCGGAGTTTCTGGATCTTCCGTAACTGGGGCAATTGGGACTACGGGCGCTGTTGGTTCCTCAGGTAGAACGTCGGCTTCTGTTGATGGTGGAACGGGAGCTTCTGAATGCTTAGATATTCCCTCAACCAATGTATTTGGCAATATCAATTCGCTTGACGACTTCTGTTCACCAGCATTTGCTTCTGTTACTGTGATTGTCTCATAATTTTCATCCCCTTCTAAAATAAAACCTACAAATTCATGTTGATCTATAGAAATCACTGCTTGTGGCAAAGCTTCACCTATAGCAAGGGTAAATTGTTTATCAAAACCTGAGAGGCTACCTGTAGAAATTGCAGTCACTGAAAGACTACCTGTAGCAGTTAAAATAATCAGACTTCTAACAATTCGTTTTTTCCTATCTTTTGTAAGAGATAGACCGATAATCAATAGCCCTAAACCAACCAGACTACTTGTAAAAGTCGGGATATCTCCTGTTAGAGGCAAATTTGTCTTTGGACGATAGACCATATAGTAAGTATGAGCATCTCCAACCTGCCTTGCTGGAATGGTCGCTTGAATTCGTGCCTTCTCATCTGATGTCAGTTCCGAATAAAGGACATACTTATAGGAGATCTGTTCTCTTGCTACATTTGTATGGGCAAGAGCAGTCAATTCTGCTTTAATAGCCAAATTTGGTACAAAAAATAAGGCGGCAGTCATACCAATAATAACTGATGCAACGCCTCTATTAAATGTACGAATAGAAAACTTATTTTGCTTTTCCTTCCAAAACATATGAAGCTCCTTCGTTTGTTTCTTCTTACTTAAAAGTATAGCATATTTTTCTAATAATAAACTGTTGAAAAACGAATAAAATATTTCAATATACTATATGCGACGTTCTTTACATAATTATTTATATTTTAATCTAAATACAGCATTTTCCAGATAAAAAACCTTGCCCGAAGACAAGGTTTTAATCTTATTTAGCTTGACGAAGAGCTCCGTAGAGAATACCTGAAACTACTGCACCGATCAATACATAAAGGATGTAAAGTAATGGATTTGAAGTCAAAGCGATAACGAAGATTCCACCGTGTGGAGCCATCAATTGGATACCTGACAAACCTACCAGGGCACCTGCAAGAGCAGAACCTGCGATAAAGCTTGGGATTGCACGGGCTGGGTCAGCAGCACCAAATGGAATGGCACCTTCAGTGATGAATGACAGACCCATAACGATGTTTGTCAAACCTGAGTTACGCTCTTCTTGTGTGAATTTGTTCTTGAACAAGAGAGTTGCAACGAATACTGCCAACGGCGGAACCATACCACCAGCCATAACTGCTGCCATGGCAACAGAACCACCGTCTGCAACAGTAGCTGCAAGCGTACCGGTACCGAAGACATAAGCTGCCTTGTTGACTGGACCACCCATATCGACTGCCATCATACCGCCAAGGACAAGTCCAAGGAGAATAGCAGAGCTGCCTTCAAGACCTGCAAGGAAGTTGTTCATACCAGTGTTGATTGCTGCCATTGGGATGTTAACGAAGAACATCAAGAAACCAGTGATTGCTGTTCCCAAAAGTGGCAAGAGCAAGATCGCGTTCAAACCTTGAAGTGATTTTGGCATGTTACGCAAAGCATTGCGAAGAACAAGAACTACACCACCAGCAAGGAAACCACCTACAAGGGCACCCAAGAAACCAGATGATACACCAGCAAGGGCAAGGGTTTCTTCACCACCAGCTGCATAAGGGATTTTACCGAAAGCAAGACCGCTGCTAGCAATTGCACCAGCTACGAAACCTGCAACCAAACCTGGTTTTTCAGCGATTGAGTAAGCAATGTAACCTGCAAGAAGTGGCAACATGAAGCCAAAAGCTGCTCCACCAATCTTCATGAACATAGCTGCGATTTCGTTGTATGAACCTAGACTACCAAGGCTGTCACTTGGTACACCGAGCAAGTTATCAAACAAGAAAGCAAGGGCAATCAAGATACCGCCACCGATAACGAATGGCAACATTTGAGAAACACCACTCATCAAGTGTTTATAGAATGCTTTACCAAAACTGAGTTTTTCTGAAGATTCCACAGTAGCTGCTCCTTCTGTCGCTGTATAGGCTGATGCTTTACCGTCCAAAATGATGTTAATCAATTCTTCTGGTTGTTTGATACCAGCAGCAACTGGACGAGACACCAATGGTTTACCATTGAAACGAGGCATGTCAACAGCCTTATCTGCTGCGATGATGACACCTGCTGCATTCTTAATGTCTTCAACGGTTAGTTTGTTACCAACCCCAGACGCACCGTTTGTTTCAACCTTGATATCAACCCCCATCTCAGCAGCTTGCTTCTTAAGAGCTTCTTCTGCCATGTAGGTGTGGGCAATACCTGTTGTACATGCTGTAACGGCAACGATAAATGGACGGTCGCCACTTGGAGCTACAACCACTTCTTCAGCCGCTTTATCTGCTGCTTCAGCTGTATCAAAGACTGCAATGACTTCTTCTGTGCTAGACACACCACGAAGTTTGTCGGCAAAACCAGCTTTCATCAAGTATTTAGACAATTCAGCAAGGGCAGCCAAGTGGGTGTCGTTAGCACCTTCTGGAGCTGCAATCATGAAGAACAAGTCTGTTGGTTGACCGTCAAGACTTGCATAGTCAACACCCTTGTTTGATTTAGCAAAGAGAACAGTCGCTTCTTTTACAGCAGCATTCTTAGCGTGTGGCATTGCGATACCGTCGCCAAGCCCTGTTGTCGTTTGTGCTTCACGGTTTAGGATACCTGTTTTGAAAGCATCAAAATCAGTCACATAACCTTTGTCAACCAAGCTAGTAATCATTTCATCGATAACAGCTTCCTTGCTTGTCGCTTGCAAGTCAAGCAACATGACATCTTTTCTCAAAACGTCTTGAATTTTCATAGTGTTTCTACCTCAACTTTTTCATAAGTTTCCTTAATAAATGCGATACTTGCCAAATCGTCTGAAAAGGCTGTTGCCGTACCGCAAGCAACTCCCCATTTGAGAGCTGCAATTGGGTCTTGTGAGCGAACGTACTCGCCAGTAAAACCTGCCACCATGGAATCTCCAGCTCCGACAGAATTTTTCACTGTTCCCTTGATTGGTTTAGCAAAGTAGGTGGCTGTTGGAGTAACCAACAAGGCTCCGTCCCCTGCCATTGAAATGATGACATTCTGAGCCCCCATGTCTAAGATTTTCTTAGCGTAGGTCTCGATGTCTGCAATGCCATTCAACTCAACGTTGAAGATTGCCTCAAGTTCATGGTTGTTTGGCTTGACCAAGAGTGGCTGGTGAGCAAGTGAATCTAGAAGTGTCTGACCTTCAAAGTCACAGACAACTTGCGCTCCTGCTTTTTTCGCCACAGGAATCAGCCTATTGTAGACTTCATTTCCAAGACTAGCTGGAGCAGACCCCGCAAAGACAACGGTGTCTTCCTTGGTCAAACCTGCTAAAACCATTTCTAATTCAGCCAATTGTGTATCTGTCACAATCGGTCCCAATCCGTTAATTTCTGTTTCTTGGTCGGCCTTGATTTTCACGTTAATCCGTGTATCTTGGTCAACCTGAACAAAATCGGTATCAATGCCTTCAGCAACCAATCCATCCTTGATGAACTGGCCAGTAAATCCGCCAAGGAAACCCGTCGCTGTGTTTGGATAGCCCAAACGCTTCAAGACACGGCTAACGTTAATTCCCTTACCGCCGGCATATTTATCATCGCTCTCCATCCGATTGACACTGCCCGTCTCGACATGTTCTAAACGTACAATATAGTCAATAGCTGGATTGAGCGTAACTGTATAAATCATACCTCGATTACCCTCGTTTTCTCTTTGATGATGTCCAACAAACTGCTCTCCGAAGATTGACAGATAATGTTGGCTTTTTCAATTGCTGCAACTTTTGCAAAGGAGAAATGACCGATTTTTGACGCATCTGCTAAAACAAAGCTTTCTTTTGCATTGTCTATAATGGTACGTTTGATGGTCGCTTCTTCAATATCTGGCGTTGTAAAATAGTTTTTATCTATACCATTCATCCCCAGAAACGCCTTATCAAAATTGAGCTGTCGAATTTGTTCCAATGCCATCGCACCAACCGAAGCATCCGTAGACTGCTTAACAAAGCCACCAATGATAATGGTCTTTATCTTGCGTTCTACCAACTTCACAGCATGATGAATGGAATTGGTCACGACTGTCAGATTTTCCTGTTGAAGATAATCAATCAAGACACCTGTTGTAGTCCCTGCATCCACAAAAATCACATCGCCATCCATGATCAACTGCGATGCCCGTTCAGCAATCATTCGTTTTTCTTGAACGTTTTTGACAGATTTTTCCAGAATGGACTCTTCCAGTTGCAAATTGGCAGGTGCTTCTGCTCCGCCATGCACTCTTCGAAGTTTACCTTCATCTTCTAACTCATCCAAATCCCTACGAACAGTGGATTCAGATGTTGCCAGAATTTCAACTAACTCTTCCAGTCGGACAAATTGTTGAGCCTGAATGCGTTCTAAAATGACTTGTTTGCGTTCTGATTTGAGAATGTTCAACACCTCCTGCAATCGTTTACAAAATCCATTATACACTAAAAAATGTCATTGTCAATCATTTTCTAGCAAAATCTTTCAAAAAATGCCAATTTTCTTCAAAAAAAAGAACAATCTCTTATGAAATTGTTCCATTTTCTATCACTGATGTGATCATCTCTTTAACCATAGCCATCTCTTCTGGTCTTCCAATAGATAGGCGAATGTAGCCTGCCAATTTACCCGTTGGATAGTATTTGAAGTTCCAATCCTGTGCCAAGGCTTGTCGATGAAACTCTTCTGCCCATGGTGCCTTGAAGGTTACAAAACTCGCCTGACTTGGCAGTACCTGACAATCTTCTAACTCTTCTAAAAATGCAATCATTTCTCGGCGGAGTTTGGTAATTGTTCCAACCGTTTGAAAAACTTGGTCTTTATAAGCCAAAGCTACTGCTGCCATATGAGCGGTTAAGTTGGATAAGCTAAATGGTGGAATAACCTTGTCTAGTTCGTAAATTAACTCCTCACTTCCAACTGCAAAACCAACCCGCAAGCCTGCTAGACCAAAGGCCTTTGAAAGTGTGCGTAAGACCAAAACATTGTCATATCGTTCAAGTCGACTAATAAAGCTAGTCACATCGGCAAACTCAATATAGGCCTCGTCGATAACCAGCAAACCTTGAAATGATTGTGCTAACCGCTCCAAGTCTTCCATAGAATAGGCAACAGAGGACGGATTATTTGGATTAGACAGCATGAGAATTTTGGCATTACTTGCCTCTGCACGCGCCAACAGGCTCTCCACAGGCAAAACCAAGGTTCCATCTTTTTCAACCAGGTCAACGGCTTCAAACTGGCTACCATGCATGTGATTATAGGTTTCATACATAAAAAAGTCTGGATTGACCGTCAAGAAAGTGTCATTCTTTTCCATAAAGGTGGAAATGATCATATGAATAAGGTGGTCCGAGCCAACTCCGACTGTCACTTGTTGAGGACTTACTCCAAGATAGGCCGCATATTTCTCAATCAGTTCCGAATAGGTATTATCCCCGTAGAAACTTAGGCGACTAACTTCCAAGCTCTCCAAGGTTTTTTCTGGCAAAAATGACCAGTCAATGATCCGATTTTCATTGTTGCCCAAGTCAAATCTGGCTTTTTGTTGGATTTTATAAGGTTTGTAATTCTCAAATACCTTGCGTTTCATGACTTCTCCTTTGAACAGGAAAACACAGTCTAATCAACTGTGCTTTCTGCCTTGATTTTTTCAAAAATAGCTAATTCTTCATCTGTAAAATTGTAGTTTTCTAACAAGTCTGGTCGACGTTGATAGGTTTTGCGTAGACTTTCCTCCAAACGCCATTTACGGATATTTTCATGGTGTCCGCTCATGAGGACATCTGGCACGACCATGCCCCGATATTCGTAGGGGCGGGTGTACTGCGGATATTCCAGCAAGCCAGATGAAAAACTATCATCTGTATGGCTGACCTCCTTGCCAATAACCTCAGGAATTAAACGAACGGTAGCATCAATCATGGTCATGGCAGCCAACTCTCCCCCTGTCAGAACATAGTCCCCGAGAGAAATCTCATCTGTCACCAAGGTCTTAATCCGCTCATCATAGCCCTCGTAATGACCACAGATAAAAATCAACTGGTCTTCCTGAGCTAATTCTTCAGCATAGGCTTGGTTAAACGTTTTACCAGCAGGATCCAGCAAGATAACACGTGGCTTGGTTTGTTCAATGCTATCCATGGTGTCAAAAATCGGCTGGGCACGGAGCAGCATTCCTTGGCCTCCACCGTAGGGCTCATCATCCACATGGCGGGCTTTTTCGGCTTTTTCACGAAAATTATGGTAGTTGATTTCCAGTAACCCCTTGTCACGCGCCTTGCCCACAATAGAGTGCTCCAGCGGAGCAAACATCTCTGGAAACAGGGTCAAAATATCAATTCTCATCGTCTAGGCCCTCGAGCAGTTCCACATCGACACGATTATTTGGAATATCAATGTTCAGGACAACAGGCGGAATATAGGGTAAAAGCAGGTCTTTCTTCCCTTTTCTTTTCACAACCCAAACATCATTGGCACCAGGTTGCAAGATTTCCTTGATTTGTCCAATCAGAACATCATTCTCATAGACATCCAAACCGATAATCTCATGGTAATAAAACTCACCGTCTTCGAGATCGGTCAAGTTTTCCTCGGCGATTTTCAAACTAAAGCCCTTGTACTTTTCAATATCGTTGATATGATACATGCCCTTAAACTTGATAACATCAAAATTCTTAGCCTTGCGGTGACTAGCAATTTCCACTTCCATGACAAACTGGTCTTTATCATTAAACAAGGCCAATTTTGCCCCTTTTTTGAAGCGTTCTTCTGCAAAATCGGTCACAGATAAAACACGCATTTCTCCTTGCAAGCCTTGGGTATTGACAATCTTTCCTACGTTAAAATAATTCATGACTTCTCCATTTGATTTTCTATCCTTTTATTTTAACATGACGAGGGTATTTTCTCAATAATAAGGCAAAAAAAGAAGGAGATCGGAGGCAAAAAAAGAAGGAGATAGGATTGTTAACCTACCTCACTTCCATAAATACTTAATCTTGTTTATAATAAACCTCGTTCGCCACTTCTTCCGCTGGTGGTAGGTACTGACTGATGAATAATCTATTTTTAGTCGTATCACTTAAATCTGTTTCCCCAGTAGTCGGAAATTCGATTGCAACTCCAGCTGGAATAATTTGTAGGCTGGCACCGTACATACCAAAACGATGGCTCCCTCTTGCAATGCCATTTGAATCGATGTCACGAATGGTTAGATCACTATCTTCCTCATTAGTGATCTTGCCAGACGAATCAATAACCAAGACAGTCCCTTTGGCATTTGCCCAAGTTCCAGCAATAGTTGAGAAATCACCAGCTAACAGCCCCTGCATATCAATAGTAGGTGCAGATGTATTTTCTTGCACTGCTACAACTTTTTCCAATTTAGTCCATGAAAGCGTGCTTAAATCGACAACTGTGGCAGATGAAGGATTGGTCGCCCCTTCTGCCTGTAGGGTCAGTTGACCTGCAGTAGAGTCATATTTATAGTTTCTAAAACTACCAGCCGTTTCTAAAGAGTAACTTCCATCTTCAAGTGGCCACAGGGTTACTTTTTCACCAATCTCTGGACCTTGCTGACGGAACTGATCAACCAGTCTTATCAACTGTCCGTCATTCCCTACAGTATATAGGTCGATGAGGACAAATTGAGAACTCGTCGATAAGGCAAGAGCTAATTCATCTACACCATCTTTATCAAAATCGTTTTGGACATAATATGCTCCAGTATAAACAGTTGGATATTGTTTAATCCCATAAAGAAGACTACTCACCTCATCACGATTTAGGGCTGAAAGTTCCAATCCCAAACTTGCCTGATAACGGTCGATAACCTTTTGATAACTAGAATAATCCACCTCTACCGTCTTCGTTTCCGACTGACTTGAAGTTGTTGAACTCGATGTTGCTTGTGAACTTGATTGACTACTTACAGCCGTCTCTTGCTTCACTTCACCCGATTTACACGCAGTCAAAAGCACTACAGAAAAAAGTAATAGAAATTTCTTCATTTTCATATAACCTCCAAATATAGTAGCAAATTTCCAAAGCTTGAAAAGCTACTTATCTTAAGTTTAATATTTTGGGCATATTTGTCGAGGTAAATGTTTGACTACATGCGACCTGATTTCTAACAAATTTTTTCGACAGGATTTGAACCTGCAAGAATTAGGATACTGATATTTTCATTCCTTGCCATAGAATGTGCATATTTACTTGCAGCTTCTTGGCTAGAAAAAACATGGGCTTGATTATAGTCATAAACTATGTTGTAGATATCATTAAAACTATCAATAGTACCAACAAAACTCTGTTTCTCATTTATCAAGTCAATAATTGTAATCCTATATTTTGATTGCTCTTCTGCCCATCTCTTTTCTTCATTTGCCTTTTTCATCTTAGGGTAAATGAAATATCTAAAAATAATGACGGAAGCAAATAATAAAATAGTTACAAAATCGCCCATAAATAACTCCTATAGATTGTTGAGATATTCACTCTGAACGCGTACAGCCTCTTTATATTCTCTCATTGTTTTAGGATGTCTGATAACAGAAAAAAGTACTTGACTAGCAATTAGCGCATATCGGACAAAAAATGTAATAATAAATGCAAAAGCAACGGTCTTTACATTCTCGGTATAATCCCTAGAAATTTTATTTTCGTTGATTGTATAGTGGTGTTCCCTAGCTAAACTCTCTGCAGTAACATTTTTTATACCATCCTTACTAAAAATCGAGCGACGATATCTAAAAATCTTCTTGGGATCATATGGAAATTTGAAGAGTTGATAGTCCGAATACCAGAAGAATGTATACACTGATAACATCAAATAAGCAAAAAATAAAATTGTTCCTACATTGATTTCTCCAAATAAAAATGGTATTAGACCCCAGAAAAGATTGAAATAGAAAACATCACCTAAATAGTATTTCAAAGGTACCTTAGGTGTATCAAAATAATTTTTAAAAAATGTTGTAATTTTTTTCATAAAAAGTCTCCAAAATTAGTAGTAGATAGATTAGCATCTCCTTGTAAGGCTCCTCCTTTAGCACATTTTTTTCATACAGTGCTATCTATCTCTTATATTGTACCCCCCCCCCGAACATATTTGTCAAGGTAAATGTTAAAAAAATTGAATTTTAAAAAGCCGGATTGCTCCGACTTCTTCTAGTCTATTAACTCAGATAGTGACTTTTTTGTCCTGACTGTCAGCTCATAAGGAAATTCCAGATAGGTTTTGCCATTTTTCTCATAGAGATAGGCAATTTTATTATAAGGTTGAAAGGTCAGTTGATAATAATTTTCTACTCCAACTGGCTGGTCTTGATTACTGGCATTGTCTAAGAAATAGGGATGAATTTGGACAAGCTCTGTCAGAAGCTCTTCTACTTCGCTACCTTTTAGCATTCCTATCTCTTCTCCATCCTGATTGCTGATTAAAATCTGGTCCGATTGAGGGAACCTAATTTCCGTTTTCCTCATGTGAAAATAGCCAATACTCAAGCAGATACAAGATAGAACAATACAAATCAACCACTTCTTTTTCATAATAAAACCTGCCTTTTTGAGTAAATTTTATCAAGCACAGAAAAATATGTCAAGAGAAAACTCAAACATTTATTGAAAACGAGCGATTTTTTTCAACCGCAATCTGAGGGCAATCCCACAGACAAAAATCCCTGAAATCAAGCCAATCCAATAAGCTTCTGGACCCATTTTGAAAAATCTTTCAAGGAAAAAGGCAACTGGGAAGGTCATGGACCAATAGGCAACTAAGCCAAGTATAAATGGAACTGTCGTATCCTTGTAGCCCCGCAAAATTCCCTGAATGGGAGCTGTATAGGCATCTGCTAGTTGGAACATGAGGGCAAAGCTTAGAAAATGCGAGGTCAGACGGATAAAATCTGCGTCATTGCCGTAGAGGAAAGCGACTTTGGAACGGAAAAAATAAAGAAAAGTAAGTGTCAATCCTGCAAAACCTAGTGCCACCAAGCGTCCTAAACGGCTGTAGGCTTTCACATCCTGAGGTCGTTTAGCCCCTACTTCATAGGCAATGACAATGGCTAGGGCTGAAGAAACCGAGGCAGGAAAGGCGTAAAGCAAAGTAGCAAAGTTCATTGCTGACTGATGGGCTGCGATAATTTGGGCTGAAAATTGTGCCATATACAAACCGACCACTGCGAAAATAGCAACCTCGGCAAAGACCTGCAAGCCAATCGGCAGACCAACCTTCAAGCCTTCCTTCAATAAAGAAAGGTCAATCGAACTCCACCGCCAAATCTCATAAGAAGCAATGGTCTTATTTTTGCACATGACCATGACGATAACCAGTAACACAGCCCAGTAAGCTAAAGCAGTCCCCAATCCAGCTCCTGCTCCGCCCAGGGCCGGTAGGCCCATTTTCCCATAAATCAAGAGATAGTTAAAGAGACTGTTAAAGGGAACCAGAAGCAGCATGAGGTACATGGAGAGGCGGGTCAAGCCCAAGGCGTCGAAAAAGGACCGACAGACGCTGAAAAGCAAGAGGGGGAGGATGCCAATAGAGATATAGGAGAGGTACTGCCTGCCGACCTGAAAGACCTCTTTGTCAAGGTCAAACTGTGCCAAGGCGGGAATGGCAAGCAGGTAGACCAAGAGCCAGAGAAGGACTGTCAGCCCAAGGGCTAGATAGACAAACTGATGAAATTCCTGTCGGATTTTTATCTTCTCTCCTTGTCCTAGATATTGAGCAATGATTGGAACAAGTGCAGATACGATGCCCGTCAAAAATGAGAACAAGGGATTCCAAAGACTGGTCGCCATGGAAACACCTGCCAAATCCATGGTGCTGTACTGGCCTGTCATCATGGTATCGATAAAGGAGGCCGAATAATTAGCAAATTGATAAATCAAAATAGGCAAAAATATCTTCATAAAGAGCCAAAATTTTTCTCTATTACTCGATGTTTGGTACATAAGCTTCTTCTTTCAACATAATACTAATATTGTAACAAGAAAAGGACCTGCCTTGCAAGTCCTCATTCATTAAATTGAATCACCATTCCAGATAGAGTTTTTCACGATAACATAGTCCACGTGTTTCAAGCTGGTAATATCACGACCACCTGCATAGGAAATAGAGGATTGCAAATCTTGCTCCATTTCAATCAGAGTATCTTTCAAATGTCCTTTGGCTGGCAGGAGAATTTTCTTACCTTCAACGTTTTTGTAAGCACCTTTTTGGTATTCGGAGGCGGAACCGTAGTATTCCTTGAACTGTTTGCCATCCACTTCTACTGTCTTACCTGGGCTCTCGATATGACTTGCAAAGAGGGAGCCAATCATGACCATGCTAGCACCAAAGCGGATGGATTTGGCAATGTCTCCGTGGGTGCGAATACCACCATCCGCAATAATTGGCTTACGAGCAGCTTTTGAACACCAACGAAGGGCAGCCAGCTGCCAACCGCCAGTACCAAAACCAGTCTTGACCTTGGTGATGCAGACCTTACCAGGACCAATACCAACCTTTGTCGCATCTGCACCAGCATTTTCCAATTCACGAACAGCTTCAGGCGTGCCGACATTTCCAGCAATGACAAAGGTCTCAGGCAATTCTTTCTTGATGTGCTTGATCATCTTAATCACGCTGTCAGCATGTCCATGCGCAATATCAATGGTAATAAACTCAGGCGCGTCAGCTTTTAAACTAGAAACAAAGTCGTACTCATAATCTTTTACACCAACCGAAATGGAAGCAATCAAGCCTTGATCGTGCATACGTTTGATAAATGGAATACGACCAGCTTCATCGAAACGATGCATGATATAGAAATACCCTTCTTTGGCAAGCATTTCTGCCACATCTTCATCAATAATAGTCTGCATATTGGCAGGAACCACTGGCAGTTTAAAGCTGTACTTTCCAAGAGTGACAGATGTATCTGCCTCCGAACGGCTATTGATGATACATTTATTTGGAATCAACTGGATATCTTCGTAGTCAAAAACAGGTGTTTCGTTAAACATGGGCTTCTCCTCTGTTCGTTTTTAAATGATTTTTGTATTAGGAAACGGCATTTTGTTCGCCTTTCCTTAACCGACATCTATGATTATAGCTTATTGTTTGTGTTTTGTCAATATACTTTGCATATTATTCATCAACGTTCGTTTATTATCATTTTAAGAAAGAAGACAAGGATAGAATATTCGTTATATTCCGATTTAGAAGATATTCTATTGATTATTTCTAAAAACGTTCTGATTTTACTGGTTATTTTTAAAAAGAAAAGTAAAAAAATCTCCAAAAACTGAATATTTTTTTACTCAAATTCATATAATTGTGGGAATTTATCACAGTCAGGATTTTTAGGATGACAGACTTCTCGTCCAAAATAGATCATAGCCTGGTGGGCTGGTAGCCACAATTCTGGTGGCAAGACTTCCATGACCCGTTTTTCCGTTTCCAGTGGCGTAGCTGATTTTTTGACGATGTCGTGGTGTTTGCAAATCCGGCCCACATGGGTATCAACTGCAAAGGCAGGAATGCCAAAACCGACACTCAACACCACGTTGGCCGTTTTTCTGCCCACTCCAGCCAAGGCTTCTAATTCTTCCCGTGTCTGCGGAACAATGCCATCATGACGGTCCAACAGCTGCTGCGCGCATTCTTTCAGAAACTTGGCCTTATTACGATACAAGCCCAGACGAGAAATGTAGGGTTCGATGTCCTTCACTTCTGCCGCTGCCATGGCTTGTGGCGTTGGGAAGGCTGCGAACAAACCTGGCGTTGCCTTGTTAACAGCAGCATCCGTTGTCTGGGCAGACAAAAGCACCGCACAGACCAATTCAAAATGATTGCGGAAGTCCAAACTAGGCTTAGCATCAGGATAGAGGGCGATAATTTCTTCAATAACTTTTCTTGCACGTTTCTTTGATAATACCATGTGTCCATTATAGCATGAAAAAGATGATTTTTCTAAAAAGTTACCTGCATTTATCGTTAGCTCTCATGCTATAATAATCTATGAAAGGAGTTGACATTTATGGATTTACAAGAATTTTGTAGACAGGTCATTCAAGCTCGACCAATGAACAGCCACAAGGGAACCTTCGGCCGTGCCTTACTGATTGGTGGACTTTATCCTTACGGTGGTGCTATCATTATGGCTGCCCTAGCCACTGTCAATAGCGGAGCTGGCTTGGTCACTGTCGCGACTGAGAAAGAAAACATTCCAGCACTGCATAGCCACCTACCTGAAGCCATGGCCTTTTCGGTTGAGGACACTGATTTACTCATGACTAACTTAAAACATGCGGACTTGGTATTGATTGGTCCGGGTTTAGGGGATAATAGCCGAGCAGAAAACCTAGTTGACCTTGTACTTGAAAATGTATCAGAAAATCAGATTCTCGTCCTCGACGGCTCTGCCTTGACCATTATCGCCAAGCAAAATCGAAAACATTTCCCTTGTAAACAAGTCATTTTAACTCCCCACCAAAAAGAATGGGAAAGACTGTCGACTATCCCCATTGCCAAACAAACAAGCCAGACCAATCTACAAGCCTTACAAACCTTTCAAAAACATACCATTTTAGTGGCCAAGAGTTCTACTACACAAGTGCTTCAGGCAGCTCCCGAACAGATGACTCCCATCAGAGCGGGCGGCCCCTATCAAGCAACTGGAGGGATGGGTGATACGCTTGCTGGCATGATTGCAGGCTTTGCTCTGCAATTTCCACATGTAGGACTATATGATAGAGTTGTGACAGCCACCTACCTTCATTCTCATATTGCAGACCAATTAGCTCAACAATTCTATCTAGTCAAGCCTACAGACATCTCGAAAAAAATTCAAACAACCATGCATTACTTTCAGATAAAATAGGGAGTGGGAAAGAACTCGACTGGTCTAAAAAAGAGTTCCCCTCACTTCCAAACAATAGGTTCGGGCTAAAATAGTCCACTGGACTATTTTACTCCCACCCCCGTACAGCTCCAACTGTCTGGGAGACGGTTGGAGGTTGGAAATAAGGCGAACTCTGTTCGCAACAATAGTAAAGGTCAGATTTGGAGTGTAAAACACGAACAAATCTGCCAATCAACCACTGCGCTGAGATGTTGACACGAACTCTGGGTAGTGGAGCTGGGCTTTTTGCCCAGCCTTTTTTGATTGTTTTAGATACTTTCATCTTTTTTCTTTTGAGTGAGGAAAACAGTTGTAACAAGAGCAATTCCGAGGAATAGATAAGCACTCTCGTCTTTTGAACTTGTGTTCGGTAACTGTCTATCAGAAGAAGCAACTACGATACCACCTCTTATTTCCATTTTCTGAGTAGGTACTATATCCTGACGGATAGCAGATTGCGGGACAGGATGGTTTTTCAGCGCTAGTACAGTAAAGGATGGTACTTGATTCTTATCCGGACTCAATTGATGACTAGGAGTTGGCGATTGGATAGGGGACACATTTGCGGTCGTATCGACCTTGCTAGAATGCGTGTTCTCTACCACTTCCTGCTGTTTTTCTGATGCAGGTAGGGGAGGCTGCACCGGTTTCCCTGGTTTTTCTTCAGATGGAAGGCCAGGTTCTACAGGTGGTGGTGTAGGTTTAGCATCTGACTTGATGTTTGATTCGGTATTCTCAGGAGATTGGTTTTCGCTAGTTGGTGATGCTACACCATCCAATGCTACTTGAGCTGCCTGAAGCTCAGCCAATGCTTGATCAACGCTCACTTGGCTAGCATTCTCATCAGCAAGGACAGCTTTTGCTTTTGCAAGTGCTTGGTCATAGGTCTGTTTCACCATCTCAGAAGCATTGAGATATTTTGCATCCGTTGTTCTGACGACAGTAGATAGTGATACGGCATTTCTCAACGCACGGATATCTGTCGGCAGACCATCTAAGCTAGATTTGCTAGCTTGTAAGTTTGACAAGACTTGATCAATTTCTTTTTGGCTGGTTTGATCTTTGCCAAGTGCTAGTTGCGCTAGACGAATCGCAGTATCATAGGCAATCTTGCTAGCGTCCGACGCATTATAATAAACTGCTTGCCCTGCTACTAGTTGATAGGCTTCCAATTCTTTGACCAAAGCACTGGTATCTGTTGCTTGACCATTCAGTGCTAACTTAGCTTTAGTCAATCCTTCTATCGCTTGGTCAACATCATTTTGAAGATGTTTATTAGCTAAAATCAGCTGCGCCTCTTTCAAAACTTTATTAAACTCAGCTTGAAGCAAACTGTCTGCATTGTAATAAGTTGCCGTTTCTTCAATAGTAGCTAGTTCAGTCAGCAAGTTAGATAAAGCTCGTTTGTCAATCAAGGTCAACTGTTTACGATTTACTTGATCAACCAACACATCTACGTTCAAATCTTCGTAAAACTCATAACCTTCAGGCAGGTTTGTTGCAATCGTATATTGACCAACAGGTACAAATTTACCGTAGTCTGTTTTTGAATACTTAGCATTTGGCAATGCCAGACTTTGTCCATCTGCTGTCACCAAGTTTACATTTGTTCCCGCAGGTAAGAGTTTGTCAACATCAACCAACAAACTTGCTTTTTCTTTTGCAAGAACATAGAAATCAACCTGACCAACACTATTTTCTTCACTGATTGTTACAGTGAACTTGTTTTCACCTGCTAAGCTCGACCACTCTGTATCGTAGAGGAAGAGTTCGATACTATAGGTTCCAAATGGTAATTTGAGAATGCTTGCATTTTCTGCGTAGCGAGGTAACTCATTCACAACCTGACCATTTTGATCTCTCACGATGTATGAGAAATCAATTTGTGCATCTTCCTTGGTTGCCTGATCAAGCAAATTAACCGTCACCAAGCCATTACCATTTCCAATTCCAATTAGGTTTTCAACTTTTTCAGAACTTACATTTCCCGCAAAATCTTCTACAATGTAATAGAATTTAGAAATATCTGCTAAATCAAGAGGCAAATTGAAGCTGCCATCCTCGTTTTGAGCTACAAAAACTTTGTTATCAGTCACTGTGACATGACCTTTTTCGTCAGTAGTCGTTAAGGTTGTCAAACCATTCTCACCACTTAATAGATAGAAGACGCGTTCACGGAATATTCCTGCAGGTCCTTTTTCAGTTGCTGGACGTGGATTAAATGTGAAACTGCTGGCATCATAAGTAGCCGTTGTAACGCTTGGTGCTTGGCGGTCAACGATGACATCAAATTCCAATTTCTGCACATCTGCCCCTGGTACCTCTGGAAGATAGGTCAAGACATACTTATAGTTTCCGTCTGCCAATGGATTGCCACTTTTATCTAGACCTGACCACTCCGTCGGATAAACAACTGTTGATTTTGGATTCAACTCATTTCCGCTGTAATAATTCTTTTCGCCAGTTTCAGCCTTGCTTGTCCATAAAGCATTGGTCTGTTCTACATCATCTGCTGCATAAACAGAGGCAACAAGATTGGTATAATTTCTAAGGAAAACTCCCTTGAACAAGACCGAATCTTGAATATTGTCACCATTTGGGGAAATAGCTAGTTTTAATTGTCCTGTTTCATCCATGGAAAGAACAAATTGGTCCTGGTCATTCTTAAAGGCACCAAGAACTTTCATTTCCTCTTCAGTCATGCGATCCGTAGAATAAACTTTTTCAGAGTAATTTGTCAACAAGCCTGTAAAATCTTGGTCTTGTTTAACTTCCAGTAATTCCTCCATATTTGGTGTAAAGTAGAAACCAACCTGACCTTCTGGTAAGAGTTGATAGATAGGCGTTTCAACTACAGGTAGATTCTGAAATTCTCCCCTAAAAGCAACATAGGGAATACTGATGAGCTCTCCAGCATCCACAGGGTCTGTGAAGCGAACGAAACCTTCTAAAAAGTAGCCATTTGGCATTTCTTGGAGTAACATTTCTGAAAATTCAGAAGCGTCTACTTTGATGGTGACTTGCTGACTACTGTTAGCCTTCACTGTGATTTCTTGACCTGGAATAGCCATCAATTCGCGTGATACCAAGACTGCTAGACCTTCATACGTCTGGTCCGTATTGACATGAGTGGTATAGTTCAAGACCTTATCTTCTGAACTAATATTATGCACTTCTACCGTAAATTCAAATTGGTCACCAACATTTCCCAAAGTCAAGCTAGGATAGCTATCCAGACCTGTAACAAAGAGATCTGTTGATACAGCAGCAGCAACGTCTAGCATACCTGCTCCTTGCTGGCGAGGTGAACTATAAACTTGATTAAGCGTATCAAAATGCGTTTTTGCTGTTGACATAAGTAACTGTTTGACCAGAGTTTCTAGTTCAGCAGCTGATTTATCTGGGAACTTATCTTTCAAATATTGTTTTACCAAGACTGCCGCTCCAGCTACGTGTGGCGCAGCCATACTGGTACCACTTTGAGAAGCATATTGGTTGTCATTGATAGCTGAGTAAATTGAACCGCCTGGTGCTGCTATATCTGGCTTGAGTTCTCCATCAGCAGATAGTCCCCAACTTGAAAATGCGGACATCTGACCAGCTTCTGGATTGGCAACCGTTTCAGATTCATTGTTAAACTGAATTTTGTAAGCATTGGCTGCGAGTGCTTCACCAAACTCTGCTGGAATAAAGACTGATGGTATAGCAATAGCAGTTTCATCCAAGGCCATTCCGATATTCTCTTCGCCTGGTACATTATTAAAGATAACGACACCTTCAGCACCAGCTTTTGTTGCATTGGAAATCTTGCTAGAGAAATTGATTGTACCGCGTTTAATCAGCGCCAACTTGCCTGTCAAATCAAGACCTGTAAAGTCTTCTTCCTGTCCCAAACCGGCATAAACATAATCATAAGCCTTGCCGATTTCAAATTTCTTTTCGCTTCTATCAGGATTGTCGTAGGAACTACGACCAAAATTCAAATCAGCATTGTCTTCAAGACCCACAATATTCAAAACACGCTGGCTGATAACGCTGTTATTGTAGGAAGCTACAGAAATAGCATCTTTGGCTGTTGAAGGATCAGCAACCAAACCATAATCGAGATTAGTGCTCCATGGAATTGAATGTCCTGCACCAAATGCACCATCATTACCAGCTGCAATCACAACTGAAACACCTGCTTTACGCGCTAGTTCAATAGCTGCAAGGACTGTATTGTCCATATTGACAAGCGAACCATTGGCGCCACCTAGACTCAAGTTAATGCTATCTGCACCTAGTTTAACGGCATCTTCAATAGCTCTCACATACAAGGCTGCACCTGTTGTACTATTTACATCTGAAAAGACCCGCATAAACATAACTTGTGCTTCTGGGGCAACGCCTTGAATATAGCGACCACCGTCCATGTTTGACGGATTACCAACAGCAATACCTGTAACGTGCATCCCATGAGATTGACTATCTGCTTCTTTTAGTACATCATTTCCATCCGCATAGTTATAACCAAACACAACCTTATCGCTAAACCATTTTCCATAAGAAATGCCTGCTGCCGTTTTAGCAACTTCCATGGCTTGTTCGGATTGGTATTTCGCCTTGCTTGTATCGGTTATCTTCAAGACATCATGCTCAACGTCCAATCCAGAGTCAATAATGGCAACGATACTTCCTTCACCCTTGTAGCCAGTTTCCCAAACTGTTGGGGCTGAAATCATCGAATTGCTGTCATTATCTAATGGTTTAGCCAAGCTTCTTGGAGCAAGACTTTCCTGATTTTTATCTGTCTGTTCCTGCTCTACCACCTCTATATTTGTGTCCTGCGATGACTCGCTTGTGCTTGTTTCACTTTCTGGAGCTTCCACAATTTCTTCTGTTTCAACATTGCTGACACTAGGTGCCGTTTCTTCAGCGGTAGGAAGTGTAGCAGAAACTTGTTGGGACTGATTCTCACTTGACTCATTGCTTTGTACATTATCTACAGCTTGAATCCCTTCTGATTGAGGCTTGACTTCCTCTTGCTGAGGTTGAGAATTAACTTGACCTTCAAGGATATTTTCAGCTGATGCAACTTGCTCCACCGTCTGATTGACAGCAGCATTTTCCAACACTTGTTCTGCGAAAACCTGAGAAGTTCCTGCAAAAGAAATAATGGAACCAACTAAGACTGAAACTAGCCCGAGTTTACATTTTCTGAGTGAAAATCGTTGTTTTTTCATACCATTCTCCTGTATTTTTCAATTTATTTTCCTATTTAAACATAATTTAGCCTATATTTCAAGAAAATATTGGGAATTTATGCATAATGTTTGTATTTATACAAAAAACTACCCTGAACAGTCGTTCAGAGTAGCTACTTTTTTGCATTCTTAAACAGAGTTTCTATTTCCGATACATCTTGAACTGGAGATAAAGGTCATTGTACATTCCCAGTATCTCTTGTCCGAGGTTATCATAGACTTCCATCTTCTTCATTGTTTCTTCTGAAGGATAGAAAGATTCGTCGTTCTGAGTTTCCTCATCCAACATGGCTTTTGCTGCAGGAATTGGTGTTGAGTAACCAACATATTCAGCATTGCGAAGCGCATTTTCAGGACGGAGCATGAAACTCATAAAGGCATAGGCACCTTCCAAATTCTTGGCGGTTTTAGGAATAACCATGTTATCAAACCATAGGTTAGAACCTTTTGACGGTACAACATAGCGCAGATTTTCATTGCCATCCAACATTTCACTAGCTTCACCTGAGAAGGAAACGGCAACGGCAGCTGCATCTTGGATCATATAGCCCTTGATTTCATCAGCTACGATGGCCTTGACATTTGGGGTCATATTGTAGAGGTGCTCTGCTGTTTCTTCAATTTCCGCAGGATTTTTAGAGTTTAAGCTGTACCCCAAGGATTGCAGACCAAAACCCATGACCTCACGAACACCATCAATCAACATGATGTTGTCACGGTACTCCTCTGACCACAAATCTTCCCATTCTTGGGGAGGATTTTCAACCATGGTTTCATTGTAAACAATCCCCAAGGTACCCCAGAAGTAGGGAATAGAGTAGTCATTGTTTTCATCAAAACTCAGACCCATAAACTGCGGATCGATATTGTCCAAACCTTCAATCTTTGATTTATCTAATTTTACAAGCATATCTTCTTCCGTCATTTTGGAAATCATATACTCAGAAGGAACAGCTAGGTCATAGGTCGTTCCCCCCTGCTTGATCTTGGTGTACATGGATTCGTTGGAATCAAAGGTCTGGTAATCCACCTGAATACCCGTTTCAGCTGTAAATTCTTCCAGTAATTCTGGGTCAATGTAATCTCCCCAGTTATAGATGACCAACTTATCCGTAGTCCCTTGTGTCGACTCAGCTTCTAACTTATAACTAATCCCCCACAAAATAAGGATAATGGCTACAATACCGACAAAGAATGAATACAATCGTTTCATTAGTCAGCCTCCTTTTCACGTGAGATAAAGTAATAGCCCACCACTAACAAGATTGAAAAGAGGAAGACAAGAGTTGACAAGGCATTGATTTCCAATGAAATCCCTTGACGAGCCCGAGAATAAATCTCAACAGATAGGTTTGAGTAACCATTTCCCGTTACAAAGAAGGTCACAGCAAAGTCATCCAAGGAATAGGTAAAGGCCATGAAATAACCTGCAATAATGGCTGGTGTCAAATATGGCAACATGATTTCTTTCAGCATTTGTGGCTGGGTTGCACCCAAATCATAAGCTGCTGAAATCATATCTGCATTCATTTCCTTCAATCGAGGCAAGACCATCAAGACGACAATCGGAATGGAGAAGGCAATGTGACTCAGCAAGACAGAAACAAAGCCTAATTGAAAACCAATCATAGTAAAGAGAATCAGGAAACTTGCCCCAATCATAACGTCTGGTGCTACCATCAAGATATTATTGACAGACAGCAAGGCATTTTGGAAACGAGGTTTTGCCTGATAGATATAAATTGCACCAAAGGTTCCGATAATGGTCGCAATCAATGAGCTCAAGAAAGCCAAGAAAAAGGTTTGTGCCAAAATCAACATCAGACGGCTATCACCAAGCATGGATGAAAAATGGTCCAAGGTAAAGCCTGTAAAGCCATTCATATCTCCACCTTCATTGAAGGCGTAGAAAATGAGATAGAAAATGGGCAAGTAAAGAAGGAGGAAGGCAACTGTTAAGTAGATATTTGCAAATTTCTTCATTATTTCTTCCTCTCTTTCGTCATCCACATTATCAAGAGCATGGCCAAAATCAAGACCACACCAATGGTTGAACCCATTCCCCAGTTTTGTGTGGTGAGGAAGTGTTGCTCAATAGCTGTACCAAGTGTAATCACTCGGTTACCACCAATCAAACGGGTCAACATAAAAAGGCTCAAACTTGGAATGAAAACCGCCTGAACACCAGAACGGACCCCATTCATGGAAAGAGGAAAAATAACTTTTGTAAAGGTCTGCCAAGAAGTTGCCCCCAAATCACGACTAGCATTGATAAGGTTTTTATCCAAATCATCTAGGGCATTAAAAATTGGCAAAATCATAAAGGGAATCTCGATATAAGCTGCAACAGCAATGAAGGAGAAATCCGTGAAGAGAATTTGCTGGGCACCCAGACCAATAAATTCTAAGAACTGGTTAATAGAACCATGTTGACCAAAAATACCAATAAAGGCATAGGCTTTTAGCAAGAGATTGACCCAGGTCGGCAAAATAATCAACATGAGCCAAAGCTGTCTATGCTTGAGCTTGGTCAAGAAATAGGCCGTTGGGTAAGACACCAAAAGCGTGACCAGTGTAATAATACCTGCGTAAAAAATGGAGTTAAAACTCATTCGCAGATAGGTCATATTTGGAGAATTGAAGTAGGTTTGATAATTAGCCAGAGTGAAATTACCATGAATATCAAAGAAAGATTTGAAGATAATCAGGGCAACAGGTGCGAGTACAAAGAGAAAGACCCATAGGGCATAAGGAATTGCAAAGAGCCTAGAGGTTTTCTTCATTGCGTTCCTCCTCGATGGCATTGATCAAGCCATCTTCCACTTCTTCCACTTCCACATATTCTTCAATACGGGCATCAAATTCTTCCTCTGTTTCATTGAGACGCATGATATGAATGTCTTCTGGTTCAAAATCCAGACCAATCACTTCTCCCACAATGGCCTTACGGGTTGAGTGAATCATCCATTCATTGCCCAAATCATCGTAGGCAATAATTTCATAGTGGACACCACGGAAGAGTTGGGTGTCTACTTTTACCTGCAATTTGCCTTCTTCTGGAAGAGTAATCTGTAAGTCCTCAGGACGGATGACGATTTGAACTTCTTCGTTAGGTCGCATACCACCGTCTACCGCTTCGAAGCGTTTGCCGTTAAATTCAACCAGATAGTCTTTAATCATACGGCCAGACAAGATGTTGGACTCGCCGATAAAGGTAGCAACAAAATGGTTGATTGGCTCGTCATAAATATCCACCGGCGTTCCAGACTGGACAATCTCACCTTCATTCATGACAAAAATCCAGTCACTCATGGCCAGTGCTTCTTCCTGGTCGTGGGTTACGAAGACAAAGGTAATGCCTAGACGTTGTTGCAACTCACGCAGTTCGTACTGCATTTCTGTTCTTAGTTTCAAGTCCAAGGCTGATAATGGCTCGTCGAGCAAGACAACGCGGGGCTGATTGATGATGGCACGGGCAATAGCAACCCGTTGGCGTTGACCACCAGACAATTTCTGAATAGAACGTTTCTCGTAACCTGAAAGACGGACCATTTGGAGAGCCTCGGTCACACGGCGTTCAATTTCCGCCTTGTCAACCTTGCGCAATTTAAGAGGAAAAGCCACATTTTCAAAGACAGACATATGTGGGAAGAGGGCATAGGATTGGAAAACGGTATGGACATCCCGTTTATTGGTCGGAACATCGTTTATCCGTTGACCATCCAGATAAATATCTCCTGAACTCGCATCCAATAAACCAGCAATAATATTCAAAATCGTTGATTTACCTGAACCAGAAGCTCCTAAAAGGGTATAAAATTTCCCTTCTTCCAATTCAAAACTAATATCCTTTAATACAGTTGTTCCACTGTCTTCAAATACTTTTGAAACGTGTTTAAATTCAATAATTGGCTTTTTCAATTCTCATAAATTCCTTCTTTTTAAACAGAGCCAAATGGCTAAAGTTTAGTCTTTCAGTTTGCTTTTAGTACTAGGCAACGAGCTGCAGACAGCTTGCACAGTCCAAACGTCTGTGCAAGGTTGGAAATAATACTTGCGATAGCAAGTAACTTTCGTAAGTACGGCAAAGCGAGTTCAAACAATCCAGTGGAGTGTTTGAAGTTGGAAATAAGGAAACAGAGTTTCCTCATATGCCGACGTAATAAAAGATAAACTGAATGACTATGTAGCAGCAGGGTCGCCGATAATACGCACCTCTCTCTCCAGCGTAACACCTGAAGATTTTTCAACGACTTCAATCACATGGGCGATCAAATGTTCATAATCCAATGCCGTTCCATCAGCCACATTGACCATAAAACCAGCGTGTTTTTCAGATACTTCCACACCGCCAATACGGTAGCCTTTCAAACCAGCTTCCATAATCAACTGACCTGCAAAATGACCTGGAGGGCGTTTAAAGACTGAACCACATGATGGATATTCTAATGGCTGTTTCAACTCACGCAAATGGGTCAAACGAGCCATTTCATTTTGGATAACAGGGTGATTACCAGGTTTTAGGGCAAATTTAGCAGATAAAACAATGGCACCATTCTCTTGTAGAATAGAAGAACGATAGCCAAAACGCAAGGAACGATTATCCAAGGTCTCTACGTAACCTGCAGGTGTCAAAATCTGTGCAGAAACCAAAATATGAGCGATTTCGCCACCGTAGGCACCAGCATTCATGTAAACAGCACCGCCAATACTTCCAGGAATACCACAGGCAAATTCAAAGCCAGTCAAAGAATGGAAAAGTGCAACCTTTGTCGTTTCAATCAGATTAGCCCCTGCTTCTGCTTCAATGGTGTAGCCCGAAACAGTCACAGAATTGAGCTGGTCCATGCGGATAACAAATCCACGAATACCACCATCACGAACGATAATATTACTTGAATTGCCTAGTACCTGCCAAGGAATATTTTCCTGCTTGGCAAACTCGACAATACGGACAATTTCATAACGGTTACGAGGAAAGGCTAGGTAATCAACAGCTCCTCCAACTTTTGTATAAGTATATTCTTTTAAGGGCTCGTCGAATCGAATGTCAATCCCATCCAATTCAAGCCTAATTTTATCTTTCATCATCTTCTCATTTCAATTTAAAATATACAGGTCATATTATACCAAAAAACAGCACAAAAAACGAATAGAAATCCAGTTTCTGGTCATAATTTTTTACGAAAAAAATCAGCTCTCACGGAGCTGAAAATTAGAGCACTTGAATACCCTTGGTATCTACACGGAGAGAATGAACGGTTCCATCTAGGTCTAATTGCTCAAGAGCAGCCACAAGGGCAGCTTCCTTGTCCTTGGGTGCTAATACCATAACAGTAGGTCCAGCTCCTGATAGATAGGTTGCATAGGCTCCCAATTCTTGTGCTGTTTGCTTGATTGGACAAAATTCTTTGACCAAGAGTTGGCGGAAGGGTTCATGGAACATATCTGACTGAATGGCTTTTCCAGCCTTTTCCAAATCGCCAGCCATCAAACTAGCAACAGCTACATTAGAAATGGCGCTAGCTGCCACGGCTTTTTTATAGCCCATTTGTGAAGGTAGCACCCCACGACTTTCAACGGTCCGCAAAGGGTAGTTTGGAATGAAGGCAACAAAGCTTGCCTCAGGAAACTCTGTTACCACTGCCTGTACTTTCTTATTGACATAGCTAGCAATAACTAGATTACCATAAATCGCAGGCGCCACATTGTCAGGATGCCCTTCGATTTCAGTTGCTTTGAGCAATTTTTCCTCTGCCGTCATATTCAGTCCTGCCAACTGATTGGCCAACTCAATACCTGCCACAATAACGGAACTGGATGAACCCAATCCACGCGCCAAGGGAATATCACTGGTCATCTTGATCCGATGTGGTTGCAAGTTTTTAGCCACTTTTAAAGCAGTTTTGATAAGGAGATTATTCTTATCCGATGGCACATGGTCCAGATTGTGTTCAATCATCCATTCTTCTGTCTGTTCAAAGACTTCAATGGTCAAGTATTTTGAAAGGGCAACGCCAACGGAGTCAAAACCAGGTCCAATATTGGCTGATGTTGCTGGAATAATAATTTTCATGTCTTATTCTCCCAATACCTTGAAGGTATTCAAGACAGTAAAGTCTGTTTCTTTTGCCAATTTTGCTGTTACATTTTCCAACTGTGTCTTACTCATTTCGTGGGTAACAATGACTAAGCGAGCTGTTTCACCATTGGCTGCTTGTTGCAGAATTTGCTTGAATGAAATTTCTTCTGCATTGAAAATTTCAGCCAGGCGCAACATTTGACCATTCTTATCAGCTGTTTCAATAGAGAAATAGTATTCACTCTTAACATCACTTGGAGCTGCTAATTGAAGCGGGCGACTGTATTCGTTAAAGGCTTTGCCGATAGTATTGTCTTTCAAGCGACGAACGATACGGATAATATCAGCCGTTACACTTGTTGCAGTTGGTTTCTGACCCGCACCTGGTCCATAGTACATGGACTGACCGATACCGATAGACTCCACAAAGACAGCATTCATCACACCATTGACACTCGCAAGTGGATGATTTTTCGGTAAGAAAGTTGGAGATACTTGGGCAGCAATACCAGAGGTGGTTTCTTGAATATCTCCCACA
The DNA here is from genome assembly GCF_002964575.1 of Streptococcus suis. Classification (GTDB taxonomy): domain Bacteria; phylum Bacillota; class Bacilli; order Lactobacillales; family Streptococcaceae; genus Streptococcus; species Streptococcus suis_R. Next base: position 91,139 of record NZ_POQQ01000089.1, on the reverse strand, counting down.
AGTTTGATGACATAGCCCAATTCTTGAGCCACTGCTACATCTTCTGGCGTGATGTTCGAAATACCCTTGTGTGCCACATGTTCAAAATCAACCGTCATACCGAAGGCAAATTGACTGAGGATAACAGCCTTGTAAGCCGCATCAATACCTTCAACATCATTTGTCGGGTCAGACTCTGCATAGCCAAGTTCCTGCGCTGTTTGAAGAGCCTTTTCGTAAGTCCAGCCCTCATCCACCATCTTGGTCAACATGAAGTTAGATGTACCATTCAAAACACCAAGGATACGAGTGACCTTGTCGGCCGCCAAAGAGTTGACCAAGGTACGCAAGATAGGAATACCGCCAGCCACAGCAGCTTCATAATAAAGTGCCAAGCCCTTTTCTTCAGCCAAGGCACGCAATTCGCTACCATGAACCGCCAACAAATCCTTATTGGCTGTAACGATATGTTTGCCAGCTTCCAAGGCACGGGTAATAAAGGTTTTAGCTGGTTCGATACGTCCCATCAATTCAACGACAATGGCAATGTCCTCATCCGCTAAAATCTCATCAATATTTGTTACAAAATTGTAGTCATGACCTGCAGCCAACAAGCGTTCTTTTTCTGCATCATCTTTGACTAGAACCTTTGCTACTTCAATACTGTCCTGTGCAGCCTTTTCAATCTTTTCTGCATTCTCTGCTAACAAAAATGGTACGCCACTTGCAACTGTACCAAATCCTAATAATCCAATCTTAACTACCATGTGATCTCCTTTAGAAAGTATTTCTCCCATTATATCAAATAGACTAACTTTTTGGCAAAAAATTTGGTATAATCATTCTAAACATATTTATGAGGAGAATGGTTTATGAAACATTCCAGATTGATCACTCTGAATAGAAAACAAAAGCGTAAAAGACGGACAAGGATTGAACGATTCTTAGACCTAGTTCCCCTAGCTATTCTGTCCCTTATTCTATTTCTCCTCTTGTCTAACATCAATCAATCAAGTAAGCAATCAGATGGACAGAATGGGCCAGCAATTTCTCAAACCAGCAAAGAGTTTACACAGGCAAGTACATCATCTCCCTTTCAGACCGACATCACTTGGGAAGTACAGGCTGAACCTGTCAAACTACCTATCCTCATGTACCATGCCATTCATGTCATGGCGCCTGAGGAAGCTGCAAATGCAAATTTGATTGTAGATCCAGCAACCTTTGAAAGTCATTTAAAAGCCTTACAGGACGCGGGCTATTACACGCTTTCACCTGAAGAGGCCTATAAGGTGCTCACTGAAAACGTCCTACCAGCTGGGAAAAAGGTAGTCTGGCTAACCTTTGATGATAGCCTCTGGGATTTCTACAGCCACGCCTACCCCCTGCTCAAGCAGTATCAGATGAAAGCCACCAATAACGTCATCACAGGTTTTACGGAATATGGACAGGCTGGTCATCTGACCATCGAGCAAATCAAGGAAATGCAGGCTGCTGGCCTTTCTTTCCAAGGTCATACTGTCAACCATCCAGACTTGGAATATAGCAGCATCGAAACGCAAGTAGCAGAATTGACCTCGTCCAAGACCTACCTAGATAGTCAGCTACAGCAAAACACCATCGCCATTGCTTATCCTGGTGGTCGCTATTCAGCTGATACAGTTGCCTTGACTGAACAAGCAGGCTACAAACTAGGTGTCACAACCAACAACGGCTTGGCTTCTGCAAGTGATGGCCTGCTCACTCTCAACCGAGTTCGCATCCTCCCAACCACTACAGCTGAAAATCTTCTTGCAGAAATTGCCTATTAAATGTTACAAACATGTCTATGAGAAAACTCCCCTGTCTTCACTGACAAGGGAGTTCGTTTTATTTATACTCAATGAAAATCAAAATCAGACTAGCTCCAAAGGTTTGGGGAACCTTTGGAGGTTAGAAATAGAACGAACGAAGTTCGCTTCTCCAAGAGCAGATAGCCCCCTACTACTTTCGCATCTTCAGGTAGTAGGCTGAAAAAATCCACAGGATTTTTTCACTCATCAAATCAAGTCAACAACGTCTGCTTTTGATTTTCGAAGAGTATTGGATTGACTAAACTGACTTTGATACAGATTATAATAGAAACCTTTGTCTGCCAAAAGACTTTCGTGGTTACCTTGTTCGATAATCTGTCCATCTTTCAAGACCAAAATCTTATCAGCTTCCTGAATGGTTGATAAGCGGTGGGCGATGACAAAACTGGTCCGCCCTTTCATCAATCGTTTCATGGCCTTTTGGATGAGAAGTTCCAAACGTGTATCAACGGAAGAAGTCGCTTCATCCAGGATGAGAATGGCTGGGTCAGCTAGCAAGGCACGCGCAATGGTCAAGAGCTGTTTCTGACCTTGGGAAATATTGCTGGATTCCTGGTTCATTTCCATATTATAACCGCCAGGCAGGGTACGGATAAAGTGGTCAACGTTGGCGGCTTTGGCTGCCTCCACAATTTCTTCATCCGTCGCATCCAGACGTCCAAATCGCAAGTTTTCCTTGATGGTCCCTTCGTAGAGCCAAGCATCCTGCAAGACCATACCAAATTGACTACGGTAGGATTGACGGGAAATCTTCCGAATGTCCTGACCATCCACCTTGATAGCACCGGATGTGACATCATAGAAACGCATGAGCAGGTTGATGAGGGTTGTCTTACCAGCCCCTGTTGGTCCAACGATAGCCACCATTTCACCTGGCTTAACATCAAGATTAAAGTTACGGATAAGCGGTTTGTCTTCTGAATAGCCAAATTCGACCTGTTCAAAGCTGACTTGTCCGGTCAGACTAGCTGTCAACTCTAGCGCATTGGCGTCTTCTTCGTCAAGCTCATCTAAGACTGAAAAGATGCGTTCAAGGGAAGATTTAGCAGACTGCAACTGGGGTGCCAACTGGGTCAAGGTTTGGACAGGCTGAGAAATCTGCCAGACGTATTGGACGAAGGCCTGCATATTACCCACCGTCAATGTACCTGCAAGGACTTTCAGACCTGACAGCAAGGCTACGACGACATAGGCAATGTTTGACAAACCGTGTACCAGAGGCATGAGCAAACCAGACATGAAACTAGCCTTGAAACCGACTTCCTGCAAATCTGCGGTAATCTGGCGAAATTCTTGCGTGGACAATTCTTCACGACCGTAGAGCTTGAGGACGTTAAAACCAGTAAGGTTTTCTTGGACAAAGCCGTTCAATCGACCTAGGGCATCAGCCTGTTGCTTGAAATAAGGCTGGGATTTGCCCATGACAAACTTGGAACCAAAATAGGTCACTGGAACCAAGGTTACGACTACAAGTGCTAGGGATACATCCAACCAGAAACACATGAAAATGGCTAGAGAGAGAGTCAGAACAGCATTGACTAACTGAAGGAAACTTTGTTGCAGGGCATTTGAAACAGTTTCCACATCGCTTGTAAAACGACCCAGCAAATCACCATACTGGTGCTTGTCAAAATAAGATACTGGAATTTTGTTAATCTTATGGCTCAAGTCCTGACGTAGCTCCTTGGTCGCCCCCTGCACTGCCTTGGTCATAAAATAGTTAGAACCATAGGCACCGATTTCATACATCAGAGCGCGCAGGGCGTAGATGGCAAGCATGATGGCAATGTAGGAATAGTTTAGTTGAGCTCCTTCTACTCCATTTGCCATGTCCAGCAAATTCTTGGTCGATTCTGTGATGATAAGCCCCAACACAAAGGGTTCCAAGGCATTCATCACTGCGCTGACAGTCTTTAGAATGACAGCGAAATAGACAGAAGATTGGTAACGACGTAGGTAGCCCCAAACACGGGTAAATACTGATGAATTCTTCATACATTCCTCCTATTCTTCTGTCAAGGATTGACGGTTAAGTTGAGAGTTGGCAATTTCACGGTAAATCTCATTGCTTTCCATCAATTCATTGTGAGTACCACGACCAACGATTTCACCCTCATTTAGCACGATAATCTGGTCAGCATCCATAATGGTTCCGACCCGTTGGGCAACAATCAGCACCGTCGCATGTTCCGTTACTTCCTTCAAACGAGCTCTCAAAATGGCATCCGTCTTATAGTCCAAGGCTGAGAAGGAATCATCAAAAATATAAATGTCTGGCTGTTTGACAATGGCACGGGCAATAGACAAACGTTGCTTTTGCCCGCCCGACAGGTTACTTCCACCCTCAGCAAGATGGGTGTCGAATTTCTCTTCCTTGCTCTCGATAAAGTCCTTGGCCTGAGCAACATCCGTCGCTTCCTGCAACTCCGCCAAACTCGCATCTAGCTTCCCGTACTTGAGGTTTTCTGCGATTGTTCCGGTAAATAGCAGAGCTTTCTGCGGAATGAAGCCTATCTTGCTGCGGAGTGCCTTTAGATTGTAGCGTCTGACATCCACACCGTCCACCAAGATACGACCAAGTGTCACATCATAGAAACGCGGAATCAAATGTACCAAAGATGACTTACCAGAACCTGTCGAACCAATAAAGGCAATGGTTTCCCCAGGCTTGGCCTTAAATGAAATATTGTGGAGAACAGGCGATTCCGTTTCACCAGGATAGGCAAAAGTTACATTTTCAAATTCCAAATAACCACGAGTGTCTGTTTCTGTAATCCCATCTTCATTCTTAGAAATAGAAATGGGCATATCCAAGACTTCCTGAATCCGTTGGCTTGATACCGACATACGTGGATACATGTTAAACAAGTTGGCAAAGAGCAAGAATGAGAAAAGCGCGTGGAAACTATATTCGATAAAGGCTACCAAATCACCGATTTGTAGACTGCCTGTTTTCAAGGGTTCCAAAGCGAACCAGACAATGGCCACAATCATGGCAATGATGATCTGTACAAAGAGCGGTTCTGTCAAACCTGTCAGATTAAAGAGTTTTTTGGATGTTTCTGTGTATTCTTCATTGACTGCCGCAAAACGCTCCTCTTGAAATTCTTCCCGCGTAAAAGCTCGAATAACCCGCAAGCCCATGAGGTTTTCACGAACATACTGGTTGATAGTATCCAAGCGTTTTTGCTGTGTTTCTGATAGAGGGCGGGTTTTAGTTGCTACATAGAAAATAACGATAACGAGAAACGGCATGGCTACTGCGACTGTCCAAGCCAGACTTGGACTGGTTACCAAGGTCATAATAACAGAAGCAATCATCATCAAAGGAGTGATAATTCCCAGCTTCAATACCATCTCCGCAAACTGCATCAAGACAAAAGCATCATTGGTCATACGAGCAACCAGAGAAGAAACACCAATCTGCTCATACTCGTGATGAGAATAGTCCTGAATTTTCTCGTACAAATCATTTCGAATATCTTTTACGATATTGGTCGTCAACTGACCAGCCGCATAGGCAAGCGTTATTCGTCCAACAATTCCAAGCAAGACGATTAAGCCCATCATTCCCGCCCAGTAATAGAGCTGACCGACATTATTTTTTGTAATTCCTTGGTCAATCATTCTAGCCAAAAAAGTCGGCAAGCCCAAGTTTACCACTACAAATAAGAAGGCTCCCAACAAGTCCAAGGCAATCCACTTAGGGTATTTTTTCAAATAGGTCCAAATCAGATTCATCTTTTCACCCTTTCTATATGTTCATACTCAATGAAAATCAAAAATAGACCAACTCTAAAGGTTTGTGGAACCTTTGGTGCTTGGTGATAGAGCGAACATCTTTGATTCTCTGAACGGATAGAAACCTGTTACTATTTTGTTTCAAGGTAACAGGATGAAAACCTCCACTGGAGCTTTTCACTCATCAAATCAAGTCAACAATATCTGCTTTTGATTTTCAAAAAGTATAAAAAGGGGCATAGCCCCTTTGTCAACGTTAAAAGCCACCAAATGGTGACTTTCTATTCTTTCTCGTCAATCACTAAACGAACTTTTTTATCACTTGTTGGAACAGAGTAAACAATCGTTCTGATTGCAGAAATTGTGCGTCCTTTTTTCCCAATGATACGGCCAATATCAGATTTATCCAAATCCAAATGATATTCTAAAAATTCAGGTGTATCAACAATTTTAATTGTCAAGCTATCAGGCTGTGAAATCAAAGGTTTCACAATCGCAATAATGAGATTTTCAATCATGTCCATAAGTGTTCTCGCTTACTGTTCTTATTTAGAGAATTTTTGCTCGTGGAATTTCTTCAATACGCCAGCGTTTGAAAGAAGGCTACGAACTGTATCAGATGGTTGTGCACCTTTTGCCAACCACTCAAGTACACGCTCTTCTTTAAGAGTTACTGAGTTTTCAGCCAAAAGTGGGTTGTAAGTACCAACTGTTTCGATGAAACGACCATCGCGTGGTGCGCGTGAGTCTGCAACGTTAATACGGTAGAAAGGTTTCTTTTTAGAACCCATACGAGTCAAACGGATTTTTACTGCCATTTTAAAATGTTCTCTTTTCTTTATTTTTTTATTCGGTGAAATAGCAGAGCTATTTAGCACATGTTCTATTATAACACACTTTGACCAGCTGTCAAGAAAAAAACTTGACAGAACGAAAAAATATCCGGCAACTCATTTACAACCTCATCAAAAACACATCCATCATTTCAAGATATCCCAACAAGCTCCACATTTTCTAGCATTCAAACGTCCTATAAAAAAACGCATAAAATCAAATATTTTTAACCATATTGTATTCATTTAATCCTTCTTCAGTACTTTACTTACATTCTTGGAATCATTTCAATCACTTATAATGATGAACTATTTCCCGTGTCCAGTGCTATCACGCTTCATTCGCTACATTATCCTCCATCTGCTGATTATTCTGCATTTTGTAATATATGCCCCCCATAGCCATCAACTCCCCATGATTTCCTTGTTCCACAATTTTTCCATCCACCTTGACCAAAATCAAGTCGGCTGATTGAATGGTTGAAAGCCGGTGGGCAATGATAAAGCTGGTCCTTCCCTCCATCAATTTAGCAAAGGCTTCTTGTACCAAGAGTTCGGTCCGTGTATCAATAGAGGAAGTCGCCTCGTCTAAAATTAGGATTTTAGGTATTTTAACAAAAACACGCGCAATGGACAAGAGCTGACGTTGCCCTTGTGATAAAGAAGAGCCGCCATCTGATAGCACCGTATCGTAGCCCTGCGGAAGCTGACGAATAAAGAAGTCTGCATTGGCTGCCATAGCTGCCTCAATAACCAATTCCCGCGTGGCATTTGGATAGCCATAGGCAATATTATCATGAATGGTACCAGATTTGATCCAAGTTTCCTGTAAGACCATGCCAATCTGTCTGCGAAGGTCTTCACGACTATACTGACTAATCGGAACCCCATCTAAGACAATCTGACCAGCCGTCACATCGTAGAAACGCATGAGAAGGTTTATCATGGTTGATTTACCAGCTCCTGTCGGTCCAACAATGGCAACTTTCTGCCCAGATTTAACGTCAATATTTAGAGCTTCAATCAATGATTGATTATCTCTGTAAGAGAAAGACACATTTTCAAAGGAAATAGCACCCTTCAACTCCTCAGAGTCAATTTTCCGCTCAGCAAGATCGTCAATGCTATCTTGAGCCAAAATAGCAAACAGCCTGTCTGCACAAGCTAAGGCGCTCTGCAATTCCGATAGGACCGAAGAAATATCATTAAAAGGCTTGCTGTACTGACTAGCATAATTGAGGAAGGTTGTCAGCGATCCCACTGTAAAATTCCCTGCCATAATTCTCAACGCGCCAAGTCCAGCTAGTAAGGCATAAATAAGGGCGTTGACAAAGCGAGTGCTGGGATTGACCGTTGAAGAGGCGAAGATAGCTTGTTGGGAATAGGCTGCATACTGGTCATTGACACCCTGAAAATGCTTGGAAAATTGCTCTTGAGCATTGAAAGACTGAACCAGTGTCAATTGACTAATTGATTCCTCAAGCAACTGGGATTGTCGGCCACGCGCCTGAGTTTGCTTTCTATAATAACCATAGGATTTCTTAGCGATATAGCGTGCCACAAGCAGAGAAAGAGGGGTCAGAGCCACAACGACCAACATCATGGTCATGTCCAGTCTAGCCATAGTAAAAATGGTTAGGAAAATGGTCAAGATACCAATGAAAAATTGATTGAAAATCATCAAGAGACCATTGGTCAACTGCTCACTATCACTTGAAAAACGAGCCACCAAATCGCCGACTGATTGACGATCAAGATAGGACAATGGCATATGGTGCAGCTTCACATAAACTTGTTCACGCAAATCAGCTACCATTCCATAAACCAAGCGATTGGTTAGGAGTGGGAGATACCATTGCACAAGCGTATTAAGCAAGATAACCATGACCATTTTACCTATAATACCAAGCAAGACCTGACCATCTGCTATCAAAACTACATCGACTGCCTGACCAATCAAGATAGGCAGATAAACTGTCAGAAGCACCTGCACCAAAGTTCCCACCAACATCAAGGACATTCGAAGGGGTTGGTGTAAAACCAATCTGACCAGTGCCTTAAAACTAGATTGTTTCATGGCTGCCCTCCTCCCTATGTTGTGATTGATCGATTTCTTGGTAAATGGCAGAGCTTCTCAGCAAGTCCTCATGGCGACCAAGTCCAACTTGACGCCCTTGATCCAAGACTAAAATCTGATCAGCTGCCCGTAAACTATTAGTCCTCTGCGACACCATTATTAAGGTTTGCTCTGGCAATTCACGACGAATTGAAGCCAATAAACGACTTTCTGTTAGGTAATCCAAGGCAGAGGTCGCATCATCTAAAATCAAAATCGGTGCTTTCTGCAAAATAGCGCGTGCAATGGTCAAACGTTGCCTTTGCCCACCAGAAAAATTCTTCCCGAAGGCTTCTACAGGGCTATCCAAGCCCCCCTTGTCCTCAATGAAGGACTTAGCCTGGGCAATTTCTAGGGCCGCCCACAAATCACTATCTACTATACTTTCTAAACCTAAGGAAAGATTAGAGCGCACCGTTCCAGCAAACAGCTGTGCTTGCTGGGGGACGATAGCGATTTGCCTGCGCCACTCTTTTAAGTTCTTAGGACTCTGTCCATCAATATAGATAGAGAGTTGGTTGGTCGGTAAAGAATAGAGTGCCTGCAATAAATCCACTAGGGTTGACTTACCTGACCCAGTCCCTCCAATAATTCCCATGAATTGCCCCTTGCGCAGTTGGAAATTTATGTTAACCAAGGTTTCTTCAGCTGATTTGGGGTAAGCAAATGTAAGGTCATGAACTAAAAAAACCAATTCCTTATCCCTACTTTTAACCACAGGCAAATCAGCCTCCACATTCTCTGATTCTTGTTCAAAAACTTCTTGAATGCGTCGGGCTGAAATATAGGTCTGATTAAGAGTAGACACAACCATAATCATCTTAACCAGCTCAACCAAAATTTGAAGGAGATAGTTGATAAGAGCAACCAATATCCCCTGCTCCAGTAGGTTGTTTGAAATAGCTGTATATCCCTGCCAGATGAGAATGAGCAAGGTGCTATTTACCACTAGAAAGGTCAATGGTGATAAAAGACTAGACCAAAAACCAGCCTCTAGCTGTTGCTGCTTATAACGCTGATTGATGCCTTGAAAAGCCTTTATTTCCCGCTCTCTTTGCCCAAATGCACGAATAATCCTCCAACCCGTAACGGTTTCTCTTACCTGTCCCACCAAACCATCTAATTCCTTGCGAATGGATTGGTAAATACGGCTGGTCAGGATGGAAATTCCAGTCACTATGATAAGTAAGAGGATAATCATTCCTAAGAAATAGACTGATAGGCTTGGACTAATATAAAAAGCCATCAACAGTGAACCAAATACAACTATGGGAGCTCGTAAAAATAAGCGCAAAAAGGTATTGATTCCTGTCTGGATCTGCAAGGTATCACTGGTCAGTCTGGTCAATAGACTTGAAGACGAAAGAATATCTCGACTAGATTTTGGAAGTGAAAGGACTTTTTGATACAAATCATTAGTCAGCTCCTTTGTCACACCAACTGCTGCCTTGGCTGAAAAATATTGAGCTATCAGCGAAACAGATATTCCGACACAAGCAAGACCGACCAATAATAAAAGCATAGCAACCAGGTTTCCCCGGTTGCCATTTGGAATAATGCTATCAACCATATAAGCAATCAACAAGGGTACCAACAGCTCGAAGCTAGCCTCCAATAACTTGAAAACTGGACCTAATAGTGATTCCTTCTTATATGGTTTAAAATATCGAAAAAGTGATGTCATCCGATTACTCAGCAGCAATTGCTTGGGCAGCAGTGATGATACCTAATTTGTAGACATCTTCAGAACTACATCCACGTGAAAGGTCGTTAACCGGTTTGTTCAAACCTTGCAAAACTGGACCAACCGCTTCGTAGCCACCAAGACGCTCAACAACTTTATAAGTGATGTTACCTGCTTCGATAGCCGGGAAGATAAAGACATTGGCTTGGCCCGCCACTGGACTACCAGGTGCTTTCAAACGAGCTGTATCAGGAACCAAGGCCGCATCCATCTGCAATTCGCCATCAATCAAAAGATCTGGACGGAGTTCTTGAGCAATACGAGTAGCTTCAACAACCTTGTCTACACGTGGACCAGAACCTGAACCTTTCGTTGAATAGGAAATCATAGCAACTTTTGGATCAATACCAAATGTTTTTGCAGTTTCTGCAGATTGGATAGCAATCTCAGCCAATGTTTCAGCATCTGGTTCAATGTTAATGGCACAGTCACCAAAAACGAACTTGTGTTGGTCTTTAACCATCAAGAAAACCCCTGAAGTACGTTGCACACCTGGCTTGGTTTTAATAATTTGAAGAGCAGGACGAACAGTATCTGCAGTAGAGTGAATCGCTCCTGAAACCATACCTTCAGCCAAGCCCAGTTGCACCAACATAACACCAAAGTAGTTGACATCACGCAAGATTTCATCTGCCTGCGCCTCATCAACCTTGCCCTTACGAAGAGTCACAAACTCTTGCTTCATAGCATCAAAATTAGCGTAATTATTTGGATCAATAACTGTAATACCTGGGTTTGAGAAACCAAAATCTGTCAACAAGGCATGAACATCTTCAGGTACACCAAGGATAATAGGCTCTGCCAAACCTTCAAATTTCAAACGAGCAGCTGCACGAACAACACGCTCATCAGTACCTTCTGGGAAAACAATTCGTAGTTTTTTACCTACGATTTTTTGCTTCATTTCACCAAATAAACTCCGAATTTCCATGAAAATTCTCCTTTAAAATATTATTTATTAGTTAACAAATTGATAACAGCCTGAAAATCGTCTGGAAGATCTGCTTCCAAGTCAATCCTTTTGGCTGAGAAAGGATTGTCAAAGGCCAAATGATGACAATGCAAGGCCTGACGCTCGATTCCACAATCTAAGCTCCCACCATACATATCATCTCCCAAAAGCGGAAAACCAATATGAGAAAAATGAACGCGAATCTGATGGGTTCGACCAGTATGGAGTTGAATGTCAACCAGATGAATATCCCCCCAAGATTGGACAAGCCGATAGGAAGTATGGGCATATTTCCCAGTCTTGGTCACACAACGTGTGATAATACTATCTTCTGGACGACCAATCGGGGCAATGATATCCCCCTCTGCTTCCAACACACCATCCCCCTTAACCAGAGCATAATAGCGCTTGTGGATGAGCTTGGCCTGCAACTGCTTGTCCAGTCGAGCATGGGCATAGCCATGTTTGGCAAAGAGCATGACACCCGAAGTATCTCTATCCAACCGCGTTACGATATGGACCTGCTTATTTTCGTAATCTTGCCCCACAAGGTAGCCTTTCACAAAATTAGCAATGGTCGAGGAATGCAGAGCTGACGGAATAGAAGCATAACCAACCGGCTTATTGATCGCTAGAAAGTGGTCATCTTCATAGACAATATCCAGCGGAAAGGAAATCGGTTTCAAACTCCCTGTCAAGTCCTCCTCAGCTGGTATGTCAATTGTAACCCTATCTCCAATATCAAGCAAGTATGTTGCATTGCGCTCGATGTCATTGACCCAAATATTGCCACCTGTGTACTTGATTTTTGCCAACAAGCCCTTTGAAACACCATGCTTTTTCAGGAATGTCTTAATTTTCGTATGCTGGTCAGCTATAAATTCAAACCGCATTACTCCACCTCTCCGATAAAGGCATCTTTCACACGGTTCCAGAAACTTGTATGGCTGGGGGTCGCAACAAAGTGAATTTTATGCTGGTCAATCTGGTACTCAATTTTTTCAATGTTGTCATAGACATAGGTCTTATTATCAACAGCAATCGAATAGCGGTCGCTGTGCTTGGGCTCAATGACAATCTTGTCTTTTTTGGGAACCACGATAGATGACCCTAGCGTGCGATAAACACGGTTATTTAGACTGGCAACTTCTGCAATTTGCAGGGCCTCAATGGTCGGATGCAAAACAGCACCGCCTAAGGACTTGTTATAGGCCGTCGAACCAGTTGGGGTAGAAACTGAAATACCATCCCCTCGGAAACGTTCAAAAGGAACATTGTTAATAATGACATCCGCCACCATGGTTTTGGATAAGCGCTTGATGGTTGCTTCATTTAAGGCACGCGCCTCTACAACACGACCATCTGCTAGCTTTACCTTGACATTCAAAATCGGATAGGACACCCTGGCACCAGTATCAAGCTTGAGGTTCTCAATCAATTTGTCCACCTCAAAGTCACGGTAATCCGTATAAAAACCTAGATGGCCTGTATGAATACCGACAAAACGCACACGGTCAATCAACTTTTCATACTTATGAAAGGCAGATAGGAGCATGCCGTCACCACCGATTGAAATCACAATATCAGGATTTTTAGGTGTCAGTATGAAATTTGCTTCTTTCAATTTTGTCCAAAGTTCTTTGGACACAGCTTCACTCTTTGGATTTCGGCTAGCGAGCAGAGCGATTTTTTTTCTACCTGTATTCTTCATCTGTATCGTCACTATTTCCCACACCGTCATTCAGCTTGCGATGGGCAGGGTCAAACAAGGCCTGCGCCTCCTGAATGTCGTTGCGGATTTTTCGCATCTCCTCGTCTAATTCATAGGCAATCTTTGCTGTCACTTCTAGGCGTTTCTTGATTTCTTCAGGAAAATTCCCCTTATACTTATAGTTGAGGGAATGCTCAATGGTCGCCCAGAAATTCATGGACAGGGTACGGATTTGGATTTCTGCCAAAACCGTTTCATTGCCATTTATAGTGTCCACTGGGTACCCAATCACCACATGATAGGAACGATAACCCGAAGCCTTCATATAGTTGATATAATCCCTTTCGTGAACAATTTGCATATCCTTGCGCTTGCGTAAAATCGCCAAAACTTCCTCAATATCGTCCACAAACTGAACCATAATCCGAAGTCCAGCAATATCCTGCATATCTTGAGCAAGATTTTCCAACTTAATGTGTCGCAGGGCCATTTTCTCTTTGATGGATTCAATAGGCTTTACCCGTCCAGTCACAAACTCTATAGGAGAATGGCGATTGGCTTTACGGTACTGCTTACGAATACCACGCAGTTTGATTTTCAACTCACCTACTGTCTGGATATAGGGGTCTAAAAATTCTTCCCAGTTAAAGTCCATACGGTCCCTTTCTTGTCAAAACCTCTAAATTATAATAGAATAACACAAAGACCATTCTATTATAACACATTGAAAGGGTTTACTGCATGAAAAACCACCTTGAAATTGAGTATAAAACCTTATTAACCAAATCCGAGTACCTTCGTCTTCTTTCCGACTTTTCAGACATAAGCCCCGTTCTTCAAACCAATCACTACATCGACACGCCTGACCTGGACATGAGAAAGCACCGTTTTTCACTCCGTATTCGGACTTTTGAAGAAATAGCAGAGCTGACCCTAAAAATTCCACAGGAAGTTGGCAACCAAGAGTATAACCAAGTTTTGGACATCCACACTGCTCTTCAGCTAATCGAAAACTTCCAACTGCCCGCAGGACACATTGCCGACATCATCTCAGCCACAGATGTTCCGATTGACAAACTGGCTGTCTGGGGGAGCCTGACTACCAAACGACACGAGAAAGAAACCTCCATCGGACTAATGGCTCTAGATGAAAATGAATATGCCGGGCAAGTGGATTACGAATTGGAAGTTGAAGTGACGGATGCCCACCAAGGCAAAATTCTCTTTGAAGACTTTCTCAAGAAGAACTCCATCCAATTTAAATACGCTAGCAGTAAGGTTGCACGAACTGCTAGCCATCGAAAATCAGTCCAATAAGGCTGATTTTTTTACTTGGATACTGAAAAAATTTCATTTTTTTGATAGAATAAAATTATCTATTGTTAATTTTACTTTTATGCTTTTTATAAAAGCCTAACATTTAAAGGAGTTACTTGAAAATGGGTCAACCACTTGGTGAAAACAACATTAAAATTTTCTCACTCAATAGCAATCGTGATATTGCTGAAAAAATTGCTGCATCAGCTGGTCTTCCACTTGGAAAACTATCTTCACGCCAGTTTTCAGACGGTGAAATCCAAATCAACATTGAAGAATCTGTCCGCGGTGTCGATGTCTACATCATCCAATCAACCAGCTACCCAGTCAACAATCACTTGTGGGAATTGCTGATTATGATTGATGCCTGCAAGCGTGCAAGTGCCAACACTATTACAGCGGTGATGCCTTACTTTGGCTATGCTCGTCAGGACCGCACGGCATCTCCACGCGAACCAATCACTGCTAAACTCGTTGCAAATATGCTGGTCAAAGCAGGTGTTGACCGTGTATTGACACTTGACCTACACGCTTCACAAATTCAAGGTTTCTTTGATATTCCAGTTGATAACCTTCTGACAGAACCACTCTTCGCATCTTACTACATGGACAAAGGGCTCTGTGGTGATGATGTCGTAATCGTTAGTCCAAAAAACTCTGGTATCAAACGTGCGCGTAACATCGCAGAATTCTTGAATGCTCCTATTGCCATTATCGACTACGCCCAAGATGATTCCGAGCGTGCAGAGGGCTACATCATTGGTGAAGTTGCTGGTAAGAAAGCTATCTTGGTTGACGACATTTTAAATACTGGTCGCACCTTCTCTCAAGCTTCTAAAATTGTCCAAGAAGGTGGCGCCACTGAAATTTACGCCGTTGCCAGCCACGGTCTGTTCGCTGGTAGTGCAGCTGAGTTGCTAGACGCTTCTCCAATTAAGGAAATTTTGGTGACCGACTCAGTTGCAAGCAAGGAACAAGAACCTAAGAATATCGCCTTCCTAACAGCTAGTGACTTGATTGCTAATGCCATCCATCGTATCCAAGAGCACCAACCACTCAGCCCACTCTTCAAGTTTACCAATCCTGAAAAAGAAAACTAGGAGTACCTTCTTTGATTTATTTAGATAATGCAGCTACCACTGCCCTATCTCCCACTGCTCTCCAACGGATGCTGGAAGTTGCCCAAGAAACCTACGGCAATCCCTCCAGTATCCATCAGGCTGGTCGAAAAGCCAATCAAATTTTGCGGCAGGCTAGACAAGACATTGCTCAAGTTCTTGACGTCCATCCTGATCACATTATTTTTACTGCTGGTGGGTCAGAAGCTGATAATCTAGCTATTCAAGGCTATGCCCTTGCCAATCAAGCCAAGGGCAAGCATCTGATTACAACTGCTATCGAACACCATGCTGTTCTTCATACCATGCAATACCTAGAAGACCGCTTCGGATTTGAGGTTACCTACATTCAACCTGTCAATCAGGTCATCACTGCCCAGCAAATCCAAGAAGCTCTGCGACCAGATACTATCTTGGTCAGCACCATGTTTGCCAACAATGAAACAGGCCAAGTCCTTCCTATTAAGGAAATTGGTCAACTATTGGCCGACCATCAGGCCGTCTTTCATGTAGATGCTGTGCAGGTCGTCGGAAAAATGGATGTACAGCCTGCTGACTATGGCATTGATTTGCTGGCTGCTTCTGCCCACAAATTCCACGGACCAAAAGGAGTCGGTTTTCTATACAGTCGCTTGCGGGGATTTGATTCCCTTATTCATGGAGGGAAGCAAGAAAACCAACACCGAGCAGGCACAGAGAACCTTCCTGCCATTGCTGCCATGGCACTTGCTCTTCAAGAACAGGTCTATCAACTTGACAGTAATGTTCATCACATCCAAGGTTTGAAAAATCACCTCCTAGCTGGATTAGATGGCTATTCATTTTACATCAACCAAGCAGGTCCCCATCTCCCTCATGTTATCAACATCGGTTTCCCTAATAAGCTCAATGAGCAAGTCCTCATGCGACTAGACTTGGCAGGTATTGCTGTATCTAGCGGCTCTGCTTGTACTGCTGGCGTTGTTCAGAACAGTCATGTGCTGGAAGCCATGTATGGAACAAATTCCCAACGACTGAAAGAGTCTATCCGTATCAGCTTATCTGAAACAAATACCCTAGAAGAGATTGACGCTCTCCTCACAGAATTACAAAACATCATTGGAGGATAAAATGGCCTTTCAACAATCAGTTAGCCTAAAAGATTGCGCATTTACCTATCACATTAGCCCTAACATCAAAAAATACACCCTGCGAGATACCACTTTTGAACAAACAAAAGCAGGGCACTACCAACTCACGCGCCTCTTGGAAGAAGTTCCTAACTCAAATCAGGGTTTTCTTTTAAAGATTATTGTCAATAAAGAGTTGAACGGTTTTAAAATCAACATCACAGACAAATCTGGCTTGCACTTGGTCAATATCTTTAAAGAAAATGGAAACAAGGTCATCCAGGAAAAATTCTACTTCTTGATGGATAGCTTAGTGGACCGTGACCTATTTACCAAGGAAGGTTAAGCATGATTATTGTTCACTATAAAGATGCTTACAAAATAGCTAGAAAACAAGAGTTTGACAATCTGGATGCAGCCAAACTGGCTTTCTCAGGTTGCCTCACTCTTCCTGATTACTATCCTGTAACCAAACTAATACGAGATGGTCACCAGCTAGATTATAAAGGAACCATTGGTGACCTCTACCGCTACTTTCAAACACTAGACTAGGCAAGATTTCATGCTTAGTCTTTTTCAATCCAATCTGTTGATTTTTTCACAATCTTGGACTAGAATAGAAGAAAGAATTGAAAATGAATGAAAAATTGGTAGGCCTATACTCAAGTAAAATAAGCATTAGACCAGTCAGCTAGTATAGTATTGTCGCCAACCATATTTAAGGAGGTCATTGTGAAAAACGAAAAAAAAGCAGATATCCCGCGCGCAACTGCCAAGCGCCTTTCGCTCTACTATCGTATCTTTAAACGCTTTTATGCCGGAAATATTGAAAAAGCTAGCTCCAAGGAAATTGCAGAAGCCATCGGTATCGACTCCGCAACCGTGCGCCGTGACTTCTCCTACTTCGGTGAACTAGGTCGCCGTGGCTTTGGCTACAATGTAAAAGAATTGATGGATTTCTTTGCGGAAATTCTCAATGACAATTCGATTACAAATGTTATGCTTGTCGGTGTCGGAAATATGGGCCGTGCCCTACTCCACTACCGCTTCCATGAGCGCAATAAAATGAAAATTGTCATGGCCTTTGAAGCGGATGACAATCCAGCGGTTGGAACCGTTGATGAAAATATTCCCATCCATGCTATTTCTGAAATCAAGGAACGTATTTTGGAAGCAGGTGCCCAAACAGCTATTCTGACTGTCCCAAGTATCAAGGCTCAAGAGGTAACCGATATATTAGTAGAAGCTGGTGTCAAAGGCATTCTCAGTTTCTCTCCGGTCAATTTATCGGTTCCCAAAGATGTAGTCGTTCAGTATGTTGACCTGACCAGCGAGTTGCAAACCCTTCTCTATTTCATGCGCAAGGGTGAATAATGAACAGAGGAACCGAATTCCCGGCTCCTCTCTTTTTATCCTCTAAAATAGCTCACTTTCTTCCCTAAAAGAATAATAATCCTTATTGCCTACAATCAAATGATCCAACAAGACCAGTCCTAGTGTTTCGCAGGACTTTTTTAAATTCTCGGTAAACAATAAATCGTTCCTACTTGGCTCAACGGATCCCGACGGATGATTATGAACAATGATAATGGATGTTGCCATGCATTTTACCGCGTAATGCAAGATCTCTCTTGGCTCAGCAATACTCCGGTTGACACTTCCTATAAAAATAGTCTTTTGGCAGATAATCTGATTTTGCGTATTGAGATAGAGGGCAACTAGATGTTCTTGCTTTTTATCTCCAAGTTCTTGGATCATCTTTCGGCCCAATTTCTCACTGCCTAAAATCCGGTCATTCAATAAAAGCTCCGACTGGTTAATCCGTTTTCCTAGCTCAATCATGGCCTTGATTTCAATCGCTTTGACACGACCGATGCCCGTTAATTTCTGCAATTCTTCAATAGACAGCTCCCTTAGGGCGGCCAGACTTTCCAAGCGATTGAGTAGATTATTGGATAAAATAGAAACAGGCTCATTTTTGGTTCCAGTTCGGATGAAAATAGCCAATAATTCCTGATTACTCAATTTTTCTGCCCCAACTTCTAGTAATCTTTCTCGTGGCAAAAGTGCCTCTTCCTTAAAATCAATTTGGTACATAAAATCCTCCTCACTTATTTTATTCGTAAACAAGCAAGAAAATGAAAAAAGACTGAGAAAATTCTCAGTCCTAAACCTTATTGACCATAATCATATTGGTTATATGATTTGTTAAATGAGTCAAGTATATCTTGTGAGGTTTCAGTATAAGGCGTTGTTGATTCTAGCACACCTTTTACGATAATCCGTGCAGTTGCATCATAGTCTTCACAAGTTACCAAGGTTACTTCTGTTCGACCCTCTACATCATCAATAACATAGACACTCTCAGGTGTAACTGTCTGCACACTGTCAATCACATAAGTATAGACATTGGTCTTATCAGTGATATAGATTTTCATACCATTCTGAGCACGGTCCAACGGGGAGAAGAGAACATCCGCCGCACCAGCTACACCAAAAATATGGTGACTAGCCAAGGCATAATTCCCTTTCCCCATTTCCTGGGTTTCCTTCATGGTTCCAGCACCGTACATTAGAGATGTGTTCCCCACACCCTTGAAAATAGGTAAATTGATTCCAAGTTCTGGGATTGAAATACCACCAATTACTGGTAAACGTTGGGCTTCCCACTGGGCAGCCAATATAGCTTCTGTAGAAATGGCCTGAACCTGTTCAAAATCAAAAGTAGTTTCTGCCTCTTTATTTTTTTCAATGTCTTCAGCAGTGACTTTTGAAATCTGATATTTATTGGTATTCCATCCAATTATAAAATTACGGATAGAGGTGTTAAAGATGAGAGCTAGAGAAATCAAGACTAGCAACAAAGCTAGAAGATTACGCCAAATCCCACTTTTTCCTTTTTTACTTTTAGCACGTTTTGACATAGAATTCTACTCCTTCTCTTCTTCATTCTTGGCATCTGCGGCATCAACGAGTGCAAATGTCATAATTTTTGCCTCATCATTTAGACGCATGACCTTGACACCCATGGTTGAACGACCAGTTTGAGAAATATTGGCAACACTGGTTCGGATAATGACCCCAGTATCGGTAATAACCATAATGTCTTCATCACCAGATACCGTTGTCAAACCTGCCAGAGAACCATTCTTCTCAGCAACTTTGAGGGTCTTGATCCCCTTACCACCACGGCCTTTGGTAGGATATTCACTGGCTGGGGTACGCTTACCAAAACCTTTTTCTGTCAAGACGAGGACTTCCTGGTCATCTGAAATCATGGTCGCACCAACTAGCTGGTCTCCCTCGCGTAGTTTAATACCGCGCACACCTGTTGCTGTACGGCCCATATTCCGAACATCTGTTTCAGTGAAACGTACAGAATAGCCGAACTTAGTCCCCATGATGATATCCGCCTGACCGTTTGTTAAGAAGACGTTAATCAGCTCGTCATCTTCTTTCAGGTTCAAGGCCTTAAGACCACTTTGACGGATATTAGCAAATTCTGAAACGCTAGTCCGCTTGACCACACCTTGACGGGTTGCAAAGAAGAGATAGCTATCTGCTTCTTGATCCTTGGTTACGTTGATAATGGTTTGAATGGACTCATTTTCTTCCAACTTGAGCAAGTTGACAACTGGCAAGCCTTTAGCCGTACGGCCATACTCTGGAATTTCATACCCTTTGAGTCGGTAAACTCGACCTTTGTTGGTAAAGAACAAGAGGCGATCGTGCGTGCTGGTCGACACCAACTCACGCACAAAGTCATCGTCCTTGACACCAGTTCCCTGAACCCCACGTCCTCCACGTTTTTGAGCCTGGAATTCATCCTGAGCCAGACGCTTGATGTACCCTTGATTTGACAAGGTAATCAAAACATCTGTTTCCTCAATCAAGTCCTCATCTTCAAGGGAAAGAACTTCTCCGACCATCAATTCTGTACGACGTGGATCAGCGTATTTGCGTTTGACTTCATCTAATTCTTCCTTGATAATGGTGACAACACGCTCTGGTTTGGCCAAAATATCAGCCAAATCAGCAATCAAGGCAATCAATTCATCATATTCAGACTGAATCTTATCACGTTCCAAGCCTGTCAACCGACGGAGGCGCATATCAAGAATGGCCTGACTCTGACGTTCAGAAAGCTCAAATTTCTCCATCAAATCAGCCTGAGCAATAGCATCCGTTTCTGAATTACGAATAATGCGAATGACTTCATCAATGTGGTCAAGGGCAATCAGCAAGCCTTCCAAGATATGAGCACGTGCTTCCGCTTTTTCCTTGTCAAATTGCGTCCGACGAGTTACGACTTCTTTTTGGTGCTCAATATAGGCTCCTAAAATCTGGCGAACAGAGAGAATTTTAGGAACACCATTTTGAATAGCCAACATATTGAAGCTAAAGTTGGTTTGCAACTGCGTTAATTTGAAGAGATTGTTCAAAATGACGTTGGCTGAAGCATCTCGACGTACTTCGATGACAAATCGCACACCCTCGCGGTTTGACTCATCTCGAACAGCTGTAATACCATCAATCCGCTTTTCTTGGACCAAACGGACAATATGTTCTTGAACCTTGGACTTGTTAACCATGTATGGAAACTCAGTAACGACAATACGCTCACGGCCGTTTCCATACTCTTCGATTTCTGTACGTGAACGAAGGGTAATAGAGCCATTACCTGTCTCATAGGCACGGTGGATACCTGATTTCCCCATGACCAAGGCACCAGTTGGAAAGTCTGGCCCAGGAAGGACTTCCATGATTTCCCGAGTTGTTACCTCTGGATTGTCCATCACCAGCTTCACAGCTTCGATGGTTTCGCCCAAGTTATGTGGCGGAATGTTGGTCGCCATACCAACGGCAATACCAGTCGTACCATTAACCAAAAGATTAGGGAAGCGAGCCGGTAGAACTTCTGGCTCACGCTCACTAGCATCATAGTTGTCCGCATAGTTTACCGTATTCTTGTTAATATCACGGAGCATTTCCAAAGCAATCTTGCTCATACGAGCCTCTGTATAACGCTGGGCAGCAGCTCCATCACCATCCATAGAACCGAAGTTTCCGTGGCCATCAACTAGCATATGGCGATAGCTCCACCACTGCGCCATACGAACCATGGCGTCATAAATGGCCTTATCCCCGTGCGGATGGTATTTACCCATAACATCCCCTGTGATACGGGCAGATTTCTTATGGGGTTTATCTGGTGTAATCCCTAACTCATTCATTCCGTACAAAATACGGCGATGAACAGGCTTGAGACCATCTCGCACATCTGGCAAAGCACGCGAAACGATTACACTCATCGCATAGTCGATGAAGGATGATTTCATCTCGTTGGTAAGATTCACCGTTACTAAGTTTTTATCTTGCATCTTATGCCTCTTTCAACAGTCATTGTGCCTCTATTATACCATATTTTACGACAAAACTCTTTATTGAAAACTATCATGTAAACATTTTCAAAGTCCCTTTCACAAGTGACAAAACACCTAAAAAGTGCTAGAATGGTAGATGGTTGGGATGAGGTCATCCCCAAATAAAACTAAGGAGATGTTTAGCAATGACTGCAACTAAACAACACAAAAAAGTTATCCTTGTCGGTGATGGTGCCGTAGGTTCTGCTTATGCTTATGCACTTGTTAACCAAGGTATTGGTCAAGAATTGGGTATCATCGATATCAACAAAGACCGTACACAAGGTGACGCAGAAGATTTGAGCCACGCATTGGCCTTCACTTCACCTAAAAAAATCTACTCTGCTGAGTACTCAGATGCTCACGATGCAGACCTAGTTGTTTTGACAGCTGGTTTGCCACAAAAACCAGGTGAAACTCGCCTTGAATTGGTAGAGAAAAACCTTCGTATCAACCAACAAATCGTTTCTGAAATCGTTAAATCTGGTTTCAACGGTATCTTCCTTGTTGCCGCAAACCCTGTTGACGTATTGACTTACTCAACTTGGAAATTCTCAGGTTTCCCTAAAGAACGCGTTATCGGTTCTGGTACTTCTCTTGACTCAGCTCGTTTCCGTCAAGCATTGGCTGAGAAAATTGGCATCGACGCACGTTCAGTACACGCCTACATCATGGGTGAGCACGGTGATTCTGAATTCGCAGTTTGGTCACACGCTAACGTTGCAGGTGTGAAATTGTACGACTGGTTGCAAGATAACCGCGATATCGATGAGCAAGGTCTTGTTGACTTGTTTGTATCTGTTCGTGATGCAGCTTACTCAATCATCAACAAAAAAGGTGCAACATACTACGGTATCGGTGTCGCTCTTGCTCGTATTACTAAAGCAATCTTTGATGATGAAAATGCAGTTCTTCCATTGTCTGTATACCAAGCAGGTCAATACGAAGGTGTTGAAGATGTCTTCATCGGTCAACCAGCTATTATCGGTGCACACGGTATCGTTCGTCCAGTAAACATCCCATTGAATGATGCTGAATTGCAAAAAATGCAAGCTTCTGCTAAGCAATTGAAAGACATCATTGACGATGCTTTCGCCAACCCAGAAATTGCTGCTGGTGTTAAAAACTAAGTAGACTAAAAAGGTGAACCATTGGTCCACCTTTTTTTATTTTCGTATATCATACCGTAACATGGCAATGCCATCGGTTACTGTAGACTCTACTAAAATCAATTTCTGCTCTTTGGTCAGGCCATCAAAAAGTGAAATACCCTCACCTAAGATTATTGGAATAATCCCAATAATGAAATGGTCAATTACTCCAGCTTCTAGACAGGTTTGAACCAAGCTAGCTCCACCAAAAAGCCAGATATCACCACCTTCTTCTGCTCGCAATTGCTCGATTTCTGCAACAATGTCCTTTACAAATCGTACATTGTTATAGTTAGCATATTCCGAACGACTGGCAATAATAAACTGCTTTTCCTGATATCCCTCAATCATCTCCAGAGGGCAATCTTCCAATGATTTTCGCCCCATGATGACCGTATCACAGCTACTGAAAAATGCAGGATTATCGAATTGCAAGGTCGTGTCATATTGATCTGTACCATGCCCCTCTATCCAATCATAACTCCCGTCTGTTCGAGCGATATAACCGTCTAAACTCATTGCAATATTCAAAACTAGGCGTCTAGCCATAACTTTCCTCCTCACATATTCTCGAGTAACCAAGTATAACATAAAAATCTATAGTAGGCAGAAGATGAATTTTAATTTCGAGCAAAAAGTATCACCTATGCTGCCAGACTAGTTTGCCTTCTGATTTTCAAGCTCATGATAAAAAGGTCCACTGGACCTTTACTCACCATCGTGTTTTCATGCTCGTGAAAAAACAACCCGTCGGGGTTATTATTCGCTCTCCAGTTTTCAAGCTCATGATAAAAAGGTCCACTGGACCTTTACTCGCCATCGTGTTTTCATGCTTGTGAAAAAACAACCCGTCGGGGTTGTTATTCGCTCTCCAGTTTTCAAGCTCATGATAAAAAGGTCCAGTGGACCTTTACTCGCCTTCGAATTTTCATGCTCGTGAAAAAACAACCCGTCGGGGTTGTTTTTTTACTTCGATTTAATATAGTTAACGCCGTCGGCTTTTGGTGCTACTGCTTTTCCGAAGAAGGCAGAGAGGGCAACGACTGTGATTAGATAAGGCGCAATTTGGAGATATACTGTTGGAATATCTTTCAAACCTGGAAGTTGGCTACCTACTACCGCTAAACTTTGTGATAGACCAAAGAAGAGACTGGCTAACATTGCACCAATTGGATTCCACTTACCAAAGATAACTGCGGCCAAGGCGATGAAACCTGAACCCACGATAGTTGTTGCAGAGAAGTTGATGTTTACGGATTGGGCGCTTACGGCACCACCAACACCACCAAGGAAGCCAGCAATCAAGACCCCTGCAGAACGCATAGCATAAACATTGATACCAAGCGTGTCAGCAGCCTGTGGGTGTTCACCAACTGAACGAAGACGAAGTCCAAACTTGGTCTTATAAAGGATGAACCAAGCCAAGAATGCCGTTGCAATGGCAACATAACCCATCAAACTCGTATTCTTGAAGAAAATATCTCCAATAACAGGAATATCAGCCAGGATAGGGAATGAAAACTTACCGAATGACTGGGTGATACTATCTGTTTGACCTTTGTTGTAAATAACTTTTACAAGGAAGACACCCAAGGCTGGTGCTAAGAGGTTCAATACCGTACCAGATACAACGTGGTCTGCACGGAGATAAATCGTTGCTACCGCATGAATTGCGGCAAATAGGACACCTGCTAGACCTCCAACAAGAATGGCTAGCAATGGAGTTGTTTTACCGAATGTTTCAGCAAACTCAATGTTGAAGACAACACCGGCAAAGGCGCCAATAACCATGATACCCTCCAAACCAACGTTTACAATACCGCCACGTTCAGAGAAGACACCACCAAGACTGGTAAAAATCAAAGGTGCTGAGTAAATCAACATCTGCGAAATGAGTAAGGCAAGAATTGAAATATTCATCTTATTTCGCTCCTTTCGCTTTATTTTTGGCTTTAAGCAACTGCTCAAAGATAAATTTCACACCGATAAAGAAGATGATAGACGCTGTAACAACGTTAATCAATTCAGGTGGAATTTGGGCACGAACCATACCTGGTGCACCAACAGAAAGGACACCAAAGAGGAAGGCCGCCAAAGGAATTCCCAGTGGTGAGTTTGAAGCCAAGAGGGCAACAGACATACCATTGAAACCAATATCCAAGTTACCACTTTGAATATAGACATTTTGGAAGGTTCCAAGACCTTGAATAGCACCTGCAAGACCTGCAAGAGCTCCTGAGATAACCATTGAAAGAATGATAGTACGTTTAGCTGACATACCTGCGTAGTCAGAGGCTGTTGGGTTCAAACCAACTGAACGAATTTCAAAACCAAGGGTTGTCTTGGTCAACAAGAACCAAATGACAAAAACAGCAATAATTGCAAAGAAGATACCCAAGTTCATACGAGAATTATCTGTCAATGCACGCAACCACTCCATTTGATAAGAAGCGTTGGCTGAAACGTTGATGGTCGAATCCGTATTCTTCATCAAATTATCTGCAAATACTTCACGAATGATATAGTTACATGAGTAAAGCAAGATGTAGTTCATCATAATTGTGACGATAACTTCACTGGTACCAAGATAAGCACGTAAAATACCCGGAATAGAACCAGCAATACCACCAGCAATCATGGCAATGACAACTGTTGCTAAAATCAAGATTGGACGTGGCATATCAGGATTTGACAAGGCAAACCACCCTGCAAATACCCAGCCGACATAGGCTTGACCAGGCAAACCAACGTTGAAGAAACCTGCACGACTAGCCACAGCAAACCCTAACGCGGTAAAGATTAGTGGTCCCATAGCACGGAAGATTTCTCCGATTGATTTCACATTACCAAATGCTGAATAAAATAGTTCTTCGTAGCCCCAAATTGGGTCGTAACCGAAGATAAGCATGATGATGGCACCCAACAAAAGACCAGAAAATACTGCCAAAAATGGAAGGGCCACATTGTGATATTTCTTAGGCATGACTTTCTCCCTTCTCTAATTTTCCGCCTGCCATCAAGACACCAAGCTCCTGCTTGTTTGTTGTCGCAGGATCTACGATACCATGGATGGTACCATCGTGAATAACGGCAATACGGTCTGAAACATCCAAAATTTCATCCAATTCAAAGCTGACCACAAGAACTGCCTTGCCCTTGTCACGCTCTGCAATCAAACGTTTACGAATGTATTCGATAGCACCAACGTCCAATCCACGAGTTGGCTGGCTAACGATTAGAAGATCGGGGTTACGGTCAATCTCGCGGGCGATAATGGCTTTCTGCTGGTTACCACCTGACAAAGCCTTAGAAGGTACTAACTCGCTAGCTCCACGAACATCAAACTCTTCCATGAGTTGACGAGCCTTTTCATTGATTTTATTGTAGTTCAGAATACCATTCTTAGAGTTTGGCTCTTTGTAGTAGGTCTGTAGGGCAATGTTTTCTGCAACAGACATTTGCAAGACCAAACCATCGCGGTGACGGTCTTCTGGAACGTGGCTGACCTGCATTTCAGTGATTTTACGAGGTGTTTTTCCGACAATTTCTTCACCTTTAATGGTAATAGAGCCGGATTTAACCTTACGCAAGCCTGTAATAGCTTGGATGAGCTCGCTCTGTCCATTTCCATCAATACCAGCAATACCAACCACTTCTCCAGCCCGAACATCAAGGTTTAGTCCTTTAACAGCTGGAATGCCACGGTTTTCATTTACTACCAAATCCTTGATAGAAAGGATAACTTCTTTAGGATTTGAAGCAATTTTCTCTGTTTTGAAGGATACAGAACGTCCAACCATCCACTCCGCCAAATCTTCGTTGGTTGCACCTGCTACATCTACTGTTTCAATGGATTTACCACGGCGAATAACTGTAACACGGTTGGCAACGGCACGGATTTCATCCAATTTGTGAGTAATCAGAATGATAGACTTGCCTTCTTCAATCAATTTCTTCATGATTTTAAGAAGCTCTGCTATTTCCGCAGGTGTCAAAACAGCTGTCGGTTCATCGAAAATCAAGAGGTCTGCACCACGGTAGAGGGTTTTCAAAATCTCTACACGTTGTTGGGCCCCGACAGAAATATCTGCTACTTTTGCTGTCGGATCGACTTCAAGACCATAACGCTCTGACAATTCCTTGATTTCAGCAATGGCTTTTTTGAGGTCAATCACACCACCCTTAGTCGTTTCCGAACCAAGAATGATATTCTCCGCAACTGTGAAAGCATCAACCAACATAAAGTGTTGGTGAACCATACCGATACCCAGATGGGCAGCTTTAGAAGGTGAGTCAATTGATACAACCTCACCGTTGATTGCAATTTCTCCGCTGGTAGGCTCCAAAAGACCTGCCAACATATTCATAAGAGTTGATTTACCAGCACCATTTTCACCGAGAAGGGCGTGGATTTCACCTCGTCTGACATGTAAGTTGATGTGGTCATTCGCTACAAATTCACCGAAAATTTTGGTGATATTGCGCATTTCAATGACATTATCCCTAGTCATAATCTTCTTCCTTTCTGACTATCATTTTTGTCAGTAAAACCTACCAGACACTGATAGGCTTTACTGAGAAAAATTCTCAGCTCCGAAAAGGGCGACCGATCAGGTCGCCGTTTCGGATTCTTGTTTATCTATGATTAAGGAGCTTCTGGAACAGTTACTTTACCGTCCAAGATAGCTTTCTTAGCTTCTGCAATTGCTTTTGTAGCATCTTCTGAAAGATTCGTTTCAGCCAAGTCAACACCTCCATCAGCCAATGAGAATTGGATGATTTCGCCACCTGGGAACTTACCTTCAACTGCCTTGTTAGCAATATCTTTTACTGACGTACCAACTTGTTTCAAAGTAGAAGCCAATACGAAGTTAGAAGCTTTACCATCTTTAGAAGTGTATTCACCTTCAGCAGATTGGTCACGGTCAACACCGATTACCCAAACTTTATCTGCTTCGTTACGAGTTTCGTTTTCAGCTTTTGCAGCTGCGAATACACCGTTACCTGTTTGACCTGAAGCGTGGAAAATAACGTCAGCACCTGCAGCATATTGAGCTGCTGCGATTGTTTGACCCTTAGCCGAGTCTACGAATGAACCAGCGTAGTCAACTGTTACTTTGATGTCAGGATTTACAGATTTAGCACCAGCTACGAAACCAGCTTCAAAGCGGTCGATAACGACACCTTCCATACCACCGATGAAACCGATATGATTTGACTTAGTTGATTTAGCAGCCGCTACACCAGCAAGGTATGATGCTTCATGGTCAGCAAATCCAACACTTGCTACGTTTGGCTGATCTTTAACAACAGAGTCTACGATAACGTAGTTTGTATCTGGGTTATTTGGCGCTACTTCAGCGATAGCAGATTCCAAGGCAAAACCAATACCGAAGATAACATTGTATCCAGCAGATACTGCTGAGTCAAGGTTAGTGATGTAATCTGCTTCACTAGCTGATTGGAAGTAGTCATAGCCGCTACCTTTAGACAAGCTATGTTCTTCACCCCAAGCCTGCAAACCTTCCCAAGCTGATTGGTTGAATGAACGGTCATCAATACCACCTACGTCGGTAATGATCGCAGCTTGCACTGATGACTCAGTGGATTCGCTGCTTGAAGAGCTAGTAGACGTACGGCTACCACAGGCAGCAAGAGTAAGTGCTGCAAGTGATACAACACCCAAACCAACAAGTTTCTTGTTCATTTCTGAACCCTCCTAAAAAATTCTTTGGCAACAAATTGTTGCGATGATAAATGTGTTCAGTCTACCGACTGGCTTACAAACTTAAGTCAAGTCTGTAAAAGAGTATGGAAGTAATTCCCCGACTGTCATCTCGACTGTCGATTTATCTTTAGCGACCAAGGTCACTTTTAGATCCTGTTCAAAAAATTCCGCCATCACTTGACGGCAGGCCCCACAAGGGGAGATTGGCTTTTCTGTTTCACCATAAATGACGATTTCAGAAAAATCAAGAACTCCTTCGGAAACAGCCTTAAAAATAGCTGTTCGCTCTGCACAGTTTGTCAACCCAAAGCTGGCATTTTCAATATTTACTCCAGTAAATACTTGGCCGTTTTTGGCAACCAAGACTGCACTTACTGGAAAGTGGGAATAGGGAACATAAGCATGGCGGCTATTTTCCACGACCAAATCAATCAGATTAGTAGTCTCCATCCGCCTTTTCTCCCTTCATGATTGCAACACCTGATGAAGCACCAATACGAGTTGCACCAGCTTCAATAAAAGCAATGGCATCTTCATAAGAACGAGCACCACCAGAAGCTTTAACCCCCATATCAGGTCCAACAGTTTTTCTCATAAGAGCAACGTCTTCAACAGTTGCACCACCCGTTGAGAAACCAGTTGACGTCTTGACAAAATCAGCACCTGCTTCTTTTGATAGTTCACAAGCTTTTACTTTTTCCTCATCCGTCAACAGACACGTTTCGATAATGACTTTGACAAGCTTATCGCCACTAGCAGTAACAACAGCCTTAATGTCCTCTAAGACCAAATCATAGTTTTTAGATTTTAAAGCACCGATATTGATGACCATATCAATTTCATCAGCACCATTTTCAATAGCATCCTTGGTTTCGAACGCCTTAAGAGCTGGAGTATTGGCACCCAAAGGGAAACCGATGACGGTACAAACTTTTACATCGCTATCTTTCAACTCTTGAGCTGCATAAGCCACCCAAGTCGGATTGACACAGACACTGGCAAAATCATATTCTTTGGCTTCTGCCAAGATTTGTCCAACTTGTTCTTTACTGGTTTCTGGCTTTAAAATGGTATGGTCGATATATTTATTCAGTTTCATACTTTCTCCGTACATTAAGAAATAATTTCAATAATTTCTTTCGTTTTTACACTATCTTTATCTATTTTAACATTTTTCTTGAAATTTGTAAGCAAATTTTCCGAAATATTTTCATTTGCGTAAATTGTTGCGATTTTTTCTTCCTTGGCAATTGCTTCTCCGACTTTCTTATGGAAAACAATTCCTGTTTCATAGTCCAAATCGTCTGTCTTAACAGCCCGACCAGCACCAATTCTCATAGCAAAGAGTCCAAATTCCAAAGCAGGAAGTCCAACGATGTAACCATCTTCATCAGAGAGTACGTCAACCTGATTAGAAACTTGAACCGGACGGTACAAGTCTGCCAAATCTCCGCCCTGAGCTACAACCATCTCTTCAAATTTCTTGAGGGCTGCTCCGTTATCAATATGCTGACGAACTTCTTCGACTGACTTTTCAACGTTTGCCAAACTGAGCATGATTTGAGCCAATTCACAGATAAATTCTGTCACATCTGCTCTGCCATTTCCCTGAAGAATCTGAAGAGCTTCAAGAATTTCCAAACGGTTACCGATGGATGTACCTACTGGCTGAGACATATCCGTCAAGACAGCTATTGTCTTGCGACCAACAGCTTTTCCTAGGTCAACCATGGTTCGAGCTAGAACACGCGCATCTTCAATGTTCTTCATGAAGGCACCTTCGCCCACCGTTACATCCAAAAGAATAGCATCAGCTCCAGCTGCGATTTTTTTCGACATAACCGAACTTGCAATCAGCGGAATGATATCCACCGTGGCAGTCACATCACGCAGGGCATAAAGCAATTTATCAGCCTTAACTAAATTGTCTGATTGACCAATAACAGCCACACCTGTTTCCTGAACTTGCTTGATAAAGTCTTCCTGACTCACTTCGATTTGGTAGCCCTTGATAGCCTCCAGCTTATCAAGAGTACCACCTGTGTGACCCAAGCCACGTCCACTCATCTTAGCAACAGGAACACCAAAACTTGCAACAAGCGGTGCTAAAATCAAGGTGACCTTATCACCTACACCACCAGTTGAATGCTTATCTACTTTGATACCAGCGATCGCAGACAGGTCAATTTCCTCGCCTGTGTGTACCATAGCCATGGTCAAGTCCGAGATTTCTCTTGTAGACATCCCTTTAAAGTAAATGGCCATTGCCAAGGCAGACATCTGATAGTCTGGAACACTGCCATCCACATAGCCATCAATCAACCACTGGATTTCTTCTGTAGACAATTCCAAGCCGTCACGTTTTTTCTGAATTAAATCAACTGTTCTCATTCTTTCACACTTTCAAGGATGTAATAACCCTTATCTTTTTTTATAATTTGGCAATTCCCAAACACTTCTTCCATTCGTTTTTTTGCACTCGGTGCCCCTTGTTTCTTCTGGATAACAATGGTCAGGCTTCCACCGTCAACCAAATGCTCCTTGGCACCTGTAATCACTTCATGCACAACTGACTTCCCAGCTCGAATGGGAGGGTTAGAAATCACATAATCAAAACGACCCTCAACTGCTTCATAGACATCGGATTGGAAAATCGTCGCAGAAACACCATTTTTCTCAGCATTTTTTTCTGCCAACTCTAAAGCTCTGCTATTGACATCAATCATGGTAACATTTAGGTCATAGACTTTTGCTAAGGTCAATCCCAGAGGTCCGTAGCCACATCCTACATCCAAGAGAGTTTTTCCCTTCGCTAGTTCCAGGGAATTCAAAAGCACCTGACTTCCATAATCAACCATTTTCTTACTAAATACACCAGCATCTGTTAAGAAAGTCATAGGAGTATCCAGCAAGCTGACACGGAGTTCATGAATATCATGTGCTGCACTTGGATTCTTTTCATAATACATATTAGACATACCTTGATTATACCATTTCTTAAAAACGTTTTCAAGAGTTTTGCAAGATTGGAAAATATGATAAAATGTAAGTATTATGTAAAACGCTTACTTCTATTAGAAAGAATAAACTATGAAGAATGAATTTTTAAATTTTGAAGAAATCGACCGGAAAACCTGGCAACAGCTCCATCGGAAGACCACTATTCCCCTGAGCCAAAAAGAGCTCAATTCAATCAAGAGTTTCAATGACCGTATCCAACTGCAT
Source organism: Streptococcus suis (assembly GCF_002964575.1). Classification (GTDB taxonomy): domain Bacteria; phylum Bacillota; class Bacilli; order Lactobacillales; family Streptococcaceae; genus Streptococcus; species Streptococcus suis_R. The sequence goes on along the minus strand of NZ_POQQ01000089.1, from coordinate 59,139 downwards.
GAAGTATCGGACATCTATCTGCCTCTTATCAACCTTATTCATATTTATCGGAAGGCTCGAAAGGACCTCAATTTCACCAAGAGCCTCTTCCTGCAAAAATCCATCAAACCTCAGCCTTTTATTATCGGTGTTTCTGGTAGTGTGGCCGTAGGAAAATCCACCACCAGCCGCCTGCTTCAAATTCTTATCGCCCGTACCTTTAAACACGCCAAGGTTGAATTGGTCACAACAGATGGCTTCCTCTATCCAAATGCCATTCTGGAAGAGCGCCAGATATTGAACAAAAAAGGATTTCCAGAGTCCTATGATATGGAAAAATTGATTGATTTCGTGGATAAGATAAAAAATGGTTATGATTGTCAAATCCCTGTCTATTCTCATGAGATTTATGACATCGTACCTGATCAACTTCAGGAAATTAAGGCCCCTGACTTTCTGATTGTAGAGGGAATCAATGTGTTTCAAAATCCACAAAACCAACGACTTTATGTCAGCGATTATTTCGACTTGTCTATATACGTTGATGCCGATGTGGAACATATTGAAACCTGGTACCTAGAACGTTTCCAAAAATTATTAACTCTGGCAAAGAATGATCCCAACAACTACTACCATCGTTTTACTCAGATGACCTATCCAGAAATCATTGCCATTGCCCAAAATACTTGGAAAAATATAAACCTAGCTAATTTGGAAAAGTTCATCGAACCCACCCGAAACCGTGCAGACATTATTCTCCATAAGGCTGATAACCATGAGATTGATAAAATTTATCTAAAAAAATAAATTTCACTTGTCAAAACAAGTCTTTTCAGATATAATGGTATAGTTAGTACAAGAAAGGGTGGAGGTGAAACCATTGGCAAACATTAAGTCAGCTATCAAACGCGCTGAATTGAACGTTAAACAAAACGAGAAAAACTCAGCACAAAAATCAGCTATGCGTACTGCAATCAAAGCATTTGAAGCTAACCCATCTGAAGAGCTTTTCCGCGCTGCTAGCTCAGCAATCGATAAAGCAGAAACTAAAGGTTTGATTCACAAAAACAAAGCAAGCCGCGACAAAGCACGTCTTGCATCAAAACTTGCTTAATAAAAAAGAAACCTTCGGGTTTCCTTTTTTTATTCTCACAACAAATCAGGCTACCAGCCTGTCACTTCAAACGTATAGGTCTGGTCATTATAAAAATACTGATAGGTATACACATCTCCTAGACTATAAAAGAGATTATTGTTGTCACTTCCTGCCATATCCACCATTTCTTGCAAGGCTTGCTGGTTGGAAAATTGTAGAAAAATCCTATCTGCTCCCTGTTCCTTCTGACTACGGACGCTATCTAATACCGCAGTTTCGTCAAACCTGGTGAAATAAGCACCCAGTTGCACATAATAATTAAGAGAATTATCTGTGGCAGATGGATAGACCAAGGGTCTTGACTGAAAAGGGAATTCTTGCCCCCAGTAACCAAGCAAGTCACTATCAGCTTTTCTAGTTCGGTTTAAGGCTTCATCCGTAACACAGAGGTAGTCATAGGAAATCTCTGCTTGACCTTGACCTCCCATAGCTTCTTCAAAAACTGGGTCTCCCCAAGTCGTATCAATGCCATAGTATTGACCACCAATCTGGACCAGGTTCCAAGCGTGACCGATTTGACCACCTTGCTCACTATTAGCCATGCCACTAACATAGATGCAATGGATACCAGCTAATTTGCATAAATACTGAAAGGTTCGGCTATAGCCTGCACATACAGATTTCTTTTCCAGAAGGACACTGGTAATCCCCTGCTCTTTCCAGGAAAGACTATCATTGGACAGGGCTTCTACATCATAGTCTGTCTGCTTGATAATGGTTTCGTAGAAAAACTTAACTATCTCATAGTCTGAACCCTTGGGAGCCTGTTCTAAAATAGCTCGGGCAACTTCTTCTAGCTGTAGAATGACCTGCTCTACATCTGCTGGATAGATTGGCTGAGATAAATCGGAGAACTCAATACCGTCCACCATGGCATCTGTTAGCCAGTAATATTCTGGGAAGTCATTGGCAACCGAAAAATAGACACGAGTGTAGGTCTCCTGAATGACCGAGTCAATCTCAATCGTGTTCTCTCTTTTTCTCAGACCATTGACAAATTGAAGATAGACACGACGTTCCTTGTCTGTATCTAGTTGTTGAAAATAAAAGTTGCCGGCTACTTCTTTCTCTAGCTGCCTCAATTCAGCTTCCAGTTCCTTTTTCTCTTGGGAAAATGTAGCTTGAAGCTCTTGTAATTTTTCTGCCACCTGATTGGTGGAACAAGCAGTCAAACTCGACAGTGAAAAAGATAATAAGACAAGTACAGCTAGCTTTCGTGTAGATAGATAATCTTTCAAGGCTCACTCCTAATAACTTTAATTCCTGACCTGAACAATGAAACATCTCAGGCTATAAATTTCGAAACTCTTACAAATCAGTATACCATACTTGATAAAAATAGGAGGAGGAAAAACAATTTCCTCACTCCTTTTTGTATCTTGCCGGATTAACTAGCTCCCGGTCTTGCTAGACTGCTAGTATTATTTAGGGATATGGACTTCAAAAATACTGCCTTTTGGCTGATTGTCTTTTACCAAAATTTGACCATTAAGGGATTTGATAATCTGCTGAGCCAGAGAAAGCCCCAGACCAAATCCACCTTTTTGCCGTGTCCGAGCCTTGTCAACCCGATAAAAACGGTCAAATATTTTCTTCTTATCTGCGTCAGAAATCCCCAAACCATTATCAGCAATAGTAAAGGAAACATAGCGTTCCTTGATGGTTGCTGTGATATGAATAGCACCGTCCTCACCCGTATATTTCATTGCATTGTCAAACAAAATCGTCAATAGTTGCTTGATCAAGACCCTGTCCGTTCGGATTGACTGGACAATATTGTTTTGAACTTGAAACTTCTTGCCATTTTCCTCAGCAACCATGCTATAGTTTTCAAATATTTCATCAAAATAGGATGAGGGAACATCTACCATTTCAAGCTTGAAACCATCATCACGACGGGCAAGATTGAGCAGGTTGGTCGTCAACAATCGCATATTCCGCACTTCTTCCAAACTAGAACCGATGCTCTCACTACTTTCTAAAATCGTTGCCTCTGGATGACGGAATAGGCTTTCCAAACGATTTTGCAAGACGGCAAGTGGTGTCCGCAATTCATGGCTGGCATTTTCAACAAAATCCTTCTGCTTTTGATAGCTGACCAAAATTGGTTTCATACTAAGGTTTGCCAAATAAATACTCGCTACAATCGAAATCAACCATGCAGAAATCATAACAATAGCTACTGTGGATTCATAGGTCGCAATAGAAGATTTTATCTGGCTAACATTGACCAAAATTGTCGCACAAGTAATGTCATAGCTGGAATAGTAGCCCAAATCTTCTGGAGATATTTCAATCGTCACATACCGATAGTGTTCTTCGGTTCCAAATGGAGATTCAACCGTCAACTCCTTGATTTCGCCCAATTTTTCCTTATCAACCTTCAAATTAGACAAGCCTGTAAAGTTATCAGGATTCAAGAGCTCCCCACTCTTACTATAGAGCAGAACGTGAGTATTAGTTCCCAGCCGCATTTGATGCTTCCCCTTCATATCCTTTTGAGGCGGTTCTTGGGACGAAGAAGATGTTGAGGAAGAAGTTGGAGATGAACTAGTCGCTGACGGCTGGTCATTTTCGTCCTGAATAATAAATTCAGAATCAGGTTCATAAGTCCGTGCAATCGCAAAACCAACCAGCATGGCTGGTTCATCTTTAATCCGATCTAGTGTATCATCTGTTGTTTGATACATGGTCGAACGCATAAGCTGAAAGATGATAGCTGTCATCAAGCCAAATATCAGGGTAAATACAGCAAAATAGCGAATGAAGAAGGAAAAACTTTCCGTATTGACAATCTTTTTATATCTCTTAAACATTCTTTAGAATGTAGCCGACACTGCGAAGGGTTTGCAGATTTTCTCCGAAGGCCGTTCCTTTCAATTTTTTACGAACTTTTGACACATAAACTTCCACTACTGAAATGGTCGTATCGCTGTCAAATCCCCACAAGCGATCGAAAATCTGTGTCTTAGGTAGGATAACATTTTGATTTTGTAGGAAATAGACCAACAAGTCAAACTCCTTGCCCAGTAGTTCAACTTCTTTACCATCTACCAAGGTCGTATTAGTTGATAGGTCAACTGTCACATCACCATAGGTTAATAAATTGTCATTGAACTTACCAGAACGTTTGAGGAGGGCTTGAATACGCATTTTCAATTCCTCCAGATAGAAAGGCTTGGTCAAATAATCATCTGCACCTAGTTCAAATCCATGACCCTTATCTTCTAAACTTTCCTTGGCTGTGGTAATAAGAACTGGAGTGGTCACTCCCTTCTCACGCAATTCTTTCAGAACTTGGAAACCATCCTTTTCCGGTAACATCAAATCCAAAAGAATTAAATCGTATACACCCGACTCAGCTTCGTAAATTCCTTCCTCTCCATCGAAGATTTGCATAACATCTGCAAAATCATCCAGAAAATCGAAAACGGAATTGGATAGGCTTAAATCATCTTCCACCAACAAAATCTTAATCATGACTATCTCCTTAACCTAATCTTTAAAAGACAATTCAAAGACACAAGTAAAAACTTGGTCTTTGAACATATTTTTTCACTTTAATAAGTTGCCTCTGCATTTCTGTCAGAGGTTAATTTATTATACCACTTATCTCAAATTTTTCCTATTGGTTTGAAGTGCTAGAGCTACCTGAAATTTGTGCTTTGATTTCTTGATTTTTCTCTTTTAAAGCATTTACTTCATCTGAGGAAGTATTTGATTGCCTTGTACCACTTGTGGTATTTGGCGGTGTAGTACCTTGAGTGGTGCCATTTTGTCCTGGCGGCATACCTCGCATTCCTCCATTTTTACCAGGTGGCATGCCTTGCATTTCTCCGTTTTGCCTTGGTGACATGCCTTGCATTTCTCCGTTTTGTCCTGGTGGCATACTTTGCATTTCTCCGTTTTGTCCTGGTGGCATACCTCGCATTTCTCCATTTTGCTCTGGTGGCATACCTCGCATTTCTCCATTTTGCTCTGGTGGCATACCTCGCATTTCTCCATTAGGGGCAGTTGGCATTTGATTACCTGTGTTTGAATTAGCCTGGCTATTTGTTGTACCAGCTTGATTTTGAGCCAAAGCTACCTGGCTTTGTGTAGTGATTGTTCCAGCATTTTTTGCAACTGACATCCCACCAGCAAAGCCTACGGTTGCCGCTGTAATGGCAACCGCTGCCAGAACTGTTTTGGATTGTGATTTCAATTGATTAATCAATGACATAAAGTTCCTCTTTTCAAAAATTTTTATCATAGTGAATAAGCACTCACCTGATGATAAGAATAGTATAAAAGGAGAAACTTAAAGCAAGCTAAAGATATATGGCACTTTTCTTAAAGCAAACTAAAAGAAGTCCTTTCGGACTTCCATTTTACAATTCTGTAATATCACCTGTGCGAAGGTAAACAACCCACTCACAAATATTTTTAGCATAGTCACCAACGCGTTCCAAGTAGGTCAAGACTTGGAAATAGTCACGACCAGCAACCAAAGAATCTGGATTTTTCTTGATTTCTTCAGTTGTCAATTCTTGGATAGTTGAGTAAAATTCATTGACAACTTCGTCACGTGCCGCTACTTCATATGCACGTTCCATATCCGCATCACCAAGATAAAGTTCCAAGGTTTGCTCTACTAATTGACGAACTTCGCGACCCATTTTCTTGATTTCTTCTTCAACAACTGGAATACGAACTTCGCCCTTCATACGAATAGCAGCTTTTGCAACTGAAACAGCATGGTCACCCATACGCTCCAGGTCACTCGTTGCCTTCAACACAGTGATAACACGACGAAGGTCTGTGGAAACCGGTTGTTGCAATGCAATGATTTCAAGTGATTTTTTCTCTAATTTCACTTCGAAGGCATTGATTTTCTTATCCGCTTCAATGACTTCCTTAGCCAATTCACGATCATGGGTCGTAAAGGCACGAACAGCATTGTTGATTTGTGCCAATACTTCATTCCCCATAGCGTAAAATTGGTTATGGAGTTTACCTAATTCTTCTTCAAACTGAGCTCTTAACATATGAACCTCTTTCTTTTTCTTACGGTCTAACCGAACTTACCTGTGATATAGTCCTCTGTTTCTTTATGTTTCGGACTGAGGAACATTTCTTTGGTCAAGTCATACTCAATCAAATCTCCGTCCAAGAAGAAACCAGTTCTATCTGAAATACGAGACGCTTGTTGCATGGAACGTGTTACCAATACCATGGTGTACTTATCCTTCAAACCATAAAGCGTGTCTTCAATCTTACCTGCTGAGATGGGGTCGAGGGCTGATGTTGGCTCATCCAACAAGATAATCTTTGGACTGGTTGCCAATACACGCGCCACACAGACACGCTGTTGCTGACCACCAGACAAACCAACTGCTGAATCATGCAAGCGATCCTTGACCTCGTTCCAAATGGAAGCGCCAATCAGAGAGCTCTCTACTGCTTCATCCAGAATTTGCTTATCCTTGATACCGTTGATACGAAGGCCGTAAACAACATTCTCATAGATAGACATTGGGAATGGGTTTGGTTGTTGGAAAACCATCCCGATTTCCTTACGAAGGTCTACAGTATCCGTACGAGGACTGTAAATATTTTTACCATTGTAATCAATAGCACCTGTCAAGGTTACTTCTGGGTTCAAATCGCCCATGCGGTTAATGGCACGCAAGAGCGTTGACTTACCAGAACCTGACGGACCAATCAAGGCTGTAATTTCATTTGGATAGAAATCTATTGAAACATTATTCAAAGCCTTTTTCTTATTATAGTAAACAGACAAATCTTTTACTTGTAAAATAGGTGATGTCATTGTTTCCCTTTCTATCCAAAGTGTCCTGAAACGTAGTCGTTCGTAGACTTGAGTTTGGCATTTTGGAAGATATTTGCTGTTTTATCGTACTCAATCAAGTCACCAAGATAGAAGAAAGCTGTGTAATCACTTGCACGGGCTGCCTGTTGCATGTTGTGCGTAACGATGATAATGGTATAGTCTTTCTTCAACTCAAACATGGTTTCTTCCAACTGCATGGTTGCAATTGGGTCCAAGGCTGATGCTGGTTCATCCATAAGCAAGATTTGTGGTTTAACAGAAATCGCACGCGCGATACACAAACGTTGCTGTTGTCCACCAGACAAGGTAAAGGCTGACTTGTGCAAATCGTCTTTTACCTGATCCCAAAGAGCTGCTTGTCTCAGTGAGGTTTCAACAATCTCATCCAAGACTTCCTTATCTTTTACACCCGCACGCTCGTGAGCAAAGGTAATATTGCGATAAATCGATTTTGCAAATGGGTTAGGACGTTGGAAAACCATTCCGATATGCTTACGAATTTCGTAAACGTTCATATCTGGTCTGTTGATGTCAATTCCTTCGTAGAGGATTTGGCCTGTTACCTTAGCAATATCGATCGTATCATTCATACGATTGAGACTGCGAAGATAGGTTGATTTACCACAGCCTGATGGACCAATCAAGGCTGTAATTTTATTTTTCTCGAACTGCATATCAATGCCCTTGATGGCTTCATTTTTACCATAGTAAACATGAACATCTTTTGTTGAAAGGGCAATTTTTTCCTCTGGGAAAGTGATGATATGGCGTTCATTCCAGTTGTAATCTGCCATTTTTTCTCCTTAATAGTCAGACTTCTAGGCTGCTGAAGTCATTTTCGCATGAAGTTTCTTACCGATATAACGGGCAGAAAGGTTGAAAATCAAGATGAAGACCAAGAGGATTGCTGCTGAACCAGCAGAAACTTGGGTTGCATCTGGAATTGTACCTTCACTGTTTACCTTCCAAATGTGAACCGCAAGGGTCTCTGATTGACGGAAGATAGAGATCGGACTTGTAACACTCAATGGATTCCAGTTTGACCAGTCAAGTGCTGGTGCTGATTGACCTGCTGTATAGATGAGGGCAGCCGCTTCACCAAAGATACGACCAGATGCCAAGACGATACCTGTGACAATCCCTGGAAGTGCTTCTGGAATAACAACATGAAGAACAGTTTCCCAGCGTGATAGACCAAGGGCCAAACCAGCTTCACGTTGCGTATGGTGAACGTGACGAAGGCTGTCCTCAACGTTACGGGTCATCTGTGGCAGGTTAAAGACCGTAAGAGCCAAGGCTCCTGACAAGATGGAGAATCCGTACTCAAACTGTACAACGAAAATCAAGTAACCAAACAAACCAACGACAACGGATGGCAGTGATGACAAAATCTCAATACAGGTACGGATGAAGTTTGTCAAAGGACCTTTCTTTGCATATTCTGCCAAGTAAATACCTGCTCCTGTTGACAAGGGAACAGAAATCAAGAGCGTTACAACCAATAGGAAGAATGAGTTGTAGAGCTGAATTCCGATACCACCACCAGCTTTATATGAAGATGATTTGCTGGTCAAGAAATGCCAGTCAACATGTGGCAAACCACGGAGCAAGATATAGAGAATAAGTGATGTCAAAATAACGACAATCACCGTAGCGATGGAGTAAAGAATACCAGTCGCCAATTTATCGAATTTTTTAGCGTGCATAGTTTTTCTTACCCTCTCTCGTAATAAATTTCATAATCATGTTAAAGATAAGGCTCATCAAGAGCAAGACAAGGGCCAATGACCAGAGAACATTGTTTTGAACTGTTCCCATAACCGTATTACCAATACCCATGGTCAATACAGAAGTCAAGGTCGCTGCAGGCGTTGTGAGAGAAGTTGGGATAACCGCTGAGTTACCAACTACCATCTGAATCGCCAAGGCTTCACCGAAGGCACGCGCCATTCCGAAGATTACGGCCGTGAAAATACCTGGTTTAGCGGCATTCAAGATAACACGCCAGATAGTCTGCCAACGAGTTGCACCCATTGCCAAACTTGCTTCACGGTAGTGACGAGGCACCGCACGCAAACTATCGACCGTCATAAAGGTTACTGTCGGTAAAATCATGACAAAGAGGACAAATACCCCTGACAAGATACCAAAACCAGTACCACCGAAGATTGAGCGTACAAAAGGCACAACCACTTGCAAACCAATGAAACCATATACCACTGATGGAATACCAACCAAAAGCTCAATAACTGGTTGCAGGATTTTAGCACCACGTTTTGGCGAGATTTCTGTCATGAAAACTGCTGCACCAATGGCAATTGGTGTAGCCACGATGGCTGACAAAATCGTAACGATGAAAGAACCTGAAATCATAGGAAGAGCTCCAAAGATTTTAGAGCTTGGTTCCCACTTGCTTCCAAACAAGAAATCAGTGATACTCACACCATCCACAAAGAAAGTCGATAAACCACGTTGCGCCACGAAAATCAAAATCATGGCAACGATAAAGACAATGAGCGATAGGCATAGGAAGGTAATGACCTTACCAAACTTCTCCAAGCGAGAGTTCTTAGACGGAGAAGATAATTCTTTAGCTAGTTGTTCGTTTTTCATGCTTACTCCTTCTCTGTCACCGTGCCATCAGCACTCTTTTCAACCTTCATATCATTGATAGAGATATAGCCCATGCTTTCAACGATGCCATTTTGAACTTCATCAGACATCATGTAGTCCAAGAATTCGCCTGTCAATTCAGTTGGCTCTCCCTTGGTGTACATGTGCTCATATGACCAAATTGGCCAAGCATTGGTTGCTACGTTTTCAGTTGTTGGCGCAAAGCCGTTCAATTTGATGGTTTTTACAGAATCATCCACATAGGCAAATGACAAGTAAGAAATAGCACCAGGGGTTTGAGCTACAATGGACTTAACCATCCCGTTTGAATCCTGCTCTTGACTTTGAGCCGCTGCATGTCCATCCATAACGACTGTATCAAAGGTTGCACGAGAACCAGAACTTGCTGCACGGTTGATGATTGAAATCTCCAAATCCTTGCCACCAAGCTCCTTCCAGTTGGTAATTTCACCGGTGAAAATCTTACGAAGATCTTCTGTGGTAATGTCATCAACCGTCACTTTTTCATTGACAATAACGGCTAGACCAGCCACGGCAACCTGATGGTCTACCAACTTGCTAGCATCGATACCGTCCTTTTCTTCTGCGAACACATCCGAGTTACCAATCTGAACTGCTCCAGACTGAACCTGTGACAAACCAGTACCAGAACCACCGCCCTGTACGTTCACAGATTTTCCGATATTGACACTACCGAATTCGTCTGCCGCCGCTTCAACCAACGGCTGAAGGGCTGTAGAACCTACTGCAGTGATAGACTCTCCGCGATCAATCCATGAGGAACAACCTGCAAGAGCTACACTACTCAAAAGAAACAAAGCTGCAATTCCAAGCTTCTGCTTTTTTTTCATTTCGTTTTTTCCTTTACATTTTTCAGTGGAATCTCCTTATGTTTTCCTTGCTTTTTACAAGGAATTTACAAGATATTTCCACTAATCCACTATATCATATAAAAAGACAAGTTGCAAAAAAAATCTGCTTATTTTCAGTTAAAATCTGAGACCTTTTGGAAAGGCATTTTTAAGGGTTCCAGATACAATTTTTGCAAAGCCTAAACCATTTCCTTGAACTGCTACCTGATACCAACCATTTGGCAAGTCTTTGGATACTGCAACGGTTTGTCCAGCAGCATAGGCTGGAAAATCATCCAAGCTGATGTCAACTCGGTTCTTAACTTCTGTACTGTGAAGTGCCAAGCCTAAGGCAAAACTAGGTTCAAATCGTTTCTTTTTGAATGTTCCCAAATGAAGCCCATTGCGAGCAATCTTAACTTTTGACAAGTCTGGCAAACCATCTGGTAGGAGATAGAGATTATCGCCAAAAACCTGAAACAAACCTGTTAAGGAAACCTTCAAGTGTTTTTGCTCAAATTCTTTCCAGAGGGTCTGTTGCTCCCTGTTCAAATTTGATTTTCCTGGCTTCAGTTTTTTCGACTTGGCTCCCCCTAAAAATCTGAATTTTGCAACAAACTGCCCTTCACCTGAAAAATGATGAGGATACATACGAGCCGTTTGAGGATAGCCAATCCCTTCTACCATACCATTGATTTTTGGAATATCAACCAACTCTAGCTCATAATTCTCCAGCAACCAGGTGACGATTTCTTCATTTTCTTCAGGAGACCAGGTACAAGTGGAATAAATCAACTGCCCATCTGGAGCCAACATAGTCAAGGCGGATTCTAAAATCTCTCGCTGCAAACTGGCACACTGGTCAGGATAGTCCTTGGACCAGTATTGGATAGCATCAGGGTCCTTTCTGAACATCCCCTCGCCTGAGCAGGGAGCATCCAGCACAATCATGTCAAAATAGGCAGGAAATACCTTGGCTAGACGGTCCGCAGACTCATTGGTCACGACCACGTTTCTTGCCCCAAATCGTTCGATATTTTCTGCTAGAATTTTTGCCCGTTTACTTGAAATTTCATTACTCACTAGCAGTCCAGTGTTGTCCAAATAGGAAAGCAAGTGGGTTGACTTTCCACCTGGCGCTGCCGCTAGGTCCAGTACCTTCATACTTTTTTCTGGGCTTGCAACCTGTCCTACCACTTGCGCAGCTGGTTCTTGCGAATAGACCAGACCTGTCACGTGTTCAGGAGATTTTCCAGAAACCTTGCCATAATAGGACCAGGGCATGTCTGGAATTGGGTTGTCAAAAGCAATTTGCCCTTCCTTCAAGGGATTGGTCCGAAAACCCGAAATAGCTGGCTCATCAAAACTCTCAAAAAATGCTTGGGCTTCTTGACCAAGCAAATGACTATATTTATCAATAAAATCCTGTGGTAATTGCATTAGAATAGATACCTCTTTACTTCTTCCAAGTGCTGATTGGCAACTAGGATGACGTGTTCTCTTTTATCAAACGATGGACTTTCAGCCTCCAAGCTCAACAAACTAAGCCCTAAACCCTGTCCAAGAATACTGACAGCAGCATAGTCCCAAGGATAGAGATAGGAAGCATAGGCAAACAATCGTCCTTCAAGGACATGAGTAAATCCAATGCCAGCACTGCCAACTGACCGTGTTCCTAATGTCTTATTCGCCAAGTCTGCTAAGCCGTGTTTGTTAGCAGCATAAAGCTGAGCATTCAACCCCATCAAACTCTGCTTTAGTGGGGAAGATGCTGGCTTAGACAGCACTTGTTGATTACAAGCAACAGGAAATCTTCCACCGCCATGAAATAGTTTGTCTTGCATGACATCGTAAATCAATCCAAATTGACCAATGCCATTTTCAAAATAGGCCAGCATAATGGCAAAATCATTTTTCTGGGCAATAAAGTTACTGGTGCCATCAATGGGATCCAAGACCCAAACATTTCCCTTTGAAAGAGAGCTAACATCCCCACCTTCTTCACCAAAAATCAAGTCAGTAGGGTATTCTTTCTTAATACTGGCTGTCAAAAAGTCTTGCACTTCCTTGTCCAGATGGGTCACCAAATCCCTAGCACAAGCCTTTTCTTCAATCTCTAACTGGTCATCAATATGCTGGCGTAAGAAATCCCCTGCTGCCAAAACAAGCGACTGGGCTAAGCGATACTTAGTTTCCAAGGCGGACAACCCCTTTCCCTTTTTCCTTGGCTGTCTTGACAACTTGATAGGTAGAGTAGCCCGAAACCTCTTGGAACTCTCTGTCTATCTGGCGCTCCTGTCCCTTGCTTTTGACAACCTCTTTAAACTCTTGGTAGCTAGTCAAAATGGTCGTTGCATCTGCACCCTTTTCATAGGCTGCCTCCACCTGATTTAAAAAAGAAAGCACGGAGGAAATCTCCTCTGTGCTCCACGAAAAATCAAGTGGATATGAATAATTTTTGTTCATATCTCTTATCTTTCTTATCCTATTTCTGCTCTCAATGTAGCATTTTTTAGTTCTTGTTTACGATATTTGCGTGGCAGGAATGCACGTATCTCATCTTCATTAAAACCAATCTGCATCCGCTTTTCGTCCAAGATAATCGGACGACGGAGCAAACTTGGATAGGTTTCAATCAAGCCAATTAACTGCTGAATGGATAATTCATCCACATCAACATTAAGCTTCTGAAAGACCTTAGAGCGAGTGGAAATCAAATCATCTGTTCCATTCTCTGTCAAGGCCAATATCTTCTTCAGCTCATCTGCTGTCAGAGGACTGGTCATAATATTATGTTCAACGAAAGGGACTTCGTGGCTGGTCAACCAAGCACGCGCCTTACGGCAACTGGTACAACTTGGCGATAAAAACAAAGTAATCATACACTAATCCCCCTCTCTACATTATCTTTCCATTCTATTATAATGTATTTTGAAATAGTTTTCAATAGGGAATTTTAGTCTAAATCTCTTAATTTTTCTAAACTTTCTATTTTAGCTTCTAGTCGCTTGATTAGCTCCGTTTGTTCATCCATTTTGGCAATCAATAAATCCAACTTGGTTTCTTTTTCAGTTTCAGAGAAAAAGCGGGTAATGGTCGAAGTCACCATACCAAAAGTACAGATTCCGACTAGCATCAAAAGAATGGCAATGACTTTCGAAATAGTGTCTTGGGGAACAATATCTCCATAGCCTACTGTTGTCATGGTCACAATCGACCACCAGACTGCATCAAAAAAGGATTTTCCCTCAATTGCTGACAGCAGGACACTGGCTGTCAAAACGGCTGATATATTTAACATCAAGACCTTGGACAGACTATTTGTATGCAAGAGCCTATTAACCGTATCCCAGAAACGATTGGATAGAGCAAAAATGCGGGCCACCTTAACCAGTCTAAATAGTCGAGCCAAACGCCCCAAACGAAAAAAACTGAAAACAGAGTCAAATGGAATGATGGCTATCAATTCCAAGACATGACTTTGGATGTACTCCATGCTATCATCTGCATGGTAAAGGTTTACAAAGTAATCACAGACAAAGATAAACCATAATAACCAGTCGATTATGTTGTAACCTGCTGAGTTGGCAATACTCGCATCCATCAACTCAAGCACTATGAGAAAGACATAGACAATGGCTAGATAGGTCATGCCTTTTTCATATCGGGGATCCTGAATTATTTTCTTAATCATCTTTCCCCCACTCTAGCGCACATTCTTCATCTCGTTTCATCTGCTCCATTAGGCTATCAATTCCATCAAATTTGACCATATCTCGAATTTTTTCAAGCCAAAAAACCCTGATTTTTTCACCGTAGATAAAGCGATCGAAACCAAAAATATGCGCTTCTATCCGCATTTCCGTTCCATCAAAAGTAACATTTTTCCCTACGCTGGTCATGGCACGGTAGCGTCTGCCATCCACTTCAACATCTGCTACATAGACACCCTCTGATGGCAAATGAACTCGGTCAAAGGGGGCTAAATTGGCAGTTGGATAACCGATTGTGCGGCCTCTGGCATCTCCATGAACCACAATCCCTTCAGTCATAAAGGTATAGCCCAGTAGGCGATTGGCTAAATCAACCTGTCCAGATTGGATAGCCTGACGAATACGCGTAGATGAAATCTTTTCTCCATCAAGGCAAATTTCTTCTACTATTTCAACCTGCCCATCAAATAAGCGGGTCAAATCTTGTACATCCGCTCTGCAATTCCCGAAATGGTAATCAAAACCAGCCACCAAAACCTGCGCATTGAGGCCTTTAATATAGCGGTCCATAAACTGCTGAGGAGTATTGCTGGCAAATTCACTGGTAAAGTTGGTCAAAACCAGCTGGTCTACACCGTATGTTTCTAGGAGGCGGTAGCGTTCCTCTTGACTGGTCAAATGGAGCAAGAGCTCAGGAGAAAAGCGGGCAAAGGCCAGGCGTGGGGTTTCTGGAAAAGTAAGGACGGTTACAGACAATCCTTTTTCATCAGCCACTCGTCTTGCACGTTCTAAAAGGGCCTTATGACCCAAATGAATGCCATCAAAATAGCCTAGAACTAAGACAGTTGGCTCTTCCTGATGAAACTCTTGATAATCTTTAATTGTTCTAATATTCATAGTGTTTATTTTATCACAACTAGGCTAAAATCTCTTCCAGAAGAACCTTCCGAGGTTTATAGACTTGGTCACGCTTTTCTAGGATAGCCACCAGTTTTTTCTTATGAAAGCCTGCAACCAATGCTGCATCCGCTTCAAGTGAGATAAATCTACCAAATTTTGCATCAATGACCTGTTCAATCGTCAAGTCAACAATAGGCAAATCCCCAATTCCTTGCTCAATGGGACGGAGGAAGGAATAATCAGCCTGGACAACCTTGTCCGCAATTTCCTCGATTGTCAGGGCATCTGCCAAATGCATACCTGCCGAGCCTGTTCGCTCCAACTTGGACATATGGCTGGCGTAGCCTAGCTTAGAGCCCAAGTCAACAGACAGGGTACGGACATAGGTGCCTTTACCACAGCGAACTCGGAAAGTGAATCGTGCACAGTCATCCGTCAACTCAATAGGGCTGGTCCGTTCAAAACTGTAAATGTCAATTTGGCGTTGAGGACGTTCGACTTCTTCGCCCGCCCGTGCGTATTCGTAGAGTTTGCGGCCATTTACTTTGACAGCAGAATACATAGGCGGAATCTGGGTAATAGTACCGACAAAGCTAGCCATGGCCTCATCAACTGCCTGCTCTGCTATGTCCAAAACCGGTGTCCGCTCAACAAGGTCCCCCGACGCATCTTCGGTCGTGGTCGAGTAGCCCAGGGTAATCTCTCCCTCGTAAATCTTGCCCTCTTCCTGCATATACTCAATCATGCGAGTAGCCTTGCCGACTGCAATGGGCAGAACGCCTGTCACATCTGGGTCCAAGGTGCCCCCATGCCCAATCTTCTTCTCTTGCAAAATCTTGCGGAGCTTAAAAACCACATCGTGCGAGGTCATGCCCGCTTCTTTTTTGACGTTAATAATTCCTGAAATCATGTTTTCATTATAACACAAAGGACCGCACTTGTGGGCGGTCTGGTTGGATTAAATATCCCGATGAAAATCGCTGTCAATTTCAAAAAATGGTTGGATATCTTGGACATATTCCAAGACGCCTTGAAACTCTCCCTGGTCATCACGCACGGCCTTATAGACCACATAGACAAACTTGCCCATGCTCTCGGACTTGAACCACATGGTCACCTGGTCTTTTTGTCCCGTGCGAAGCAGTTCAAAAATCTTCTTGACCTTGTCTAAGATTTTGGGTGGATGGCAGAGCTCCACATGACGTCCTATCTGGCTTGGAGTCCGTTTGAAAATCATGTCTTCAACAGGGTGGCTGTCATTGTAGTATTGGAAAATGTCGTCCTTGTTAACAAAGGTGAGTTCCAACGGTAAATGGTTGAGAATAAGATTGGCCTGCTCGACAGACAAGTAGCCATTGCCAAAGGTCTGCGGACTGGTCCTGTCCTGAACAGATTCTGATTTCTTTTTCGGTGTGAAGGTAATGGTGAACTGGCCTTCTGGCGTATCGATAATCTGCTGGTTTGACCCAGCAGGCTGCGGAGCAAGACTGTCGGCTGCCTGCTCTGCTATTTCTCCAAAAGTCTCCCGATGAGGTACCCACTTGGCTGTTGGCTTGACAATGGCGTAGCCGTAGGCGTCGCTGTCCGCTGCCACTTGGAGCCAGTCGTCCTGGGTGAAAATCTCCAGCAAAATCATGAGGAGAATAGCTTCCTCCTTGAAAATCATCTCCTCGAACTCCTTGGCGAAGCTTTCAAAGTGAGTCCGTGTCGCAGCTAGGTCACCTCCTTCAAGTGCCTTGCGAGCCGTCTTGAAGAGGTCTCGAATCTCGTCGTCCACGCCCCACATGACCTTAGGCGGTGCATCGTGACCGTAGCGTTCCATAATGGGAAAGAAGACCTTTTCCTTACGGGTATAGTGGTTTTCAAACTGACCGAGGAGCCCAAACTGGCGTATCAATCCTTGCTGGAGCTGGTCTTGCAGTTCCGCATCTTCTGTCTGCTCGTATTGGTCTAGAATCCGGCGGATGCGTAAGAGAGCCGCCCGCAGTGCAAGGTTTTCCTGCTTAAAGACATAGACAGGATGACCCTCCTGGTCAATATCCGCCACTTCCACATCTGTAATTGCTCCTTTGAAAAGGTTAGCGTGGATATTGCAAAGGCTCATGACGTCTTCAAAAGTAATGCCTGTGTCGCTGGACATGAGCTCATGCTCCATTAGGGAGATTTCGAGGGCAGAAACTCCCGTGAAATGCTGATTAAACTGGTCCTGAACAGACTCTGGACTAGCACCATTGTGCAAATCGAGTAGAATGTTCTTCAAAATGTCAATCCGTTGATCTGTCATGCTTCTCCTCCTATTACCTCATAGCCGTTGCATTCCAAGACTTGCTGAATACGGTCTAGCGGAATCTTGGTCATCTTGGATCCAGTCTTAAGGCTGGTCACTTTGCCAACCGTGTTCAACATGGCTGGATTGGCCAAGGGCTTGAAACCAAGCTCCACCAGAATCTCCTTGACTTCTGGGTGCTGGTTGATAATCTCTGCAACAGGCAGATTTAGGTCGATGGTGTTCATTTTACCTTCTCCGTTGAAATACTATTAAATTGTTTATTGTATCGTTCTGAAATCACCCTAATCTTCTCTTTCTGAACGTCCTCTAAGTCATTCATGACATCATCAATGTCAACTGAAAGCGGCTGCCTATTTTTAAAATTGATAAAATCTCCATCTTTGAAAGAGCCACCGTTTCTCCAATAGATAGCCTTTGTTTTGTGTGCAAATACTTTTTCGATTTTCTTTCTAACATCTGCATTATCTTCTTGGCAAATTAAAAGAAATACAAAATCATCTTTTGAAAAGCACTGGCTTATCTCAGAATAAAGATACTCTCTAGCAGAAGGATACACCGGATACTCAAACAATTTCTCCTTAAATTGATTAACATAGTTTTTCATGATGGGCTCTGTACAAATTTGTGTTTCAAGTAACTTCTTATCCTTCAGTATCTCAATTTTTATATTCTCAGTGGTGGCAACCTGCAAACAATAATATCGATCATCTATAGATATGGAATCATTTTCTGAAGATGTGAGCTTTCTTTTACCAAACAATGCCCATACTCCAGGAATTGCAAACTTCTCTATATTACTATCTGTAATGAGTTCTAAACCTTCGAACAAATTCATACAAAGTTCCTTTCTATTTGTTGTTGACCTAAACTAGAATAGAGATTCTATTCCTCCCCTTTCAACGCCTCAAACTTGGCTTTCATGGTTGGGTTATTACGGGTTAGTTTTTTGACAGAAACATCTTCCAGCTTGTTATTGGCCAATCTGAGCTGGTTTTCGCTGGTGGTCAGGGCTGCCTTGACAGCTTCCATCCGCTTAATGGCCTTGTCAATTTCATCAATAGCCTTCTGGAAATTGTTGCTAGCTGACTGGTAGTTCTTGGCAAAGGCTGTCTTAAAGGTTGCCAGGTCTTCTTCAAAATGGGTAATGTCGATATGCTGTTCTCTGACCAAGGCTAGCTCCTGCTTGTATTTTAAGCTGTTCAGCGCAGCATTTCGCAAGAGCCCAATCAACTGAATAAAGAACTGGGGACGGACCACGTACATCTTCTCGTACTTGTGGCTGACGTCCACGATGCCCGTATTGTAGTAGTCGTTGTCCGCCTCCAACATGGTCACCAAGACCGCATATTCACAGTCCTTCTCCCGACGGTCCTTGTCCAGCTCCTTGAAAAAGTCCTCGTTCTTGTGCTTCTTGACCGTGTCGTCCGCCTCATTTTTCATTTCAAACATAATGGAAAGGATTTCCACGCCATTCTCGTCCAGCTCCCGATAGATGTAATCACCCTTGGAGCCCCGTGCCGACACCTGATTGTCCTTCTCAAAGTAGGCATTTGGAAAAGCCAGCTGCCGCACCTTGTTGAACTCCGCCTCAGCATACAGCTCCAAACTCTCACCGATTGCCTTGGTGGACTGCTGGGCCTTGAAGTTCTTGTAAAACTCCACCTGCTCATCCGCCGCCTTGAGCCGCACCTCGTACTCCTGACGAGTGGTCGCCAACGCCAACTCCTGCTTCTGCTCCTGCATGGCCAAAGCATTCTGAGCCGCATCCCGCTCCTTCTCTACCTGGGCCACCGCCTGCTGCAACTCCAAGTCCTTAGCCAAGCCGATTTGCCCTAACTGAGCCTTGAGCTCTTGGATTTCTTGGTCTTTTTTGGAAATGGCAGAGTTGATTTCCAGCTCCGTCTGACTAGCCAGCTTATCCAACTTTGCTGTCAGTTCAAGAATTTCTTGGTCCTTTTGGGAAATGGCAGAGCTGATTTCCAGCTCCGTTTGACTAGCCATCTTGTCCAAGCGTGCAGTCAATTCTAGGATTTCCTTGTCCTTATCGCCCAGTTTAGCTTGCAAGTCATTTTCAGCCCTCTGCTGCAATAATTCCCGTTCCCGCTCCAAACGGTCATGGATTTCTTTTTCAAACTCCGCACCACGTACCTGGGCTAATAGCTGACTGTATTCTGTTTCATTAACCGTAAAAACGGTAGAGCAATGGGGACATGTAATTTGTTGCATGGTCATTCCTTTCATTCATCCTTCTTCAATCAAATTTACAAAAGTTGGTGACAGTTCCTACTTCTTCCTGACAATATAGCGAATCAGTTTATAAAAAATATATAAAAAACCTAAAATACATAGAAAATAGAAAAAACGAAAAAAATTTCGTGGTTCAAGCCAAAACAGTCGATACAGAACACAAAAAGTCACGACAAGTATCCACCGCCAACCCCAAGTCATTTTTCTTTTTATGAACCACTCTAGCCAATCCTCGCTTGAATTGAAACGTGTCTCATAATATTCTTCTCGCATTTGAGCCCACCATCTCTTCATTTTGTCCACCTCATTTTCTAAAGCAATAATTCCTTTTCTAAAATAGCAGACCATTTTTCCTGCAATGGTTGACGTGCAGGCAGGTCCTGACCTTCTAAGAGTTTTTTGATGCATTCATTCTGCACCAGCCAACCTGTCATATCTTTTTTAGCATCCGCAAATTCATTGCCAAAATCAACTGGGATTTCTTCCTCAAAGACAATCAGCGTCTCTTGCTCCTGCTGGCTCAAGCTGAAGGAAAGCCTAGCTGTATCCCAGGTGTAAGCAATCTTTTCACCTGGTTGATAGGTCAACAAGTCCATGGTTTCATGGAAGTCTTCCATTTTAAATACCAACTTGTCACCTTCAACCCTCAACTGAGGAAACCAGCGGGCAAATCCACTATCCGTTGCCAACAAATCCCATGCCTCCACCAAACTAACTGGCACGGTATAGCAAATGCTTAACAGGTATTTCTCAACTTCTTTTTTGACAGCAGTCTTCATATGACACTCCTATTCTATCCTTTTATTATACCAAAAAACACCGGTCCATAACCGATGTTCTCTATGTGTTTATAACTTTTTAACCATGACCAAGCAGGGATTCCATTCATCCCAGAGGCTTGGAAATACCTCTAACTTGACAAAACCGCAGGATTTATAAAAAGCAATGGTCTGGTCATATTCCTTATAATGCCCTTCATCCACTGTCTTGACTTGCAAATAGGCATAGTCCTTCCGAGCCTCTTCCTCCAAAGCCTGCATGAGCAAACGACCAATTCCCTGGCGATGATAGGCTTTCTTGATGCCCATACAATGAACATCTCCGCAAGCCTCTGAAGAATTAGTCAGGGTCACAAAACCAACAGCTTCATCAGCAACATAGGCAGCCCACAGTGGCAAGGCAGAGCCGTCTTTGATGTACTCTTTGGTACTCTCAGGTAAGCCAAACCATTCTGGCAAGTCCGCCAGCACTTCTTCGATAATCCTTGCCTTGTCAACAGCAGTCGATACAGTTACAATCTTCATTTCTACTCCTTTTGGGAGATTAGTTTCTGATAACCTCCCCTTGATTTATTTTTTCTACAGCCATTCTATTATTTGATACTTTCATCTTAATCGCCTCCTTTCCTTTTAATTTTATTATATAGGATTGAGCTTAGTATTTCAAGCACTCCTCTCCCATTTTATGCTATACTAGTCTTATGAAAAAAGGAGGTAACTATGATTAAACTAATCGCTCTTGACATGGACGGAACCCTCTTAAACGAGAATAAAGAGTTGATGCAGCCACAAATTGATGCTATTCATCAGGCTGTTGAAGCTGGGGTGACAGTCGTTCTCTGCACAGGACGGCCCTTGGTTGGCGTTAAGCCTTTCGTAGAGCAACTTGGCTTTGACACCGAAGAGGAATATATCATTGTCAATAACGGTTGCTCAACCCATTCCACAAAGGATTGGAGCCTGATTGACTGGGAAGAACTATCTATCTCTGATATTGATTATCTTTCCACTTTTATTGAAAATGATGATGTGCAAATCTCTCTCTTTGACGAGGAAGATTACTTCGTTCTGGCAGAAAAAGCCAATGCACGTGTCAACCTAGATGCTGGTTTGGTAGGAATGATACCCCAGCCCATCGATTTGTCAGAAGCTAGATCTGGCAAACACCGTTTCTTTGAAGCCATGTTCGTCGGTGAAAAAGAGCATATTGATGCCTTTGAAAAGCAACACAATCCTATACTCAGCCAAGGCTATTCCACTGTTCGTTCACAGGACTATCTGTTAGAAATTTTACCAAACGGTGCAAGCAAGGCCACTGGTTTGAAAAAATTGGCAGACCGCCTCGGTATTCTTCCTGAAGAAATCATGGCTATGGGAGATGCCAACAACGACCTGGAAATGATTGCATTTGCTGGACTTGGTATTGCCATGGGCAACGCCAACGAACAAGTCAAAGCTATCGCCCAGGACATCACGGATACCAATGAAAACAACGGCGTTGCCAAGGCCATTGAAAAACATATTTTGAACAAGTAAGGAGATACTATGAAATACCCAACACTCTTAGACCGCTTTTTGGTCTACGTCAAAGAAAACACCCGCTCTGATGAAAACTCTACGACTACTCCATCTACCCAGAACCAAGTTGAGTTCGCACAAAATATCCTTCTTCCTGAAATGAAACGTATCGGCTTGCAGAATGTCCACTACCTGCCAAATGGCTTTGCGGTGGGAACACTACCTGCTAACGACCCAAGTTTGACCCGCAAAATTGGCTTCATCGCCCACATGGATACGGCTGATTTCAACGCAGAAGGTGTCAACCCACAAATCATCGAAAACTACGACGGTAGTCCCATTGCACTGGGAACTTCTGGCTATGAATTGCATCCGAAAGACTTCCCACAACTCGCCAACTACCAGGGGCAAACCCTGATTACCACAGACGGTACGACCTTGCTAGGCTCTGATGATAAGTCAGGAATTGCAGAAATCATGACGGCCATTGAATTCCTAGTCCAAAATCCTGACATCAAGCACTGCGAAATCCGTGTCGGCTTTGGTCCTGATGAAGAAATCGGTGTCGGTGCAGACAAGTTTGATGTGGAAGACTTTGATGTGGACTTTGCCTACACCATGGACGGCGGACCGCTGGGCGAACTCCAATACGAAACCTTCTCAGCAGCTGGTGCCAAGATTGATTTCCTTGGACGCAATGTCCACCCAGGTTCAGCAAAAGACCAGATGATTAATGCCTTCCAGATGGCTATTGATTTTCACAATGCCCTTCCTGAAGCAGACCGTCCTGAAAAAACTGAAGGTTATGAAGGCTTCTTCCACTTGATGAACATGGAAGGCAGTGTCGATACTGCTTCTACCACCTACATCATCCGTGACTTTGAGGAAGAGGATTTCCTTGCTCGCAAACAGCTCATGTTAGACATTGCTGAAAAGATGAATGCCAACTTTGACACCCCTCGCGTCATTGTCAACCTGCATGACCAGTACTACAACATGAAGAAAATCATCGAAAAAGACATGACTCCAATCAACATTGCTAAGGAGGTCATGGAAAATCTAGGCATCAAGCCACTGATTGAACCTGTTCGCGGAGGAACAGACGGCTCTAAGATTTCCTTCATGGGCATCCCAACGCCAAATATCTTCGCAGGTGGTGAAAACATGCACGGCCGCTTCGAGTTCGTCAGCCTCGAAACCATGGAACAAGCTGTTGACGTCATCCTTGGAATTGTCGCGTACAAGTAATCAATTTTTCAGACTTTCTTAAGAAGGTCTGATTTTTTCTGGAAATCTTCCAAAATTTTTGAAAAACACTTGTATCATTGAACTAATACTGTTATAATAGATTCATCAAAAAGAAATGGAGTTTTATTATGACAGAAGAAACATTTGCGCAAGGTATTTTAGTTGGTCTTTGGGGGACCTCTATGATTTTCTCAATGATTTGGTATATCTTAGTTGCTATTTCCAATTATATCCTCTTTAAAAAAGCGGGTTATGCTGGTTGGAAATCCCTCATCCCCTTCTACAACCTCTATGTTCAACAATGCATCACATTTGGGGAGGATAAGGGCTGGTTTATCTTCTTCTTGCTCATTCCACTTGCAGGACCACTCTATGGTATCTATCTAACCTATTGCTACGGTAAAGCATTCGGCTTATCAGATGTTCAAGCCATCTTCTACGTATTGTTTACACCACTGTTCAACCTCTACATCGCTTTCAATGACGGAATCCGTTACCAAGGTCCACAAACTTTCTTTATCGACTAATAAAAAGCACACAACTCAACTTGATAGTAAGAGTTGTGTGCTTTTTATCATGTCATTGATTAATGATAAATATTTTTATAGCTTTCAGCCCTAATTAGTTTACTGAAAAAATCATCTAAGGTTTAACTCAATCAATTTTATCACTTCCACATATTTCGGTATTGATGAACTGAGTTTCAACCAATTCTTTATAGAGTTTATTCCTTGATAGTAATTCTTGGTGAGTACCGAAGTCATGTACTTCGCCTTCTCTTATTAAATAAATTGAATCAGCATTTTGAATAGTAGATAATCTATGAGCAATTATTAAGACAGTCTTCTTGCTAGATAAATCTTTAATTAATTGTTGAATTTTCGACTCGTTTATACTATCTAAATTTGATGTAGTCTCATCCAATAATATTATGTCATTTGGAGAAATTAAGGCCCTAGCTAATGATAGCCTTTGTTTTTCACCACCACTCAAAGTGATTCCAGACTCCCCTATTACTCTATCTAGTATTTCTTCAGTAGGAATATCCTGAAAAAGATTAACCAAATTAAGTGCGTTCAAGCAGTCAAATCTTGAAGCATTTTGATTAGCAATTTGTAGATTCTCTAGTACTGTGCCAGAAAAGATTGAAGCATTTTGTTCCACAAAGGTTATCTTTGAACGAAGAACTTTAATTGGCAAATCATAAATATTATTTCCATACAATTCTATTAACCCATTATCTGAATCATAAAATCTTTCAATAAGTTCAAATATAGTTGTTTTTCCTGAGCCAGACGGTCCAACCAATGCTGTCACTCCCGGACCATTAACTGAAATATCAATCTTGTTTAGAATGTTTTTATCAGAATTGTCGTTATATTTAAAGGTTAAATTTTTAATTTGCAAAGCCTGATTCCCTTTTTTATCAAGAACATCTAAAGAATTTACATCTTCTTCTACCGGAAGTTCCAATGCAAGTTTAATTCTCGAATAAGCTCCCAACCCCTCATTTATTGATGATAATACTCCTCCTAGCATTGCAGCTGGAGTCAGTACTAGCATCACATACATTATAAAGGCGCTTAGATTTCCAATAGATATAATCCCTGTAGCAACTCTAATTGAACCAATTCCAATAATCGTTATAAGCATTATTTGTAGTGCTATATTGGAAAAACCACTTATAATTGATTTAAAAATAGCTACTTTTTTACCAATTTTTGTCGCATTAGTTACAACACAACTCATTCTTTCAATAAAAATATCTTCTGATAAAAATGCTCGAATAGTCCTAATCCCCCGCAAAGTTCGTTCCAACTCAGAGGATAACTCCCCAACTACTTCTTGTAAATCCTTCGCAATCGGTCTAGTTTTTTTCCCAAGCAACAAGCCACACATTAAAAGAGAGAGAACGGCTAACAAAGATACACCAAATAATTGAACATCAAGATAAAACATCATAATTAATGCAAATATCATTGTAAATGTTTGCGATACCAATTCTACTATTCCTTGACTCAAAATCCCCCTTAGCTGGGCTGTATCTGCACTCAAGATTGATGCTAAATCCCCAATCTTTTTAGTATCAAATACCTCAATCTTATATTTTATTGCTCGATTCACAATTTGAATTCGTAAACTACTCACTAAATTTTCACTAATACTCTCCAATATATACTGCTTAATTGAGTTAAGGATTGCAGATAACAATACTATTAGGGAGAAAAATACTACAGTTTGCCCCAAAATATTATCGTTAATATTGTCAATAATTTTTGAAAGAAGTATTGGTTGAAAAATTGATAATGTCGACGAAATAAATGCAATAATCAAAGCAATACTTATAGCTATTTTATACGGTTTTAGTAATGTTAACAATTCCCTGAAAGTGACTTCTGAATGTTTTTGACTATTCATTTTTCAACCTCTTTTTGACTTTCAAATAAATTAATAGGAGTAAAATCAAATTCCACAATAATAGTATGATATGACTAGCAGATATTGCTGATATTTTGAAGCTTTCAGAAATAGTTTCATAATAAATGTATGGTAATGCTCCAGGAAATACACGTTCAATATAGGGGATAACTAATATTGGAAATAGCAACAAAGTAGCTAACGCTGTCATCGAACTCTTAAAAAATAAAGTTAAATAATATGCAATGAAGAAACACAAAACGCTACTAAATAGATAAGAGATAAACTGTATTACGCTAACTTCTTTAATAGTTCCTTTAAATGTGAAGAAACTTACGATAACTAAAAATGATAGAATGGCTTGTAATGCACAGTCTATCAACTCAACAATAATGATTTTTTGTGTACTACTATTTTTGTTTCCAGTTAATAAATAGACTATTTTAGATTCTGGATTCTCGACTTCCATAGAGCCATTTATCAGGCCACCTATCATAAATAAATAAGATGCAATTACCAAAATTTGATTAATTGATAAAACAATATAATTATCATTGATTTCAAATGTTATCAAACTAAGAATACAGGTAAATAGAATAAGCAGTAACTGACTTAAAATTTGTATTTTTACCGCATTCAAACTGTATTTTTTATAAATAAGAGCATATACTGTTTCATCCATATTTCTTGTCCTTCTGATTTTTATACCAAGCTTTAATATACATCAAAATAGTTACTATTGATGCTTGAGATAATAATAATAACAAACCATACATTTCTGAAGGATTGTTATTTTCTACTCTTCCAAATGCAAATGACTTTGCACCTATTAGGGGTAATAAATTTTCAAGTGTCGGAGAAACTACTCTCAATACGCCTGATAAAGTTATAACAAGAAGACTTACAATAACAATAACTGATGGAATAGGCTTTCTTGTTATTTTTACTAAAAACATTGAAAGCAATGTCAATGTTATGGCAAAGATAATGATTCTTAACGTTACTTCTAAAATAAGACTTAGATTGAGATAATCTTGTAATGTTTCATCTAACATCACATAGAGCATCGCACTATTTATTAGAGATAGAACAACCGTCAACGTACTGGCTACAATCATTCCAGAACAAATCTGACCTGTTAAAACCGTCTGCCATTTTGGTGTCAATAATTTAGTTAATGATTCCTGGCCAAATTTGTACTCCGTAGATAGAATCAGTGCAAATAAGATTGGAAAAAATAGAATACTAGATTGATAGGGGGAAGATAATATCGCATCTCTTACTGTTTGAAACTCTGTTAATTGACTGGTTGTATCTTCAAGCATAAGAATCTCTGTATCACCATTCGCTATCGCATTGATTACTTGAATATTTTGAAAGGTAAAGAATACACTGATTCCAATCACAATTGCTACCCCCATCCAAAAGATCGGCAATGATAATATTTTGTATAGTTCACTACGAGTATTTTTCATAAAGCATTACCCCATCTCATTTGTAACAGATTTAAAATAGGCTTCCTCAAAAGAGCCATATTCTTCAAGAACATCTTTGCTACTACCATCAATGACTACCTTACCATTAGATAGTCCTACAATTTTATCAACCGTAAGTTCTAACTCATTCATATAATGGCTTGTGATTAAAACAATTTTATCGTCTCTTACAAATTCTCTTAGAAACTCTCTAACCCATCTAATTCCATCTGGATCGAGTCCATTAATCGGTTCATCCAAAATAAGTATTTTAGGATTCGCTAAAATAGCCGTAGCCAGCCCCAGTCTTTGTTTCATCCCAAGAGAGTAGTCTTTTATCTTTTTATTGCCAACATCCTGAAGGCCAACTATTTTTAAACATTCTAAACATCTCTGCTTATCTATACCACTAGTTAAAGCAATCCACCTCAAGTGACTATAGGCCGTCCTTGTTGGATTGGGTTGAAAACTATCCAAAAAGGATCCAACATATGTAAAGGGAGTGTCACTCAATTCTTCATATACTTTCCCATCAAAAGTCGCTCTACCTTCATCTGGAGAAATTAAACCAAGCAGAATTTTTATTAAGGTTGATTTACCAGATCCATTTGGACCAATAAGTGCTGTCACTTCTCCTTCTTTAGCTGTAAACGAAACTTCTGAAAGAACTGTTTTCCCACCAAAACCTTTGCTAATTTTTTCAATTTGTATCATTTATCTTTTCCACCTTTTACAATTATAATTTTTTGAAATTTAGATAAATCCATCTCTTCACCAATTGGTACCCCATCAATTTCTACCCATGCATGAGCTATAAATGGTGATATCTGAAATCCCGAAATCCAATCCGGAGTTCGCCTAGCTATTATTCCCCATAGCATAACTGCAACGGATCTTTGTAGACAACCATTCCCTGCACATCTGACATTAATTGAATTTATAGATGTACGCCATTTTTCTACTTCTGCTGGAGTAGCATTTTGAGTGTTTTCACTTAATTTCTCAATAATTTTAGATAGTTTCTTAGGAGGTAATTTAATTAAAAAAAATGATACATTAGCACAAAAAAATGCTGTAATTTTGTTTTTAACTGATAATTTCGTTCTCTTCTCCATTCTAACTGGCGAGCTCATTTATCCACCTCCAAAATTTGTAATTTCTGAAGTTTCTCTAATATCTCTTTATAATCTGCCATAACCTGCGATAATTTAACGGAATAACTGATAGAAATATTTTTACAAAATTCTTCAAATGAAACACCTTCAATTAACAGATCTAAAAAATTCGTAGTTAATTGATCAAGATGGTAATACTGTCCATCATTAGAATTTAAAACTATGCTACCACCATCATCTGTCTTACTAATATTAAGATTTGACGATAACTTATATTTCATATGTACCTCCACTTTCACAATAACCTCTCAGCCAGTATTCAATGATTTGAATCCTCATGATGTTTTCTAACTGTTCTCCATCAGCACTAAATTTATTTAGTGATTCTAATAACTTACCCTTGTCTACCAACCCTAACTTATAAATCAAACATTCTTCAGAAAAGATTTTTTGCAACATATTCTTACGATTATTGTATTCAGTAAAGGTTGATTTGGTGTATTCCCCTTTATCTCTTCGCTTAAAATATTCAATCGACATAGATTCTGAACGTATCTCAGCTAACATAGGTTTAATTACTTTTGCATTAAATCTTTCGTCAATATTATATTGTAATGCTGATTCCACGATATCATAAGCTGTATACAGGCTAAGAAATCTAAATGACTTATCATTCGGCACCATTGCATTTAAATCTCTTTGTAAAAGACTATGAGCTTCAACTTCTTCAAGAATTTTATGAATAGATTTATCATCCGAATATGGTTCAATATTTTGTTCAGCATATGAATTCGCGCAACTGGTAATTAACTCTCTTGCTGTTTGGGTTACAAAATTTGCAACTGATGGTTTTGGAACCCATTGAGAACTATACTTTATATCAAAATCAACCTGTTCGATTTCTCTACATTCTAAACATCTCAAATTGTCAGATAAACTCTCATTATCAACTAGTGACTTAAAGAATTTAAAAAGATTGAATTTATTTAATCTTGCAAATCCATATAAATTTTTTAGGCGATTCGGGTAATTAGAATGATACAAAGACCAAGCCATAGTAGATAGGGGACCAAATAGCTCATCACCACCATGACCATTTATATGCATACTAATATTGTTTTTTAGTCCAATTTCTATAATTTTCCTAGCTAAATTTATATAGCGAAACGATTCTGACGGACCAAATGGGAGTGCTTTATATATATCTAACGGATTTAAAGAGTTTAAAGTGACTGTGCTACCATACGGTAAAACCGTATGCTCTGCCGAAACTTCCTTACTTGCTCGTTCTGACCATATAGCATCACTATCAGCACCATCCTCTGGAGATAGAAAAATTGTATTCAACTCTATTCCTAAATCCTTACAAAAATAACAAAGAGAAGTTGAATCTAAACCACCTGATAAATCTGCACTTATTTTGGTTTGATTTCCCAAATTTTTCTGTAATACATCCTTTACATTTTGACGTAATTCAACTGCTACTTCAGATATCCTTTTATTACCACCGTTACTTCTACAAGGAAATATCTGACTAATCTGACCTTCTAAGCTTACAAGCATTTTTCGACTATTTATAAGCTTTAGATTCTCCCAGGGAGTTAACTCACTAAATGGATATATAGTCTCAAAGTTTACGATACGTAAGGCAAAATAAGTTTTATTTAATTTTTGCTTTGTAAGATTAGAAATTAATTCAGGATGAAATGAAACAAATAATTCTTCATTTCTTTCTAGATAATATATTGGATTACAGTTATTAAAGTCACCACTGGCTATAAGGTGATTCTCTTTTGTAACTGCTATAAAAGATGTATGTTTTTTTAATTTACTGAGATTATCCTCAAGCATTTCAAAGTTCAAATCTTCTCTCGCTAAAAAATTACTAATTTCTTCAGAATCACTTTGATGTTTCACTACCATTAATAAATTATCAGCAGTATAGACATTAACTTTATCTAAATTAATCAGTTCGTCTAGCAACATATCAGCTGTAATAACTTGATTTTTGGCTACAATAATATTAACTTTCATAACGATTTATGTTTTATGCTTTATACCAATGATATAAACAATAAGCGGAGTTGCTCACTCTCCGCTCATTATCTATATTTTTATATTACAACCATGGCCAGTGAATAACAATCAACGCACGGAAGCCAAGTAAATCACGTTCACGTGCACCACCTGCACCATTTGTCAAATTTCGATAGCTACCGATTTTTGTAATAGTTGGTTTTTGGTACATAACATTCTCCTTCCTATTATTCATACTACCCTATAGCAATTTCAATCTAGTAACAACTATGTTTACCTGCTAAATCCTGAGCAAATTGATTTAACTTACTATATATATTGATTTGGAGTTTTGGACTACTCTCAGAAAACATGCTATAGAATAATTCCTAATCCCTAATGGTAACTATTAGGGTAGATGACAACTCGTCATCTACATTTCATATTCTACAAAACAACTATCAGAAAAATATCAGAATTTCTGATTTCTATGTAATTTTTTTGATTCTAGATTATCGCATTGTAATATAATAGCGGTATACGTAACAGACTATATACTAATTTTCATAAGAAGTCTGTATTATTTAGATTATTATCACCCCTATATCATTACCGGGGTAAATATGGTACAATATGATTAGAATATATTTTCAAAGGAGAGGCAATCATGAAATATAAAGTCCTAGTCATAGATGATGATACCGCTATTCTAAGACTCATTCAAAATGTTCTAGAGAATAAAAACTTTGTCGTCGATACGCGAACTGCTATTCCAGAAATTGATATATGTCATTTTATCGGCTATGATTTAATTATTTTAGACATCATGATGCCCCACAGTGGAATTGAAATCTGTAAGTATATCCGAGAATTTATCCCTGTTCCAATCATATTTCTAACAGCTAAAAATTTAGAAGAGGATATTGTATATGGCATACAGTCCGGTGCAGATGACTATATCACAAAGCCATTCAGCATACCTGAACTAGTAGCAAGAGTACAGATGCATATCCGTAGAGAAGTACGCAATAACAATTCTAGTGATATTCTACAGTTTGGACCTCTCGCAATTGATAAAATTAAAGAAGAACTTAGAATTGCGGATATACATATTCCCACTACAAAAAGAGAGTTTCAATTAATTTTGTTACTCTCCAGCAATCCAAATAAAATATTTTCAAATAACGAACTCTTTGATTATCTTTACCCTCATGATTCTGAAACTCAGGGGCGATCAATTACAGAGTATGTATACCAAATCAGGCAAAAATTAAAACCTTATGAAATTAATCCAATTAAAACGATCTGGGGAGGTGGTTATCAGTGGATAACGCTCTGACTTTTAACCAACTGATTAAACAGACATATTTTAAGATATTAAAGCAATTCCTTATTAGTCTTTTTCTATTTTACTTGCTACCAATGTTGTTTACTGCATTTACTAATATTACTGAAAAAAATGCAGGTGCGTTTACTATCTATTTCAGTACGATTTCTTGGATTTATATTAGTCTAATTTTGTTTTCTATTATTGCTAAAAATATGAGTAATCTTTTAGAAAAGATAAGGCAAGAGACAAACATTGTTTATAATCAAAGTCTACTGGTTGATACAAATGAACATGACCTAGCTAAGTTAACCTTAATTGAACTGATTGAAACAAGACAAAAAATTCAGGAAATGCAGTCAACGATAAAAAAAATGATTCAATCTGAAAAACAGCAAAAAAAGGAGCTGATGTTTCAAGTCTCAGCTGCAGCGCATGATCTGAAAACACCTTTAACAGTTATTCAAGGAAATGCTCAATTTTTACAGTCTATGGATATTACTGGAAATATTGGGCAATGTTTAGGAGATATCGAACTTGCCAGCCAACAACTTAATAGATACTTTAACCAGCTCATCAATTACTCTAAAACATTCTATAATGATACTTCCAATTGGGAGAGTTTGTCTTCGGATTACTTACTTGAATTATTTGAACAAGAAATTAGGCTAATTACTGACAAAAAAGCTAATATTCAATTTTCAAACAACCTACCAATCCCTATCTATTTAACGCTTAATCTAAACCTATTCCTACGAGCTATCCTAAATATTATCAATAATGCGATTGACCATTCCAAAAGTAATTATCCAGTAATAAGAGTAGACTACAAGTTAATAGATAATAAATTTTATATTTCCATATGGAATAGCGATTCTTCATTCTCGGAGAATTTACTAGAGAAATATGGGTTACTATTCTATCAAGACAAACAGGCAACAAATTCAGAGCAAGGAAGTCATTTCGGAATTGGATTAGCATTTGTTAAGCGGGTAGCAAAAATTCATGGAGGACAAGTAAATTTGAGTAATTCCGAGAATGGTGCTCTTGTCACTATTTACATTCCAGTCTAGATATCTGTAAGACTTATGGTTGATGAATCATTGATTTCCCTGTTAACCTTCTAACAGGGATTCCCGCTCTCAATTGGATATGTTTAATTTTCGGTTAATTTTCAATAATTTTATCGAAAAGGATGTTCACAAAGATAGTTTTTTTATGCTATTATGATGGCTTACTAATCAATTCAAATCAGGCAACTCCTCTGCTCACAGAAGGGGTGTTTTTTACTTGTTTTAAAAATATATAAAAATTTTATATAATTACTTGATTTTAGCAAATAATAGGTATATAATTTATATATAAATAATTTACATAAAGATAAAGAGGTGAGTTTATGTACTACCCCGTATCCTCTATCTTGATAGAATTTCTAGTCTTAGCCATTGTGGAAAAACAGGATTCCTATGGCTACGAAATCAGTCAGACCATCAAGATAGTTGCTGACATAAAGGAGTCCACGCTCTACCCTATCTTGAAAAAACTGGAAAAGGCTGGCTACGTTACCACCTATACCCAAGAATTTCAAGGGAGAAAGCGGAAATACTATACCATCACACCTGCTGGACGTGAACACATCCCCTTCCTGCAGGCTGAATGGAATACCTACAAAGACCATATTGACGGAATTATAGAAGGGAGCCTACGAAAATGACACGCGCAGATTATCTGAACCAACTAGAACAAGCACTATCTCAACTCCATCCAAGTGCCAGACAGGAAGCTCTGGACTACTTCAATGAATATTTCGATGAAAAAGCGGATGACCTGGCAGCTATTAGCGAACTCGGAACAGCTGAAGAAGCTGCAAAGGAAATCATAGCCAACCTGCCCGAAGATGCCCTCATCACCGAGAAAGACCAAGGCACTTCACAATCAACTAAAGCATTTGATTTCGATTTTGACTTCGACTTTCAATTTGACTGGGATGGTTTTTTCAACAATTTCAAACATTCAGCCTTTCAAGCTAGGGAAAGGATTGAATTGACGGCGAAGATTGAAGAATTACCTGATTTTGCAAGTTTACAGATTATTCTCGAAGACCAAGCTCTTAGTGTGCAAAGCTATGAGGGTGACAAGGTAGTATTGCATAATCCATTTTCTGAAGAGAGGTCCTATCAGGCTTTTGACTATCAACTAGTCCAAGATAGTTTGTACCTATCTAGCAAGCCACTCCCAGACCACCTCTACTTTTCCAACCAGCAAACCAGCTCTGCTATTCTCAAAATCCCTGAAAAACTCCTGCCCCTTACCAATCTCAATCTGAAAACGACAGATAGTAGTCTGACGATGGCGGCTGTGCAGGCGAGCGAACAGATCGTCATCAATGCAGAAGATAGCAGCATCAGCATGACGAAAGTGAGCTGTCCAAGCTCTGCCCTAAGGTTAGAGGACGCTACACTAACTATCTCCGATGGACGAATGGACGAGTTGACATTGGAAGCCAGTGATGCTGTTATCACTCTCTCAAGCATGAGCCTTTCAGATGCAAGGATAAGATTAGAAGATTGTGTCTGGAAGTTAAAGGATTTTGTCCTTGAAAAGAGCCTAAACTGTCAGGCTGAAGATTCTGTTCTAACCTTTAAACCAAATACAGACATCAGTTTGGACATCTGGGAGGAAGATTCTAGCCTTAAACTTCCAAAGGATAAGGCGTTTACAATGATGAAAGAGGGTGATATCACTCATCTCAGCTACAAGCAAGAAAATAGCCCTGCTCAGTTGACCATCCATTGTCAAGACTGCCAACTTACTGTAGGATAAAGGAGGTTCCTATGAATCGCAAGGAATATTTGCAGAAACTTGAAAAACATCTCAAACATTTGCCAAAAGAAGATTTTCAAGATACCGTGGACTATTTTAATGAATTTTTCGATGAGAAAGAAAACGACGAAGAAGCTATTCAAGAATTGGGCAGTCCTAAAGAAGCCGCAAGTGAAATTCTAGCGACCCTCTACGAAAAAGAGCGGACGGAAGATAAGCCAAATACCCGTAATATGGTCTGGTTGACCATCCTCGCCATCCTTGCCGCACCAATAGGCATTCCCCTAGCAATCACCCTAGTTGCCCTCTTCATTACCCTACTCCTGTTCATCCTCAGTGCCTTTCTACTCCTAATATCACTTTGGATTGTCCTCCTCAGTCTAGCAATCGCCCAACTTCTCCTCGCCTTCGACCTCTTCACGCTCTCGTGGTCCTCCTCCCTCCTCTTCACAGGGCTAGCCCTCATCTGTTTGGCACTCACCCTCTTGGGTAGTAAATTCACTCTAGACCTTGGAAGCAAAACCTTCTTGTTTGTTTTACACTGGATACAAAGAACCATTCGCAAAGGAGATTATCATGAAAGAGCTTAAACCATTTACGAAAATCATTCTGAACCTGCTCAGTCTTGGAGCCATTCTCAGCCTCATCGGTTTCCTAGCTGGCGGATGGACAAATATGAGAACTGTCTCAGAAAACTACTTCCAGCCACAAACAGCCAGTTTTAGTGACATTAGGGAAATAGAAGTTAATGAACGACTGTCCATCATGCCTTCGCCTGACAACCAATTCCACCTCCACTACTATCGAAATCAGCATAAAGACATCGACCTCCTCAGCCACCAAGTTCAAGATGGAAAGTTAACCATTTCTAGTGCATTTCAAGGTATCGTTTCTTATGATGGTTTACTCGAACCAATCTTAAATCTTGTCAATGACCAAAATGTCGCCTACCACCAACCTGTCTTAGAAGTCCCAAAAAATAGCACAATCGAATCACTCGCAGGTAGCCTTCAGGGAGATTTGTATCTGGATAAAGTGACCATTCAAAATCTGGAACTCACAGTAGAAGATGGTGACATGTTGATTGAAAACAGTCACATCAGCTATACTCATTTATCACACCTAAATGGAGATGTAACAATCAATCATTCCACATTAACAAGTCCGAAAGACATTTTCAATACTGTTGGCAGTAGCCTAACGATTGAGGATGGGGATTTTAAAGCAGAAAATCTAAAACT
Organism: Streptococcus suis; assembly: GCF_002964575.1. GTDB lineage: Bacteria > Bacillota > Bacilli > Lactobacillales > Streptococcaceae > Streptococcus > Streptococcus suis_R. The sequence continues at coordinate 23,576 of NZ_POQQ01000089.1, read as the reverse complement.
AGAAGGAAGACATGACATCAGCAATTACAATGGCTCAATCGACATCTCTCTTCATTCACAAACAAAAATGGACCTCTACATAGATGCCAGTCAAAATAATAACAGAATAGAACTGCCAGCATATTCCAATACCCAAGCCAATAATTACCTCTTCATCTCTACACTGGATGGAGAATTGACTATTCGGTAATTGCAAAAAGCCCTCCTCACGGAAGGCTTTTTAACTTATTTAAACAACAAAATAGAAATCAGGGCCAAGATGGCTGGTCCACCTTGTTTTAATAGGATTTTAGGATTGGAAGATATTGCCCCGTACACAGCTGCAGCAATAACAAACAAGACAAAAATAGTCGTAATCTCAAGGTTGCCTGTGAAAATTCCGTAAAAAAGAAATATTGCTACTAGACCATTATAGACACCCTGATTTTTAAACAAAGCCGAAACAGATTGACGTGATAATTCTTCTTGATCCATACCAAATGTCTGGCTTGTCTTTTCAGACTGGGTTGCAAAGGTTTCAAGATACATGATGTAAAGATGCTCAAGAGCTACGATACTTGCTAAAATAGTTGTAAAAATGGACATAGATTTATTCTCCTTTTTCTTCAATAACTGTTTCAACTGGGAGGGTTTGAAGACCTGAAACTAATTTCTCCAGAAGATAGCTCAACTGTTCTTCTTCACTCTCAGATAAAATGTCTGCCATGGCTGCTTTCACAGCTAGGTGCTGGGCTGGTGGATGGACCTGTAAATCATTCCAAGCGAGCTGGGTGGGTTGAACCAGCATTTCCCGCTGATTTTCAGGATTACGTTCTCTACTGATATAGCCATTTTCCTCCAACACCTTTAGATGACGGGTAATGGCCGCGCGGTCAATTTGAAGTTTTTCCTGTAAAACCTGCTGGGAACAAGGAAAATCTTCCAGTAAATGCTGTAAAAGCTGATAGCGGGTCAAACTAATACCCAACTGCTTTTCAAATAAACTGGTCACAGCCTCATCCGCAAGTTTTATTTGGTAGAGTAACTGAGAAAGTTGTTCCATACTTCTCTCCTTTTGTTGATTTATCAACAGTTGATAAATCAATTATAATGGAAAACGAATATTTTTCAAGAATTTTGCTCAACTTTGTGTAACTTTTTCATATGAAAATCAAGTTTTGGTATAATAGTTCTAAAACAATGGGAGGAAGTAAGCTATGGAAGAATCAAAAGAACTCAACTTAGCCATTGATGTGCTCATGCTAGCTGGGGCCATTCTCTTACAAAGCGGTGCTGAAATCCACCGTGTTGAAGATACCATGATTCGTATTGCTAAATCACAAGGGATTGAAGCAGTCAACGTTTTGGCTATTCCTGCTGCCATCTTCTTTTCCATTGACCATACGAACATCTCTCGGATGAAACGGATTGTCAACCCAGTGCACGATATGCAAAAAGTCTGTCAGGTCAACCAGGTTTCACGCTCCTTAACCGCTGGACAGGTCAGCTTAAAACGAGCACTAGAAGAATTAACTTCTATTCGCAACCAACCCCTCCCCTATACTCAACTTCAAACCATTCTAGCTGCTGTCCTAGCTGCACCATTTTTTACTATCATGGTAGGTGGTAATCCTTTGGAGGCTGTCGCAACCGCTTTTGTAACCCTTGTCGCCTTCCCCTGCTCCCTCCTGATTGACCGTCTAATCGGAATCGAATTTGTATCTAAATTTGTAGGTGCCTTGGTCTTCTCTCTCCTAGCTTTGCTACTGGCAAATTATACAGATCTAGCCCTTAATCCTAATATGATCAATGCTGGTGCGGTCATGCCCTTTGTTCCTGGTATAGCATTTACAAATGCCGTTAGAGATTTGATGACCAATCACCTCAATACCGGCTTGACAAAGATTTTTCAAACACTGCTTGTCATCCTCTCTTTAGGAGCAGGAACAACTGTTGCACTATTGATTGTGGGGTGAATTATGAATCTACTTCATTTTTTCTTACAGGCTGTGGCTTCATATATTGCGATCGTTGCCTTTCTTATCGTTCTTAATGTCCAAAAACAATTGCTGATTCCCGGAGGCATATTAGGTATGGTTGTCTGGCTACTCTACCTACTCCTCCTCGGTCCGACAAATGTTGTCATTGCAACCTTTATTGCTGCTATAATCGGTTCTTGCATCAGCCAAATCATGAGCATCGTCCTCAAAACACCATCAGTTATTTTTTCACTGGCCATCCTAGCACCTCTTGTCCCAGGCTACAGAGCCTATCTGACAACGACACAGTTTGTATCTGGAAGTTACAAAGAAGCCTTGGTCAATACCACCACTGTTCTCACATTAGCCTTAGTCATCCCAATCGGCATGGCCAGCGGAACAGTCTTGCTGCAACTCTACCGCTATCTGCAAACGAAATCATCACCAGAAAAGTCTATCTAAGTTTCTTGAAACTGGGTAGACTTTTTGTTAGAATAAATGAATATGTTTAGGAGGAGCTATGAACCAACAAATTCAGAATTTAAAACTTGCCGAGCGTGGTGCCATCATTTCCATTTCAGCCTACATTATCCTCTCTGGAATTAAGTTGGCTGCGGGCCACATCTTCCATTCGGACGCTTTGACCGCCGATGCCTTTAACAATATTTCGGATATTATCGGCAATGTAGCTGTCCTTATCGGACTGCGAATGGCTCAAAAACCAGCTGATACAGACCACAAGTTTGGACATTGGAAAATGGAAGACTTGGCAAGCCTCATTACATCCTTTATCATGTTTGTGGTTGGGTTTCAAGTTCTCTACTCTACTTTCATCAAAATCATGAGCAACCAGCCTGTCGAAATTGATATGACGGGTGCTATAGTTGGGATTTTCTCAGCCCTTGTTATGATTGGCGTTTATCTTTATAACAAATCACTGGCTAAGAGAGTTCATTCAAAAGCCTTAGAAGCTGCTGCAAAGGATAACCTATCTGATGCCGTAACCTCTATCGGAACATCCATCGCCATCATTGCAGCTGCCTTCAATTTCCCCATCGTCGATAAATTCGCTGCGGTTGTCATTACCTTCTTCATCTTAAAAACAGCCTACGATATATTCATGGAAAGTTTCTTTACACTATCAGACGGCTTTGATGAAGAGCTCCTCCACAAATACGAAGAAGATATTCTCAAACTTCCTAAAGTTGTTGCCGTCAAGTCACAACGTGGTAGAACCTACGGTGCCAATATCTATCTGGACATTGTCTTAGAAATGAATCCCGATTTGTCCGTCTACGAAAGCCATGAAATTACAGAACAAGTGGAGCAACTCCTCACACTAAAACATGGTGTTTTTGATGTAGATATCCATGTCGAACCTTCTGACATCCCCCATGATGAAATCTTTGAACATGTCTTTGACAAACTCTACCGCTTCGAATCAGAAATCCAAGCGCACGAAGTTGGCTATGAAAACCTCATAGATGAGAATTATTTACTAATAGACGCCAAGGGGCGCTACCTTAATAAAATTGAAATGCTTCAATCCCATCCTGTACAATCCACCTACCTATCCAATTACCAGATGACCTCTATCAGCCAGAAATCCAAACTGGTCACCTTTGAAATCGGTGACTATGTCCACACATCCCTCTGGCGACGTCACGAAAACTGGACAGTCATCTTCCATCAAATTTCAAAAAAACAAGCCTAGTCATTCAGACCAGGCTTTTCATTTGGACAGATAGTCATTTGAATTTGCTTTGATACATCGTCACTTTCGGCTTGCCGTACTCCAGTACTGCCTGCACCTCAGTTCCTTGTCTGAAAGCTCTTCATTCGACTATACAAAAAGAGCACATGGCTCTTTTTCTTATATTATATTATTAGTTTTTTACTGCGTCTGTAGCAACATCTTCACCAAACCATTTCTGAGAAATTTCTTGGAAAGTTCCATCGCTATATAATTCTGTAAAGGCTTTATTGATGTTTTCAACCAGTGTCGTATCTGACTTACGAGCACCTACCGCAAAAGCTTCGTTTTCATAGCCAGCATCAATGATGTTGTAGTCTGCGATGATTCCCTCTTGTTGCAAGTAGTAATTGGCATATACTCGGTCAATCAAGAGACCATCGATACGGTCATTTTTCAAGTCAATCAAAGCTTCATTAAACGTTGCATATTGACTGGCGTCATTGTTTTGCACAATATCTTTCAAAATGGCTGGTTGTGATTCAAAGACTGAATAACCTGAAGAACCAGCTTGTGCCCCCAAAATCTTATCTTTCATATCAGACACTTGACTGATATTAGAAGATTTTTTTGTCACCAAGACTTGTTGATTATCCATGTAAGGATCTGTGAAGAGAACCTTTTCCTTACGCTCATCCGTAACAGAATATCCATTCCAGATTAAATCAATGTTACCATTGTTCAATTCAGTTTCTTTCAAATCCCAGTCAATTGGCTGCCATTCAACAGTAATACCATATTTTTCAAATACCGCTGTTGCCAAATCAATATCAAATCCAGTATAGCTACCGTCTGTTTCTTCAAATCCCATAGGGACAAAAGTCTTGTCAAAACCAATTGTGATGGACTTTTCAGATTCGTAAGTTGACCAATTATCAGACTTGGTCGTTGACTGGCTTGAGCCACAAGCAGCAAGGGCAAAAGTCGTTACAAGAGCCGCAGCTCCAAGCATCATTTTTTTCATATTCATCATCATATTTGTTCCTTTTCTTAGTGTTTTGGTTCAATTTTGATGATTTCATCTGCGATATTTTCAGCAAACTGCATATCGTGGGTGACCACAATTTGCGTGATTCCAGTAGCCCTATTTTCAAGAATGAGTTTTTCTACTTCTTTTCTCAATTCAGGATCTAGGGCAGAGGTTGGTTCGTCATAGCCGATAATCTCAGGATCAATCATCATAGCACGCGCCAAAGCCACACGTTGCTTTTGTCCACCCGACAGTGAAAACGGATAGGCAGTAGCGTGGTTAGCTAGGCCAAGAGTATCCAAGAGTTTAAGGGCCTTGTCTTCCGCCTCTGAACGCGTCATTTTCTGCGTTTTCATAGGAGAGAGAACCAAGTTTTCCAATACGGATAGGTGTGGGAAAAGCTGGAAGTCTTGGAAGACAAAGCCCAGCAGATGTCGTTTACCCAACTCCTCAAGTGGCAGTTCCTGACCATTGTAAATCAGAGTACCTGAATCAATGGTTTCCAAACCAGCCAACATCCGTAAAAGAGTTGTCTTTCCACCACCTGATTGACCAACGATGGCAACGATTTTCCCCTCTGGAATGACCAAATCATAGTCGGAGAAAATCTGTTTATTATCAAATCGTTTGGATAGATTGCGTAGTTCTAACATGACTTCCTCCTATCTATAATAGTCAAATTTCTTTTCTACCTGCTTAGAAACAAGGGTTACAGCACCAATCATCAAGAGATAAATAGCTCCAGCGATAAACATAGGTGCCAAGCTAGCATCACGGTTGGCTGCTGTACGACTGGCAAGCAAGAGGTCACTGACACCCAAGGCATAGACCAAGGATGTATCCTTGACCAAGGTCATGACTTCATTGAAAACACTTGGCAGGACAATTTTCACAACTTGTGGCAAGACTATATAACGAATGGTCTGAACGGGGGTAAATTTCAAGACCTTAGCGGCTTCATACTGACCTTTTGGAATGGCTTCAATACCTCCTCGGAAAATCTCTGAGAAATAAGCCGCATAGTTGAGGGTAAAGGCCAGAATAACAGCTGGCATACGGTCAAATGTTATACCGACACTTGGTAAAACATAATAAACAAAAATCAATTGCAAGAGCAATGGAGTCCCACGCATGATTAAAACATAAAAATGCAAGAGCCATTGCAAAGGTTTGAACTTCATCTGCATTAAGAAGGCGAGAATTGCACCCAAAGGCAAGGATAATAGCAATACTAGAAAAAATACTTGCAGGGAAACCATCGCGCCATTTAATAAACTGGGCAGAACTTCCAAAACATAATCCATAGTCTTCTCCTAAAAGAATGATTAGGTTCTAGTATAGCAGAAAATTTCATGTATTTCAAAGAATTTTTTATATTTTTAAATATTTTTTCATTTTTTCTGCATAATCTTGCAAAAAAAGGCCGATAAACGACCTTTTACATTATTCAACTGTTACGGATTTTGCCAAGTTACGAGGCTTATCGACATCCAAACCACGTTGCAATGTTGCATAGTAAGCAATCAATTGTGTTGGAACAACCATTGCAATGGCTGACAAGAATGGGTGAACAGTTGTCACAGTAATGTCATCATCTTCCTTAGCTACTGCCTCATCGACAATCGTCAAGACATTTGCACCACGCGCCACAACTTCTTGGATGTTTCCGCGAGTATGGCTTGCAAGGTGTGGATGATTTGAAATCAAGGCCAAGACAGGCACACCGTCTTCAATCAAGGAAATAGTACCGTGTTTCAATTCACCAGCTGCAAAGCCTTCACATTGGATGTAGGAAATTTCTTTCAATTTCAAACTTGCTTCCATAGATACATAGTAATCACTACCACGACCGATATAGAAAGCATTGCGAGTGGTTGATAAGAGTTTTTCAACTTTTTCAGCAATCACATCTTTTTCAGACAAGCTTGCTTCGATAGATTGGGCAACGATGGACAATTCATGCACCAAATCAAATTCTTTGGCATAGGCATTGCCATTTGCATCACCGACAGCCTTAGCCAAGATTGCCAAAGTTGCAATCTGTGCAGTGTAGGCTTTTGTAGAAGCTACCGCAATTTCTGGTCCTGCATGGAGCAACATAGTATAGGTCGCTTCACGTGACAATGTTGAGCCAGGTACGTTTGTCACTGTCAGACTTGGGATACCCATTTCATTCGCTTTAACCAATACCTGACGGCTATCAGCAGTTTCACCTGACTGGCTAATCATGACAAAGAGTGGCTTTTTGCTCAAAAGCGGCATATTGTAACCCCACTCAGATGAAATTCCCAACTCTACTGGTGTATCTGTCAATTTTTCCAAGAAGTCTTTTGCGGCAAATCCTGCGTGATAGGAAGTTCCAGCAGCTAGGATATAGATACGGTCAGCATCTTGTACTGCCTTGATAATATCCGCATCAACTGTTACCTGACCAGCTTCATTTGTATAGGCGCTAATCAACTTACGCATAACAGTTGGTTGCTCATCAATCTCCTTGAGCATGTAGTATGGATACGTTCCCTTACCAATATCTGACAAGTCCAATTCAGCCGTATAACTACCACGTTCAATGGCATTGCCATCATAGTCCATGACTTCAACACTATGTTTTTTCACGATAACCAATTCTTTATCGTGAATTTCCATGTATTCACTTGTTTCACGAATCATAGCCATGGCATCTGAGCAGACCATGTTATAGCCATCGCCCAAACCAATCAAAAGCGGAGATTTATTTTTGGCAACGTAAATAGTATCTGCATCATTAGCATCAATCAAGGCAAAAGCATAGGAACCTTGGATGATATGAAGAGCCTTTTTGAAAGCTTCCAAAGTAGACAGACCTTCCTCAGCGAATTGACCAATCAAGTGCACAGCAATCTCTGTGTCCGTCTGACCTTTCAAGTCATGACCTGCAAGATATTCCTCTTTGATTTCCGCATAGTTTTCAATCACACCGTTATGAACAAGGATATGTCCAGCAGTTTGAGAAGTATGTGGATGAGCGTTGTTCTCAGTTGGTTTACCATGAGTCGCCCAGCGAGTATGCCCAATTCCTGTTGTTCCCTCAGTCTTATCGCCAACTTTTGCTGATAATTCAGCAATGCGACCTACTGCTTTTACCAAGTGAGCCTGCTCCCCACCTGTTACGAAAATACCTGCTGAATCATAACCACGGTATTCTAATTTTTCAAGTCCTTGAATTAAAATATCAGTTGCGTTTGTATTTCCAACAACACCAACGATTCCACACATATCATTTCACCTACGATGTTTCTTAACATCGGCTTTCATTTTTCATAAATTGGTCTAGTCAACTTTTTCCAAAAAAAGACCAGTGAAATCAGTATATAACAAGTCATATGTGTTGTCAAGAAAAAAATTGGTCTAGTCAGATTTTGAAAATAAACCAGAAAATTGATTGAAAAAAGACCAGCCCTACTGGACCAGTCCTGTCTTAATAAAACCAAATTCTGAGAGGGGACTTAAACGGAAGGTCAGTCGCCCAATAATCTGTTTTTCAGCAATTAAACCAAAGCTACGGCTGTCCTGTCTATTTGTCCGAACGTCGTTCAGAACCAGATAATGCTTTTTGGGAATACTGATATGTTGGCCACCAGTCAGGGTTGTGAGATTGAAATCTTCTGTATAACTCTCTTGAGAAGACGGAGTATGCAAATAATTCTCTGCAACAATCACATCGTTTTTATATAAGACATCATCCATATATGTAACTGTTTCGTCTTCTATGGCTATAATGCGACTGACATATTCTTTACCTTCATGCCTATAGAGAACGAAATCCCCATGTGTTAAGTCAGCCTTGCGAACAGTTACAATAAAGTCGCCTTCTTTGATATAGTCATTTGCCATCTGGGATGTGATGGTTACTGGTTCAAAAAACCATACTCTCAAACCAATCAACCCTAAAATCAACAGAATGACCAAACTTAGCTGCTTTACTAAATCTCTCTTTACCATAATCTCTCCAATCAATACTATTATACCATAAACTCAGGCTATCCATTGATAAGATGATGGTATATTTCCTCTGCAATGACTTGATTTCCAAGAGGTGTCAAGTGCAAGCCATCGCTATAATATTCCAAATGGCCCTTGGTTAAGGGATAGAGATTGATGACTGGCACATCCAATTCCTGACCAATTGCTGCAATAATGGTTTGCAATTCGTCTTCAATAATCTGATTATTGAGCCCGAAGCGACTGGTTGGCACGAAAGGTGGAATGACCAAGTAAAGATCTGGTTGGCTAGGCAAACTCAAGTACCGCTCTGCCATTTCCCTATATTCGCTAATAAATCGCTCCTTATTCCAGTATAGACCACGGCTGTCATTGCTACCAATCATGATAATGACAATGTCCGCCTCGCTCTCAAGGGACAACTGGGCATTTTTCTCTTTAAAATAGGGATAATCAGACGTTGACTGAAGCGAACGACCACTCAAGCCGAAATTGGACACCTGATAAAGATGCCCCAGCTTCTCTGCTAAAATACAGGGATAGGCATCTTTTTCACGGTTCTCCAGTCCGTAACCGTAGGTCAGGCTATCGCCAACTGTTGCAACTTTTATGGCCCCACTTCCGACTGTCAGGACCTCTGGATACATAATATCTGACACGTGAACTCCTCTGTTTTTCTTATTTATCTATTGTACCATCTTGAAAAAAATAAATAAACTTCTGAATTTGTGATATAATGAACATATGAAAAAAAACGTGATGATTATAGGCGGAGGGATTGTCGGCTCAACAGCCGCCTTCTACCTCTCCCAAGATGAAACTATCAACCTAACCCTCATTGACCATGGTGTCGGCACTGCTACTCGTGCTGCTGCTGGGATTATCTGCCCTTGGATGGCCCAAAAGAAAAATAAAGATTGGTATAAACTAACTTCCGAAGGCGCAGTCTTCTATCGCAAATTAGTCGCAGATTTAGAGGCTACTGGAGCCAAGGACATCCCTTTCAAGCAAACTGGAACAATCGGCTTGAAGAGCAAGCCAGAATTGCTAGAAAAAATCCAAAAGATTGCGGAAGACCGCCGTGTAGATACTCCCACCATTGGGCAAATTACAAGCTTGCAAGGCGAAGAAATCAGCGATTATCTCCCACCGCTCAAATCTGACTTTTACGGCATTCATTTAGAAGGAGGCGGCCGTATCGATGGTGGGCGTTTGATTGACATTTTGCAGGAAGAGGTTTTGAAAAATGGCGGAGCGCTTCTACAAGGACAGGCAAAATTGCTAGACGCTCACACTATAGAACTAGATGGACAAGAGCTGACAGCTGACCACATCATCCTAGCTACAGGTGCCTGGCTACCACATATCCTAGAACCTCTTGGTTATCAGGTGGACGTCCGACCACAAAAAGGACAATTGTTGGAATTAGACACCAAACACGATACCAACAACTGGCCAGTCTGCATGCCCTATGGGCAAATTGATATACTGCCATTTGAAAATGGTAAAATCATCGTGGGTGCAACGCACGAAGACAATATGGGCTACGACCTGACTCTTGACCCCGAAAAAATTCAAGCCATGCAAGAAAAGGCTGCTGACTTTATGCCAGATTTGGCCAATTATCCAGTCGCTAGAACACGGATTGGAACCCGTGCCTATACGTCAAACTATGCACCATTTTATGGCACTATTGAGGATATGAAGAACGTCTGGGTTGCCAGTGGTTTAGGTTCGTCTGGTTTGACAAACGGTCCATTCATAGGCTGGCAAATTGCCCAAGAAATCTTAGAAAAAGATACCAACTTCGACCGCACAGCCTATTCACCTAATAACTACATTCAAAAATGATAAGACAGCTAAAAGGCCACTCGAATTGAGTAGCCTTTTCTGTTTACTGTTTTGCTTTTAAAAATGATGAAGCCAGTGCCCAATAACTGATGAGACCTGTCACTAGTAGAGCTGCTACTGCCAGATAAGGAAGTGGAACACTTCTATCCTCTAGCTCCGTTTTTGAGGTAGCAAACTCTTTTGCAACATTCTCGCGGGCTGATTTATCTTGTTTTTGACTTGATGATGGTTCGGTTTTCGCAATAGTTACTTCTTGTTTTTCTTGCACTCTTTCATTGCTGAAAGTCATCTCTACAAGATTTTCAGAATAACCTCCTTGATTGACAACTGCATCTGTAGGAGACACTTGTCTAAGGTTTTCCAATCTGTTTAAACGGTTTCGTTCGATAGCAATAGACTCTCTACTGTCCACACTTAATCTAGCAGACACTGTTTCCAAAATCGTATTAGCAGATGGGCTCACTCTTCCTGTCCCAGAAACCTCCTTCTCTGTAACAGAGAACCCCCGAAGTGAGAGATAACCATCGGGCAACTCATGCATAACTGACGAACCGTGAAGCGAAAGGTGACCTTCCGGCAACTCATGTGTAACGGAAGAACCATGAAGAGAAAGATAACCCTCGGGCAACTCATGCGTAACGGAAGAACCATGAAGCGAAAGGTGACCTTCCGGCAACTCATGCGTAATAGAAGAACCGTGAAGACTTAGGTGACCTTCGGGCAACTCATGCGTAACGGAAGAACCATGAAGCGAAAGGTGACCTTCCGGCAACTCATGCGTAACAGAGGTGCCGTGGAGTTCAAGATGCCCTGTTGGTCTACTAAAAGTAAGAGAGGGCCCAAGAAATTGCATTGGAATTCGTATACTTTGAAGAGCCGATTTCAAGGTTTCAGCCAAAACTTGACTATCCGTAACTTGATTGATTTGGTCCAAAGATTCTGCATACTTGGCATTTACAAGGAGAGAGTAGGTTCTTTTATCCTGTTCTGAAAACTCTTCCTGTTCTCGAATCGCTTGCAAGAAACTGAATTTTTCTTCCTCAAGTGTTTGTTCAGCTTTCTGCTTTGCCTCCTCTATAGGATTAAAATAAGTTTCCCAATGCTTCCGACCCAGATTGATTGTGTGAACATAGTCCAATTGTGAACCAAAAGAATGTCTCACAACATTATTAGTCAGGCGAGGATTTCCCGAAGAATCCCGAGTAATCCCCATCCGCTTCAAACCGATTGGTTCATGTTGGTCATCTGAATCTGTAATATAAACCGCTCGAATCTGCCCCTGTTCATCATACTCTGCTCCCCAAACCGTCACAATATGAGTGGTCGTCCCAAAGGTTCTATAAGACAAGCCAAGCAGACCTTGATTTTCTAAATTGTTCCGAACCAAGTTCCCAAAATAACGATAGTCACCACTAAATATCCGGTCAGTCAGCTTTTTCTCTTTAAATACCTCATAGAAAAAGCCGCCACGCTTATCTGGTACCAAATCAGGATTTTCTAAGTTAACCCCACCTTGACTTTTAGGTGAATAGCCATTGATAAACAAATCTACCAGAGCATCCGACACAAAACCATTCAAACGATGACCATAGTAGGTCTTGAAAAGATTAAAAATACGGCTATTTTGCTGGTCTTCAAAAGAATTTGGATACCGTCGTAGATCCGTCAAAGAATAATGCTGCTGATTTTGGTCTGAGCCGTATTTTTCTTCAATGAAACGGTCTACATAATCGCTATTCTGTTCCAACCACCAATGTAACATATTGGAAGAAACCGCAGCAAAACACAAATTCAAGTCCTCTAGAGAAGCATTTAAACTCTTGTTGGCATCATAATAACCATTACCAGCTTCATAGGGCATGGAATACTCTATGAATTCTCCTGTTACTTCCTTCTTAAAAGTACCTCCCTGTCCCATATTAGGAGGAGTTACTCCTTGTGCCCAAATAATTTCTCGAAGATCTCCATCCTCGGTAGTGTAATGACTGACAGGTGGTTCCGTGGCTTCTGTAAGACTTTCTTCTGGTAATACCGAAGGCTTAATACTTCTATCTTCACTACTATTTACTGAACCATCAAGATTAGCCTGCGCAAGGGCGAACGTATCCTCAGTAGGATGTTCTTCAGCTTGTAGATGAACCCCAGAACCCTCTACCAAGTCAGCTTCAACACTATCAGACAAGCTGACACTTTCCTGACTTCGATCCAAATCTGTAGTATTAGAAATTGACTCTTGAGTTTCTTCTCTTGAAACTAGTTCAATCGTCTCATTCAAAATGACATCCTCTACTATTTGTTCGCTTTCTACAATGCCTGGCATAGTTTCTGCCAAAACAGAAATGGGAGATTGATAGGAAAGAAATACGCAGCCAACTGAAACCAAACCAACAGATAATTTTCTCAACGAAAAACGGATATTATAAGTAATCATACTTCATCTCTTTCAATTTCATCATCTTTTATTATATCAATACATGGTTGTTTTTCAAAATAATATCACATATATACCCCAAAAATGCCCAAAACAAAAAAGAAAAACCTATCGTACAACGTAGAAACGTTGCTACAATAGGCTTTTTTCTAATAAATTATTTTACAGTGCGAACACGCATTGTGTTTGTTGAACCAGCAACACCTACTGGAACACCGGCAACGATAACAATGTCATCACCTGCTTCAACCAAGCCTTGTTCTTTTGCAACTTTCTCAGCCAATTCAAACATGTCGTCTGTAGAAGCTGGTTTTTCAGTCACAACTGGAATAACACCCCAGTTCAACATCATTGATTTTTGAACTTTCTCAGTGAAAGTAATTGCCAAGATATCTGAATCAGGACGGTATTTAGAGATAGCACGAGCTGAGTAACCAGTTTCTGTAACTGTAACAACCAACTTGATGTTCATTGAGTGGCAAGCATCTTTAACTGCTGAAGCAACAACTTCTGTCTTAGATGTACGGTTGAACTTGTCTGAGTTCAAACGACCATATTCGTTAAGAAGAGTTTGTGCATTTTTAGCGATAGTTGCCATTGTGCGAACTGACTCAACTGGGTATTTACCGTTTGCAGACTCACCTGAAAGCATTGTAGCATCTGTACCATCGATAACTGCGTTGAAGACGTCAGATACTTCTGAACGAGTTGCACGTGGTTTTTCAGTCATTGTTTCCAACATGTTTGTTGCTGTGATCACTGCTTTACCAGCTGCGTTTACTTTAGTGATGATCATTTTTTGGTAAACTGGAACCATTTCAAATGGTACTTCGATACCCATGTCACCACGAGCGATCATGATACCATCTGAAGCTTCGATGATTTCATCAATATTGTCGATACCTTGTTGGTTTTCGATTTTTGAGAAGAGTTGAACGTGCTCGTTACCAGTTTCTTTAAGAATGTTACGAACTTCTTCAACGTCTTTAGCAGAACGAACGAATGAAATCGCGATGAAGTTCAAACCTTGTTCCAAACCGAAACGGATGTCAGCGTTGTCACGTTCAGCAAGTGCTGGGAAAGGAATTTTAGTGTTAGGGATGTTCACACCTTTTTGCTTAGCGATAACACCGTCGTTTTCAACAACTACTACAAATTCACGTTTGTCAGCATCTTTTTCAACAACCGTCAAACCAAGTTTACCGTCGTCAACAAGAACTTGCTTACCAACTTCAACATCGTCAAAGACATCCAAACCACCCGCAACGTTCAAAGCGATAACTTCACGAGTTGACTTGATCCCTTGCTTAGTTGCAACACGGATTTGCTCACCAGTTGTGTAAGCAAACTCTTTAGCTTCACCTTCAAACAATTCTGTACGGATTTCTGGACCTTTTGTATCCAACAAGAAACCAACTTTTTTACCAGCGATTTCTTCTGCACGACGTACAGTCGCCATACGATCACCTTGCTCTTGGTGGTCACCATGTGAGAAGTTGAAACGGAATACGTTAGCACCTTCAGTAATCAATTGGGCAATATTTTTTGCTGAAGCTTCAACATCTAATTTTTCGCCCCAGTAACCATCTTCACCGAATTTTTTACCGCCACGGATTTCTACCGCAGGACCAAGGGTTGCAACGATTTTTACACGTTTATTCATCTAACAAAAACTCCTTTAAAATATACTGGTCTTATGACCCTAGTTAACGAATGATATTCAGAAATTAGAACGAGATTTCTCTGTTCAATACAGCAAGACCCAAGTCCGCCTTATGTGGATTATTGACAATGATCTTACCATCTTCTGTCAAGCTGAACAAAGCTCCTTCTTCAGCTGTACCAAGGATTGGATTTTCAACCATTTGCTCATTGCGGATACCAACGGCAAGACCACCGCGACCTTCTTTAAGCAATTTAACAGCGTGAGCACCCATACGAGAAGCAAGGACACGGTCACGAGCTGTTGGTGAGCCACCACGTTGGATGTGACCAAGTTCTGTCACACGCAAATCGCTCACATCACCAGCCGCCTTCAATTCTTCTGCGAATTGAGCTACTGGCATGACACCCTCAGCCAAGACAACGATACTGTGTTTCTTACCAGTGTCATAGCCTTGTTTGATTTTAGCAACGACGTCTTTGATGTCAAATTCTTCCTCTGGAACAACGATAACATCTGCACCAGCAGCGATACCTGACCAAAGAGCGATGTCACCTGCATGGCGACCCATTACTTCGATAACAAATGTACGACGGTGACTAGATGATGTGTCACGGATTTTATCGATAGCATCCATAGCAGTCGTCACAGCAGTATCAAAACCGATTGTGAAATCTGTACCAACGATATCGTTGTCAATTGTACCAGGCACACCAATAGCTGGGAAGCCGTGCTCTGTCAAACGCATGGCACCATGGTAAGAACCATCACCACCGATAACAACAACACCTTCAATACCGTGTTTTTTCAACTGCTCAATCCCTTTCAGTTGACCTTCCAACTTGGCAAATTCTGGGTAACGAGCAGAACCAAGGAAAGTACCACCACGAGAGATGATGTCACCTACTGAACGGATAGTCAATGGATGAATATCACCAGCTACCATACCGGCATAGCCCTCATTGATACCATAAACTTCCATTCCTTCTGAAATTGCTTGGCGAACAACTGCACGGATGGCAGCATTCATACCAGGGGCGTCACCACCGCTGGTCAAAACACCAATACGCTTCATTTCATTTGCTCCTTTTACATTTCAATTTAACTGCCTTATTATAACACACTTAGACAGAACTTGCTTGACTTTTTGCCATTTTTTACCGAAAAACCGTTTTCATAGCAAATTCTCTTAAGTCTTCCTCTAATTGAGGCGTTTTCATAACCTTAAAATGCTCTGCTCGGATGGTCTGATTGGAATCTTGGTAATGGAGAATAACCGGAATGTTTCCCTTATATTTTTCCAAAATCCGGGCAACCGCATGGTCATGCTCCTTATTTTCCAACAAAATCCAAAATTTTTCCAGACTAACTGGTTCCATCTGTTCCAAGACCAACTGCAAGTGGCCATCCCGTTCCTGAACCCGGCCCGTTATATAGCTAATGGTCCCTTCTCGCAAGTCTTGAGAAAATTGACGATAGCTTTCTGGAAAGAGGGTTACATCCAATTTTCTCTTGGTATCACTCACTTGGAGAAAGGCCATCTGTTCTCCTGTTTTCTTGGTTCGGATTAAACGAATGGATTGAATTTGTACCAGAATGGTCACCCGACGATCCGCCACCAAATCAGCAAGGTCTGTGCGAGCTCGCTTGGACTCACGGCAGATTTTGACCAGGGGGTGAGGGCTAATGCCGACACCCAATAACCCCTGTTCCAATTCAAACTTCTCGGTTTCACTAAAGTCCTCTGCCTCCGTCCAGCTATAGGTTTCCTCCGCAAAAAAGGTACCGAATGCCTCAGCAAAGACAAAGAGATTGTCTAGATTTTCTATGATTTTTTTCCGATTAGGTTCAAACTCATCAAACAAACCAATATGAATGAGAGGAAACAACAAGTCTTTCTTCTTATAATTGTCAGGAAGCTTCAAAACAAAATCTTCTACTGACTTGTAGGGACGTTGATCCAATATCCATAGGGCAAAATCCTTGGGTAGACCCTTCAAGGTTTTCAAGCCCAGAAAAATCTCATCCTTGTCAAATTTGTCATAATATGGAACTGTGTTGATAGATAATTTAGCCACCTTAAAGTCAAATTGCAAGGCATCTTCAATATATGCACTGCTTGAATGATTGAGCATGACGTCAAAAAAGACATCTGGATAATGACTCTTAAAGTAGGCCATCTGAAAGGCTAGGGCCGAATAGGCATAGGCATGACTGCGGTTGAAACCATAGCCTGCAAACTTGGCCATCATGGCAAAAATTTCTCTAGCTTTTCCTTCCTCATGCCCCCGCTCACGCGCACCTGCCAGAAACTCGTTTTCCATGGCCTGCATTTCTTGTGCATTTTTCTTGGACATGGCCCTACGAAGCAAGTCGGCTTTCCCCAATGTAAAACCTGCATAGACCTGAGCAATCTGCATAACCTGCTCCTGATAGAGCATGATGCCGTAGGTCCCTTCCAAAATCGGTGCAATGGATGGATCCAGCAGGTCAATTCTTTCCTGCCCATGTTTGCGTTTGACGAAATTATCTGAGTAATCACTGGCACCAGGTCGGTTCAAACTGGTGGTGGCTACCACATCCTCAAAACGCTCTGGTCGAACCCGTTGTAGAAGGCTAATGGCACCCGGTTGTTCAAACTGGAAGATCCCCTTGGTCTTGCCGGCAGCAAAGAGTTCCAAGGTTTTACTATCTTCTAAATCAATCTGGGCAATATCAATTTCTTTTTGGTAACGTTCTCGAACCCCTTCTGCCATTTTTTGCACAAAGGTCAGATTTCGCAGACCAAGAAAGTCCATCTTGAGCAGGCCATTAGCCTCTACTGCATGGGCATCATACTGGGTCACCAGCATATCATCTCCCATTTTCAGTGGAATGGTATCGGTCAAGTCCTCGTCACTCATGACCACACCGGCTGCATGAATGGAAGTCTGGCGTGGTTGACCCTCAATTTGCTGGGCAATGGCAAAGGCTTTTTGGTACTCGATTTTACTATTGATAATCTGTCGGAAGGCTGCATTACGTTGATATGCTGAAGAAAGATTATCCTTAAAAGAGATTTTCTTGGTAATATTGGTCAACTCATACTCAGGCGTTCCAAAGCGTTTGAACACATCGCGGATGGCCTGCTTGGCACCAAAGGTTGAATAGGTCACAATCTGGGCAGCGTGAGTCCTACCATATCGGTCCCGTACATAACGAATAAAGTCAGGGCGATGGATATCTGGAATATCGATATCAATATCCGGCATGGTGTAGCGCTCACTATTTAAAAATCGTTCAAATAGCAAGTGATGTTTGACAGGGTCAATCCCTGTTATATTCAAGGCGTAGGACACCAAGCTGCCGACTGCAGAACCACGTCCCATGCCCATATAGTAGCCCTGGCTACGTCCAAATCGGAGCAGGTCCCAGACAATCAAGAAATAATCATCAAAGCCCATCTCGTGAATAATGGACAACTCTCTTTCCAGGCGTTCCTGATAGACAGCCCCCGTCAATCCTTTTTCTTCCAAGCCCTGATAGGCTTTCTCCTGCAATTCTTCCACCGCAGGTCTCTCACGGTTGAAACGAGGTAACTTCAAGTCAGTATTTAATTGGTAGGAAATACCTGCTACCAGGTCACGCAGATTGTCTACCGCCTGAGGAAAGCGACTAGAAAATAGACTGGTTAGGCTATCCGCTGATAAGAGGATTTGCCGCTTATCTATATCCGCCACTTGATTGAGGGGTACATTGTCCCGAATAGCATGAAGAACCTGCAAGCTCTCTAATTGTTCCTCCTCAAAAAAACGAACCGTGTGGATAGGTAAAATAGGGCGGTGAAAGGTCTGTACTTCTACATCCGCAGAAACTCCGATGTAATAATCCATTCCAAGGTCTAACTGCTCAATCCCTGAATAATAGGGAACAATAATAGCAACATCCACCAGATATTGACGAATGACCTCGAAATCATCCTGCCCTGTCATTTTAGCTGTAGAAATTTTCAAGAGATTCTGGTAACCCTTGGTTGTCAAAGCGATGATCTGGGTAGTCAATTCCCCCTCCAGACCTGCAAAATGCCAGTCCAATTCACAACCTATGACTGGCTGTATTCCCGCTTTCTGACAAGTTTCCATAAAACTGTAGGCTGCATACAGACTATTCCTATCCATAATCCCCAAGGTTTGATAACCTAAAGACTTGGCTCTCTTCACATAATCTTCTATCGTCACCATGCTATCCATAAAGGTATAGACGGTTTTAGTATCAAGTTGTGCTAGCATGGTCTTCTCCTTATTTATTTCTTCTATTATAACAAATAATCTCGAAAAATATTTTGAAAGAAATTCAATCAAAAGACTTGCAAAATTAAATGTTTTATTGTATTATTAAGTTAAGACATAGGTATTGGCAGAAATGCCTAGAAAGGAAAAAGTTATGGCTTGGAAATTTGATAACAATATGCCCATATATATCCAAATCAGTAATACCATCAAATTACAGATTGTGACCAATCAACTAAAATCAGGAGATAAATTGCCAACCGTTCGTGACTTAGCTGAAACAGCTGGTGTCAATCCGAACACGGTGCAGCGAGCTCTATCTGATTTGGAGACAGAAGGATTTGTTTACTCAGTCCGCACCACGGGACGTTTTGTAACAGACAATCAGGAATTGATTTCACAGACCCGTCTGCATTTGGCACAGAAAGAATTAGAAAACTTTGTGACAAACATGTTGGATCTAGGTTTCAATCAAGATGAATTGACCCACCAGTTAGATGATTATTTGAAAGGAGTATCTTATGAGTAACGCATATACCCTTGTAGAATTGCAACAGGTTTCAAAATCCTACGGTGGAGCTGTTGCTCTAAATAATGTGAACTTGAAATTGACAGCTGGAAAGATTATCGGACTCTTGGGACCAAATGGTTCAGGTAAGACAACTCTTATCAAGCTCATCAACGGTCTATTGCAACCTGAATATGGTCAAATCCTTATCAACGGCCGTACACCATCACCTGAAACCAAGGCCATTGTATCTTATTTGCCAGATACAACCTATCTGGATGACAGCATGAAGGTATCTGATGCCATTCGATTCTTTACAGATTTCTATGCGGACTTTGATAAGGAACGCGCTCTTCATCTCTTGCAAGACTTAGGAATTGATTTGAACAGCCGCATGAAACACTTGTCAAAAGGGAACAAGGAAAAAGTTCAGCTAATCCTAGTTATGAGCCGACAGGCACAATTATATGTCCTCGATGAGCCAATCGGCGGTGTTGACCCTGCTGCTCGTGATTACATTCTAAAAACCATCGTCAACAATTATTCGCCGACCGCTTCTGTTATCATTTCCACTCACTTGATTTCAGATGTTGAACAGATTTTGGACGAAGTTGTTTTCCTACATTATGGCAGTGTTATTCGCCATAGCAATGTCGATGATCTCCGTATTGAAAGTGGGGAGTCTATTGACGAACTCTTCCGCCAAGACTTTAAGGCTTAGTTAGAAGGAGATAGATATGTTTAAGAAATTACTCAAATATGAATTTCAATCCGTTGGAAAATGGTATTTAGGAATTTATGCAGGTGCCTTAGCATTATCGGCTATACTCGGATTTTGGTTACAAGCACTGTCTATACGGACACAAGCAGGAAGTACAGAGCCTGGTGGTGCTGAAATGGTTCTTTTTGGAACTTCCTTCCTTACTTTTGGAATCCTTATTGCTGCCCTTGGCTTGTCAACCTTTTTCATGGTCATCAATCGTTTTAGAAAAAATGTTTATGGTCGTCAAGGCTACCTAACTATGACCTTACCAGTTTCAAGCCATCAAATTATCCTCAGCAAACTTGTAGCCTCATTAGTATGGTATTTGTTAGCTGCAATGACTACTATTCTTTCAATCGGTATCGTTTTGGCTGTTCTCATGCTTGGAACTGAAGAATTTATGATTCCTGAATTGCAAACTGTTATACAAGAATTAGACTGGTCTGTTCTTGTTGCACATCTATTTTACGCCTTGATTGAGTCAACAATGGGGATTTTGCTTATCTACTTCTCTATCTCTGTTGGGCAACTCTTCAAAGACCACCGACTACTGTTTGCTATTTTGACCTATATCGGAATTTCAATTGTAGTGGGTGTATTTGGTACTCTCATATATACCAACAACCTAGAGAATCTTTATAATTCAGCTCTACCATTATACCCAAGTCCTATCTTAGCCTTGCTAAATATCATTCTGGCCTTTGCCTACTATTTTGGTACACACTTTATCATGACCAAGAAATTGAATTTGCAATAAGAAAAAGCTCTTTGCCTGTCATTTCAGACATGGCCTAGAGCTTTCTTTTTACAGTTGATAGTTATTAGCTAGAATGTCAAGTAAATAAGCCTTTTCTTCTTCACTAGCAAAGCAAGCTAGTATTGCATTTCGGTTGAACTGATAAAATTCTTCTTTGCTTGTTCCAAAATGCTTTACAAACAGGTCATATTCTTTGTTCAAATTGGTATTTGAAACGGTTCGATTATCTGTATTTATCGTAATCTTTGCACCTGCTTTGACCAGTTGGTCATAGGGAAAATCTGCTAAGGAAGAGGCTGCTCCGGTTTGGAGATTGGAAGTCAGGCACATTTCAAGCGTTGCTCCGCTATTGACAAAAGCCTGAATAGCGTCAGCTTGACCGCTGAGAGCCGTTCCGTGTCCAATCCGTTTGATACCTAAAGCCAGAGCTTGGGCAACATTTGTCACACATCCGCACTCGCCGGCATGAAAAGTCATAGGATAGCCTAGAGATTGCGTAAATGCAATCAAGTCAGCCAGGTCTGCTGTTGGATAGTCTACCTCGTTTCCTGCAAAATCAAAACCAACTAGGCCTTGAGGGGCCAAATCTGCAATGGCTGAAAAGATTTCTCTCGTCTGACTTTGAGGAGTCTGTTTTAGACCACAGACTAAAAGTTTAGCTACAAGACCAAAGTCATTTTGCCCCTTTTTCATTCCTCGCAAGACCGCTTTCACCGCATCTAGGACACTTAAATCCTGATCAGTCGATAATTCGGGAGCAAAGCGGATTTCGATATAAAGAACACCATCCTTAGCAGCTTGTTCTATCAGGTCATAAGCCGCCAGTTCCAAGGCTGGAGCGGTCTGTAAAAGAGGACGAACAAAATCAAAGGTTTTCAAATAAGTTATCAGGCTATCCACCTTGCCCTCAATACTGACCAACTGACGTAAATCTTCATCCTTTTCTGGAATTGAAATTCCAGCCATTTGAGCAAGTTGGCGAATCATTGGCAAGGACAGGGAGCCATCCAGATGACAATGCAATTCTGTCTTGGCTAATTCTTGTACATTCAACATTAACAATCCCTCTTTCGTAAGTATATTGTTAACTATCATATCACATTTTAGATAAATCACAAGATATTTTTGATAGAAAATGAACTTTATCAACTTTCCATTATTCGTTTATGCAAGAAAAAAAGAACGATTTTCATCGTTCTTGCCATACGGAAGACATGGGATTCGAACCCACGCACGCTGTTACACGCCTACCGCGTTTCCAACACGGCCTCTTGAGCCTCTTGAGTAATCTTCCATATATGGAGCTGGTGGGAGTCGAACCCACGTCCAAACACCTGCTAACTTATTCGTCTACAACCATAGGTTATGTCTTGCTTTAACTTGGGCTCGATACATAACTCAAACCTAGACCAAGCGAGTTAGAAAATCTCTTTTGGAACTGCCTAACTCAATCCCAACGTAGCTTGTTATTTTAAGACCAATCAGCAAACACAAGCAATTCGCGACTGGTCACGCAGGCAGGTTATTAAGCTGCTAATGCGTAAGTGTTTGTATTTTTTGCAGTTATATTTAACTGGCATTTTTACATCTGCCGATGGGTTGCAGAACAAGCCTCATAATGCCTGTCGAATCCGTAACAACCCCTTAGGTTTGATACGAGAATTATTATAGCAGATTTTTTCATAAATAGCAAAGCTATTTTTTACAATTTCCTTACAATTTTAAAAAATTTTTGAAATATGGTACAATATGGATATGTATAAATTTTGGCAAAAAACAATTCAAGTATTAAGTATTGTTACACTTATTGGAACATTTATTTTTCTTTTTTGGTTATATCGTATCGGTATTTTAAATGACCAAAATGTGCTTACTGAATTCATCAAGGGACATGGAGCTTTTGGTAGTTTATCATTTTTAGCGATTCAGATTGTCCAGGTTGTCTTTCCAATTATTCCAGGTGGCGTTACTACTGTTGTCGGCTTTCTTGTTTTTAATTTTTGGTGGGGCTTTTTCCTGAATTATGTTGGCATTTCAGTCGGCAGTATCATTCTCTTCTGGATGGCTCGTCGCTATGGCAAAAAGTTCTGCTTGCTATTTATGAGCGAAGAAACCTTCTACAAGTATGAAAGCAAGATTGACAATAAGCGTGGTTATGATATTTTCTTCATTCTTTGTATGCTCTCGCCGATTTCACCTGCGGATGTTGTTGTCATGATTACGGGTTTAACCAGCATGAGTTACCGAAAATTTATCACCATCACCCTGCTATGTCGTCCATTTTCTATCGTTGCCTACAGTTTCTTTTGGATTTATGGCAGCCAATTTTTACAACAATTCTTACAATAAAAATGAGGCTGGGCAAAAACTAGCCAATAAATAAAAAACACAGATAGATTCGAGCTGCTTCTGATGAAATCCAGCCGTACTGTCTGTGTTTTTCTTTTTATCTCTATTATCTTGGACTAATTTCTTAGCCAATTTCGTTAGATTCATGCTCATTAGGAGGAAGCCTATCTCGGTTTCAACCACTTTTTGACCTCTGACATGGACTCTGCGTACGCCAAAAACACCCTTCATCCTACCAAATACAGGTTCGACATCCACCTTGCGTTTGGCATAAATGCGGGCTCCCTCTTTACTTGTCAATTCCTCTTTGACTAAGTTCTTGAA
>NZ_POQQ01000009.1 GCF_002964575.1 Streptococcus suis | reverse complement strand
AAAGCAAGACCATTGTCTGATGGAGCATACTGGAAAGTCAGATTGATAACTTTTTCTGTAAAGTCATCCCCGTAGCTGTCCACATACTGCTTGCTTTCGATAAAGTGGATGTAATTGTTCAGCTTTTCTTGAAGTTTGAGCAAGTGGTCTTGTTCAGTGTCAGGAAGCCATGCGTTCCCATCTGCTAATAACAGTTCTAGGTGACCGTCTACGATGCCGATAGAGTCGATGGTTGCTGTATCCAAATCATAGAAATTATTTTTTTCGGGTGTGATTTCATCAAACACAAGCGTCATAGCTGATTCCGACGTTCTTTGTTGGGCTTCGACAATAATCTTTCTTTTCTCAACATTGGTGAGTTTTTGATTATTACTCTCATAAACCATTGTAGAGGTATAAACATAGAATTTCCTACCTGTTAATAATTCTCCATCAGCAGTAACTATCATCCCATCATCTAATACAAATTTAATTTTTGAATTTGTTCCTGTAATTTCCATTTTTATTGACCTCTTTCAAATATTACTGTTTCTAAACCAGTCTTAGGATCAATTGTTGTAATTTTAGTTACCTTTGGATTGTTTTTTAATCGTGGCAACTCAATATTTTCCCAAATATTTCCTTCTCGTAACTCACTACCCACAACGGCTCTAACTTCCCCAGTTACTTGCTCTGCATAAACATCTGATGCTCTTTCCCAAGCATCAATGGTAGATGTATCTTCTATATTCCAATCTTTCATAATAATATTGGTATCTTTAATTGTTGACTCCAGTGTAACACCACCTCGACTTTTAGCAATATCTTTTGCGACATCCAGCCCCAAGTTATTATTTGATACTAATCCAATAGTAGATAGTCCGAAATCACCGTTTTCAAAGTATTAAGTTGTTCATTAATCTGTTTTCTTGACTCAAAATCATTTGTCCAATAATTTATATCAGAAAGACCTCCTCTTGGCGGGAACAATTGATTATAGATAGTCATTCTTTGTCTTTTAGTCAGGTTAGGAACAGAATTTTCTATTAATTCCTGCTCTAGATGTTTTAAATAATCTACTTGAACTTGTAAACCATTTATTTTAAACTTTTCAATTAAATAAATAAGTCCATTAATTGCATCAATTACTTCTTCTATCATAAAATTTGTACCTCTTAATACATTAAACCTTGAGAATACTATTGATTGATATACCATGAATCCAAAACTTCAACCCCTTCAATATTCCATGGCGAGTCAATAAAAATTTGAATTTTATCAAGACCTCCTTGATAAATCCCCCCTTGACTAGCTACTGGTCCATCATATATTGTAGTACCCTTAGGTATTTTAATTTTGTATACTTTATCAATAAGTGATTGTCCTGTATACACGCCATCTGGAGTAGTCCAAATATCTTTAACAGCAGTATCGATTCTAACTTGTGCCCTTGAAAATGGTGGTTCAGTTGTAAACCACTGCCCCATAGGATTATCCCACCTACCAGCTCTATACAACACTATATCATCATCTAACTCTATGGTGTTGTAACGTTCACCATAAAAATTACGATTTGGTCTTGAACTAAGTTCCGTTAGTGGCCCTGGATTTGTTGTCCCATTAAATTCGTAAGTGTATATATCATCATACTTTGATACCATATCCATTACAGTCAATTCATCTGCAACCGATGCAACCTTTAGAGTTTGTATCCCCGTCTTCTGCGACACGACATCAATCCGTGTGCCCTTAGGTATCTCAACACCGCCGACAAAGTCGCCCTTGCCTGCGCCGACAATGGTGCCGCCGTACTTGGACAGGTCCTCCAAGAGGTTCTAACGACTGATTTTCAAACCATTCTGGGCAGTTGTGTATTCCTGAATGCGGATGTCACCTGCCTCGTCAAAACCAATCGCATCCACTCGGATTTTCTGCTCAACGCCATCAACCGTCATCTTGATCGTGATGTTATTCTCGACCTTGCTGGCGATTTTACCAAACTCAACCGTTTGTAAGTCCACAAAGTCCTGACCCTGACGAGCGTTGAGCTGAATTTGTGGTAATAGCAGAGCGGCTCAACTTGTTTCAAAATGGATGTGAGAGATAACAACTCCAATTTCATTCCCACTCCTAGGCTCCGCTTTAAACCAAGTCTAGCCTAGCTTCTTATGTATCAATGAAGAATATTTCTACCCTCCCATTATACCAAAAAATCCAGACAAGGTAATCCTGTCTGGACTTAAAACTCTACTCTGGCACTACAACCTTCAACCGAATATCTGTTGGCTGTAGAACTTTTTGAACTTGCACAAGGAAAGCAAGACCATTGTCTGATGGGGCATACTGAAAAGTCAGATTGATAACTTTTTCTGTAAAGTCATCCCCGTAGCTGTCCACATATTGCTTGCTTTCGATAAAGTGGATGTAGTTGTTCAACTTTTCTTGAAGTTTGAGGAGGTGGTCTTGTTCAGTGTCAGGAAGCCATTCGTTCCCATCTGCTAGTAATAATTCAAGATGACCGTCCACAACGCCGATAGAATCAATACTTGTAGATTCTAATACAATATTCTTCAATCCAAACGGCGAAACATAATTATCAGGAAGCTGTCCCTCAGTTTTTATCCATAACGCTTCAGCTCTTGGCATTATTACTTCTAATTCCTCCTGAGTAAATAAATCCCTATTTTCTGGAATAATCACAAGAGAAGAAGGATGCTTTGTCAAAAAATCTTTTTTTGTTTTCCGTTTCTCTTCATCCGTCGGTGGCCAGCGACCGTTTTGGGCTTTCCAATTGACTTCCATTGCCGTCCTATTTCCCATTAGAAACTCATTAAAATCAGATTCTTTAATTTCAAAAACCCTTCGAACAGATGCGACTCCAAATTCCCCAAAAGTATAATACTTCCCATCATGCCTTCTAAAATCATAGTTTAGAGGAGCATCTATTTTTTCATAGGTGTCAAATTCATCCCAAGTAATATCTGTTAACGGCATATTAGTTCCCTCCTAGTGTTCTAAAAGTGTATTCACCCCACGGCACCTCATCAATTACAGCTTCTAGCATTCCACCGGGGTAGGTTTTCCCCCCAGGACGCCAAAATTCCTCAAATGCAGACGCTTCATTTCCGCTAGGTATTTTTAGATTATGAATAGAGTCTACTGGTATATCAATAACTACTGGAGAATCTCCTAAGTCCCCTGGATGCAAACCTAAAATCACCTCCAGTATCCGTGGATCACCATTACTAATATCAATAATTGTTTCACCAACATCCTTTGGCATAACAAATGCTACATGGTCCTTGTCACTTCCTATGGCTCCATTATTAAAGCCACCTACAACTGGAGTAAACCTTTGTATCTTTATGGCTCCATTCTCAAATTGTTGTTTATGAGCTTCAATAAATGCTGGACTATAAACATCTTCTACACTTGGACGATCACCTTTTGGAATAGCTAGTATTTCATCACTTGATATCCCCGCCAAATACTGTGCCTTCGGTGCATTGTCAGAAATTTCAAGTATTCGATTGATATCTTTTGTACTCAATCCAGCATCTTCGTATCTATTACGCAATTCGATTCGATGTGCATCGATATTGAAAGAAGCTGTCTTCTGCGACACGACATCAATCCGTGTGCCCTTAGGTATCTCAACACCGCCGACAAAGTCGCCCTTTCCTGCGCCGACAATGGCGCCACCGTACTTGGACAGGTCTTCCAAGAGGTTCTGACGGCTAGACTTCAAGCCACTCTGGGCAGTTGTATATTCCTGAATGCGGATGTTGCCTGCCTCATCAAAACCAATCGCATCAACGCGGATCTTCTGCTCAACGCCATCAACCGTCATCTTGATCGTGATGTTATTCTCGACCTTGCTGGCGATTTTACCAAACTCAACCGTTTGCAAGTCCACAAAGTCCTGACCCTGACGAGCGTTGAGCTGAATTTGGCTTGGGCTTGAAACTTCAATGTGAGAAAGTTGGCTTTGGAGTCCCTTAACAGAGCCCTCTACAATGCCTTCAAATGCTTTACCTCCGATGTAATTCAAGGTCGCATTCGCTGCATCACCCTGCAAAACTCCGCTACCCCATTGTAAGGCTTCCACACCCTCATCCGCATAGCCAGCCAACTTACCAATAGTCTGAACGGTCGTCGGAATTTGTTTACCTGCTCGCAAGGCACCTTGACCTGCCGCAAAGCTACCAAGAGTAGCCAATGTCACAACAGCCTCAGCACCAGCCCAGATACGCTCTTCCGTGCTCAACTGAGTACCAGTAATCAAGGTGTTACCTGTAATCGCAGAGTGGGCACCATCCGCAAAGAGGTACGCGCCACCTGCAAGTGCAAGCGGAAGGCCAGCACCTCCAGTCATAACCGTTCCTGCTGCTAGGGCAACGGCCGCCAAAATTTTGAGACCAGTATCAACCAAGCCTAAGGCTTCCTTGTTCTCCTCCTGCCAAGTGCTATTTTTGATTTGACTATAGTCTGACTCCAGAGTCGGATAGAACTCCTGAACCAACTCCGCATCACTCTTGGACTCCAACTCTTTGATTTGTTTATCCGTTAGTTGGTCGATCTGGCGGAGTGGTTAATAGCAGAGCTGCTCTCCTGTTTTCAAGAGTGAAGTAGGATGGGGTGATTCTAACTCCATCACATCCTCCAGCTCCGCTTTAAACCAATCCTAGCCCAGCTTCTTATGTATCAATGAAGAATATTTCTACCCTCCTATTATACCAAAAAATCCAGACAAAGTGACCCTGTCTGGACTTAAAACTCTACTCTGGCACAATAACCTTCAAGCGAATATCTGTTGGCTGTAATACTTTTTGAACTTGCACAAGGAAAGCAAGACCGTTATCCGATGGGGCGTACTGGAAAGTCAGATTGATAACTTTTTCTGTAAAGTCATCCCCGTAACTTTCCACATATTGCTTGCTTTCGATAAAGTGAATGTAGTTGTTCAACTTTTCTTGGAGTTTGAGCAAGTGGTCTTGTTCAGTGTCAGGAAGCCATGCGTTCCCATCTGCTAATAACAGTTCTAGGTGACCGTCTACGATGCCGATAGAGTCGATGGTTGCTGTATCCAAGGAAATGGGTTTACTTAAACTCCATAATGGAGAATAGTATTCGGGCGTTTCTCCCTGTTCTACATTGAATTTATTGGATGACACTGTTAAATCAAGCAGGCGCAAAAACTTATTTTTTGCTTCTTCAAAATCATTAAATTCATATTTTCCTCTAACGGATGCACGATCCAGTGTCGCATAAACTTGGTACACCTGATTGTTGTCATCAAAATCAATACGAACTTGCCACTCGTCTAGACTTTTGTCTCCTAAGATAGAATAGCGTAAGGTTTGATAATTACGACGTTCTATTTCTTCTTGTAGCAGTTGTCTTTGTTGCAATAAAACTGACATTAGTTAGTCACCTCCCTTAAAAAACCTAGCTTTTCATAAATAGAAACACTCGTACCCAGCTTAATCTGCTTTCCGCCACCTGCTCCGAATACCTCTGCGATTTCTCCGATTTGTGGGTTGTAAATATCCTCCGCGGAAAACTTATACCGTTCCATTTTCCCAAGCAAGTCGGTCTGTTCAGCCGGTGTCAATTTACTGAACGCCTCTTCATAATTCGCCTTATTAATATCCATAACTACTTCATATGTATGCTTCTGTTGATAACTTTCTGGGTAAGGCAATCCCCGGGATTCATATGGATACGAATCTCCATCAATAATTGGACTGACAAACGTTCCACCTGACTCGCCATATCGGTCCACCAACATTCCTGTTGTTAGATTTGCATCACTTGTTTTTGGAACCCCTGAGGAATCCACGACAAATCCATCTGTTCCTTTTGGCGGCCAATTAATGGTTCCGTCTGGTTTCAAATAATCCAGCGATCTAACAGGAAGGGGGTTCCCGTTAAAGTCTGTTGATTTAGACAGATAGGCAGTTTCCCCATTTTCTAAGGTGATTACCTCAAACGTGTTGCTATGCTTATCAATAACAATGTTATTCGTCTTCTGCGACACGACATCAATCCGTGTGCCCTTGGGTATCTCAACACCGCCGACAAAGTCTCCCTTGCCTACGCCGACAATGGTGCCGCCGTACTTGGACAGGTCTTCCAAGAGGTTCTGACGACTGATTTTCAAACCATTCTGGGCAGTTGTGTATTCCTGAATGCGGATGTTGCCTGCCTCGTCAAAACCAATCGCATCCACTCGGATTTTCTGCTCAACGCCATCAACCGTCATCTTGATTGTGATGTTATTCTCGACCTTGCTGGCGACTTTGCCAAACTCGACCGTTTGTAAGTCCACAAAGTCCTGACCCTGACGAGCGTTGAGCTGAATTTGGCTTGGGCTTGAGACTTCAATGTGAGAAAGTTGGCTTTGGAGTCCCTTAACAGAGCCCTCTACAATGCCTTCAAATGCTTTACCTCCGATGTAATTCAAGGTCGCATTCGCTGCATCACCCTGCAAAACTCCGCTACCCCATTGTAAGGCTTCCACACCCTCATCCGCATAGCCAGCCAACTTACCAATGGTCTGAACGGTTGTCGGAATCTCTTTTCCTGCTCGCAAGGCACTCTGACCTGCCGCAAAGCTACCAAGAGTAGCCAAGGTTACTACAGCCTCAGCTCCAGCCCAGATACGATCTTCCGTGCTCAACTGAGTACCAGTAATCAGGGTGTTGCCTGTAATCGCAGAGTGGGCACCATCCGCAAAGAGGTAGGAGCCACCTGCAAGTGCAAGCGGAAGGGCAGCACCTCCTGTCATAAGAGTTCCGGCTGAAAATGCCGCTATTGCTAGAAATTTGAGACCATTGTCAACCAAGCCTAAGGCTTCCTTGTTCTCCTCCTGCCAAGTACTATTTTTGATTTGACTATAGTCTGACTCCAGAGTCGGATAGAACTCCTGAACCAACTCCGCATCACTCTTTGACTCCAACTCTTTGATTTGTTTATCCGTTAGTTGGTCGGTCTGGCGGAGCTGCTCTCGAAGGTTCTTCACTCGGTCTTGATATAATGACTGGGCTGCTGGAATTGGACTGTTCGTTCCATCAAGGATGTCTGAAAGACTGTAATGTACCTGTCTGGTATGCGTTTGGGTCACATAGCCATAATGACTAGTATAGTTAGTAGTCGTATAAGTTTTCTCATACTTCCCCTTAGACATATAAGGATTCTTACTGCCATTCACTTCATTCAAACTTTGAAAACTCTTGTCTAAGCCCTTGGTAAACTTACTATCAATATTTTGGACAATATCCTTGTGAATCTTTCCAGCGCTTCTTAACATGCTATCGACACGGTCAACAGCCTGGCTAAAAGTAGAACTCGGCTTGCTTGCACCTAAACTAGCCTCACCACGAGAGCGATAGAGATGAGAAAGACCTTCCGACTGCACTGTTGAAGAGACCGAATCGATATCCCGCAACATAGCGACGACTCGACTCTTTTGAGAATCTAGCCAGTGGTTCTGCTCAAAATCTGAGCGATTCGTATAAAAACGTGTCATGATCCACCTCCTGAAGATGGTGTTGACTTCTTCATCTCACTCTGAATATACCTCACCGCCTCTTCTGGATGTTCTCGGATAAACCGCTTATCATCCGAACTGGTTGAAGGGCTGTTTAAAAACTGGTTGGTGATATGCACAGCCAGGGCTCTATCCATGTCCACCATTTTCTGATGAGTCGTTTCTACATGACGATAGAGGACCTCTGAAAGTGTCTTAAGTTCCTGGGCTTTCAACACATAGCGATAGAAACCATCATTTTTCCCAGTTGTATAAATCGTATGGAAGGAACCTTGGCTGGAAAAATTAGGAATTGTTTCAACCACTTGCTGAATCGTTTGCGTAATCTCTGTCGCCAACTCTGTAATGCGCAAAGCATGCAAGAGGGGTGATAAATTGCAGAGCTACTCTCCTGTTTTCAAGAGTGAAGTAGGATTGGGTGATTCTAACTCCAT
>NZ_POQQ01000088.1 GCF_002964575.1 Streptococcus suis | reverse complement strand
TCTGTAACATGCTACTTTGTTATGTGACTTTTAGTCCGTCACGCTCCGTAAGGTGCGTGACAAATAAACCACCCGCTATGCGGGTGCGCGACGAAGGTTACACCAAAAAAACTCCAAACGCGATACAATAAAGGTGTTCAAGCCTATTGTAAAGCGAAAGGAGAAAAATATGGCGCAAAAGGCACATAGTTTATCACATACAAAGTGGCTGTGTAAATACCACATTGTCTTCACACCTAAGTATAGACGAAAAATCATCTATAATCAATATCGAAGTAGTTTGGGAGAAATATTCCGACGATTGTGTAGTTATAAAGGCGTAGAAATTATCGAAGGACATCTGATGCCGGACCATG
>NZ_POQQ01000087.1 GCF_002964575.1 Streptococcus suis | reverse complement strand
ACATACGCCTATGCTCGCCAGGTATTCTCTGGTCGAAAAATCGTTCAAATGAATGAAGAAGTCATTCCTATGAAATGGCTGAGTCAGGATACCTATGTCTGTTATCGGACCATAAACAGTTTTCGGGCTAGCACACACGCCAATCAGCTCATCAAATCTGCCTTCATCTACTTCACTCTCCTCCTCAGAGAGAATGGGATGATTGAAGATGAGGCTCTCTTCATTGACGGGACTAAGGTAGAAGCTGATGCCAACAAATATTCTTTCACATGGAGAAAGGCCGTTGAACGCTATGAAGATGCCTTGAACGGAAACATTTCTGCCCTTTATGACAAGCTAGTTCAAGAAGGGGTGAATACTGCCTTGTCCAAGGAAGAATGCCTCACTAGCGAGGGACTCAAACAACTCCTCCATGAGACAGAACAAGTATTGGATGAGGTGGAAGAAGCTATCTCACAAGAGCCTAAATCCATTAAAGGTGGATCAGCCAACAGACAGAAACGAAGAAGAATTAAGAAACTCAAGAGAAAGTTGAAAGAAGATTGTCTTGTTCGGAAACAGAAGTACGAACGAGATAAACAGATTTTACAAGAGCGAAACTCCTACTCAAAAACAGATCCCGACGCTACATTCATGAGAATGAAATCATGACCACCCGTCAAACGGGTGGTTTGAACAAGGGCTATAAGCCCACATCACCAGCCAGCGCCTAAAGACGCTGGCTTTCACTTTGTTCAAGCCTCACTGCTTTTGACTCGTCACTAGCCTCTTAAAGAGGCATTCGTACTACTTGCCATTATCCCTAAAGGGATCTTCATACTCTTTTACACTTAACTTATCAAGTGCTATATCATGTTTTTCCTGTTCTTGTATATATTTCTTAATTGTGGCTTCATTAAGTCCAACTTACATTCTTCAACAATTCCCCAAATTGTTGAAGCTCTCTGCCCAGAAATGGCGATTGCCAAATTTATAGAGAGATTGGCGTGTTTATCAAACATCATAAGAGCACTCTTGCCTTTTAAATAGCCCATAAAACTGGATACACTTAACCTCGGAGGAATACTGACTAACATGTGAACATGGTCTGGCATCAGATGACCTTCGATAATTTCTACGCCTTTATAACTACACAAACGTCGGAATATTTCTCCCAAACTACTTCGATATTGATTATAGATGATTTTTCGTCTATACTTAGGTGTGAAGACGATGTGGTAGAACACAACCACTTTGTATGTGATAAACTATGTGCCTTTTGTGCCATACTTTTCTCCTCTCGCTTTACAATAGGCTTGAACACCTTTATTGTATCGCGTTTAGAGTTTTTTTGGTATAACCTTCGTCCCGCACCCGCATAGCGGGTGGTTTATTTGTCACGCACCTTACGGAGCGTGACGGACTAGAAGTCACATAACGAGTAAAATCCCTTGAAATCAATTAGTTTCAAGGGATTTTTTTAGTTTTGAGATTTCTTTCGCACAATTTTATTCAACATGAAAGCCAATCCGACTAAGAAAAACTGTGTAAGTGGAAGAACTAGCCAAACGCCCATCAATCCAAAGAGCTGAGGTAATAGGATTGTCAGCACCGGCAGAACGATAAGGACTTCTCCATAAACCATGATGTTTGATTTAACCAAATTGTTTTGAGCGTAAGCAAGAGCGGTCGTCACTCGCGTGATAGCGTAAAATGGCAGAGCAGATAGAAAAATCGGGATAGCCAGATGTAAAATACTTGCTGATTCTGCTGAGGTATTGAATAGTGTTGGAATGATATCTCTTGCAAAACTTGCTAAAATCCAAATCAAAAATGCTAGACTAACTGCAGTGATATAAGTCATTTTTTTGATTTGTGAAGCATTTTTTATATTTCCAGCACCATACTCATAAGAAAGAAGAGGTTGTGCACCGTCACTAATTCCTTGTAGCAATAACTGTCCAACTGATAAGATATATCCCAGAACGGCAAAGCTTGCAACAGCTGTTGTTCCACCTATTTTAGCTGCTTGAAGATTGATCATCAAAATCGTCAATGCTGGAATGAAAGATAAGGCAAACGGCGAAAGTCCAGCAGAAATAATAGATTTGATATGAGATTTTTTCAAAACATACGCTTGAAGGGGGATTCTGTTATTTTTAGTAAATAGCAAATATAAAATTGGGATAAAAGCTAATCCTTGACCTAGCACACTTGCGATTGCAGCACCCTTCACACCATAATTAAGCACTAAAGTGAAGAGCAAACTGAGACTAGTATCAAGCAAGAAGTTGAGAATCATCAGTGCCATCGCTGTCCAAGCTTTTCCCTGATTTCTTAATAAAGGATTAGCCCCTTGACCAGCAATTTGAAAAATACTACCAAAGGCCAAAATTTTCACATACTCAGAAGCAATCGTCAGAACTTGATCTCGGGCACCAAGTAGGCTAAGCAACGGCTCTGAACCCAAATATAAGGTTATTGTTGTCACAAGGCTAGCAATAATCAATAGGACAAGCGTGTTTCCTTGAAAGCTTTCTGCTTTTTCAATATTGCCCCTTCCTCGATTGAGAGACATGTGAATTGAACCACCCATCCCTAGTCCTGTGCCAAGGGCTAAAATGATGGCAACTAAAGGCCATGCGATATTGATAGCAGCTAATCCTAAATCACCTACAGCATTACCTACAAGCAGTCCGTCAATGCTGACATAGATGCCAGATAGAAAGAAGGAAATCATAGCTGGTATAACTGCTGATTTAAATTTTTTGAATAACATTGTTCACTTCCTTTTAATAAGTTATAATAAGAGTATAAACCTTAAAGTAACTTTAAGGTCAAGGGTGAAATTTGAGGAGATTTACATGTTATCAATTAAGCAG
This sequence comes from Streptococcus suis, assembly GCF_002964575.1. Taxonomy (GTDB): domain Bacteria; phylum Bacillota; class Bacilli; order Lactobacillales; family Streptococcaceae; genus Streptococcus; species Streptococcus suis_R. The sequence goes on along the minus strand of NZ_POQQ01000087.1, from coordinate 3,037 downwards.
GCTTCAGAATTGCTAGGAATTCCTAGTGCAACGCTTCGGTATTGGGAAAAAGAAGGTTTGTTATCTTTACAGAGAAATGACGTCAATGAATATCGGCAGTTTTCAAAGGAGGATTTATTGTCTATCTTTGATGTTCATCTGTACCGTTTACTAGATTTTCCCGTTAAACAGTTAAAACATCGGGAAAGCTGGAATTTGTCAGAGCTATCCCAATTAAATCAAACACAACTACAATCTATCGAATATAAGATGAAGAACTTAGAGGCTATTAAAAATAAGTTGGAAGACAGGCAGTTAATGATTGAACGACTAGGAAAGGAATTTTCAATTGAGGAGATTGATGAACTACCTATTACCTATAAATTTTTGAGGGCAGATTATTTTGATGATGGCGAAACCGTCGCAAAATATTTAGAAAACCCTCATATACATGGGGTATACCTCAATGTCACACAAAATCAATTTCAGTTTGGACAATTTACCAACCAAGTTTCTGAAGGGAAAATTTGGGAACAAGGTGAGTACGACACGCTATTTAAAGGTGTTTTGAAGATTAGTCGAAAGGACCAGCAATCAAACATTGAGACTTTAAAGTCAGAAATTGGGAATAAAGGTTATGTAGTGAAGGAAATCATTGGGGAATATCTGCTATCAGCTTCAGAAAACGAAGACTTCATGGATTATTATCAAATTGTCCTCATTTGCTAGATCATTCTGTTGAAAAATTGAAAGTATGCGATTTTTATCTAAAAGAAGTGAGACAAAGATTGCATACCCTTTGAGGACTTTGCACCCCCTAGAAAGGAAAAACCTCTCTTGTATTACAAATTTCTACTATTCGAAAATAGTAGAAGTGATTGATACAAATAAATGATTAACCCCCCTTGAAATCGCTTGGTTTCAAGGGGGGTGTTTTCAATAACTGTTTAGTTTAATAACTAGTGTTTGCTATTATTTGTCAAATTGGAATCTTTGCCTGTACCTCTGTAATCGTTTGAATTGTTTCAAATCGTTAAATAATTGTTATCAACGCTATCAGATCTCACGCATTCTCAACCAAGTTTCCAATTCTTCAGCAGATTCTTACATGCCCAGTCTTATCCACTCTTGCATCCAGCCAAATATGCCGTAGAGGGAAAACGCTTCAAGGTAAGTCGCATAGTTATTTTCTAGGTCCTGTGGTACTAGGATGATTTTTAAATATGGAATGATGAGGTGGAGCAGATTTCTTTCAAAAAGTAAGTTATAAAATTCTTTATTCTTTTTAACATGTCCAAAAAGACTTGCTAATTGTAAATCGTTTCGCCCGATTGTAATCATGGCACATCTGCTAGAGTGAATTTTGATATTTCCATGAATTTCTTAAAAGACATTAAGAGTATGACGATTGAAAAGTAGTGGTCGTGTAATATGCATGATGAGTAGTTTAGAAATTAACTACAATAGCTTATGCAAAATACGATAAAAGATTTGAATTTACTTTCCCTGATGAGAGTAAGGATTCATTCAAAATGACACAGAAGATAGCATGCTATAAAAAAGTTGATAAAAAAACTGAATCGGTTCATTGAAAGTAAACTCCCACATGTATTACAAATTTTTACTATCTCGAAATGAATACAAGTTAAGTGATGCAAATAAATCATGACCACCCGTCAAACGGGTGGTTTGAACAAGGGCTATAAGCCGTTTCTCTCCAGCGACGTCTAAAGACGTTCGCTGAACTTCGTTCAGGTTAGTGCTATAATTACTTGACTAATGAGACTGGGCAAAAAGCCCAGCTCCACTACTCAGAGTTCGTGTCAACATCTCAGCGCAGTGGTTGATTGGCAGATTTGTTCGTGTTTCACACTCCAAATCTGACCTAATCAACTGTGCGGGGGTGGGAAAACGAACTCTTTTTTAGACCAGTCGAGTTCTTTCCCACTCCCATTCGTACTACTTGCCATTATCCCTAAAGGGATCTTCATACTCTTTTACACTTAACTTATCAAGTGCTATATCATGTTTTTCCTGTTCTTGTATATATTTCTTAATTGTGGCTTCATTAAGTCCAACTTACATTCTTCAACAATTCCCCAAATTGTTGAAGCTCTCTGCCCAGAAATGGCGATTGCCAAATTTATAGAGAGATTGGCGTGTTTATCAAACATCATAAGAGCACTCTTACCTTTTAAATACCCCATAAAACTTGATACACTTAATCTCGGAGGAATACTGACTAACATATGAACATGGTCCGGCATCAGATGTCCTTCGATAATTTCTACGCCTTTATAACTACACAATCGTCGGAATATTTCTCCCAAACTACTTCGATATTGATTATAGATGATTTTTCGTCTATACTTAGGTGTGAAGACGATGTGGTAGAACACAACCACTTTGTATGTGATAAACTATGTGCCTTTTGTGCCATACTTTTCTCCTCTCGCTTTACAATAGGCTTGAACACCTTTATTGTATCGCGTTTGGAGTTTTTTTGGTATAACCTTCGTCCCGCACCCGCATAGCGGGTGGTTTATTTGTCACGCACCTTACGGAGCGTGACAGACTAAAAGTCACATAGTAAGAGGAAAGAAACAGTCTGGGGAGAGACTGTTTCTTCACGAGCCTTGAAATAAAAGAGCGAGTATGAAAAATGGTCAGCTCAAACCCGGTTACAACCTTCAACTTGGTACAAACAACCAGTTTGCCTTGGCTTACGGACTGTTTCCGAATCCAACTGACACTCGTACACTCAAGCCCTTTCTTCAATCCATCCAAACCTTAGAACTCTTTCAACACATTGTCGCGGATGCAGGTTATGGAAGTGAAGAAAATTACAGCTTTATCCTTGATGACCTGGAGAAAACACCTCTGATTCCCTACGGAACATATCAGAAAGAGCAGAAGAAAAGCTATAAGAAGAGTGATGCCAATCCTGAAAACTGGACTTACCTAGAAGATTCTGACCAGTGGATAAAACCAGATGGGGTTGTCTACTCGTTTAAGAATTATTCACGAAGAACGGAGCAGAATGGATTTGAGAAAGATA
>NZ_POQQ01000086.1 GCF_002964575.1 Streptococcus suis | reverse complement strand
CACCAACATTAGCTGTCTTTGCAAGGAAAAATAGATAGCCACCTACTGTAAGAACTGTCAGGACCATTAAAATGATTAAAATTTTAGTCAGTTGATAACGGCGCCAAAATTTACGAATCGGCTCTGGAATACGTGATTTTTTCTTTGGTTTATCAACAGAGCCACGATTTCCCCTGCGGCGACGGCTAGGTCGGTCTTCATGATCAATTTGGAAATCTTCTGGAACTTCAATCGGCTGATGTTGCAAATCGTCCATACTTTACCTCTTTCTAGTGAATTTTGTACCATTATACACCATTTCCTAAAAACTAGCAGAAAAAAGCCTGCGATAACTTGTGACAACATACAGGGAATTTTTTCCAAA
>NZ_POQQ01000085.1 GCF_002964575.1 Streptococcus suis | reverse complement strand
AGGATTAGCTCATAAAAAGATAGGCTAAGCAAACAGTAAGTTTTATTGCTAGATGAAACTTGCTGTTTTTTATCGTTTTACGGTGTGAGATTAGGAATACTTCGCAATTTAAAGAATGGATTTTTAGGAGGAAATAGGTAACATATTAGGTCATTTCTACCTTTGTCTGGGGCTGGAAATATGGTATAATGAGAAGATAGATTTCCATTAGGAGGAAAGTAAGAATGAAGATTTCTGAAGCTGAAGTCCGTCACGTTGCCAAGCTGTCTAAGCTGGAATTTTCGGACCAGGAAACAGCGGAATTTGCGACAAGTTTGAGCAAGATTGTCGATATGGTT
>NZ_POQQ01000084.1 GCF_002964575.1 Streptococcus suis | reverse complement strand
CTGTTTATACATTTTCATGCCTTTCTAGTTGTTTTGTCGTTATTATAATTATAAAGCATGAAATGGAAAACGAGCAAATCCTAATTGGAATTGCTCGTTTTTTTATATGTGAGAAGCTAGTTTTTGCCCAGCCTCCTCTCGTTCAATTAAACTGGCTTGACAATAGTAGCCTTGACTGGCTAAGGCTTGGCCATCCAAGAGCGTCATCAGGCGTTTGACACTCACCTCTCCCATTTTTCGAATGGGTTGTTTCATAGTTGTCAGGGTAGGGCTGGACATTCTGTCGATAAAAAAGCCATCAAATCCAATGATCCCCACCTCTTGCGGAATAGCTTTACCCATGGCCTGTAGACCTCTACTAATCCCCAAGGCCAAACAATCCGAAGCACAGATGAAACAAGTGTTGTCTGGTAAATCCTCAAACTCTTTAATAAACATTTCAGCCAACTGGGAGTTATTTTCTAGGCGATAGAGTTGACTGTCATGACCTTTCATGGTTGCCAAATAACCTTCTTCGCGTTTGCTTTCAAAAGGCTCTGGTAAATCAATCCCCACAAAGACAACAGATTGGTAGCCCTTGGCAAGAGCAAACTCTGTCGCTAGCTTAGTTGCTGTAAAATTGTCAGAGTCCACAAAAGGCAAGCCTGCCTGATTTTCTCCGAATAAAATAAGAGGCTTTCCTAAGTTCTGCAACCAGCTGTAATCCGATTTTCTGGCTCCTGTTACAATATAGCCATCGCACTGGTCTGTTACCAAATCTGCACTGGTCACCAGCTGCAAGGTATAACTGCTTTTATTCAACTCATTCGCAATTCCTGCCAACAGGTCCATATAGTAAGGCTCCACATCGTCCATCTTCTCCAGAATAATGACTTGTATGATAAAGGTTCTCTTTTCTGCAAGAGCTTTTGCCGCCACATTTGGCTTATAATGAAGCTCCTCCATCGCAGCTGTAACCAGGGTCCGTAATTCCTGAGTGACCTGCTCTGGATGATTGATGACACGCGACACCGTCATCTTTGAAACATTGGCTAGCCTAGCCACATCTGCCAAAGTCGTCATAGGCTCCCCTCCATAAAATCCTGCCAACTTGTATAAAATGTTGTGCAAACGTTTTCTTTATCTATTATATCCAATTCAGCTAGAAAATGCAAAAGTATTTTGAAGGTGATAACATATATTTCTTTAGCATAAAAAAACACCAGCATTGCCAGTGTTTTCCTGCTATAGTTCTTCTTTCTGAATCCGAGCCAAGAATTGCTTGGTTCGTTCTTCTTTTGGATGGTCAAAAATATCTTCTGGTCGGCCTTCTTCAATAATCTGCCCCCCATCCATAAAAATGACCCGATCAGCCACTGCACGCGCAAAGCCCATTTCATGCGTTACTACTACCATGGTCATGCCTTCCTTGGCCAGCTGCATCATGACAGCCAGAACCTCACCGATTAACTCGGGATCGAGAGCAGAAGTAGGTTCATCAAAGTAAATCACTTCTGGGTTGGTCGCAATGGCCCTAGCAATGCCAACCCGTTGCTGTTGACCTCCTGAAAGCTGACTTGGATAAAAATCATATTTGTCCGACAGGCCAACCTTGTCCAAGGCTGCCTTACCAATTCTTTCAGCCTCTTGCTTGGGCACCTTTCGAGCCACAATCAGACCCTCCGTCACGTTTTGCAGGGCAGTCTTGTTGGCAAAGAGATTGTAGTTTTGAAAAACAAAGGCTGTTCGCTTGCGGATAGCTGCAATTTCTTTGTGACCAATCTTAGCCAAGTCATAGCTGTCCTCACCGAAAACCAAGTGACCCGCGTCAGCTTTTTCCAAAAAGTTCAAGGAACGAAGTAGGGTCGTTTTACCTGAGCCAGATGGACCTAAAATAACAATCACCTCTCCAGGATTGACCTGAACATCAATCCCCTTTAAAACCTGCTGACCATGAAAGGCCAGTTCTATTCCACTTGCTTGAATCATCTGAACCTCCTAATAAACCGCCAGCTTCTTCTCACCAAAAGCCTGCAGTTTGGTCAAAATGGTTGAAAAGAGTAGGTAGATAAGGGCAACTTCACAGTAAAGAATAAAAGGCTCGTAGGTTCTGGCCGCAATCTGCTGGGTTGCCATAAACATCTCCAAGACCGTAATGTTGGCTGCCAAGGAGGTGTCCTTGACCAAACCAATTAAAGTATTGGATAAGGGCGGAAAGGCCACTCGAAAGGCTTGAGGGAGAATGATGCGGCGCATGGTCTGGGCAAAACTCATCCCGACAGAATAGCCAGCCTCCAACTGCCCCTTAGGCACGGACTCGATAGATGCCCGAATAGTTTCCGCAGCGTAAGCACCTGTGTTAATGGAAAAGACTAAGACTGCCGATGGAAAGGCATCGATGACCAGACCCAAACTTGGTAAGCCATAAAAAATCACATAGAGCTGAACCAAGAGAGGTGTTCCACGGATAATCCAGATGTAAAAACGAGCCAGTTGCTTGAGAACGGGAAGGTTGGCTACCTGTACCAAGGCCGTTCCAATAGCCAAGAGCAAGCCAAAGGCAAAAGACAGGATTGTCAGTGGAATGGTCACCAACAATCCTGGAACAAGTATCTGCGAAAATGAGTCAATCACTAATTGCCATACTCTATCTGTCATAGTTTCTCCTGCTTACTTGGCTTTCGATACGTCTTCGCCAAAGTATTTATTTGAAATTTCAGCTAGTTTACCTTCGCTTGCCAATTCAGCCAAGGCCGCATCAATTTCTTTTACTAGGTCTTCATTTCCTTTAACCACTGGGAAGGCTGTTGTAGAAACATCGTCTGTCAAAGTCACCAGTTTAATCGGTGCATCTGCGTGTTGCTTGAGGTAATCCAAATATACCAAGTTGTCATTGATGGTCACATCCACACGGTTTGTATTCAACAATTCAACCGCTTGTGAAAATCCATCTACACCGACAACTTCCGCACCGTTTTCACGCGCCAAATCTGCCCAGTTACTAGTCAAACTGTTAGCAGATTTTTTACCTGCCAAGTCAGCAAAACCTGTAATCTCCGTATTATCTTTCTGGGTTACTAAAGCTCCGTAGATATAGGTGTATGGTGCTGAAAAGTCATACTTTTCCTTACGCTCGTCTGTCACACCGACTTGGTTGGCAATAGTATCAAAACGTGCCGCGTCCAAACCTGCAATCATGGAATCCCACTTGGTTTCAACGAACTCGACCTTAACGCCCAATTTCTCAGCAACTGCTTCAGCCACTTCTACATCGTAACCGACCAATTTTCCACTCTCATCGTGGTAAGAGTAAGGAGCATAGGCACCTTCCGTACCGATTTGAATGACACCTTCTTCCTTAATTTGTGCTAAGAGAGTTTTGTCTGTGCTGCTTGATGAGCTAGTTGATGTTGAAGAACTGCAGGCTGCTAAAGTAAAAGCTGCTAGGGCTGTTGTTGCAAATAAAGCTAATTTTTTCATGAATTGTACACTCTTTCTTTTTCAGATTGTACTATCATACCATGAAAAAACCTTGCCAACCAATATATATTTTCTATCAAGGGTATAAATATTTTAAATGAAGGCTCTGCACTAGGAAAAGGCCTATCTCTAGACCTTTTTTCTCTTTTATGTTCCCAGCTTCATCCAAAGGGATAGATGAACTCCCCTTCCTACACACCAGCTGGTGGATAAATATAGCTAACCGTTCCTTCGCTGGTTGTTGTTGGATCAAAGAAGCCACGTACATTGCTTGGGTAATAGGCTCCGCCGTAGTTAGATTCCATTACTTGAATGGTTCCATCAGCCGCTACATCTGTAACATAGGCAACGTGACCATAACCGCCATCTGTCCAAACAGCGATGGCGCCAACTTTAGGAGTCATTCCGACTTCATAACCAAGTGCTGCGGCACTGGCTGCCCAGTCGCCACCATTTCCCCAATAGTTGCCAACCCAAGGCGCCATTTCTTTGGCTCCCCAGGTACATTGACCAGCTGGGTAGGTGTTGGCTGTGTATTCTACTGCAACCTCTGACACCATATTTGTGGCTAAGGCTGCTTGAGCTGCGGCTTCCGCAGCGGCTTTTTCTGCTGCCGCCTTTTCAGCTGCAGCTTTGGCCTCTGCTTCTTGTTTCAACCGCTCCTTTTCTTCTACTTGAACAGTCAAGGCTGAAAGCGTGGGACTATCCGTCAATTCTGTATCCGCCTTAACAGCTTCTTGTCCCAGAGCTAACATTCCTCCCAGCATGGCAGTAGCAAGGGCAGCTTTCATAGTTTTGTGAAGTGTTTGTTTATTCATACTCATCAAATCCTTTCAATTTATACTCAATGAAAATCGAAATCAGACTAGCTCCAAAGGTTCGGGGAACCTTTGGAGGTTGGAAATAGAGCGAACCTGTTCGCTACAAAAAGGTTTGGGGAACCTTTGGAGATTGGAGATAGAGCGAACCTGTTCGCTACAAAAAGGTTTGGGGAACATTTGGAGGTTGGAGATAAAGCGAACCTGTTCGCTACAAAAAGGTTTGGGGAACATTTGGAGGTTGGAGATAGAGCGAACCTGTTCGCTACAAAAAGGTTTGGGGAACATTTGGAGGTTGGAGATAGAGCGAACGTAGTTCGTTTCTACTTATACAGATAGAACCCTGTTCCTTTTATATTTCAAGGGAACAGGCTGAAAGGCTCCACTGGAGCATTTCAGTCATCAAATCAAGTCAACAAGGTCTGATTTTGATTTTCAAAGAGTTATTACTTCTGCATCTATCTTAATCAACTTATCTTGCACAAGACTTAAAGAAATGTGACTAGTATGTTAACTCTTTTACAGACAGTTAACAATTAGCTTTCAGCATGCTATAATAGAAAAAAGTCAGGAGGAGAATATGGAAGATATCGTTTTAATTCACGGAACCTGGTGTGACGGCTCCGTCTGGGGAGATTTTGCCCGTAAATTAGAAAACATGGGCTTACGGGTCCACACGCCTAGCTTGCGCTACCACGACCTGCCTTATGATAAAGTCATGGAGAAGGTCGGTGCCGTTAGCTTAACAGACTATGCTGATGATTTAGTCGCCTTGGTTGAGAGCTTAGACGAGCCACCGCTACTCTTGGGACACTCTCTTGGCTGTCTCTTAGCCCAAATGGTCGCAGAACGCACTCAGGTAGCTGGTATGATTCTCATGGGACCCGCTCCAACGGCTGACATTTTTGCTTTTTACCCGACCATGATTCGCTGCTTCATCCGTCACTTCTTGCGCTGGGGATTTTGGAAAAAGCCCATGCCACCTTATAAGGACGAATTCTTCCGCTACTGCCTCAACGTTCAGGAGCCTGCCCTCAAAGAAGAGATTTTCAAGACCCTGGTGCCCGAGTCTGGCAAGGTCTATACCCAAATGGCCTTTCCTTTCTTTGACAAAAGCAGAGCTGGCTATGTCGATTTCAGCAAAATTACAGGACCTGTCCTAGTCATCACAGGAAGTGAGGACAAGATGACCGTATCTGCCATTGCCCGAAAAACAGCTAAAAACTACCAAGATTCTGTTCTGGTTTCCCTAACAGGAGCAGACCATATGTACGAATCTGGTAAGTTCCAAGACAAAACTATCTCTGTTATCCACGCTTGGTTGAGCGAGAAGAAATACCTATAGACAGACAAAAACGACCTCCAATACGGAAGTCGTTTTCTTGTTATGGCTAGTTATTTTACTACAATATTAACTAATTTGTTTGGAACCGTAATCACCTTCACCACTGTTTGCCCTGCAATTTCAGCTTGGACTTTTTCGTCTGCAAGGGCAACTTTTTCAAGTTCAGCTGGTGCTAAGTCTTTGGCTACGGTCAAGCGAGCTTTTACTTTGCCTTTGATTTGGACAACGATTTCCACTTCGCTTTCTACCAGCTTGCTTTCGTCATAGCTTGGCCATGCTACATAGCTGATTGATTGGCCAGTGTTTGTCAGACCTTGCCAGAGTTCTTCTGCCAGGTGCGGTGCAAATGGAGCAATCAACTGAACAAAGCCTTTAGCGTATTCGACATAGATCTTGTCTTCTTTGTTTGCTGCGTTGACAAAAATCATGAGTTGAGCGATAGCTGTGTTGAATTTCAGGTCTTCAATATGCTCTGTCACCGTCTTCACAGTTTCATTGTAAACTTTATCAAGCGCTCCGCTATTTTCCGCCACAATCTCCTTGGTCGTCAAGAGGCGATAAACACGGTCAAGGAACTTACGGCTGCCCTCAAGACCTTCTTCTGACCAGGCAATCGAAGCGTCAAGTGGGCCCATGAACATCTCGTAGACACGGAGGGTGTCCGCACCGAACTGCTCAACCACATCATCTGGGTTAACCACGTTTTTAAGAGACTTAGACATCTTAGCAGGTGCCTGCTCCAACTCCTCACCAGTTTCGATGTGGAAGAAGGAACCGTCTCGTTTTTCAACTTTATCGGTCGCTACAAGGGCACCACGGCTGTCGCGGTAGCTAGTTCCCAAAATCATCCCTTGGTTAAAGAGTTTTTGGAATGGCTCTTTGGTCGGTACAACGCCAAGGTCATAGAGGAACTTGTGCCAGAAACGAGCATAGAGCAGGTGAAGGACCGCGTGCTCAGCACCACCGATGTAGATGTCCACTGGCAACCAAGCTTTGAGAAGCTCCTCGTCTGCCAATTTCTCATCATTGTGCGGGTCGATATAGCGGAGGTAGTACCAGCTAGAGCCTGCCCATTGCGGCATGGTGTTGGTCTCACGGCGACCTTTGATACCGTCTTCACGCACCACTTCCAACCAGTCTGTCAAGTTAGCAAGTGGTGACTCCCCTGTACCTGAAGGCTTGATGTCTGAGGTTTTTGGCAATACCAGAGGTAACTCTTTTTCAGGTACTGCTGTGGAAGTGCCATCTTCCCAGTGGATGATTGGAATCGGCTCACCCCAATAACGTTGACGGCTGAAGAGCCAGTCACGGAGACGGTAAGAAATTTTCTCCTGACCGAGACCATTTTCTTCCAACCAAGCCACCATTTTGGCAATAGCTTCTTCCTTGTTAAGACCGTCTAGGAAGTCAGAATTGATGTGGGCACCGTCTTCTGTATAAGGTGCTTCTTCTACATTGCCACCTTCCAAAACTGGAATGATGTCCAAACCAAATTGTTTGGCAAATTCCCAGTCACGCTCATCGTGGGCAGGAACGGCCATGATGGCACCTGTTCCGTAGCTTGCAAGGACATAATCAGCAATCCAGATTGGAATTTCTTTGCCGTTTACAGGGTTAATCGCGTAGGCACCTGTCCAGACACCTGTCTTGTCTTTGGCAAGGTCTGTACGGGCAAGGTCTGATTTAAGAGAGGCTTGGCGTTTGTACTCTGCCACAGCTTCTGCCTGCTCAGGCGATGTAATGCTATCGACCAAGTCATGCTCAGGGGCAAGGACAGCGTAGGTCGCACCAAAGAGGGTATCTGGACGAGTTGTGAAAACAGTGAAGTCCTTGTCTGTGTCCTTGATCTTGAAGGTCACATTGGCACCAGTTGACTTGCCGATCCAGTTGCGTTGCATATCCTTGATAGACTCTGGCCAATCAACGTCTTCCAGGTCATTGAGCAAACGCTCTGCGTATGCAGTGATTTTCAGCATCCATTGACGCATTGGCTTGCGGACAACTGGGTAGCCACCACGTTCAGACGTCCCGTCAGGAAGGACCTCTTCGTTGGCGATAGCTGTTCCCAATTCCTCTACCCAGTTGACAGGCACTTCTGCCTCGTAGGCTAGGCCTTTTTCATACAACTTAGTGAAAATCCACTGGGTCCACTTGTAGTAGTTAGGATCAGTCGTATTGACCTCACGGTCCCAGTCGTAAGAAAAGCCAAGGGCGTTAATCTGACGTTTGAAGTTGGCAATGTTTTCTGCTGTAAAGTCAGCTGGGTCATTTCCCGTGTCCATAGCGTATTGCTCCGCTGGCAGACCGAAGGCATCCCAACCCATTGGGTGAAGAACGTTATAGCCTTGGGCACGCTTGTAACGGCTGAGAATGTCCGTCGCCGTATAGCCCTCAGGGTGACCTACGTGCAAGCCTGCACCAGACGGATAAGGGAACATGTCTAGGGCATAAAAGTTTGGCTTGTCCGCATCTGTTCCCGTTTTAAAAGTATGATTTTTTGCCCAAAATTCCTGCCATTTGGGCTCGATTTCCTTGTGATTGTAGAAGCTCATGTCATTTCTCCATGTCAATAAATTATCTTTACTATTATATCACGTTTTTGGGGAATTGGGAAAGACAAAAACAGCCAGTTTTCACTAGCTGTTTTCCCATTTTTACCAAATAATCACACGGTCTTCTTTTGCACGCCACATGCCGTCGCCTTCTTGAACGCCAAATGTTTCATGGAATTCATCGAAGTTTGGCAACTGGATGTTAGTACGCAGATGACCTGGTGCGTGGACATCGACACTAGCCAACATCTGCATGAACTCAGGACGGGCCTTCATTCGCCAGATACGAGCAAAGTTAGTGAAGAATTCCTCTGCGGAGAAGTCATCTTCTGACTTGGCTGCTTCTAAGGCTGCTGCAATCCCACCAAGGTCGGCAATGTTTTCTGACACAGTCAACTTACCATTGATTTTTGCACCGTAAGAATCCTGACCCTCAAACTGGTCAATGACCTGCTGGGTACGAGATTCAAAGGCTGCATAATCTTCCTCTGTCCACCAGTTGTTGAGGCTACCATGCTCATCGAAGGAAGCACCGTTTGAGTCAAAGGCATGGGAAATCTCGTGGGCGATAACCGCACCGATACCGCCGTAGTTAGCTGATGAAGACTGCTCTAGCGAGTAGAATGGCGCCTGCAAAATGGCTGCCGGGAAGACAATCAAGTTCTTCTGTGGGTTGTAGTAGGCATTGACCATGTGAGCTGGCATACCCCACTCCTTCATGTCCACAGGCTTGTTCCACTTACTCCAACCATGAGCAATATCAATCTTGTTTAGTTCGATGGCATTTTCCACCAAGGACTTGCTTGGGTCAACAATCTTCTTATAATAACGCTCTGGCAAGGCTTCTGGGTAGCCGATGTAAGGCTTGATAACATTGAGTTTGACAATGGCCTTGTCACGCGTTTCCTGAGCCAACCAGTCTGCCGTTTCCAGACGAGACTTGTAGACCTCAATCATCTTAGCAACTTTTGCTTCCACATCGGCCTTGGCTTCTGGTGAGAATTTTTCGCCAGCATACCAAAGACCGAGGGCTTGGTTAAAGTAGCCTTGTGCCAGATTGTAGGCTGCTTTTTCTTGATTTTGAGCCTGCGGTGTCCCAGAAAGGGCACGGCTGTAGGCTCCTGCTAGAATACGGATTTCATCCGACAGGAAGGCTGTATAAGCTCCTGCCGCTTTCAAAATCAAGGTCGCCTTCAAAAGCTCCCAATTATCCGCACTGTAAATGTCCTTAGCAGCCTGCCAGAAACGCTCCTCAGGAACGATAATCTTGTCTGGTTTTTGCCCTAAAATCGCTGTGAAGAAATCATCCAACGGCAACTCTGGTACCAAAGCAGTAAAATCTGCCCACTCATACGGATGATAGAGTTTGGCGTACTCAGAACCCTCTTCATTTGACAAGACATACTTGGCAATCTTAGCATCCAATTCCAAACGTTTATCTAGGAGGTCCTTGATTTCCTCATCGCTGAAACCGAACTTAGGCAAAAGAGCTTCTTGACTCTCTCTCCACATTTTGAGCAATTCGGCTCCTTTTTCATGACCTTCTTCATAGTAGGTCGTATCTGGCAAGATAATGCCTAGAGAATCTGCCCAAAGAACATTGGTTTGGGCATCCATAAAGTCAGGTGCCACGCCAAAAGGCATGAGGTTTGGCTTGCCTGCCAATTCGTATTCTGCTAGCTTGCTGGTAAATTCTTCGAAAGAGTTGAGAGCCTTGTACTCTGCAATCAAGGCTTGTGCTGGTTCTGCACCCAAACGGTCACGGGTTTCATAGTCGGCTACTTGTTTGTGAAAGGCCACAAATTTTTGCAAAACGCTATCTTCTGGGACGTTTTCTCCCGCCAACCATTCGTTAGTCGTGTCAATCATGAGCTTTTCAATCTCGTCCGCCAGGTCTGAGAAACCACCTGTTCTTGGCTTATCGTCTGGAATCACGGCTGTTTTTGCCCATTCACCATTGACGTATTCGTAAAAATCATCTTGTAAACGTGTCATTGATTTTCTCCTTTGCATATGTGATTACTTACTATAATAACAAAAAAGTCTGACAATTTCATTTGCCAAACTAGGTTTTTAGGGCATTTTTTAGGAAAAAGCTGACGCAGACTGTCAGAAGCCCCATGACCGAACAGGTGCCAGACATGGTCAGATCAAACCAGCTGGCAAGCCCAAATCCTAGACAAATCATCAGAATGGCGCAGCATTGCCCCAAAACTAAAAACTGAAAGAAATGCCGAGACCAAGGCAAGGCCGCCATGCCAGGTGCTACTAGAAAAACAATGACCGCCATAGAACCGACCGCCTCAAAGGAGAAAACCGTTGTCAAAGAAACCAGAAAGAGAAGGCTCCATTCTAGTCTTCGAGTAGCAATCCCCTGTAGTCTCGCCTGCTCCTTGTCCAACAGATAAAGCTTGAGTGCTTGAAAGTTGAGGAAAAAGAAGACCAGTAAGACAAGCAGGAACCCAACAGATTTGACCAAGGCCAGCGGCAGAGATAGGCCAAAGAAGTCCAGCCGATTAAGCGGCGCAAAGAGCACCTCCCCCATCAGGACCATGTCTAAGTCCAGATGAACATTACGGGCAAAGAGGGAGATAAGGATAACAGCTAGGGCGAAGAAAAAGGTAAAGAGCAAGCCCGTCGCCGCATCCTGAGCCAGCTTGCGACTGTTCAGTCCTTCAATAGCTAAGACTGTCAGTAAGCCAAAGACCGCCGCCCCAAGCAAGAGCAGGGGAGAGTCTAGGTTTTGACTGACAAAAAAGCCCAGCACAATGCCCAAGAGGACCGAGTGGGACAAGGCATCTGCCAACATGGCCTGATTACGCACCACCAAGACAGACCCAATCAAACCACAAGAAGAACCAACAGCCAGTAAAATCAAGAAGACCTCAAGCATGCACATTCTCCTTTCTAATATAGGTCACATAGGCAAAGGCTACTAGGGACGACACACTCAAACAAACAATGATGGTAGGCCCAGTCGATAGGCCCGTCACAACAGAACTCAAATAGGTTCCGACAAGGGCTGAAAAACTAGCAATGCCAGCCGCCAAAGCCAAGGTTTGGCCATAGGATTTTCCCAAGAGCAAACCAAAGACTGCTGGTGCTATCAAGAAACTACTCATCAGGATAGCACCGACCACCTTCAAACCAACCGCAATCAAACTCAGCAGCAAAAACAGGGTCAGGCGGTCAATCTTTTCCACAGGAATCCCCACCAGCTTGGCAAATTGTCGATCAAACAGATAGAGTTTAAGCGACTGGTAATACCAGCCAAATAAGAACAGGCCAAGCAAAGCAACCAAACAGATAAGCAGGACATCGTCCAACTGCATAAAGGCTGCCTGACCAAAGACATAGTTTTCCAAACCTGCCTGGGCTGTTCCTTGAAAGGCAACATTTCCCTGAACATACTGCTTGAGAACCAAGCCAAGTCCAAAGAAGGCCGCTGAAACCAGAGCCAAAGCATTGACCCGACTGGTCCGCCCCCTTCGACAGAGCCAGCCAACCAAGCCGTAGGACAGATAGCCTGAACCCACCGCTCCAAGCAACAGAAGCAAGGGCTGGCGTGATTGAAAGACCATATAGGACAGGATAATGCCAGGATAGGCCGCATGCCCCAAGCTATCCCCGATTAAACTCTGTCTGGTCAAAACACTGATGGTCCCGATCTGACTAGCCGCCAGAGCCAAGACTAGAGTTCCCAGTGCCACCGTCCAAAAAGAGTAATCCCGTAAGAGTTCAAGCATGAGCAAGCCCCTCCTTTAAAAATAAGGCTGGTTCCTGACCATAGGCAGCCTGATAGGCTTGCAGCAAATCCACCTGATCCATTGGCCCCTCCGCTACCAAGCGACCATTGAGCCAGAGGACATGGTCAAAGTACTTTTCCAAGGTTAGGAGGTCATGGTGGATGACCAGAGAGGTCTTGCCTTCCTGCTGAAACTTCTTCAAACAGTCCATGATAATTTGCTCCGTCGCTTGATCAATTCCTGCCAAGGGCTCATCCATCATATAGAGTTCGGCTTCCTGGGCCAAGGCTCTGGCTAGAAAGACCCGTTGCCGTTGACCTCCTGACAACTGGTCAATTTGCCGATTGCGTAACTCGCTGATCTTCATCTCTTCCAAGGCCTGCTCTGCCTTTTCCTTATCCAAGGAACTTGGTCGGCGGAAGAAACCACTGGTGTGGGCAAACCGCCCCATCAGGACAATATCAAGAACCCTTGCCGGAAACTGCCAGTTGACCTGACTGGCTTGAGGAATATAGGCAACCTTTTTCTGAATGACTTGGTCCAACTGCTGCGACTGACCCAGTAGCGAGACCTTGCCAGTCACCCCTTTTTCTAAGCCCAAGATGGCCTTAAACAAGCTAGATTTCCCTGCACCATTTGGTCCGACCAAGGCTGCACGACAACCCTTGGGCAGCTGAAAACTGACCCGATCTAGAGCCTTGACCTGTCCTGCACCATAGTGCAAGGACAAGTCTTCAACTCTCAGTATTTCTTCCATTCTTCCAACCTTTCTTACTGCAAATGTTCCACAATTAACTGGACATTGTGCTTGTACATATCAATAAATGTCGCTCCCTCTTCCCCTTCTGGCGCTAGGGAATCTGAGAATAGCTCCTTGCCTTCACCGCTTACAATCGCTACCTGACCACCCTTGGCCTTGACAGCTTCCTGCAATTTTTCCATGCGCTCTGGACTGGTTGTTGACTCTGTGAAGATAGCCTTGATACCATGTTCTAAAATCATATTGACCGTTTCAATCATATCGCTGTTGGCAACTTCAGACTCGGTGCTAATGCCCTGCGGTGCATAGAGAGTGAAGTCATAGCTGGCTGCGAAGTAGTTAAAGGCATCATGTGGGGTAACTAGGTAACGGCTCTCAGCAGGCAAGACACTCAACTCTTTTTCAATCCAAGTATGCAAGTCATCCAACTGAGCTAAGTAGTTTTCCGTATTTTTCTGAATCAGCTCTGCTTTTTCCGGAAGCAGTTTTTGTAGTTCCTCTGAAGCTACCGCTACCGCTGATTTATAGAGAGGAATAGAAAACCAGAAGTGAGGGTCCACAATCTGCTCCCCGTCTTCATCCATGGTAGTCAAATCCGACTGGGCAAAGTTCTTAGACACCGCCACACCTGTCTTTTCCAAGGCCTCCACCATCTTGCCCTCAAAGTGCAAACCGTGGTAGAGAACAAGGTCAGCCTTTTGTAATTTTGATAAATCACTAGATTTGGCTACGTACAAATGCGGATCCTCTCCTGCTGGAATTAGTAGATCCCGCTCCACCTCATCTCCTGCCAGCTGATAGACCATATCGCTGAGGAAAGAGGTCGTGACCGCCACTCGCGGCTTGCTGGAAGCCTCTGGGCTTTGCGTTGAACGACAGGCTCCTAGCCCGATAAGGGATAATAGTAGAGCCAAACTGAGAAATAGTTTTTTCATGATAGGTTCTCCTTTTTATTTTTGTTAGGTATACTTAACTTTAGTTTTAATATATATTAAAAAAATCTTTCTGTCAATGATTTTCGTAAAATTTTGGTATACTATTCTTACTAGAAAGTGAGAGACTATGACACCAAACAAAGAAGATTACCTGAAAGTCATTTATGAACTAGGGCAGACAGAACAAAAAATCACCAATAAGCAGATTGCTGAAAAGATGAATTTTTCCGCCCCAGCCGTTTCTGAAATGCTGAAAAAAATGGTCACGGAAGAGTTGATTGAAAAAGATAAATCAGCAGGTTACATCCTCAGCCAAGTCGCCTTGGAAATGGTGGCCAACCTCTACCGTAAGCACCGCCTGATAGAAGTCTTTTTGGTCGAGCAGCTGGGCTATTCCCCTGAACAAGTCCATGAAGAAGCTGAAATTTTAGAACACACCGTTTCAGATCACTTTATCAACCAACTGGACAAACTGCTGAGCTATCCCCAAACCTGCCCACACGGTGGCAGTATTCCTAAAGAAAACCAGTTGCTTGTAGAACGCTACCAGACTCGGCTGTCCCAACTGACAGAAACTGGCAGCTACCAACTGGTCCGCATCCATGATTTCTACCAGCTTCTCCAATACCTGGAACAACATGAGTTAACTGTCGGCGATCAACTACTTGTGACGGATTTTGACCACTTTGCCCAGACCATCACCATCCAATACAAGGACAAAGAACTGGCTATCCCTACAGCCATCGCCCAAGAATTATTCGTAGAAAAAACCAATCGCCCAGCCTAAACAAGCTGAGCGATTATTTTTTCTTCACATTGCGAAAAATGGATCTAGTTTTAAAAAACAGTTGACCTAGGATATATACAAAACCCAACAAAGAACCTATATAAAAACAAGCCAAGAGAAAGAAAGGATGATAGGTGAAGGGTTGGATGACAAACATGAACACGAGCACCAAGCCCCACCGCATACCCCAGGTCATCTTTCTCTGGATAATCCACTCCAGCCTGTCTTCTCCAACTGAACTTCTGGTTTCCAGATACTCTTGATTAAGGTCTTGAAAAAATTTTCTCATATTTCTGACCACCTCTACACTTGATAGTTAGCAATTATAAAATTGCCACTTATCCTTAGTATACAGGCATTTCCCAAAAATGTCTACTGTCAATTTTTATCCACCAATCTGCACCAAACCAAATAAAATTTGGAGGAGTAAAATGGAGGCATTATAGAAGCTATGTGCAAGGATACTGTCCGTCATTCGTCTATTGCACATATACAGATTGCCCAGATAAGACCCTGTTATAAAGTGCCCTAAAAATGCTACTGAAAAGCTCCAAGTATGACAATAGGCAAATAGAAGGGCAGAAAATACGATGACCATTTGAGGATGCTTAGGAAAATACTGGGCTGTCTTTTCTAACAAAATCCCTCTGTAAAGAAATTCTTCTAAAACTGGAGCAAACAAGACAACTGAGAGAGCCATCACCCAAAAATTGTCCGAATTTAACTGATTGACTGTATCCAAGGCATTAGAATCACTAGGGCTAAGACCTAAATATTGCCAAAGGAGGTTCAGGCAAGTTTGTCCAGTAAATACCAACGCTGTCATACCGACTATTTTAAAAATATTCAGATTCTCTCTTGAAAAGTCTTGATTCTTCACCATTCCTCGTCTGATGACAGAAAGTAGTGCCAATATTGCAAGACCAAGCCCTATCATGACTGCAAGTTTTAAAAGCACACTCTCTTGAAAGGCTGTTATCCCCATATAAGCTGGAAGTTGAATGAGCAAAGTGAGAAGCAAGGTACCCACAGCTAAACCGATGGATTTTATTATTTTCATATTCTCTCTCCTTTCCATTGTTTTTTTATAGCCTATTGTAATTGTTACTCACGATGTTCACACCTTTACACACTTATAATATTTAAAATGGTCACAATGCTGTTCGACAAGATATGTGCCACTATCGGGTATTTGAGATGGTTCGTTTTATAGTAAATCCAAGAAAACAAAATTCCTGGAAAAAGTGCCGACCAGAAACTTACGGAAATATTATAAGTATGTACAAAAGCAAAGATTGCCGTTGTGACAAAGACACTGATCATTGGATAAGCCTTATTCCTAATTCTTTCTTGAAAGATACCTCTATATAGATATTCTTCACGAATAGGTCCCAAAATATTTACACTAAGCAAGGCCATCCAACCATATTTAGACTGAAATAGCTCAAGCATACTACTATTATCAACCGTCGGGCCAGATAATCGTAAGGAAACATTTAATAGCACAATTTTAATAATGATTCCCAAAATAACCAATCCAAACAGTTTAATATAACTATATTCTCGGACTTGGAGACTATCATCACGATACTTTTTCCGTAATGTCCCTAATAACCAAAAGATGAGAGCCGTTAGAATAAACCAACATAGTACATGTATGAGATAACCTACTACTGTGTCATCCATCTTTCCCCAAGACATTTCAGCTATTACAGGAGCTTGTATGACTAAGGTCAACAATAAAACCTGTACTATGCTTTTTAGCCAATGAACCATTGCTACTCTCCCATTCTAATAGAATCTTTTTATGAACTTAGTATATAGCAAATCAGCACAATAGTTACATTCATGTCACGAACGGTCGCTATTTTGTAATGAATGACCATTTTTTCGAATTCACCGAATAGCATCCAAGATATTCAGCACAAGATTATCACTTGACAGATGTAAAACAAATAGCTACACTATTGTTATACATATTAGAATTTGGAGTTGAAGACAATGGCAGGATTGGTTAGGGATAGACAATATAATTTTAGAGTAAATGCACAATTACTGGAACAAGCAAAAATAATCTTATCGGAAAAAGATATGACCCTTTCTGATGCTCTTAATTTATTTGTAGAAAGGGTGGTTGAAGAGCAAGATTTGCCAATAAAAACAGTAGAAGAGGCGCGTGCAGAGGCTTTTCTAGATGAGTTGATTGCAGAGCTTGATGAAGGCTACCAAGAAGTTTTATCTGGAAACACGACACCTGCTCGTGAGGTATTCGCCAAATATGGTCTATAAAGTACATTTATCTGCTAAAGCCGAACAAGATTTAGAGGAGATCTACCAGTATTATGTCCGTGAATTTTCAGAATCAAGTGCACGAAAGGTGCTTACATCTCTGAGCACAGCTATCTTGACCTTAGAAACATTTCCAGAGGGATATATTGACCTCGACGCTCGTCTGGGACGAGCATTATTCCCAGAAGGAAAAACAAGGATGATTCCTGGAAAACAGCACCTCATCTTCTATTTGATTCGTGGCTCTCGTGTAGATATCCTTCGCATTAGAGGAGCAAGGACAGACTACCTAAACAACCTAGACAATCTATTCAAGCAAACCCTCAAATAACGAGCAACTCCCCCACCTTCAACAAGTCTAACGAAACAAGCGTAAACAAAAAGCTGATTCCTCAGCTTTTTATTTATACTTTGAGTATTTACCCGAGTAAGTACTTAGATAGAAGATACCAGCTAAGAAAAACAATAATTAATCGAATACCTGTCTTAAACACGGCTTTTCCCGTCTTAACATATAGTAAATATGCCACAATCGCTAGTAAAACATAGAAAGTGACTAGCATGAATACACTACTATTGAAATCCATCTGCAACCTCCACATTCCTTGGGTCTATCTCTGTCTTTTTCGATTATTGATGCCTGTCTTTCCCACTCCCTCATCCAAAAACAGAATACAGAAAGGCACCGAAATCTTGCCCTGCAGAATAAATCACTGGTACAAGAACTGAGCCAAGAGCCATCAAAGTCATAGCTACTCCTACCCAGACTAAGAATTTCATTGCAAACGAGGAAGACTCATAAGCTGTTTCAAATTCTTGGTATTTTTTATCTAATTTTTCTATCGTTGTCATAACTAAACTCCTCTAACATCACTAACCAAACAGTACCAACAAATAACCAATAATTGAGAAGATAACCATCAAGCTGTTGTTCAATATATGAACAAGAATCGCATCCACAATATTGCCACGGCGAGCGTAAGCCAAGTAGAAGACTGCCCCAAGTAAGAAGTAAAGTGGAAACTCAATTGGAAAAATCATGTGAAGAAGAGCGAAGACAGCTGAACTGATTATCAATTTTAGCCATTTTTGATTTTCTTTGAAGAAATAACTGCTAAACAAACCTCTGAAAACAAGCTCTTCCATAAAAGGAGCAAAGACGCCTATTGCAATATGAAAGGCAACAAAGTATAGCGGAAACATCTTCGCCAATTGCTGATTTGTTGCCAAGAGTGCTGCATCGTTGGCTGTGGTGGCATTGCCAGTAACCAACTGGGTCAATAGCGTTCCGCCAATACCGACAACCCGTCCCGCCAAGAAAAATAGCAGAGCAAACCCAAAATCTTTCCAAGTAAATGTGAACCGTTTTTGCTGGTCAGGTAGACCTTTCTTATATCGTTTCCAAGTCCACATCACAATAGCTGTCGCAATGACTAGATAGCCAATGCCAGAAACCCACTGCATGACACCTGACATCGAATCCTGTATAGCAATCAATCGCATCGGAGTTATGTTAATCGCAATGATGACAAGAATCAAACCAATAAATTTTAAAATATTTTTAACACGTTGCATAGGCTAGTCCTCCTGTTCTTTTTTTCTTTATTAGCTTACTTTTCCTTGTTTTGTTCCTTATTTGTTAAAATGGCAAAAGCGATGATTAGACCTGGATTACTGAGTGCTAAAATATTGAAATAGTCTTTAAGGCTGTCATCTGACAAATTCGCACAGATTTTAAAAACCAGCCAAAGCACAACGGGAATCAAAACTGCATAGAATTTTTTATTCTTCATCCTCAGTTCTCCTTACTATCATTTTCCTTATCGTTCAATTCTGATTTCAAATAATGATTTGCCACTTTTTTCCATTTTTTCAAGAATAAGGGTAGCTAGATAGAATCCGTATGGTATCAACAGCGACAACTCAAAATTCTGACTCATGAATGCAAATCCAATAAAGAAGGTATAGACAATCATTGTTGTGTGTAATACATGTTTCCCTGTAATAACAAGTTCCTTTTTCTCTTTCATCTTTGTTTCTCCTGTTCTTGTTTTCTTTACACTTTTAGTATAAGCCAAATCAGCTCCATTTTTCATCCATGTCACGAATGGTCGTTATTTTGTAATGAATGACCATTTTTTATTGATTCATCAAGTTATGATATAGTTTTTTGACAAATTTCTCTAATTTTTCTTCAACGAGAATAAATAGATACAGTCCATAGGGAGTTATGAAGCGAGATGTAAGATTCTTAGTGACGAGTAAGTACAGCACATACAAGGTATAGACAAGCATCGCGACATGTAGCAATTGTTCTTCTGTCATAGCAATTTTCTTTTTTACTGTCATCTCATTTCTCCTTGTTCTTATTTTTACACCTTTAGTATAAGCCAAATCAGCTCCATTTTTTCATCCATGTCATGAACTGTCGCTATTTTGTAATGAATGACCATTTTTTCGAGAAAATGCAAAAAATCCAGCCTTTCGACTGGACTTGAAAGTGACAGATTGTAAAATCAACTAAAATAGTTTGAACTATGATTTCTACAAAAAAACCATAAAAATTGTGATAAAATAATATTGCTGTCGGAAACCGATTGCGTTCTTCAATAGGAGTTCGTGAAAGGGGGTGAATAGCTTTGCATTACATCTTAGAGCTCTTACTTGCTGTTATGGCAAATGTAGCCGCATACTGCATTTGCAAGTGGCTAGATAGCAAGTACAACGACCACAGCTAGCCCAAACCACACCCGTTAATCTCTCAAACTAGAGAACGTAAAAAAGCCCTCAGAAACTGCAATTTCTGGGGGCTTTGGTGTGCTTTGCACTACATCTTTCTAACTTAGTATAGCAGATTTTAGACAAATTTCAAACTATTTATTCATAAACTTATAAAACACCTGCTATCCTCAAAGGCTTTTCCAATGTTTGTAATCAATGACCTCCTTTGTATCTCGTACAAACTGACTAGAAACATTGACTTGATGCGATTTAGTCAACATCAGCCTCCAATATTTTGAATTTCTTCTAGCAAGCGAAAACACCCCAAATAACTATTGGAGGTGTCATCCTATAAACCTAATTTACAGTAGTATTGTTAACCAATCTCGCAATAGGACAAACCAATACCAGCCCTCCATTAATTAACACAAGAAGTAAGCGGCTCACTTCCCCCATTATCATAGATTCCATACAGAGTAGAGCAGACCCAAGAACTACCCCTAAAATGAGGTATCTTTGATGTACAGGCATCCTGTACAACATACCATGTTTCTTTAAAAAATAGTAGCTTGTCGCTATCACTAAAGCGTGAAGCAATGTTAATATCAGCATGATTGGCAGTAAAACCTTTCCGTCAGATCTAACTGAAACCAACCATATCAAAAAAACTAATAGGTCAATTGCAATACTGGCATAGTTTCCGATTTTAATTATTTTTAGATTATCCATAACCAATTTCCTTTCAAGCTAGTCAGTCAACATCATTGTACTTGCTTTTGTTCCTGATAGTTACGTTTGAGCAACATCACTAGAAGCAAAAAGTTTGGAACGGATAGAGCCCAGTAACCAAGGCTACCAAAGCCGAGCCACTCTCTCATTACATAGTCTAAACAAAAATAGAATAGTACCGCTAAAATAGTTTTCATCATTTTCATCTTATTTTCCTCCTTATTTTTTAAACATATAAATCACCCCTCTAATGACAAGGTAACTGAATAGGTAAATCATTCCATAATACACTCCCCATAGACCAATGATAGCTCCTGCTCCGAGTCCTACAAGTAGGGAGCGGAAATGACGGTGTTTAACAATTGTTTTTAAAGTATTCATGCTCGTATCTCCTTTTTGTTTTTTACACTCTTAGTATAAGCCAACTCAGTCCGATTTTTTCATCCATGTCATGAACGGTCGTTATTTTGTAATGAATGACCATTTTTTCATTAAGGCGTTTTCATACTTCTCTTTTTTTCAACCATCGATAGAACGATGACTGAAAACAGCGGTGGGACCAAATAACTAATTTCGCTAAAATGAATAGCAAATCCTAAAACTGACAACCATTTCAGAAAAAAACATATTTAAGACAAATAAGGCAAGGAAAAGTGTCCCAAGTTTCAACATTCTTTTCAGCTCTTTGCTCATACTTCATCCCCACCTTTCCCATATTTATCCACTAAATGGGACACAATGATGGTAATGACCCCAACCGTGACTCCATTTAAGTAATGGTTGTGAAAAGGCTGTAAAATACTGGTTACAGGAATGGAAATCACAACAACTAAAAGAAGTTTAATAAGCCAAATCATAAAACAGATCCTCCTAAGATACGCGTAAAAAATGCACTAACAAACACATTCCGTAAATTTATCTCATCATTTACTAAAACCAAAGTGCAAGAGCTTGACCAAATTCATAACCAATTTGATATAGGGTGTCAATGAGAGACGGAATATCAATCACACTAACCAAAAGTAACAAGAGCAAAACTTTTTCACGCTCTGACCACGGTTGACTATAGGCATTCTTTATTCTCTATTTTTCATTAATAATGTTATTCTGTCGGATTATCCCAGCAAAATAACTACCATAACTACTGCGAAATTGTGCAAACAATGCATGATACTAGGCACTCTAATATCCTTAGTCGAATAATAAGCTAGTCCATAAATTAGAGAACTTATTAACTTACTATTAAATGCACTTTGATAATCATGACTATACGAAAATATGATAGAAGCAACAACAATAGAACCCCAACCTATATAATGTGATAGTTTTTCTTGAAGAATTCCTCTATATAAAATTTCTTCCAAAATAGGCTGAGTAACGATTGTGGTTAAAATATACAATATAAAGACTATCGGTCTTTCCTTCATTTCCAGTATTTGTGTCGGAACTGATCCTACATTATAGCCATTTCCAACATATAGAATCGTCAGATATACTAATGTCAAAAAAAGTGTCACTGATGAGTAGATAACTAGAATTTTTTTATTTATTTTTCCTTGTTTAAACTGTAGTAGATTAAACGTAGTATCCAGTCGTTTAGCAAAAGATGATAGAAACCAAAGCGATAATAATACAAAAGCAATACACACTATAATTCGAATAGTATCTCCTGTAAGATTATTACTAACATGGATACGATCATCGCTAAAAGTTGATACAACCGGGGTTTGAGTAAATATAGATAAAAACATAAACCCAAAAATAGATATCAAAACATAGCCACACTTTTTTAAAATATTAGTCATTCTATTCCTCCTACATAATCGCTACTTTAGACTTTACTGGTTCTCCTGGAAGATAAATCCTAGGGCGACGAATAGCATTTCCTACAAAACTTACCAATCCTAAAATACTTCCACCTGTAACATTTTGAAGTTCTACATCTATCATTTTTTTCATGAATTTCTCCTTTATTTAACTAAGCCATTGGTTTCTTTAGTAGTTCAAAAAATAATTGCCAAAAAATCATATTCTTTACTCCTGTCTGATTTAGTTTTTTCTGTGTTGTTTTGTTTACATGCATAGTATAAAATAAAAAGAATTCTGTTTTTACTTCTTGTCATGAACTGTCGATATTTTGTAATGAATGACCATTTTTTCGAGAAAATGCAAAAAAATCCAGCCTTTCGACTGGACTTACATCTATAAATCTTAATCTATAAACACCAACTCCTGAACAAATCGATGATTGCTACTGTTCGTTGATATAGAAAATTTAGGATAGTTATCTAAAATAGCTTTTACATTGGCCAAGCCAATTCCTCGATTATCTCCTTTTGTAGACTGACCATATTCAAAAATATGACTTGTTGATACTTTATCCTCGACAGTAGTATTTTCTACAACCACAATTTTTCGGTCATATTCCTGGAAGTAGGCAAATACAATATTTCCATTTGTACACTGCTCTGCAGCATCGATAGCATTATCTAATAAAATAGACAGAATCGTTATGAATTCTATCAACTCTAAAGCAGGTGGTTCAATTTCAGCATCTACTTCCACAGAAATTGCAATACCCTTTTTTTGTGCCTCCAACATCTTAGATGATAGTAAACTCTTCACTGCAGGATTTTGTATATTGGATAGTCTAGCTATATCATACTTTCCATCATAGAATTTTCTATCAGAATCTGCAATAACCTCATGATAAATTGAACGAATCGCAACAATATCCTCTTCCTTAATTGCTTCATTCAGACTAATAAGAATATTAGTGTAGTCATGTCGGAAACTTCGAATTTCTTTATAAAGTGACTCAACATGACGGCTATAACGGCCTAAGTCAGTGATTTGCCTATCTTTTAAATCCTGAATTTCTCTAGCTTGTTTCTCTTTCTTCTGATAGTTCAAATACAACATACCAACAATAAATAATACAAAGTATATCAGTAATACATTAGTCCTAATAAAATAAGTATCTAGCTTTAAATTCAAACCATTTTCAATCGCAATTTCAAGCTGAATCATACTACGGATTATCAAAAAATACGTAATAAAAAATACATTCAGACCAATAAATATCTTTTTAAAATCTTGATCCAAAGTATCAACTTGAAGATTCTTAGATTCTATCCCAAGTCCTTTAAAAAATATTGTATAAAATGGAACTAATAATAGTGTTAGGAGAATATTAAAAAATGGACTGCTATTTAACGTAACAATATCAATATCAAAGATAAATCGTAAATACAATCCTATTATCCTTTGAAACATATCTCCAATTACAAACGGTAATAAACAATAGAATATTTTTTGAGTCTTATTCCAATCAGTTTTTAAAAAAGAAACTATCAGCAATAGTGAAAAGGGCTCCCATAATTGAAATGTTTTACTGAACAATATAGACGCTATGGTTATAATGACTGCTATCGTAATTCTCTTTTTCTTCTCTATTATAAAACCACTAATTTGCTGAAAAATATAAAGTCTTATTAAGATATCAATGAAAAAAAGCACATCATATCCTGGTGAGATAGTCATTATTATTCTCCACTAGTTCTACCAATTTCCCTTGTTTTAATCTGGAAACAAAACAAGAATCTCCATTCTCAAAATAGGCAATGTGATTTGTTCTGTCCAATCTTGTTATATTTAATGGATTCACTACACAAGAACGATGTGCTTGGTAAAGTCGTTCATCAGCTTTAGCTATATCGGATACCTTCCCATAAAACTCAGTCTGACCTGTTTTCGTTTTTAAAATAACTTTATGAATCGTTGATGATGTTTCAAAATAAAGGATGTCGCTAAAAGGAACTTGAATATGAGCAGTTTCAGTTTTGTATACAAAAGAATTTTCAGCTATAGTATGATCAATATTTTCAAAAGCATACACTAAGACATCTGATACTGCCTTTTGAAAGTCACTATCCTCCAGGCCTTTATCTATAAAATCTAAAGCAGAAACCCGATAACGATACGTTACCGGCATAAATTCGGAATGAGTTGTTACAAAGACAATAACAGCATAGGGATCACGAGCACGGATTTCTTTAGCGATTTCCATTCCTTTCTTTTCTTCACCTTTTATTTCAATATCTAAAAAGAAAAATTGGTGATTACCCGTTTCCTCGATTGATTCCAATAATTGATTTGGTTTACCAAAAACTTCTAGGAATTTATACCTTACTGACGTTTCTTCAACACACCGCCTAATAGCATTTTCTAGCCTACTCTGCTGAAAAAAATCATCTTCTAATACAAAAATATTAAGCATAGATTATCTCCTAAACTTTTTGTAAGTTATAATCATTATTATAGCATATTTAGACAAAAGATAAATGTCCAACTTGACTTGGTAGACCTACCGATGTATAATAAACATAGAAAAAGGTAGTTGCCAGAAACAACTACCCCTTGCAGAACCGTTTAAGACGGTGGCAGATTATTCGTATTAAATAACCGTTAACCTACCAAAGTTATAGACGGTTATTTTTTTGTCGTTTTCACCAATTCAAGCACTAACATCACGAGAGCGATAAAAGAAAATAGTCATTCAGTTTACTTTTAGTACTAGGCAACGAGCTGCAGACAGTACTGGAGTACGGCAAAGCGAGTTCAAAGACTCCAGTGGAGTCTTTGAAGTTGGAAATAAGGAAAGTACGTTTCCTCGCTCGTCGAAGTAATAAAAGAAAAACTGGATGACTGTACCAGCTACAAAAATGAGTGTTAGCCACTCAAAGGTTGACAATGATAGCTTCTCCTTTCTGTTAGATTTTGATGATTTGCATAGTAGAACAAAAAGTTCCATTCCACTTCTCTTAATTCGCGTCAACATCTCAGCGCAGTGGTTGATTGGCAGATTTGTTCGTGCTTCGCACTCCAAATCTGACCTAATCAACTATGCGGGGGCGGTAAAACGAACTCATTTTCTACTAGTTGAGTTCTGTACCGCTCCCACCTACCTTTCAGAAATTAGAGCCACCGTCTTTACTTTTCTGCAAAAACTATTATAGCATATTTAATAAAGAATTATAGTCCAATTTACACATCAAAAAACCAACCTACTTGGGCTGGTCTTCTTGGAGTCGCTCTTTAAGGCGGCGACGGTACAAAATCTGTGA
The DNA here is from genome assembly GCF_002964575.1 of Streptococcus suis. Classification (GTDB taxonomy): domain Bacteria; phylum Bacillota; class Bacilli; order Lactobacillales; family Streptococcaceae; genus Streptococcus; species Streptococcus suis_R. Next base: position 107,000 of record NZ_POQQ01000084.1, on the reverse strand, counting down.
GGGAATGAAGTAAAGAAAGCTTGCTAGAATAATCCAGCGTTTATCTAGATCGCTAAGATAGATGGCTACTATCAAAACAAAGGCGAGAATTAAATAAAAGAAATGATTGGTCAATAACTTTTTCATTGAGCACCTCCACATTTTCTTAATGTTAGTATACCAAATTTACATATAGATGTATAGAGGTCTAGCGATTTTTCGTATCCAAAACGATGGTCACCGGCCCATCATTGACCAGACTAACCGCCATATCCGCCCCAAAAACGCCCACTTCAACAGGCACAAAGGCTGACAGGGCTTGGTTAAAGGCATCGTAGAGTTGACTAGCTAGGGCAGGAGCTGCCGCTCCTGTAAAGGCAGGGCGATTGCCTTTTTTGGTGTCCGCAAAAAGGGTAAATTGGGAAATGGATAAAATCTTGCCTCCTATATCTTGAACAGACTTGTTCATCTTGCCTGCTTCATCTGAAAATATCCGCATATTGACGATTTTTCGAACAGCATAGTCCAGGTCTTCCTGGCTGTCATCTGGTCCCACACCGACTAGAAGCAAAAGCCCCTGATCAATTTGCCCATGGATGCTTCCGTCGATGGTCACACTGGCCTGTGATACACGTTGTAATACAATTTTCATCTTATCCGTTGGTCCTTTTCACTGAGTAAACTTCTGGCACCGACTTGATCTTGTCCACCAGACTGGTCAAGGTTGCTAGGTTGGAAATACCAAAGGAAACGTGGATAGTTGCAAACTTCATATCTTTGGTTGGCTGGGCATTGACCGAAGAAATGTTCTTGCTGGCATTTGTCAAAACCTTGAGAACATCGTTGAGGAGGCCTGAACGGTTGAGACCATAGATGTCAATGTTTGCCATGTATTCCTTGGTCGAATTTTCATCCTCCCAACCGACATCAATCAGGCGGACATCGTAATTTTCCTGACTCTTGAGGTTCATACAGTCTACACGGTGAACAGCTACCCCACGCCCCTTGGTGATGTAGCCGACAATTTCATCGCCAGGTACTGGATTACAACATTTGGCAATCCGTATCAGCAAGCCTGACGCCCCTTCAATGACCACACCACCTTCGTGACGGATTTTCAAACTATCTTTGTTGTCGTGTTTGACTTCGCCACCGTTGACCAATTCATCCGCGACAGCTTTGGCCTTGGCCCGCTCGGCTTCTCGGCGTTCTTTCTCTGTCAGACGGTTAAAGACTGACACGGCAGATATTTCCCCAAAACCAACCGCCGCATATAAGGCTTCATCCGTTTTGTAACTAGTCTTTTGCAAGACCTCGTCCATGTGACGACGGTCCAGGTATTGGTTGGGAACGTAGCCATTTTCTTGGAGTAGGTTCTGAAGCATCTCCCGCCCCTTGGAAATAGATAGTTCCTTGTCCTGATTCTTGAAGAACTGCTTGATTTTGTTGCGGGCCTTGTGGGTTTTAACTAGGTTGACCCAGTCACGACTTGGACCGAAAGAGTTGGCAGAGGTGATGATTTCCACCTGATCACCTGTCTTAAGCTTGGTCGTCAGAGGCACCATACGGCCGTTGACCTTGGCGCCTGTCGCCCGCTCGCCGACCTTGGTATGAATTTCATAGGCGAAGTCAATCGGTACGGAGTCCTTAGGCAATTCACGCACTGCACCATCTGGCGTGAAAACGTAAATACGCTCTGTAAAAATATCGTCCTTGACAGAATCGACGAAGGACTGGGCATCTCCTGCTCCTTCTTGAAGTTCAATCAGGTTGTTAATCCATCGCAATTCTTTTTCGCTGGCAGTTGCCTTGCCACCACGCTTGTAGGCCCAGTGAGCCGCTACCCCGTACTCTGCCACCTGATGCATTTCCACCGTCCGAATTTGGAACTCAATCGGTCCCTTTGGACCATAGACTGTCGTATGGATGGACTGGTAGCCATTGGCTTTTGGACTGGCAATGTAGTCCTTGAATCTACCAGGCATCGGCTTCCATAGTTCATGGATATAGCCCAACATGGCATAGACATCGCTTGGGGTATCCATCAAACAACGGATGGCCGTCAGGTCATAGAGCTGGTCAAAGCGTTTTTTCTTGTCATGCATCTTCCGATAGATAGAGTAGATGTGCTTGGGTCTACCGTAAATCTGACCATGTAGATGGCGTTCCTCTGTATATTCGCGCAACTTGTCAACAACTTCATTGACCAATTCTTCCCGCTCACGACGCTTTTCCCTCATCATTCGAGTTATCTTATAGAATTCAATCTCATTGAGATAGCGGAAGGACATATCTTCCAATTCCCACTTGATAGAAGAAATACCAAGTCGGTGGGCAAGCGGTGCATAGATTTCCATTGTTTCACGTGAAATCCGTTCCTGTTTGTCCTTGCGCAAGTGCTTGAGGGTCCGCATATTGTGGAGACGGTCTGCCAGCTTCACCAAAATCACTCGCATGTCTTGGGACATGGCAATCAGCATGTTGCGGTGGTTTTCAGCCAACTGCTCCTCATGAGACTTGTACTCGACCTTACCTAGCTTGGTCACACCACCGACAATATGGCGAACCTCTGGTCCAAATTCAGCTTCCATATCGTCCAGTGTCACATCAGTATCTTCGACCACATCATGCAAGAAGCCGCAGACAACAGTGACAGCATCAAGCTTAAGTCCTGCCAAAATTCCCGCTACTTGGATGGGGTGAACAATATAAGGTTCTCCTGACTTGCGAAATTGTGACTTGTGTGCCTCCGTCGCAAAGTCCAATGCCTTCTGAACAAAGGCAACATCTTCGGCTGGAAGATAGGTGGCAGTTAGCCCAACGACCTCTTCTCCTGTAAAATTAATTTCCTTCATTTACTTCTCTCCCTAACTATTTCCTATTATTTTACCATTTTCACTGAAAAAGAAAAAGGGAAGCGGTAAGAGTTTGCTAAAGTCTGGCTTTTCCAGTATACTACATCCATGAACATCAGCCCTAAACTATTCGACACTATTCCATTTATTGAACATTCAGCGTTTCGATTACGTGCTATCTATGAGTCAGACCTCGATGACCTTTGGGAAATCTACTCCAATCCCATTCACTTTCAGATGACCCCCAATACTTCCACGCAAAACAAAGAAACTCTCCGCAAACGCATTGGGCATTTCCAGAGGGATTTTGATAAGAAAAAACGTTTGTTCTTGGGGTTGGAGCACCAAGGGAAATTGATTGGCGTTTTGGAAGTCTTTGACTACAAGAAACGATCTGCGTCGGTGACCATTGGCTATCGGCTTCACCATGCCTTCTGGAATCGTGGTCTGGCCAGCCAAGCGGTCAGCCTGCTCTGCCATTTCCTACTAAAAGAATGTTCAATAAAAATAATCGCCGCCTTTGTCCTGCCAGAAAATCAAGCTTCTCAGCAAGTGCTCTTGAAAAATGACTTTCAACAGGTCGGGCAAGTCGAGGAGGTTTGGAAGGGCTTGGGGCAGGTCAGCCTCTTGCAGTTTGAACGAAGACAGTAAAGACCAGGGAAATCCTGGTTTTTCTTATGCAAAATAGCTCCAAATCACCGCAATGAGAATAGCTGGCAACATGTTGGCCACGCGAATTTTTCGCTCCCAAACAATATTAACCCCGACACAGAAGATGAGGACGGAGCCAATAAAAGAGAGATTGGTAAGGGCTTGAGTCGTCATCAGAGGCTCAATCAGGCGCGCCAAAAGAGTGACCGAGCCTTGAAAAATCAAGACCGGTACTGCGGAAAATCCTGCTCCCTTACCCAGACTTGCTGTCATGATAAAGATGATGATAAAGTCCAGAATGCTCTTAATGGCGAGGAGGGTATAATCCCCCGTCAAGCCGTCTTGGATAGAGCCGATAATGGCCATGGCACCGATACAGACCGTCAGGGATGCGGTTAGAAATGCATCTAAAAACTGAGAGTCCTGACCATTGCCAGACTTTTCACGCAGCCAGATACCCAAGCGCTCAAACCAACCTTCGATATGGAGCACTTCTCCTAAGAAAGTACCGAAAGCCAGACTGAGCACAAAGAGCAGGGTGTTCTGGGTGACCAGTTGACCACTTTCCACTCTTAAAAGACCTGTCAGCGTTCCAGAAATCCCTAAAAAGAGAATAGCAACGCCGCTGGCCAAGGTTAGACCAGACTGATGCCGTTCTTTCAGTAAATGTCCAAACCAAGACCCTAGCAAACCTGCTAGGGCAATGGCCACCGTATTGATAATCGTTCCTAAGGCAAACATAGACTACCTCAACAATTCCGTCGCGTAGCTAATTGCAGAAAGGGCGTAGAGTGGAGCCGTCTCCGCTCGTAAGATACGAGGACCTAGACCCGTTTTAACCGCTCCTGCTCCTTCAAATGCGACTACTTCCTCAGGCGACACGCCACCTTCTGGACCGACAATGACAAGGACTGATTGGCCAGCTTCTAAGCCAGATAAGATTTTCACTAGATTAACTTGTTCGCCTTCTTTGGCAGCCTCTTCGTAGGCTAAGATAATCTGGTCAAATCCTGCCAGCTGAGCTAGGAAATCCGCTTTTTTCTCAAACAAGCGAACAGCTGGAATGCGATTGCGTTTGCTTTGCTCGGCTGCTCCTTGGGCAATTTTTTCTAACTTTTCTGCTTTTTTTGCCAGTTTTTTACCGTCCCATTTGACCACAGACCAATCCGCTGGAAAGGCCCAGAGGGCTGTCATGCCTAACTCTGTTCCCTTTTGAGCGACAAATTCGAGCTTATCTCCCTTGGGAAAGCCCATGGCAATGGTAACGGAAACGGGTAATTCAACATTATCTACCAGTTCTTCGATGATTTCAACAGATTGGCTCTGGCTATCTACTACCCGCGCCAAGCGTTTAATCCCATCGTCAAAGACCAGGACAATCTGATCATCTGCCTGCAAGCGCATGACAGAAAACATATGCTTGGCAGTGTCCTTATCGCTTATCTGGAAAATGCCCTGCGGTGCTCTGCCATTGACAAAATACTGCTGCATCCTAGCCTCCAATCACACCTGAACGATCAGCGGTCTTCTTAAAGACGCAGCAATTCCACTCGCCCTGAATCATGTGGGTCTCAAGGAAGAAGCCAGCCGCCTCCGCGGATGCTCGCACCATGTCCCACTTGTCCGCGATGATGCCGCTCATAATCAAGTAGCCCTCGTCCTTGACCAGACGGTAGGCATCCTCGGTCAGATGGATGAGAATGTCCGCCAAGATGTTGGCAACGATGACTTCTGCTTTAATGTCAACGCCACGAAGCAGGTCGCCCTCTGCGACATGAATATTGCTAGTATTAGCGTTAAGGTCAATATTTTCCTGAGCTACACGCACCGCCACCTCGTCCAAATCATAGGCGTAAATCTCCTTGGCACCCAAAAGAGAGCTAGCAATGGAAAGGACACCTGAACCTGTACCGACGTCGATGACCGTTTCACCACCACGCAGGACCTGAGAAAGAGCAAAAAGGCTCATCTTAGTGGTCGGGTGGGTCCCCGTACCGAAAGCCATACCTGGATCTAAGCGGATAATTTTCTCACCAGCCGTCGCCTCGTAGTCCGTCCAAGACGGCACAATGGTCAAATCGTGGGTAATCCGGGCTGGCTCATAGTATTTCTTCCAGTTGTCCGCCCAGTCTGCCTCTGCCAATTCCTGACTTTCTAAGCTAATCTGACCTGTTTCCAAGCCAAATCCTGTCAAATCCGCCAAACGAGTCGCCAAGTCTGCCTTAACTTCCTCAATATCCAAAGTGTCAGGATAATAAGCCGTAATGGCAATCATATCCGACTGCTCCACCTCGGGATAGAGTTCGCCGAAACGGTCCTCCTGTCCCACATAGTCAGCCGAGTCGCTAATGGCCACCCCCTGACTGCCCGTTTCAATCATGAGATTTGAAACTGCCTCTTCTGCATCACGATGCACGTGAATCGTTAATTCTTGCCATGAGTTCATGTTTGTTTTAACCTTTCTTACTACGAATCAATCTATTATTTTTTTGAATTTCATCCTACTAAACTCCACTTATATCCATCTGGGTCAAACGCTACGACACAACCATCCCAACTATAAGGATAGCTGGCCTTTTCAAAAGGTCCTATGGCATATTGATAACCGCGTCCAACATTTAAAACAAATTCAGCCCCTTGACCAAGTGGTGCAGCCATTTTCTCCAGTTCTTCCTTTGTTCCCTGACGAATCCGTAAAATAATGGTATTATTGGAGCCAAAAGCATAACAGACAAGACCTTTCTCGAACGATTCGTAAACAACTGTCAATTGTAGTAGATTTTCGTAAAAAACTCGTGATCGATTCAGTTCTGAGACAAGTAGCAGCGGAGCAATATTTCCAATTTCATATACCATCTCAATACCTCGGATATGGGTAAAATTCCCCTTCCACCAAGTCTGCTCTGCCTTTTTCAAAAGCCTCTCCGTCCCAAGCAATCGCAAATTCTTGGGCTTCTGGGTCCGCCAAAAAGTCCATGAGGTCATCTAGGCCTTGGTCGGCGGTGTCCTTGAGAAAACCTGCGAAGTAGGTCAAAAACTCTGCCGAAAAGCCCTTCTTGGCGTCAAATGGCAGAGCGACCAGGTAGTCTTCCTCGTCAAAGCGAGACTTGTCCTGGTTGTAGAAAAGGATATACTCCTCTAGAAAAATATCCTCAGAAGACGCATTGCCTTCGTCGTCCACCGTTTCAATCCCAGCCGCATTTTGTGCTTCTAAGATGAAAGCCAACTCAACAGCATGATTTTTCTTGTCCCAGTTGAGCTCGTAATCATAAGTAAAATGTTTGTCCAGTGCCGCTTCCAGCACATCTAAAAAGCCATGTTTCGCCATTCTATTTCCTCTTTTCTATATAGTCTTTTAGTTTACTTTTAGTACTAGGCAACGAGCTGTAGGCTGTACTGAAGTACGGCAAAGCGAGTTAACGACGTAATAAAAGAAAAACTAAATGACGATAAATTCCAATAAATTTATTTCTCGACCATATTTGACGGAAGCCCACTTGTCTTTCTCCAAAATGGACTTGGTTAAATCTAGTTGATTCACCGCTGCTAAGGCTACAGCATAGTGAATAACGTCAGCTAATTCTTCTGCCAGACGAGCAGAGCTGTCGTCTTCGCTATCCATCATCTTGCGGCCTGCACGTTGATTCAGTAGCTCTGCCACTTCACCAATTTCTTCCACTAATTTCATAAAGAGACTTTGCTCTGGAACTGTCGTCCCATAGTGGTCACGCAAGTATTCTTCCAAAACACTCACCGTTAACTCCGCCATCTTCGTTTCTCTCCAAATCCTAAAATTGTAGTATAATGATTATACCATAAATGCACTGAAAGGAAGCCTATGCCAGCCAATCTCGCCCTTCGTATGCGGCCCAAATCCATTGATGAGGTCATCGGTCAGGAACATCTGGTCGGTCCTGGAAAGATTATCCGCCGCATGATTGATGCAAATATGCTGTCGTCCATGATTCTCTACGGTCCGCCGGGGATTGGCAAGACCTCGATTGCGTCCGCCATTGCTGGCACAACCAAGTATGCCTTTCGGACCTTTAATGCTACGACCGACAACCAAAAACGCCTGCAGGAAATCGCTGAAGAGGCTAAGTTTTCCGGTGGTCTGGTTCTCCTGCTCGATGAAATCCACCGCCTCAACAAGACCAAGCAAGACTTCCTGCTTCCTCTCTTGGAGAATGGCAATATCATCATGATTGGGGCAACGACGGAAAATCCATTTTTCTCTATTTTACCCGCCATTCGCAGTCGGGTGCAGATTTTTGAATTACAACCCTTGAAAACCAGCCACATCCGACAGGCCTTAGAACTGGCTCTGACTGACAGCGAACGTGGTTTTGACTTCCCAGTCACCATTGAGCCTGAGGCTCTGGACTTTCTGGCAAATGCGACCAACGGGGACCTTCGGGCTGCCTACAATTCACTGGAACTAGCTGTACTTTCGACCAAGGAAAGTGAGGGCAGTCGTCACATTGATCTGGACGCTGTGGAAAATAGCCTGCAAAAATCCTACATCAGTATGGACAAGAACGGCGATGCCCACTACGACATTCTCTCAGCCCTGCAAAAATCCATTCGGGGTAGCGATGTCAATGCCAGCCTCCACTACGCCGCTCGTTTGATTGAGGCGGAAGACCTGCCTAGTTTGGCCCGTCGCTTGACCGTCATTGCCTATGAAGACATCGGCTTGGCCAATCCAGAGGCACAAATCCATACGGTGACCGCCCTTGAAGCTGCCCAGAAAATCGGCTTTCCAGAGGCACGCATTTTGATTGCCAATGTAGTAGTCGATTTGGCCCTTTCTCCCAAGTCCAATTCTGCCTATCTGGCTATGGATGCAGCTCTGGCTGATTTACGGAAAAACGGCCATCTGCCTATTCCAAATCACCTGCGAGACGGTCATTATGCTGGTAGTAAGGAGCTGGGAAATGCTATTGGCTACCAGTATCCGCATGCCTATCCTGAAAAATGGGTGGACCAACAATACCTGCCCGATAAGTTACTGACTGCGGACTACTTCACCGCCAACGACACCGGCAAATACGAGCGTGCCTTGGGCATGACCCAAGAAAAAATCAGGCATCTAAAACAGAACAAGAAAAAAAGTTGATAACGTTTTCATTTTTTGCCGATTTTCTCTTGATTTTTTTAAAAAATGTGGTAATATTAAATCATAAATAAGAACTGCTGTGGTATACGAATTCATACCTATGTGTTGACCGACTATTTTTGTATTACTAGGGAGACAAAGATCTTTTGGCAGTATGCAGGCTGGTACACCCAGAAGCAACTAAGTCAAAAACACGTCACCCACCTGCTTCTAGCGTGCGGGATCAATACAATTCATGAATAACCGGTACCAATACAGCATTTTTATTTTGCCCTTCCTTAGCTCAGCTGGCAGAGCAGCGGACTCTTAATCCGTGGGTCGTAGGTTCGATCCCTACAGGGAGGATTGGTTGATATGAGGAAAGTCTTGATTTATCAAGGCTTTTTCTCGTTTTGTTTATCAATAAACTCTAACACAAAGAAAAAGAGGCTGGGCAAAAACTAGTCGCTCACATATAAAAAACGAGCAATTCCAATTAGGAGTTGCTCGTTTTCCATTTCATGCTTTATAATTATAATAACGACAAAACAACTAGAAAGGCATGAAAATGTATAAACAACAGAGCCCGCATTTATGCCAAACGCAAGGTGGATGTCGAACCTGTATTTGATAGGATGAAGGGTGTTTTTGGCGTGCGCAGAGTGCATGTCAGAGGTCAAAAGGTGGTTGAAACTGAGATAGAATTCCTCCTAATGTGCATGAATTTAACGAAATTGGCTACGAAATTAGCCCAAGATAATAGAGACAAAAATAAAAAACACAAATAGTTCGGCTAGATTTCATCAAAATTAGCTTGAATCTATCTGTGTTTTTTATTTACTGGCTAGTTTTTGCCCAACCTCTTCAATTTATTAACTTCCATACCAGGCAATGCCTTCATAACGCCAGCCGCGTGTTGAAAGGATATCTCTTTCTACTTCATTTGTGGTGTAGAGGTGTTTCTTAACCCCTTCGTGATAAAGACGATAAATTTCTTTATCCCCTTTGGAACGATAAGCTATACCTTCTTGGTTCCAGCCTCGACTGACTAAAACAGCAAATTCATTCACATCACGTGTGTATAGATGAACTTTTAATCCAGGATGATAGAGACGAAAAACAGGATCTCCCTCCGTATTGTGTGATAACCATGCAATTCCCTCCTGCTCCCAACCTCGTGTAGCTAATACATTGTATTCATTGCTATCCTGAGTATAAAGATGGACTTTAAGATTTGGATTGTATAGGCGGTAAACCTCTGTACTTAGGGGATTCTCTGTTACTATAATATGAGTCTTAACATAATCAGGTACGACAGTGGGATAAATTCCAGCATTAACACGCACAATTCCATGCTTATCAAGTTCCGCTTCAAATTCTGGGCTTTCATTGTACTCAGATCGACCATGAACCCATAAGGTAACTTGACCAGGTCCGATAGCCTGCCAATTCCCTTTCTCATCTATGCTTATTACACCAAAATCGCTCAACTTATACTTAAAAGCATACTCAAAATCTTTAAATATACTATTTTGATTCGGACGAATCTGTCCTGAATCTCCAACAACTAAATTTCCCTTTGGAATTGTATTCCTATCAAAATATATTTCAGAAGGAAGATAGTCATAGGTCTGTTCATTGGCAAAAATAGATGTTGCATTCATCGGCGATAATCCTACTAAGGAAAAAATTCCTACTAGCAATAAAATAAATGTTCTTAATTTCATATTTATTTCTCCTGCCTTATTCAACATTCCATGCAACTCCTTCTTGCTTCCAACCATGTATGCTTAAGACATTGTACTCATTTTTATCTGAAGTATAGAGATGAACTTTTAGTCCTGAATTATACAAACGATAAACTGGACGCTTACCAGAAGAATGGAAGATAACACCCTCATATATCCAGCCACTTCTCACTAAAACATCTCTTTCTCTAACATCCTTAGTTAATAAATGTTTCTTAAGACCAGAATGGTATAAACGGTAAATCGGGACACCTGATGTATCTGTTCTCCAAGAAACACCCTCATATATCCAACCACGGCTACTTAAAATATCTACTTCGTTCTTATCTTTTGTATATAGATGGTATTTCAAACCATCATTATATAGGCGGTAGGTTGGTACAGAGGCTGATATACCATCACCAGTCTTTCTATTATGAAGTGCAACATCAATCAAGCGCAACGCATCCTGATCAATTTTTCTACCTGTATTAGCACCATACTTTTGTAAATATTCTTCTGTGTATTCACCTTCTATTTTAGGCTCAGCAACATTGATTGCGACAATTCGATTTTGTCTATCCAGTACTGGACCCCCACTATTTCCAGAGAGCGTATCATTTTGATAACCTATTATCTTTCCATCAATACTTTTAACTTTTCCTCCTGATTTGTGCATAACCACTCCTCTATCCTGAGGATAACCAATAACTGTGATATCATCGTTAATAGCTAAGATAGAGGTTACTGGGAGAAAACCTACAGAAGCAATCGAACTATCCAAAGTCACTACTGCAATATCTTCATTAGCTTTTGTACGTGTATAACCTAATGTAGCATCATCTAAATAACTAGTAAAAAAATGATAGGTAGAACCAGTAAACTTATTGTACGGATATTTATTACCATTTTGTGCAGGAGCAACCATTATTTGGTCATACGTCTCATTTGTTCTAAAGTCTCGAACTACATGAGCTGCTGTCAATACCTTGTTTGGAGCAATCATAACACCACTTCCATTCCAAGTGGCCAAACCATTTACTACTTTATATACAGCTACAACTTTTCTATATGGATTTACTGTGGTATTTTCAATAGGAATCATATTATCTGAACCGAAAATCATAGTTGGAGCATTTGAACCGTCAACTTCATTAGTATCAGATACTCTCACAGAAGATTCCATTGAAGAAGGCGTTGTCTCCGAAAGAGATTCTACAGCATCGTTCTCAATCAATGACCTCCTTGAACTTGATTCTAGCCCCTGCTCACTTTCTTCTACTGTAACTTCCCAAACAACTGAAATCTCATTAACATATAGTTCAACTGGATTTATGACTAACTCTTCTTCAAATTCCTTCAAATGTTCACTAGATTCATTAGGAAAACTTGGATAAACCTTCGTTATTCCAGCTTTATGAGCTGTCCAATTACCTTGGCTATCAAACGAAAGAATAGAGGAATCCTCCACTTTCATATCAAAAGAATAGTTGAAATCTTTTAAGGGGGAATCTTGAGGACGACGAATTTGCCCACTTTCGCCAACCTTTAATGTTAGACGAAAAGTACCTTCTTCATACTCTGATCCTCCTTGACTTTCAAACTTAGGTATACTCTCTGTAGCATAAACTGGCTGACTGCTTGTTAAAGGTGATAAATTTTCCGATTCTACTATGATTGTGCCAATTAACAATATTAAAAACGCAATACTTCTCATTATCTTATAATGCATAGGTACCTCCATGTATCATCCCTTTGTTTATTCAAATGTTTGGTCTGCCAACCTATTTATTTATACTCTATCACTCCACCTCCTGAACCTTTTATAATGATATTATAACATATAAAAATAAAAAAAGAAAGCGTTCTCTAATCTCGGTGTGCTTACAAAAGGAGGCTGAACAAATGCCTCCAATCGCCGAAGTAATGAAAGAGAAACTAAATGACAATCAAAACCACTAGTCAAACTGGCGGTTTGTTCTGCGGCTATAAGCCGCTTGATCCGGCCAGGGCCAAAGGCCCACTGAAATAGCTTCCTCGCGCACCACTTTCCCGATCAGGTGCTAAAGCACCATCAGTTTTTTCATGTTGGTTTCCCCTGTAAATGGGGCAACCGTTTCAAACAAAGTGAGCTGGTCCGCTACCCTATCTTCTTGTAATTGGTTCTGTATGTATTTTGCTATCACTTTTTGATTGCGTCCAACCATATCCACATAGTAGCCTCTACACCAAAACTTTCTATTCCCATAACTAACATGTGGATGTGATCAGGGCAAGCATTAGCTTCATGGATAGTGACGCCTTTTCGTTCACAAAAATCTCGGATAATCTTTCCGATACTAGCCTCTTACTTGCCGTAAATGATTTGACGACGATATTTAGGCGCAAAAACTAGATGATATTTACAATTCCAGCGAGTATGTGATAAACTTTCATTATCCTCTCTCATGAGGTACCTCCTATTTGATGTGATGTAGTGGCGGGGAAACCACTTCTATCTTATCACTTTGGGAGGATTTTTTAATACCTCGCTAGAAGCTCTACTGAACCACTAGCATAGCTAGTGGTTTTCAGGGGACAATAAGCCCGTACATGAGAACTGTACGGGTCATTTTTTTAATTTATCCCATAAAATCACTCGATTTTCCTGCAATGACTGCTGGACATCAATGATGCGTTGATTAGAGGAGCCTCGGAATTGCAACATGAGATTGCGTTTGCTTTTGTCATAGCGGCCGTCTACGAGAATGTCCAACTGGCTGAGCAGTTCTAGTTTGTCTGACGTTTCCAGCATCAATTCTTCCCATGTGTAGCCTGTCCAGGACCAAATATCCTTGTCTGGCAATTCCGTCCGCACCCGCTTAACGAGAGGGAGGACCGTACCTGTATTGAGAAAGGGCTCTCCGCCCAAGAGGGTTAGACCCTGCACATAGGGCTGGGCCAGGTCTGCTAAAATGCGGTCTTCCAGCTCCTTGGTGTAGGGAATGCCGGCCTTGAAGGACCAGGTGGCGACATTGTAGCAACCAGGACAGTGAAAGAGGCAGCCGCTGACATAGAGGGAGCACCGCACGCCTTCGCCATCCACAAAATTAAAGGCCTTGTAGTCCATAATCCGTCCCTGACTGAGTTCTTCACTCTTCCACTCGCCTGGCTTGGGATTGTTCCAAGTCTGTTCCGTCATAGCTGCCTCCTTCTCTTAGTCAATCCAGTAACGCTCTACTCCTTCTCTGATATCTTCTAAGCTACCACCACATGCTACAATCGTTTTGCGACTAGCCTCATTGTCTGTCGAGCAGGTCACGAGAACCTTGGTGATATTTTTACTAGCCGCCTCCTGCAAACCAAGTCGCAGCTGGTCCTTGGCATAGCCCTTTCCTCGCTCGGTCGGGCGAATGGAATATCCGATATGACCGCCTTTATTGAGCAGGAAATCGTTGAGCCGTAGGCGTAGACTGAGAAAACCAAGGGCTCGACCAGTCTGGTCAAATGACACATATTGAATGGAAGGAACAAAACCGTCTGGCAGATTGAGACCTGCCTCATAGTCTCTGTTTCTAAAAATCCATTCTTCAAAGTCGACATCTTTAGAGATAAAGCCTCCGTCCATAGCTGAGCCTGCTTTTTCAAACTCCGCTAGCATATCCAAAACCGTTTCCTTATCTGCTAGTGTTGGTCGTCGCAATTCCATACTATCCTCCATACTGTCTTTTGAAAAATTCACTAATGATGTCCGTATCCAGTCCTAAATCCTGCACAATTTCTGCCTTGTGGAAATCATCATAGTTGTCCTTGCCACTCCAAACAAAGGAATTAGTCACAATCTGATAGATCTTATCTGACTCGACTGCTCTGCCATTGACCACAAAACCCTCACCGTCTGGGACAATGCCCCACATCTGAGGGTGGAGCCCCGTCTTGAGGCTAGCCACCAAATCGCTACCCTTGATCGCAACCAAGAGCACACGCTTAGAAAAGGGCAGGACCTTGACCAAGTCCGAATAGTAAATCGGTCCCGCCGACAAGGAAGCCCGAATGCCAAAGCCATTGATGACCGCACCGTCCGCCTGCAAGCCCAGCTGACCAGCCCGCTCAAAGAGAGCCTGGCAAATGACGGGAGCTAGACTAGACAGGCCTTGACGAATGCTATCTCGCTCTCCATCTAGTGCCTGAGGTAAAGTCGCTATCGGTTGGGAAAAGGCTGCGTCCCGTTCCGATTTCATCTGGTCGATAACGGCCTTGACCGCCCTGTCTTCTTGGGTCAGTTGCTCCACCTCAATCAAGTCATAAGCCAGGACTTCATGTCGCCCGTCTGCATAACACCGCAGGGATAGATGACCGACAAAGCGACCGTATTGACCAGCCTGGCAAATGCTGACGCCGCCTACCTGACTTGGTTCTCTCAAAATCGTGTGAGTATGCCCACCCAAAATCACATTGACTTCTGGAAAGTCCTGGGCAAAGGCAAGATCTTCATCGTAGCCCAGATGACTGAGTAAAACCAGATGAGCCTGTGGATTCTGACTCACAATCTGGTCCACCAATCGCCGCAATGCCTGTCGTGGATCCTCAAAAAGTACCTTGTCTGACGGTGAGGCAACCTCCTGGGTTTCCAAGGTGGTCAAACCCAAGACATACAAGGACTGCCCATTCATATCAAATTCTAGGACATCCTCAAGTGGCACCAATTCATCCGCCACCTCCTCGTCACGGTAGCAGAGATTGGAAGACACAATTGGAAACTGGGCAAAGTCATCCAAGCGACTGAGCAGTTCATCTCCGTGGTCAAATTCATGATTGCCCAAGGTCATGGCCTGGCAACCGATACGATTCATCAACTCGATTTCCTTGATTCCACGGTACATATTGAAAAAGATATTGCCCGAAAACAGATCGCCACTGTCAAAGACAAAAGTCGGAATACCTTTTTGCTCATTGCGAGCTCGAATATCCGCAATCAGCTGGGCTTTCTTTGGAAAATTCTCCATGTAGGAATGCATATCATTGGTATGGAGAATGCTGATATCTGTAAAGTCCATACTATTTCTTCTTATTCTTAGCTTGCTTGAGCAATTCCTGCACACGCGACTTCTTGTCCTGCTTCACATTGGAATGCTTCTCGTGATAGCGTGCCACCAAGGCCTTGCCCTTGTCGTCTAATTGGTATTTTCCCATTGTTCTTTCTCCTTTTTATGTAGTCGTTCACTTTACTTTTAGTACTCGCTTCAAAGGTTTGGGGAACCTTTGAAGACTGGAAATAGGGCGAACTGCGTTCGCCTCAAAAGCTGTAGGCAGTACTGGCGTACGGCAAAGCGAGTTCAAATAATCGTGGATTATTTGAAGTTGGAAATAAGGAAACGAAGTTTCCTCATACGTCGACGTAATAAAAGATAAACTGGATGACGATGAAATAGCAGAGCTATTACTTTTTCCCTCTATTATAACAAACTTCCGTAGTTCTTCAAAACCACGGAAGTCCTCATGTCCTTCTTTATAAACTCGACCCATTCATGTGTTTGACACGAGAAATAATTTCCCTGTGGCGTCCATTGACCATGGGTCTGGCCTGCGGATTGCCTAGGTAACCACAGGTCCGCTTGACAACATCAACTGTTTTGGGGTCGCTATTGCCACAGTTTGGACACTTGAAACCACGCTCCGTTGGCTCAAAGTCCCCTTCAAAATCGCAGGCGTAACAATGGTCAATCGGGGTATTGGTCCCCAGATAGCCTACACGGTCATAGGCATAGTCCCAAACAGCCTCCAAGGCCTTGGGATTTTGTTGCAGTACAGGGTATTCGCAGTAGTGGATAAAGCCACCACTAGCACCCGCCTCCACATAAACCTTTTCAAAGTCCAGTTTTTCAAAGGGAGTCGGATTTTTCCGTACATCGTAGTGGAAGGAGTTGGTGTAATACTGCTTGTCGGTGATGTTTTCAACCAGACCAAACTTCTCCGTATCCAGCCGGCAGAAGCGGTCCGTCAGGCTTTCAGACGGGGTCGAGTATACTGAGAAATGATAACCGTATTGGTCCGACCAAGCCTCTGTCAATTCCTTCATCCGCTTGATAATAGCAATCGTAAAGTCCTTGGCTTCTGGATTGTCCTCCCACTGACCACCGTAGAAAACTGCCGCCACTTCATAAAGTCCGATATAGCCCAGCGAAATGGTCGCTCTGCGATTTTTGAACACCTCATCCACCGCATCGGTCTTGGCCAGTCGCTTGCCGAATGCCCCATATTGATAGAGAATTGGAGCATTGGCTGGAGTTGCTTCCTTGACCCGCTCCACACGATAAACCAAGGCATCCTTGGCAATGGACATCCGTTCTGCAAAGATTTCCCAGAACTTATCCATGTCACCCGCCGACTCCATGGCAATCCGTGGCAGATTGACCGTCACGACACCCAAGTTCATCCGACCAGACGTCACATCCTGCCCATTTTCATCCTGCCAGCCCTGCAAGAAAGAACGGCAACCCATTGGCACCTTGAAGGAGCCCGTCAACTCGACAATCTTATCATAAGACAACATATCTGGATACATCCGCTTGGTTGCACACTCCACTGCCAGCTGCTTGATATCGTAGTTGGGCGAATCAGGCTCCAAGTTCAAGCCACGCTTAACTGTGAAAATCAGCTTAGGAAAGATAGCTGTCCGACCTTCTCGCCCCAGACCCTTGATACGAATGTTGAGAATGGCCTTTTGAATTTCCCGTTCAAACCAGGAAGTTCCGAGGCCAAAACCAAGCGAAGTAAAGGGTGTTTGCCCATTGGACGTAAAGAGGGTGTTAATCTCATACTCCAAAGACTGCATGGCATCATAGATATCCTTTTGAGTCTTGGCACGCGCATAATCTTCCTGCTTGTCTGGCAAGACCCAGTCCTTAGCGTCTTTCAAATGCTTCTGGTAATTGAGTTCAGCATAAGGAGCCAGCACCTCATCGATGCGATCAGCTGAGCAGCCCCCGTACTGACTAGAGGACACATTGGCAATAATCTGCGAAATCTGTGCCGTAGCCGTCTGAATCGACTTGGGACTTTCCACATCCGCATTCCCAATCTTAAAGCCCTGAGCCAACATCCCCTTGAAATCAATCAAGCAACAGTTGGTCATGGGAGTATATGGACTGTAATCCAAGTCGTGGTAGTGAATGTCGCCTTTTTGATGGGCATTTGCCACATGGGCAGGCAAGAGTTTGAGACCAATGGATTTTCCAACAATCCCCGCTGTCAAATCCCGCTGGGTATTGAACACATCGGCGTCCTTGTTGGCATTTTCATTGACCAAAGCCTGATCCTTGCTCAGCAACTTGTGAATTTCAAAGTTAATATCGGTCGCCTGATGTCGACGAAAATCTCGCTGGGTCCGGTACTGGATATAGCGTTCTGCTAACTCATACAAATGAGCCTTGAGCAACTCCTGCTCCACAATGGTTTGGATTTCATAAATTTGGATATCGCCTGTAAAACGGCGTCCAATCTCTTGCAAGCTTGCCTCTAAAACCAGCTGCAGACCAGCCTCTGATACTGGATGCTCCAACTCCTGATTGGCCCGCGAAAGAGCAGAAAAAATCTTTTGCTCATCAAAAGACACCGTCCGACCATCCCGTTTCAAGACGACTAAATTCAGTTTTTCTACATCATTTTCTCGCATCTTCATCTGACTAGCCTCCATTTTTCATTGCTACTAGTGTAACATTTCACAAATTAAAAATCAATATCTTGTGCCAAAAAATATAAAAATTAAAAATTTACACTAAATATAGATTTTCTTTCTGAAAAGCAAATGAAAACAAGAGCCTATTCTGACTCTTGCTTTCTGGTCCATAAGAAGTACAAATTGATAGCACAGGCCACTAAAATCACAGTAGGCCAAAGCAAATTTAACAAAGGAAGTTTACCGACATTATAGGCAATATAGAGAGTATTCCACACTACCCCCAAACTATAGATAATCGTCAAAATAATTTTCATAAAACACTCCAACTAAATGATAGTGCTATTATACTACAAACGACCGTTGATGTCCTTAATCTGCCGCTCCATTTTCCGATAGTTTAGGAAAAAGAGAGAAGCGTAGACCAAGACAAAGATAAACCAGAAGAAGAGGAGAGAGGCAAAATTGAGCGGAAACCAACCAGCCAAAATGCCCAGCGGTGTGAAGCCTAAAGCTGTGATGCAAAAATGTGTCGCTGTCATTCGCAAAAGGCTCCAATCCTGTTCAAAAATCTTTTCTGCCAGTTGAAACAAGAGACCGATTGCTGCCCAAATCAGCACACAGATTAACATGACGGTTACCTGATTAAAATTGCTTAGGTAGTAAGCCCCCATGGTTGAAAAAGGATTGAGCGGAAGATAAGCTCCCTGTCCAAAGACAGCCGATGTGATGATAGAGATAATGGTTCCAATTGTAAGGCCTAAACTGGCTGATAAGATGTATTTTTTCATAGTCCTAACCTTTCTTTGATAACTTTTAAATAACGACGGGACGAGTAGGTGACAGAGCCATTTTTCATGACTAGTTTGACCAGACCATTGGCTGTCAACTTGAGGTGGTCCAGTTGCTTGATGTGAATGATTTCCGACTGGGAAATCTGCAAAAAGTTGGCAGGCAGTTCCTCCTTAACCTGATACAAGCGTAGGTTGGAAGTAAAGGAATCTCCCACCGTTTCCACTTGTAAAACCTTGTCTTCTAAGTAGAGTCTGACTATCTCATCATACTCCAAAAGATATACCTGCTCCCCTTTTTTGACTGTCAGCCTAGATGTCTGCTTGTCTAGGTTTTTAACATAGGCCACCAACTGTGTAATCTGCTCAGACATAGCTTGAGCCTCAATGGTCACAAAATCTTCCAAAATTTCTGGTGATATAGCTAATTTTACTTTCATCTGCTCTCCTTTCTCTTTCCCTCTGTCCTTATTAAACACCATTTCTTTACTGGTTTCAAGGGCTTTTGACTATGTGGTCGATTTCCAGCGCTAAACAGCAAAAAAGCCAGAACAGCTGTCCTGACTTTCATTGTATAGTCTTTTAGTTTGCTTTTAGTACTAGGCAACGAGCTGCAGACAGTACTGGAGTACGGCAAAGCGAGTTAACGAAGTAATAAAACAAACTAAATGACTATCTTATAATTTCTTCTTCAATTCTGCCACCCTCATCATGACTTCCATTGGGGTCATATTGTAGATATCTAGTTTTTCCAGTTCATCAAGGACTGGGTGAGAAGGGGTGTCTGCGAAGAGGTCGATTTGACCAGACGGCTCTTCTACGACTGTCGGAGCTGGGTGAGCTGGTGCAGTAGGGGCTTGGTTTTCAAGTGTCTGCAAAATCCTATCCGCCCGCTCCAATAACTCCTCTGGCATTCCCGCAATCTTAGCCACATGAATCCCGTAGGACTTATCAGCTGGACCTTGGGCAATCTTGTGGAGGAAGGTGACTTGCCCGTCTTCCTCCCAGGTCGATACGTGGACATTTTCAAGACCTGAGAGGGTCTGGCTAAGGTCTGTCAACTCATGGTAGTGAGTAGCAAAGAGGGTCTTGGCTCCAATCTTGTCGTGAATATACTCGATAATGGACTGGGCCAGAGCCATGCCGTCGTAAGTGGCCGTCCCCCGCCCCAGCTCATCAAAGAGAATCAGGGACTGGTCTGTCGCCAAGCGGACTGCCTTGTTGGCCTCCATCATTTCGACCATAAAGGTGGATTGTCCACTAACCAAGTCGTCTGCCGCCCCAATACGGGTAAAAATAGCGTCAAAGACTGGCAAGGTCGCCTGGTCTGCTGGCACATAGGACCCCATCTGAGCCAGAATGACGATGACCGCCAACTGACGCATATAGGTAGACTTACCGCTCATGTTTGGACCTGTAATCAGCTGCATGGTCGTCGCCTGGTCCAGTTGAATGGAGTTGGGAATATAGGTCTGCTTGCCCATGACCTTCTCTACCACAGCATGACGACCACGATCAATGTCCAGCAGCTTATCCGCATTGAAGCTCGGACAAACCCAGTGCTGCTGCTCCGCCACAACCGCAAAAGCCTGCAAGACATCAATAGTTGCAATGGTCCGAGCCAACTTCTGCAAGCGACCGATATACTTCTCAACCTCTTGGCGAATCCGCATGAAAATCTCGTACTCCAAATTAGCAGACTTATCACGCGCCTCCAACATCTGCCCTTCGATCTTAGCCAACTCTTCCGTTCCATAGCGCTCCGAGTTTTTCAAGGTCGCCTTACGGAAAAAATGATCCGGCACGTTGCCCAGATTGGAATTGGTCACATGGAAATAGTAACCATCCTTTTTGTTGTAATCAATCTTGAGGTTATTGATGCCAGAAGCCTCACGCTCCTTGGCCTCAATCTCCGCAATCCAGCCCGCACCCTCACGCATGACCAGGCGATACTGGTCCAAGGTTTCATCAAAGCCCGTGCGAATGATATTACCGTCTGTAATAGCCCCTTGGGCCTCTGGGTCAATAGCAGAGCTGATGAGGGCGTGGAGTTCTGGGATTGGGTCCAGACCAGCTACCAAGCTAGCCAGAGCAGACTGGTCCATTTGTTGCAGGATATTCTTAATCGCAGGGACATTTCCCAAAGTCTGTGAAAGTTGCAAGAGGTCCTTGGGCAAGGTCTTGCCAAAAGACACCCGACTGGCCAAGCGTTCGATGTCATAGACACCCTTCAAGGCCTCCACCAAGTCGCTCCGCTCAAAGAAATAATCCAGAAAAACCTGCACGACAGCCTGTCGGCTCTCAATCCGCTTGAGGTCAATCAAGGGCCTGTCAATCCAAGCCCGCAAGAGCCGCATGCCCATGGCTGTCTTGGTCTCGTCCAGCAACCAGTACAAGCTGCCATGTTTCTTGCCAGTTCGGCCATTTTCAAGCAGGTCCAGGCTAGATTTGGTGGCATAGTCCATTTGCAGATAGTCCTTAATTTCATAGTGGACCACCTTCTGCAAGTGGCTCAAGTCCCGCATCTGTGTCCGGTGCAGGTAGCTGAGGAGTTTGCCTGCCGCAGCCTTTTCCAAATCCGTCAGCGAGTTGTCAATCAGCTGAACATCCTCCGTCACCTCATCCTCAAAAGATAGCAACAAGTTCATCTGATTCGAGAAAACCTGCTCCTCTTCCTCCGACAGAGCATAGCCGATGACCAATTCACGTGCCCGTAAATTGCGGATTTCACCGCAAAGACTGGTAAAATCATCCAAACTAGTCACAAAAAACTGACCTGTTGACACATCCATGTAGGAAAGGGCAAATTGTACGCCCTGACGGTCAATGGTGACCAGGTAGTTGCTGTCGGCTCCCATTTTTGTGGAATCCATGACTGTTCCCGGCGTGATGACCTGCACCACTTCGCGCTTGACCACACCGACTGCTTGCTTAGGATCCTCCATCTGCTCGGCAATAGCCACCTTGTGCCCTAATTCAACAAGCGTATCAATGTACTGCTGGGCCGCATGATAGGGAACACCCGCCATGGGAATGGGATTTTCCGCATTTTTATTCCGACTGGTCAAGGACAATTCCAAAATCTGCGCAGCCTCTACTGCATCTTCATAAAATAATTCGTAAAAGTCACCCATGCGAAACAGCAAAAAAGCATCTGGATAGTTTGCCTTGATATCCAGATACTGCTGCATGCCTGGAGAAATTTTCTCTACTGCCATTCTTCCTCTCAATTCTATACCAAATAATGATTTATCTCAGCTTCAACCTGCTTAGCTGCTTCTTCATCTCGACAAATCACCAAAAGCGTATCAGCGCCAGCCAAGGTTCCTAGGATAGACGATGGCTTTTCAGCATCGATAATATTAGCCATCAAAGCTGCTTCTCCCAAGTCAGAATGAAGAACTAGAATAAAACTAGCCCTATCCACCTTGTAGGCATATTGAGCCAATAATTCAACAAAATTCGCTCCCTCTTCTTCAACCGCCAGAGAATAGAAAGAACGACCATTCTCATAAATTTTAATGACGCCCAACTCACGTAAATCACGTGACAAGGTTGTCTGAGTGACCACGATTCCCTGACTTTCCAAACCTTTCTGAATATCGGTTTGGCGTCCAATCTTTTCCTGACGAATCATGTTTTTTATCAATTCATGTCGCCCTGCTTTATTCATCATCTTACCTCAGAATGTATATTTATAAAAATATTATAACACTTTTCACCGCTATTAGCCTAGAAATGTGATAAAATAGAATCAATAACTTTGGAGGAAATCCTAATATGAACCAAAAACAAGTCATTGCAGAAAGACTGGCTGCCGTCCTTCCGAATTTGGAAGTGGAAACCATCTACAATCTGCTAGAAAAACCAAAATCATCAGAAATGGGCGACATCGCCTTCCCAGCCTTCTCCTTGGCAAAAGTAGAACGAAAAGCTCCTCAGGCTATCGCAGCGGATATCGTTGAAAAACTGGATACAACTGGCTTTGAGAAAGTCCTTGCAACAGGTCCTTATGTCAACTTCTTCTTGGACAAGGCTGCTATTTCCCACCAAGTCTTGACAGATGTCATTACGCAGAAAGACCAATACGGTCAACTCAACATCGGTCAGGGACGCAATGTTACCATCGATATGTCTAGCCCAAACATTGCCAAACCTTTCTCAGTTGGACATTTGCGTTCAACCGTTATCGGCGATGCCCTTGCCAATATCCACGAAAAACTTGGCTACAAACCTATCCGCATCAACCACTTGGGTGACTGGGGCAAACAGTTCGGTATGTTGATTGTTGCCTACAAACTTTGGGGTGATAAGGCTGCAGTCGAAGCAGACCCAATTTCAGAACTCCTCAAACTCTATGTGCGTATCAATGCTGAAGCGGAAGAAAAACCTGAGTTGGACGAAGAAGCACGTCAATGGTTCAAAAAATTGGAAGATGGCGACAAAGAAGCCTTGGAATTATGGCAATGGTTCCGTGATGAAAGCTTGGTCGAATTCAACCGCATCTACGACAAGCTGGATGTAACCTTTGACAGTTATAACGGTGAGGCCTTCTACAATGATAAGATGGACGAAGGTATCCAAATCTTAGAAGAAAAAGGACTTCTCCAAGAGTCAAAAGGTGCAAAAATCGTTGACCTTGAAAGCTATAACCTTCCACCAGCCCTCATCATGAAGACAGACGGTGCAACCCTGTACATCACGCGCGACATGGCGACAGCTATGTACCGCAAGCGCACCTACGACTTCGTGAAAAGCATCTACGTCGTCGGTCAGGAGCAAATCAACCACTTCAAACAGCTCAAGGCTGTCTTGAAAGAAATGGGCTTCGACTGGAGCGACGATATGACCCACATCACCTTCGGTTTGGTGACCAAGGACAAGAAAAAACTCTCCACTCGTAAAGGAAATATCATCCTGCTCGAGCCAACTCTTGACGAAGCCATTTCACGTGCCCTTACCCAAATTGAAGCCAAAAACCCTGACCTTGAAAACAAGGAAGAAGTGGCACACGCAGTTGGTGTCGGCGCTGTTAAGTTCTACGACCTCAAAACCGACCGTGACAACGGCTACGACTTTGACCTGGAAGCCATGGTTTCCTTTGAAGGTGAGACAGGTCCTTATGTGCAATACGCATACGCCCGCATCCAGTCTATCCTGCGCAAAGCAAACTTTATCCCAAGCGCAGAAAATGACTACAAACTGGCTGACGCAGAAAGCTGGGACATCATCAAGCACATCCAAAACTTCTCAAACGTTGTAGAACGTGCTGGTGACAAATTTGACCCATCCCTCATCGCTAAATACGCGATCAACCTAGCTCAAGCCTTCAACAAGTACTACGCCCACACACGTATCTTGGACGAAAGCCCAGAGCGTGACAGCCGTTTGGCTCTTGCCTACACAACTGGTGTCGTCCTTAAAGAAGCCCTACGTCTGCTCGGCGTAAAAGCACCTGAAAAAATGTAATAGCATTCTATCCTCAATCTTACAGGTTGAGGATTTTTCCTTGTTGATAACTAATATGCTCCAGGAAATAAATAAAAATTCTCAAAAATTATCAGACAAGTGCGAATAGATTTAGCGAGGGGGAGTAAGAACCTGTATTCACAGTTCAGCACGTTCACCTAAGGCTAGTTTTCCAGCTACTCATCGTTCGTTTTTTTCAAAATACAGTCAGTATTCCCTCAAAAAACTGCCTTGATTAGCAAAAAACGATCTCTTATCTAAAAGCACTTTACTTGTGAATACAGGTTCTAAGACCTCTACAAAATATTTTTTTCAAAGGAGTCTGAATGACACAACAAGCACTTTCAACAAACCAACCACGCTTTTCTATCCGCACCTATTCTCTAGGCGCTGCCTCCGTCCTACTAGCCTACGCTTGTTTGGCAACGGGACCAGTCGCTAGTGCCAACACAGGAACAGAAACAAGTACAAGCGCAGGCTTAGCTACCGTCCAGACCACAACAAGCAGTTCTACTGGACAAGAAGCAGAACGTCAAGTCAGTCAAACAGTCACCCAAACAGAAACAAACCAAGCTAAAACCAATCAAACAAGTACCAATCCTACTACTAGTCCTATCAGCCCTGAACAGACCGGGCAAATCTCTCCAGAAAAGATTGAAACAGGAACACCTTCCTCATCAAGCCAGCAAGCCCAAGGAGGCATTCCATCAACCAGTCAAACTAGTCCAGCAAGTTCCCAACAGGCTCCATCTGTTTCACAGGAAAGCCATAACCAAACTAGGCAGACAAATAACAACCAACAAGCTAGCACTCGAACAGCTTCAACCAGCTCTGCCATTTCCCAAAAAACAAACACCCAAACACAAACCAAGACCACCAGAACTCGACCGACTACCCAAACTCGTACTGCCAGCACACGTTCTAGCTCCACCAGTGCCTTGGGGGATGATTATCCTTATACAGCGGTTGACGCTATTGACCCCTGGAGGCTCTACACCCGTCAATGTACTTCTTTTGTAGCCTTTCGCCTCAGTAAAGTCAACGGTTTTGAAATCCCACCAGCTTACGGTAATGCGGATGTCTGGGGATACCGAGCGCAGCGTGAAGGTTACCGCGTGGATATGAACCCTGCCGTGGGAGCAGTAGCTTGGTGGACCTCCCCTATGCACGTTGCCTGGGTATCTAGCATCCAAGGGGACATGGTAGAAATCGAAGAATACAACTACAGTCCTCGCTTCACTTACAGTAGACGACTGATTCATAAAAACTCTGTCAGTGGCTACATTCACTTCAAGGATCTAGCTAGCTCTCCTGTCAGTCAAACTAGCACTGCACCTACTCAGATAGCTGGCTTAGCAAACAGCGGTGTCTATACCTTCACCCAACAAGCGCCAATTAAAAATGAAGCCAAACAATCTAGCACAACCCTAGATTACTATTATGCCGGTGAGAGCGTACGCTACGACCGGGTTCTAACAGCTGATGGCTACCAGTGGATTAGCTACCTCAGCTATAGTGGTCAAAGACGCTACATTCCTATCAAACAAGTACAGCCCTCCCCTGCACCACAGCAAGCAATCGTATCGACTTCCATCAAACCTCAAGGGAAAATTCACATTACAAATATCAATCAAGCAGAAGGTAGTTTTGAGGTTCTTATAACAGGAGCTAAATCACCAAAAGAAATTACAGCTGTATCTGTACCTGTTTGGTCAGATAAGGGTGGACAAGACGACCTCATTTGGTACCCTGCTCAACGACAAAGTGATGGCAGCTACAAGGTGAAGGTCCTAGCTAGCAAGCATAAAAATGACAGCGGAAAATACCACATCCACGTCTATTTCACAGATGCTGCAAATCAGATTGATTTTATAGGAAGCACAACAACCCAGCTTTCTACTACAGCTGCAAATACAAGTTCCCTACCATCGTCTGGAACCTATACCTTTAAATCTCGACTAGCCATTCGAAACAGTCCGAGTCTCTCTTCCCCTGTCTTATTCCATTATAGTATTGGACAAAGTGTCCGCTATGACCGGGTTGTCACAGCCGAAGGCCGTCAATGGATTAGCTATGTCAGCTTTTCTGGAGCCCGTCGCTACATTGCAATTCCATAAAAACAAAAGAAACTGCAGGGTCACTATGCACCGTGCAGTTTTTTGGATGATTAAATATCGGTAGAATTGATAGCTGTACTTGGCTGTTCCTTTGGCTTACGCAGATGGAAGAAAATGGTCACACCAAAATAAATAGCAAATAAAACAATATTGATAATGTAGCCCCCTAACATAGTTGCTGCTGTCACATCACGAAAGGCTGCATCTGAGTAGAGCTGCACAACTCCTTTACCTGCTAGGTAGTTATAGGTGTTCAGTAGTAAGGTTGAGAAGAGATAGCCAATGTAGAGGTAGGAAGCCAGCTCATTTTTCTTCATGAATAGGAAAACAATGACCGCAATCAGTAGCCCAAACAAGACCACCGCTACTATCTTTTGAAGCATACCATTCTGAAGATTGGCTGTTTCGCGCGAAACAAGAATTAACTCTTCCACATCAATCCCAACAGCCCCCTGCATAGACGAACGAAGTTGCTCCTCGTTAAAGGTCGAAACAAAGGCACTGAATAGCCTCAAGATACTGGCAATACTAGATAGTATTACAAAAATATACAGATGAATTGGTCTTTTCATATAAACACCTCCTAATTTTAGTCTTATTCTACTCCAAAAACCATGCCTTGTCAATGTGATTTTGTAAACAAGTTGAAATAAATATATTAAAATGCTATAATAAAGAAAAGTGGCAAGGAGGACTTGACATGAGAAAATTACCTGCATCTATCGGACTCATAATCTTTTTCATAGCACTACTCATTAACTGGCTCTTACCAAGCCTTGCTAAAGTGCTGAACACTTTTCTCGTCTGGACCGTTCTAGCTTGCTTAGTTTATACCATCTACTACTGGATTAGCTACTGGCTATATGTCCGTAAGCAGAAGAAATAAGAACAATCTCCTCTAAGTCTGACCTAGAGGAGATACTTTTATTTATTGGCGATGTTTTGGAAAAAGTCAAATTGGCGGTAGGTCAGATTTTCCGGTAAGGTCAAATCCACATCGTCTTCCACATCCGCTACGGTTAATTCCACATCCAAGGGCAGATCCTTCAGCCTATAGCGTCTAATCACACGCCCCTCTGCACTGACAAAGTCTAGCAAATACCCATTTACCCGAACTTGATACAACATCAAATTATCCGTCAAATTTTCAATGACCAGCATATCCATCTTTCTACGTCCGATCATATATTCTGGCACTCTATAGTAATGAAACTTTTTATCCATGTCCAATCTCCTTCATATCAATGACCACATCTGCCTTTTCCCAAATAGCAGGATTGTGGGTCGCAATGACAATCACACGCTTGTCATTTTTTAATTCTGTCAAAAGCTGCATGACCTCTTCAGAATTTTTAGGGTCAAGTGCAGCGGTTGGTTCATCCGCTAAAATCAAAGGAGGATTTTTTAAAATCAACTTGGCCAGGGCGACCCTCTGCGCCTCTCCACCTGATAGGGTATAGACGGGTTTGTTCACATCTAAATAGCCCAGATTGACCTGTTCCATAGCCACCAACTGCCTTTGCAACCGCTCAGCTTTTGATAGCTTCTGTCCAACAAATCCCAAGTCCAAATTCTCTCTGATGGACTGATTTTCCAACAAGCCAAAATGTTGAAACAGATAGCCCATCTCCTGCCGAAAGTAAACCTGCGAAGATAAGGTGGACAAATCCTGTCCCTGATACATAATCCGCCCACCATCAGTAGCTTCCAGCTTAGCCAGCATATTCAACAAGGTCGTCTTGCCACTGCCACTTTTACCAATCAAGGCATATATTTTCCCTTTTTCAAGCTTCATATTCAAATCAGAAAAAATCACCCGTTGTTGAAAACTCTTTTTCAATCCCTGAATCTCAATCATCTTATTGTCCTTTCAATACTGCGACATTGGCAGTCTGTTCTTTTTTATCTTGCAGTTTCAATATCACCATGGCATTGACAGCAAGCAAGCCCACTGCCAAAGTACTCATAACAAGATTACTTGTCAACCAAACTGATGTAAGTAAACCTACTAGGAATACCCCTAGTTGCCCCAAGAGATACTGTCCATGAAGCTCACGGAAGGTCATTCCTGCCAAGCGCTTGATAAAAATTTCTCGTCTGAATTGCTCAAAATAGAGCAAGTTCATGGCATCAAAGAGCAAAATAGCCGTTGCTAACGTCAAGACAGTGCCAATGAGTAGCGAATAAAACTCTGTCCGCTTGGTGTTCAAGACACCCATAAAGGTCAAACGATGATTGACCAAATATGACACCCAGTTATATACCCCCTGCTCCTTCATAGCTTCAATCGTAGCCTGATAGTCCTTAAACTTCATCCCCACATCAATACTGGTTCCCCAGAACATATCTGAAATCGGTGTTGCACCAGTGGACTTCGGAGTTAAGACAACAATAATCGGATCTGTCAGATACTGAAGCTGGCTACGCTCACCGTCATTATAGAGGAAGCGCTGGTGACCGCTATCTGTATAGGTCAGACTGAGCTTGGTATCAAATAACTGCTGGCTACCTGCTTCCAAGCTTTCACGAGAAAATCCTTCTAATTCTGCCTGAAACATCTCCTCTACTTGCTTCGCTTGATGTCGTAAGCTCTCTGGCAAAATCAAGCCATACTCCCCTAAGCTCAAGTGATTCATCTTCTCCAAGAATGCGGTATCCACTGCCACCTTCTGCTCGGTCAGATATGCTGGCGTTACATAGAGGACATTGCCACGAGGACTATAATCCGTCAGGCGATTGCCCTCTGGATCCACATCACTACCAAAGAGATACTGGTCTACATTGCTTTTCACAAATAGAGCCGACCCAGCTTCTAGCTGTCCCTTGGCAAACTCCCGCCACATTTTATTCTGCTGGGCGACTTCCTCTTCGGACATCATAGCAGAGCTGTAACTAAAGACGGATTTGTAATAGTCATCTCTCAATGCCCATTCTTCCTGAGCCTGTTCCAGCAAGCGGATTTCCTGATAGCCCTGCAATAGACGGCCAGTGCTAAAACCTACTACCAAAATAGCCAGCAGTTGCCCAACCATCATCATAGCCAACATCCGTTTGAGAGGAAGTTTTCCCTTGAGCAAATCAACCAAGCTATTGTGCCTCAACCCTAGTAAATACACCAGGCTAAGTAGGACAGAAATACTAGCAAGAGCCAGTGCATAGAGGAAAAGTCCCAGGAAGAAGACCTGCAAGATGGATAGTAAAAATCCAGCTTGAAGATAGAGAATAAGAAGTCCGATTATAGCCCCCACCAATGTAGCTACCGTAATCTGACGGACATCCTCCCATAAAGGTCGAGCCACCACCTGTAAAAAATCTTGACCAGAAATCAGACGAATCCCTGCAAATCGTAAAGTCTTGATCCGATAGATTAAGGTTAGAGCCATGAAGGTCAAGAGAAAGACAAAGAAGCTCAGTATGGCCACTTCTGAAACGACTGTGGACAGGAAGATGCTAAAAAGAGAATAGCCATGATGGACCATGCCACTGTAACCCAGTGATTCCAAACTTTCTTTCAAGACTTGGTTGTCCAAATCACCTGAAACAATCAGATAAGAACTGACCAAGTCGCTGGTTTCAGCACTTTCCTTGGAGGAAACGGTCAAACCTTCTGGAACCTGTCCGCTACCATAGATAGCGTAGGTAAAACTGGTTTCCCCAGAAGCATTAGGCTCGACAATCCGTCTAGCAATCACACTCTTATGCTCATCTGCCAAGTTGGTCAAAACTTCTGTCACCTGGTCACGATTGGCTGTCTGTCTATTGGTATCTTTCCCGATGACATCCACTGCCTGATATGAACCAAACTCTACAAGACTAACCTGACCAGCCAAAGAAATACTCAGGTAAATCGCTACCAATACGGTCGATACTAGAATAAATAAACGTTTCATCGTCTCCTCCAAAGAATTGCTTGGAAACTACAGAAAGTAGTCCCAAGCAAAATGTACTATGTTAATAGTTGTAATAGAAAGCTGCTTGCTCTCCACGTTTTGTACTAATCCATGCACGAGAGGTCTGTCCTGCCTGTGCATACCCTTTACTTGAGGCACCAGTCCATCGACTTACCACTGTTGAACTATGGTAGCGACTACCGTGGTAATAGTTTGAATAAGCACCGCCATATCCTGCTCCGTACGTCCAAACTCCTCCACCAGGATACTGTACAGCCGCTGAAGCTACTGCTGTTCCGCCAATTGTTGCTACAAGTCCCGCGATGAGTGCAAATTTTTTAAGTGTCTTTTTCATTTTAATTTTCTCCTTTTGTTTTTCTGTTTTATTGTTTATTCTTTAGGTCTAATTCCTTTCACGGAATATAGACCTTTTCAAAAATACATCTCATTTTCTATCCTCTCTTTATCCACCAACCTGAAATATCCAAAATTTTGAAATAGCCAAACATACTTTCTTAACTCCTTTAATTTTATTTACATTATGAGTATATCTAGTTTCTACAAAATCACCAATGACAGCAATGTCATCAAAAAATACTCTTCAAACCCTAAAAAGTAATAAAGAGATAGAAAAAGACCTAAAAGACGAACAATCTCATCTTTTAGGTCTTTCAGCGATGACATTCATGTCACCGATAAATTATAGTTACAAATATTTTTTCAAATCTTCTTGCCATTGCTTTTCTAACATGGTTACCAAATGTGTATCTTCAATCATATCAGCAAATAGTTTTGCTTTTTGATAGAACCCTTCTGCCAAACTATACTTATTCTCCACAACAAGAGCATGTTTCCAATGCAACATAAGTAAAATAGGTTTCTTTTGAAAATCCTGTGTTTTCTCCATTATTTCTTGAAGACAAGCAATATAAAGGTCAAAAAATTCATAGGACTCCAGCATATCCAAACAAGCCAGACCTGAAAAAATAACATTACTCAGAAGAAATAATTGCTCTGGCTGAACAAGATTGACATGCTTTATTAAACGCGATAAGAACGATTGCAACTTGCCAATTTCTGATAACTGATTTTTCTTGTTTTTTATATGTGCAAATACACTAACGAAATACAGACTAATCAGTTCTAAATCCTTCAACGAAAAGACTTCTTTCTCCTCAAGTTCAGGTAAATACGTTTCTAATGAGGCTACCGCATATTCTGGATGTTGTGTGCGAATAACATCCAAAATCGCTCTTGACGTTTCAACCCACACCGTTTCCTCTGGTGGTAATTGTTCACAATACAGTTCTTCTATTTCATCAAGGTATTGTTCCTTTTTATCCAACACCTCCACCTTATTATATATCGGCTCCCGCAGCAACTTGTACTTGAGTTCCAAATAACCTTGTGGCAATTCCTTATAGTCTGGCATTAGGCTATAGGCTGGAATGCCTAAACGCTGGGCAATGTACTCTAACTTAGGTATAGAAGGCTGCGATTGACCACTTTCTATCCGAGCCAACTGACGTACCGTCAACTCGGATTCATCTCCACAAAAATCTGGACGGCTCAGTCCCTTTTCTAGCCTCAGTTGCTCGATTTTTTGTCCCAAATCCATACCAGTCCCCCACTGCACCTATTTATCCTTACCTAAACAGTATACCACATCTTGCAAGCCTTTACAAAAAACCACCAGCCTAGACTGATGGTTCTGTCATTTCTTGTTCTTTCGCCTTGACAATGGCATTCTCACGGCGGTAGGTCACTGTCAAATCAAGCAATTCTGCTTCAATTGCAGGGGTAAGCTGGTCGGCAGTCATCCTCCAAGTCCAGTTACCACCAAGGGTATTTGGCAGGTTCATACGAGCTGACCCATCCAAGCCGAGCAAGTCCTGCATGGTAGCCACAGCCATAAAGGCTGGCGAACCGAAAAGCAAACGGAACATGGCATGACTAACCCTTTCATCCTCACGGCGATTGCTGTACTTGTCTAAGAATTCCTTGCCCTCGTCAGACAGTTCGCTCTCATACCAACCCAGAATGGTATCATTATCATGGGTGCCAGTATAGGCTACGACATTGTTGCGGTGGTTGTGCGGCATTTCAATGCTGTCACCCTCAGGGTCAAAGGCAAACTGCAAGACTTTCATGCCTGGGAAACCAGTCCTTTCACGCAATTGAATGACCTTATCTGTCACAGTTCCCAAATCTTCCGCGATAATATTCAAGTCACCCAAGTGGTACTTGATGGTTTCAAAGAGTTCGAAACCTGGTGCTTCCACACGGTAGCCATTGACCGCTGTTTCTTCCCCTGCTGGAATTTCCCAGAAAGAAGCAAAGCCGATAAAGTGGTCAATCCGCACCATATCGTAAATCTTAAAGGATTCACGCAAACGAGCCACCCACCAAGTAAAGCCATCATTCTTCATAGCTTCCCAGTCATAAATTGGATTGCCCCAGAGCTGACCAATTTCTGAAAAAGCATCTGGTGGACAGCCGGCAACCACACTTGGCTTGCCTTCTTCGTCTGTCTTGAAGAAGTGTGGATTGGCCCACATATCCGCAGAATCAGCCGCGATATAAATCGGCATATCCCCAACAAACTCGATCCCTTTGGCATTAGCGTAAGCCTTCAAAGCATGCCACTGGCTGAAGAACAAATACTGGGTAATGCGGTGATAATCCATCTGATCCGCCAAGAGATGACGGTAATATTCTAAAGTATCGTGGTAACGCAGACGAGCCCCCTGGTCCTCCCACTCCGTCCATGGCTTGAGGTCAAAATGCTCTTTGATAGCCATGTACTCCGCAAAGGTATGCAACCAAAAACCATTTTCCTCTGCAAAAGACCAATAATCAGCAGGCAGTCCCTCTGCTTTTATAGCCTGCACCGCTTTTTCTAAAACAGGACGGCGACCGTAAAAGACCTTGGCATAATCCACTTCTGTAGCATTGGCACCAAAGTCAATCCCAGCAAGATCAGCCACTGTCAACCAACCCTTTTCAATCAAGAAACCAAGGTCAATAAAGTGGGTATTTCCTGCAAAGGCAGAGAAAGATTGATAAGGTGAGTCACCATAACTGGTTGTTCCTAGAGGTAAAATCTGCCAGTAACGTTGCTTGGTTCTTTCCAAAAAATCAACAAAATCATAGGCAGCCTGTCCCATAGAACCAATGCCGTATTGACCAGGTAGAGATGAGATGTGCATGAGCACACCGCTTTGGCGTTCTTTCATAATACTTCCCCTTAGCTTTCTAAAATTCTTAAATATTACGCAAACGGTTGCTTTTTCTTATTATATAATGAAAACGGTAACAAATCAAGCTTTTTTCACATCTATATCACATAATTTCAATAGAGTTTACAAGTTTCTTCATTATATTTCAAAAAAATTTTCGACATTTTATATTAACCTAAAAAAATTTTTTAATTTTTTTATAAAAACGCTTGCAAACAGATTCATTATGAGGTATAATAAAGTCAACTTAGGAAAACGTTTGCGCTAGTGGACGTTTCACAATAAACCATTTATTCTTGGAGGGAAGAATATGAAACACAAACTTCTTAAGAGCGTTGCTCTTCTAGCTGCATCTACTGCTGTCTTGGCTGCTTGCTCAAGCTCATCATCCACTTCAAGCTCTTCTGCTGAAGGCGGAAAAGAGTTGACAATCTACGTTGATGGTCAATACGAAGCATACATCAACGAAGCAAAAGCTGCCTTTGAAAAAGAAAATGAAGGCGTAACTGTTACAGTGAAGACTGGTGATGCTCTTACAGGTTTGGACAACTTGTCACTTGACAACCAATCAGGTTCAGCTCCAGACGTGATGATGGCACCATACGACCGTGTAGGTAGCCTTGGGGCAGAAGGTCAGCTTTCAGAAGTGAAATTGGCTGAAACAAGCAATACAGATGACACTACTGAAACATTGGTAACTTCTGGCGGTAAAGTTTATGGTTCACCTGCCGTTATCGAAACATTGGTTGCTTACTACAACAAAGACCTTGTTTCTGCAGCACCAAAAACATTTGCTGAATTGGAAGAATTGGCAAAAGACAGCAAATACGCATTTGCTGGTGAAGAAGGTAAAACTTCAGCATTCCTAGCTGACTGGACAAACTTCTACTACGCTTACGGACTTCTTTCAGGTTACGGCGGTTATGTATTCGGTGAAAATGGTACCAATCCAAAAGACATCGGTCTTGCTAACGACGGTGCTATCAAGGCTATCGAATACGCTAAAACTTGGTATGAAAAATGGCCTCAAGGTCTTCAAGACGCATCTGCTGCTGGCAACTTGATCCAAACTCAGTTTACTGAAGGCAAAACAGCTGTCATCATCGACGGTCCTTGGAAAGCTTCTGCTTTGAAAGATGCTGGTGTCAACTACGGCGTTGCTACTATCCCTACACTTGCTGACGGCAAAGCATACTCAGCATTCGGTGGTGGTAAGGCTTGGGTTATCCCTGCAGGTTCTAAAAACCCTGACTTGGCTCAAAAATTCGTTGACCACTTGACTTCTACTGATCAACAAAAAGCATTCTACGATGCTACAAACGAAGTTCCAGCTAACACTGAAGCTCGTGAGTATGCAGTAAGTAAGAACGATGAATTGACAACTGCTGTTGTAGAGCAATTTGCTTCTGCACAACCAATGCCAAACATCTCAGAAATGAGCACAGTTTGGGAACCAGCTGCCAACATGCTCTTTGAAGCAGTAAGCGGTAAGAAAGATCCTAAAACTGCTGCTACTGACGCTGTGAAATTGATTGAAGACACAATCGCACAAAAATACGGCAACTAGTCATTCTTAAGTAGGACTGGGATATCTTCCCAGTCTACTTTGTTAATAAGAAACTAAAAAGTATATTGATATTTAGGACTGACCTAAAGGAGATTACAACTATGAAACAAAATCCAAATAAGGCACTCCTTTTGTCCCTGATTCCTGGTCTTGGACAAATCTATAACAAGCAAAAAGCAAAAGGCTACATTTTTCTTGGCGTAACGCTGGCTTTCCTGATTTACTTTATTGTAATCGCAGCTGGTGAAATCGGAAACTTGATTACTCTGGGTAGCCAACGTGGTCGTGACAACTCTCTCTTCATGCTGATTCGTGGTTCCTTCCACCTCATCATTACAGTTGTCTATCTTGCTTTTTATGCCCTCAACTTGAAGGATGCCCGCGATACAGCCAAACGAATCAATAATGGCATTCCTGTAGCCGTTACATTGCAAGATATGGTAAAAGGTATCTATGAGAATGGTTTCCCTTATCTCTTGATTATCCCTTCTTACATTGCCATGACCTTTGCCATTATCTTTCCTGTTGTGGTAACCCTCTTTATCGCCTTTACCAACTACGATTTCCAACACCTACCTCCTGGTGCCCTTCTTGATTGGATTGGCTTTACCAACTTTACAAATATCTGGAAACTCAGTACCTTCCGTTCAGCCTTCGGTTCTGTTCTAGGTTGGACAATCATCTGGGCCTTGGCTGCATCAACAGCACAGATTGTTATCGGTATCTTGACAGCCATTATTGCCAACCAGCCATTTATCAAAGGCAAGCGTATCTTCGGTGTTATCTTCTTGCTCCCATGGGCTGTTCCGGCCTTCGTGACGATCTTGACTTTCAGTAACATGTTCAACGATAGTGTCGGTGCCATTAACACACAAGTATTGCCATTCTTGAGCAAATTCCTGCCATTTATTGACAACTTCCTTATTCCATGGAAAACAGATCCATTCTGGACTAAGGTTGCCCTTATCATGATGCAGGCTTGGCTTGGTTTCCCATATATCTACGTCTTGACCTTGGGTATTTTGCAATCCATTCCAAACGACTTGTACGAAGCGGCATACATTGATGGTGCAAGTGCGATTCAAAAATTCCGCAGCATTACACTTCCAATGATCTTGGCAGTGGCTGCACCAACTCTTATCAGTCAGTACACCTTCAACTTCAACAACTTCTCTATCATCTACCTCTTCAACAACGGTGGACCTGGTAGCGTCGGTGGTGGTGCTGGTTCAACTGACATCTTGATTTCATGGATTTACAAATTGACAACTGGTACTGCTCCTCAGTATTCAATGGCTGCTGCAGTAACCTTGATTATCTCTATGATCGTCATCAGTATCTCTATGGTTGCCTTCAAGAAATTAAATGCCTTTGAAATGGAGGATGTATAAGATGAAAGTATCTGTAAAAACGAGACGCATGCTCAATCAGACCTTTACCTATCTTTATCTGATTGCTTTGTCTATCATCATTATCTACCCTCTATTGATTACCATCATGTCTGCCTTCAAGTCTGGTAACGTAGTTGCATTCAAACTGGACAGCAGCATCAGCTTTACACTAGATAATTTCAAAGGACTCTTTACCGAAACTCTTTACGGAACTTGGTACCTCAATACGCTTATCATCGCTCTCTTGACAATGATTATCCAAACAAGTATAGTGGTATTAGCAGGTTATGCATATAGCCGTTATAACTTCATCGCTCGTAAACAGAGTTTGGTCTTCTTCTTGATTATTCAAATGGTGCCAACCATGGCTGCCCTTACAGCCTTCTTCGTTATGGCCCTCATGCTCAACGCGCTCAACCAAAGCTGGTTCCTCATCTTCCTCTATGTCGGTGGTGGTATCCCAATGAACGCTTGGCTCATGAAAGGCTACTTCGATACGGTGCCAATTTCTCTCGATGAATCTGCAAAACTAGACGGTGCTGGTCACTTCAGACGTTTCTGGCAAATCGTTCTTCCACTTGTTCGCCCAATGATTGCGGTACAAGCACTCTGGGCCTTCATGGGACCTTTTGGAGATTACATCCTATCCAAATTCTTGCTTCGTGAAAAAGAATTTTATACTGTAGCCGTAGGTCTTCAAACCTTCATCTCTGATGTGAAAAACTTGAAGATTGCCTACTTTGCGGCAGGTGCTATCCTTATCGCCCTCCCTATCAGTATCCTATTCTTCTTCCTACAAAAGAACTTTGTATCTGGTTTAACAAGTGGTGGTGACAAGGGATAACCCTGTCCCACCTTTTCCCTTTTTAGATACAGCAAAGATATTTATGAAAGGTACAAGACATGCTGCCCTACCCATTCTCTTATTTTTCCAGTATTTTTTCTCCAAGAAAGATGTTTGCCAATCGACATATGATGACACTCTGGCAGCGACTATTTACGACTATTTTCCTGGTCGCCCTATTAGTTATCCCAAGTTCATTGCAAACTGTCAGTCTTGAAACCTACCCTATGGAGAATTTTGTAGAGGGGATTTATAATCCCTTGACAGAGCAAATTGTTGAGGATCTTCACCAACATGTGACAATTGAAAATCATCAACTGGCCTATACTGGAAATGGTAACTGGGAACAAGTAACCTTCGGCGACACAGTGTCTACGAGCTCCGACTTTTCCTATCAATTTGACGCACAGACCTTAACCATTCGAAAAGGTCAGGATATCCTGACCCAGTTAAGCTATGAAGGTCTAACAACCGCTGATTTCTCTAACAAGGAAAGCTTGACAACTGCCATTTCAAAATCATGGTATCAAGCCAATCGTGCAGCCGTTGGCCTAAGTATTACCCTAGTGTCGACAATTATCCTATCGACCAACCTCCTCTTTATTTTGCTAGGCGCTAGCTTCTTCCTGTTTTTAACGAAGAAATCTCGTTTCTTCCATTTTAAAACCTTTGCAGAGTGCTACAATTTCTCACTCAATTGCTTGGGACTACCAACCATTTTAGCCTGTCTAATCGGCTTGTTTGGTCAGCCTGTCACGACTGTTTTAACCATTCAGAATATCCTTTTTGTACTATGCTTACTATGGGTATTTTTCAAAACCAAATTTAGAGATGACAATTAGGAGGTTCCCATGCGCGCTACCATTAAAGATGTCGCTAAATTAGCAGGTGTGTCGCCTTCTACCGTTACCCGTGTCATTCAAAACAGCTCTGCCATTAGCCAAAAAACCAAAGACTTAGTTAGAAAAGCCATGGCAGACCTCAATTACCATCCTAATCTCAATGCTCGTAGCTTGGTTTCCAGCTACACTCAGGTGATTGGGCTAGTGTTGCCTGAAGACTCGGATGTCTTCTACCAAAACCCCTTCTTCCCGACAGCCCTACGTGGCATTTCACAAGTAGCTGCAGACCACAATTACGCCCTTCAAATTTCTACAGGTAAAAACGAAGAGCAGCGTCTGGAAGCTATTTCTCAAATGGTTTATGGGAAACGAGTAGACGGGCTGATTTTCCTTTATTCCAAGCCAGATGACCCGCTGGTCCAACTAGCCATTCAGCATAAGTTTCCCTTCCTCATTCTCGGAAAGGCAGATTCTCCATTTATCTCCCTGGTCGACAATGACAATATCCAGGCTGGATTTGAAGCGACCAATTACTTTATCAATAAAGGCTACAAGAATATCGCCTTTGTCGCTGGTAACAAGGAGCTGGTCGTATCCCAAGACCGCTATGCAGGCTATAAAAATGCCTTGAAATCACACAATATCCCTCTGGATGAAAACAAGGTCAAGTTTGTATCAGGTTTCCTTTTGGAAGATAGTGCCTATAAAATCTCCAAGAAATTACTCAAACAGGATATAGACGCAATCGTCACAACCGATACCATAGTCGCGGAAGGGATTGTCAA
Organism: Streptococcus suis; assembly: GCF_002964575.1. Classification (GTDB taxonomy): domain Bacteria; phylum Bacillota; class Bacilli; order Lactobacillales; family Streptococcaceae; genus Streptococcus; species Streptococcus suis_R. Next base: position 68,098 of record NZ_POQQ01000084.1, on the reverse strand, counting down.
ATACCTCAACGAAGCCGGTACCAAACTACCCATCATCTCCTTTGACTCTGTCAAACCAAAATTGGATATTGAAGCCTACGTTGATGTCCATGCCATTAAACTTGGACGCGTGGCCTTCAATACCCTCCACCAAATTATCAATGACAATAAGGAAGACAAGCAGGTCTGCTACCGCCGTGTCATTCCACATACTATTACCGAACTCTAACCTAGAAAGGAGCCGTTTGGCTCATGGCATTACGACAATTTCAAGCATTTCTGGATGATGTAGCTACTATTCGCCTAGTAATGGAAAAACGATTTGATTCCGAGCATATGAGTTTCTCACTCGAATCATCCGACACTACATCTCAACTCTTTATTCATTCCTGTTTAGAGGTGGACAATCTGGTTCTCTACTATCTAACTAGCCTACACCCTCTCAGTTTGGACACGGACTATATCATTTACGACCAGGACAGAAATAAAACCGAGCTAGGCTATGGTCATATCGTCCGCTCTGCTATTTTCGAACAGAACTATACCTATGATGGAAGTGATTTGGGAGCTAGTTATAGCCCTCAGTCCACCAGCTTCAAGCTTTGGGCACCTATCTCCAAGCAAGTCTTTCTAGTCCTAGAGGGCAAGCCTCATGCAATGACTAAGGGTTCTAATGGTGTCTGGCAGGTCACAGTAGAGGGGGATTTAGACAGTCAAAGCTACCACTATCTCCACAAGGTCAATGGCGAGTGGATTGCTGTTCACGACCCGTATGCCCTTTCTTCCAAGGCTAATTCTGGCGATAGCTACGTCATCAACCCAAGTAAGCTCCACAAGGTTCGTCGTGCCAAGACTCAACGCCCTATCTCTCAGGCTATTGTCTATGAAATGAGTGTCCGTGATTTCTCCTGGCAGACAGAAGCAGGCTTCAAACACCGTAGCCAATTCCTCGGTCTAACCGAATCTCCTATCTTAGACGACATGCCACTGGGCATGGACTATATCAAAAACCTGGGTGTTACCCATATTCAACTCCTACCAGTATATGATTTTGGCAGTGTAGATGAAAACAAACCCCAAGCTGTTTACAACTGGGGTTACGATCCTATGCAGTACAATCTGCCTGAAGGATCCTTCTCCAGCCTGCCAAATGACCCCTACGCCCGCATCCTAGAACTCCAAGAGGCCATTCAAGCCTATCACGATGCAGATATTTCGGTCAATATGGATGTTGTTTACAACCATGTGTATCACGCTGAAAAATACGCATTCGAACTCATCGTACCTGGTTATTTCTACCGTTACAACGAGCATGGTATGCGTACGGATGGAACCTTCTGTGGCAACGATGTCGCCAGCGAACGCAGCATGGTCCGCAACTACATCAAGCAGTCCCTTCGTCAATGGCTAGAAATCTATGGTTTTGATGGATTCCGTTTTGACTTAATGGGTATCTTGGATAGCGAAACTATCAATCAAATCCAAGCAGAATTGGCTGCCATCCACCCAAATGTCTATCTCTATGGCGAAGGCTGGAAGATGGCAACTGGTTTAGAATATGAAAGACTAGCCCACCAATACAACGCAGACCAACTCCCTGAAGTGAGCTTCTTCAACGATGACTACCGTGATACCTTCAAAAAACTCTTACTCAACCCACATCGTTTGGTTGACAAGCAACTACACGAAAAAGTGCAGCATCTTTTGACAGGTAGCCGCTATAGCCACTTCATTAAACCGCAGCAGTCACTCAACTATATCGAGTGCCATGATAATGCGACAGCCTTTGATTACTTCCATATTGAAAATCCAAGCTGGACACCGCAACAACAAAAGCGTGCTGCAAGTTTTGGACTACAGTTGATCCTTATTTCTCAAGGTATGGCCTTTATTCATAGTGGACAAGAATTCTTCCGTACCAAAGATGAGATTGACAATAGCTACAATATTCCCGACCGAATCAATCGTCTGGATTGGACACGAGCTGTACACTATAAAGAACATATCGAATTTATCCAAGAATTGATTGCCTTCCGTAAAGACAATCCAATTCTCAGCCAAGATAGCTATGAAACCATTCAAGAAACCTGTGATTTCTACTGGTTGACCGAATATGTTCTCCGCTATCAAGTCACAAATGGCGAGAAAACCATCCACTTCATTATCAACTTTGCGGACAGCGATTTTGTTTTTGAAAATGAGGATGAACAAACCATTCGTTTCAGCTTCCCGCCTGTCGACGATAAAAAAGCCCAGCACATCACACTGGCTGGACAAAGCATTTGCATTTTGGAAGATAAATAGGACCTAAGACGGATGTAGGAAATCAGAATCTAGGATATACTATAATCACTCCTAAATATTTTTCATAAATCTCCTTAGAACTCATCAGCCCTTGCTGGTGAGTTTTTTGTGTCACAAAGAAAACCCAAAAGAAAACAACCCAGCACTTGACTGGGTTGACAGATGTTACATCAATTCAATGATTTTCCGACCAATGCGCTCAATATCATTCTGCATTCCTCTGAGCTCAAAGGTATCAATAACTGGAAAACCAAATCGTTCAGAATACTGCTTGGCAGTCAAACAATATTGGTTGTTGAAATTGCGATTGCCTGAGCCGACAACACCTAGACAGAGCTCTGCATTAGTCCCCAAAGCGATAAAATCTCCGAGAGGATTGGTCAGAATTTCCACATCTCCATTGTCCACTCCATTTCCACCTTCTAAGTAGGTTGGTAAAAAGGCGACAAAGGGGGCATCTAGCTGGTAGAAGGGCATATCCTGCTTAACCAACTCTTTGACATGGACCAGTTCAATCTCCCAGTCAGTTTGAAATTGGAAAAAAGACTTTAGGCGTTTCACAAAACTCTCTGTATTGCCACTCAAACTGATATAAACCAGATACAATTTTTTATTCATTCCTACTCACTTTCCACAAAATGCCCGATAATATTGACATTATCAGCAACAGATACAAAAGCTAACGGATCCGCTTTTTTCATAATTTGTTTGAACTCGCTAAACTCTGCACGAGTAATGATCGTAATCAGAACTGTTTTTTGCTCATGGTTATAGGCACCCTCTGCGCCATTGATAATGGTCACACCGCGATTAAGCTTCTTATGGATCTTTTTGATAACTCGCTCTGGTTGATTAGTAATAATCATGGCCTGCATCCGCTTTTGTTTAACATAAATGGCATCCATCATCCTACTAGAGATAAAAAGGGCTACCATAGAATACAAGGCATACTTCCAGCCAAATGTCATTCCCGCTATCAGCATAATCATGATATTGACAATCAAGGAAATGGATCCGACTTGTCGTCCCGTCTTCTGGCGAATAATAATGGAAACAATATCTGTACCACCACTGGATACATTATTCCTAAGAGCAAATCCAATCCCAGTTCCCAACACCAGACCACCGAAAATAGCATTGACCAGAGGATCCGTTGTCAGGGTAACTGGCGGCATAAACTGAATAAACAAGGAACTGAGAGATACGGTGATAAAAGTAAAGATGGTAAATTTGTAGCCAATTTTATACCAAGCTATGATGAGCAGAGGAATATTGAGGGCATAATAGACCGCAGCGATAGGTAAGGTCCAACCAAGATAAGTCCCAGCGAGAGCTGACAATATCTGAGCTAGACCAGTAACTCCAGACGAATAGACATTCCCTGGTCGAAAGAAAAAATTCACCGCAATACTAGATAGGAGCCCATAAATAATGGACCCCGATATCCGTTCTGCATATTTTTCTCGAGAAATTCCCGAAATGATTGACCAAAATTTATTCTTCTTAGCCAAACGTAGAAAGCGTACACGCTGTTTTCTGAAAAATTTATTCATTTTCAAGTGTAATGTCTAAAGCCAATTCCTCTAATTGAGCTGATGCAACCGTACTTGGTGCCTGGGTCATTGGATCAGATGCCTTGTTATTCTTCGGAAAGGCGATAACTTCACGAATGTTATCCTCACCAGCCAATAACATGACAAAGCGGTCTAAACCAATAGCCAATCCACCGTGTGGTGGGAAGCCGTAGTCCATAGCTTCCAGCAGGAAACCAAACTGTTCATGGGCATCCTCAGCTGAGAAACCAAGAGCCTTGAACATCCGTTCTTGCATGTCTTTTTGGTTGATACGAAGGCTACCGCCACCCAATTCATAACCATTCAAAACAATATCGTAGGCAACTGCACGTACCTGTGCCAAATCACCATCCAAATGATGAGCTGTTTCTTCCGTCGGCAAAGTGAATGGGTGGTGGGCACTCATGTAGCGACCTTCTTCTTCAGACCACTCAAACATCGGCCAGTCCACAATCCAAAGGAAGTTAAACTTGCTTTCGTCAATCAAACCTTGCTCTTTTGCCAAGCGGTTACGCAAAGCTCCCAGGGTATTATTGGCTACTTCCAATTCATCCGCCACAAAGAGGACCAGGTCCTTATCTTCAAGTTGTAAACTTGCTGTCAACTTATCTGTAATACCTGTCAAGAACTTAGCAACTGGACCCGCTAATTCTCCCTTGTCAACCTTGACCCAAGCAAGTCCCTTGGCACCAAATTGTTTGGCGTACTCTGTTAGTTTATCAATGTCTTTACGAGAGTAGCTATCCGCCGCTGCTTTGACAACAATCGCTTTGACAACTGGTGCTTCTGAGAAGACCTTAAAGTCAACTTCCTTGACAAGTTCTGTCAAGTCTTGTAAAAGCATTTCAAAACGAGTATCTGGCTTATCTGAACCGTAGAAGTTCATAGCATGATCATAGGCCATACGAGGGAATGGCAAGGTCAACTCAATCCCTTTGGTATCTTTCAAGACCTTAGCAATCAATCCTTCTACGATGTCTTGGATTTCAACTTCATTCAAGAATGAGGTTTCCAAGTCCACCTGTGTAAACTCAGGTTGACGGTCTCCACGCAAGTCTTCATCACGGAAACACTTAACGATTTGGTAGTAACGGTCAAAGCCAGCATTCATCAAAAGCTGCTTAGTAATCTGTGGACTTTGTGGCAATGCGTAGAAATGGCCTTTAGATACACGAGATGGTACCAAGTAATCACGCGCACCCTCTGGCGTTGACTTGGTCAACATTGGCGTTTCCACATCAATAAATTCCAAGTCATCCAAGTAGTTGCGAATACTGTGGGTTACCGCTGCACGCAATTTGAAGTTGTTAAGCATTTCTGGACGACGAAGATCCAAGTAACGGTAACGAAGACGGGTATCATCGCTGGCTTCGATGCCATCCCTGATTTCAAACGGTGTCGTCTTAGCAGTATTGAGCACTGTCAAGCTTGTTACTTGCAATTCAACAGCTCCTGTTGGGATGTTGTCGTTGGCTTGTTCACGCTCCACAACCGTTCCCGTTACTTCGATAACAAACTCACTGCGGAGGCTTTCAGCAGTTGCCATAACATCACTGGCTACCACCTCTGGATTGATGACCAACTGCATAATGCCTTCACGGTCACGCAAGTCGATGAAAATCAAGCCACCCAAGTCACGACGGCGACCAACCCAACCTTTCAAAGTAATTTCCTGTCCGACGTGCTCCTTACGAACACGTCCAGCGTACATAGAACGTTTCATTTTCTTCCTCTTTTACTGATTTTATACCTATTCATTCTACCATAAAATAGCGGATTTTTGGGGGAATTTGCCAAGAAAAATCGAAAAACCAGCCTTAGTTGACTGGTTTACTGTACAACATATCTAGATGCGGAATATTATCCTCCAAATAGACTTCAGAAACTGGCTCAAAACCTAACGAACTATAGAACTTTTCTAAATGGGCTTGGGCACCAATTTTAATCTGACTTTCTTTCCATTCGTTTGTAATAAAGTGAATTGCCTGCTCCATCATTGGGCGACCTAAGCCTTTGCCACGATGACTTGGCTTGATAACTACACGGCCGATGGAAACTTCGTCATAACTTAGACCAGCTGGCAATATTCTCAAGTAAGCTACTAACTCCCCATTATCCGTTCCTAAGAGATGAAGACAGTTTGGATCCTTTCCATCAACTTCAGGATAGGGACAGGCCTGTTCAACGACAAAGACATCCGTCCTCAGTGTCAAGATAGTGTAAAGTTCCTGTAAACTTAATTGGTCAAATGCTTTCATCTCCCACTGCATAAACACCTCCTAAGGCAAGATATTACCTGCGCTTCTGTAAATCTCGTACCATTCTGGTCTAGTCAAGCTAATCTGACTAGCTTGTGCAATCTTGGTCAAACATTCTGGGTTCATTGAGCCCACAATGGTTTGAATCTTAGCTGGATGTCTCAAAATCCAAGCTACGACAATAGTTTCATGTGAAACATGGTAGCGCTCTGCTATTTCCCCAATCGTTTGATTTAAATCAGCATAGTCTGGATGGTTGGCAAAAATACCTTGTTGCAAATCAATCAAGAAAGGTGACCAGGCTTGGATAGTGATTTTTTTAAGCTGGCAATAATCAATCAGCCCTCCGTCCCGCATGGTCGCAGCATCATCTTTCATATTGACATGGAGTCCAGCATCAATCAATGGCGTGTGGGCAGGCGACAGCTGGAGCTGGTTGACTGCTAGGGGCTGGTCCAGATAGGACTGGAGCAATTCCATTTGGTAGATATTCTGGTTGCTGACGCCGAAATGATGAACCTTACCCGCTTGCTTCAAGAGATAAAAGGCTTCTGCCACCTCCTCTGCTTCCATCAGAGCATCTGGTCTATGCAAGGCAAGAACATCCAAATAATCTGTATCCAAGCGCTTCAAAATCCCATCTACAGACTCCAAGATATAGTCCTTTGAAAAATCAAAATAGCCCTTACGAATGCCACATTTGGACTGGAGAATCATGTCCTCACGCTTGAAGCCTGCCAACTTGGCGCCCTGAGCAAAGCGAATTTCTGACTCACCACCACCATAAATATCTGCATGGTCGAAAAAGGTAATTCCCTGTCCAACAACTGTATCTAACACTTTGGCTGTTTCCTGCTCTATCAGACTAGCCATTCGCATACAGCCTAGACCAATTCGCGATACTTCCAGACCTGTTTGTCCTAATATTTGCATATACTTGCCTCCTCTTCTGACTTCATTATATACGAAAAAAGAGATTGTTGCCAATCTCTCACCCTCTTATAAAGTTTTCTTCTTTTGTGCCAACTTGCTGATGCTAATTTCAATAGAATCATTGATACTGAGCAAGGTGTCAATCACCTGCTTGTCGGACAAATTCGCATCCAAATCAACATTGTAGACTAATTCCAGGCTATTGCTTTTTTTAATATTCTTAATGCTGACCAATTCTACATACTTACATGCATTGATAAAAGTAGCTTCAAATAGCAGTTCATAATCCAACTCCCTTGGCACGCGAATGGTGATATTCCGTCTGGTTTGACTAACTGCCGCAAAGGAAGAATTCTCCAAGAATAGCAAGACTAGGCAAACAAAGAGCGTAAAAATCGTTGCTAGGATGATAAATCCCATACCGCAGGCCAGGCCAATACCTGTTGCAATAAAGACCATCAAGAGTTCCTTAGCTCCACCTGCTGCCGAACGAAAACGAATCATCCCAAAGGTCCCTGCAATCGCCACACTGGTTCCCAAGTTTCCATTGACCATAAAAATAATCATGGTCATGAGAACTGGGAGAACCGTCAAGGTAATCACAAATTCCTTAGAATAAAGGGTCTTGTATTTATAAACTACGGCAATAATCAGACCTAGAACCAAGCTAACCACTAAACTGGTTGCCAGCATAGAGGGCTCTGCAGGTCCTGTATTGCTTTCAAAGATACTTTTAAACAATTGCTCTTTCAAAGATAATGTCCTCTTCTTGACTTTCTACTAACTTACGGTGGGCTGTCCCATATTTAGAAAATGACACGCGCTCCAGACCATACTGATCAATAATGGCTTGAAGCCATTCTGGGTAGGTTTCAGGCACCTTGATTTCCATAATAACTTGATCATCCTCTAGCAAAGGATAACCATACTTTCCTGCAAATAAATCCACATCGTAATGACGGTAAAGAATATTTTGGTCAATGGTAATACGAACCTTTTTATCCTCAATCCCCTTCATTGAAAAACGATCATAGTAAATATACATCATCGGCTCAATCTTGCCATAACGCTCGCGTAGCTCTGCCATGGTTTCCAAAAGCACAGGATTGCTGATGGTTTCGTCTACTAGGTTGTGGCTCATAAATTTCAATACAGAGGCTGGTTTTGATGTCAAGCGATCCTTCAAACCAACACCATTTTCCTTTTTCTTGATTTCCAAAAAGACTTGACTATCTGCGTGTGGCTGGGCATCGTAGGTCCGCATACGGATCTTCTCACGCTTCCACAAGCGCTCCGCTGAATCTTGAATCATTCGATACTCATTGGTATCAAAGTAAATGTTGGTAATGGTTGAGGTTGGATAATCGTCCTTCACAACATGGGCCTGTAGCTCTGCCATAACGGCTGCTAGTTGGTGGCGGTCAAGGATATATTTTGTTTCGATACGTTTAAATTTGGTTTGTACTGTTTCTTTCATCTTTTTCTCTATTCTACATTTGTCGTTTTAAGCGGTTAAGAGAAGAGCGGTTCCCCACTCTTGTAACTCTTATCTATTACCAGCCTTTTTTTGCCTCTACTTTTTTCTTCACAATTTGACCAGTTGTTCCATTAATCTTATAGTCAAATTCAGAGTTGTTGGCGATAGCTTCAACTTCATAGATACCTTTTTCAAGGTCAACTTCTTTGAAGCGAACTTTATTGGCTGCCAAACCTAAATCTTTCAAAACAATTGTTTTCACTTGTTCTACTGAAAGTGTTGGCACTACTGAAACTTTCTTAGGCTGTGTTACCACTACCGGATTTTTCTTTGGAGCTGCTGGTTTAACGGCTACTGATTTTGTCTTTTTCTTGATAATTTTTCCTGTCAAACCATTGATATCATAATCATACTCAAGATTGTTCGCAACAAAATCAACTTCGTAAACACCCTTTTCTAAGTCAACTTCTTTGAAGCGAACCTTATTGGCTGCCAAACCTGCATCTTTCAAGGCAATATTTTTTGCCTGTTCCATTGAAATCGTTACGGAAACTGTTGTTTTCTTTGGTTGAGTAGGTTGAGCTGTAGTCTTTTTAGGGGCTAAAGTCTTAGACTTTTTCTTAAGAATCTTGCCTGTGCTAGCTTGGATATCGTAATCGTATTCAACATTATTAGCAACGACATCAATCTCATAAATGCCTTTTTCAAAGTCAACTTCCTTGAAGCGAACTTGATTCGCTTTTAAACCCAAATCTTTTAGAACGATTGTTTTGGCAGAGTCGATGGTTTTAATTTGAGCAGCTGATGCTGTTTGTTGCAAGCCAAGAGTTGCTGCTACTAGTGCTGTAAATGCTAAAGTTCTCAAGTGTTTCATAATAAACTCCATTTTTTTTGTTTTTTCTACATTTGTCGTTTTTTGAATTTTAGAATAGAGTGGTCACCCACTCATTTTCTACAACTGTAGTATAAATATATTCTACACTTGTCGTTTTAAAAAGTCAAGCCTAAAAACTCAAAAAAGTAAAAATTTTTTAAAGATTGTCTTCTAAGAGTAAAAAAAATACCGTGGTAGCTCACCTATTCTCATATTACACAATGATTATGCTATGCAAGTATATCAAAAAACACCTCTAATCAGAGGTGCTTGGGGTTAGTCATCAGAATCATCTGTATCATCACTGGTATCTACATCATCTGTATCATCGCTGACATCTACATCGTCACTGGTGTCTACAGGCGGTGTGTAGGTAGCCGGAGGAGTATAGGTTGTCGCCGGAGGGGTGTAAGTCGTGGTTGGAGTAGATGTTGTAGCCGGAGGGGTATAGGTTGTGGTTGGAGTTTCAGTAACTACAGGCGTTTCCACTACACTTGAGGCTGGAGCTTGAGAATTAGTAGTTGCAGAACCATTTGAAGTCACTCCAGCATTACCAGCATTTGTTGTGGTTGTTGTAGTCGCTATCGTGGAGCTTGCTGTGCTGGTTGCAGTTGAAGATGCCTTTGTAGTCGTTGTGGTTGTTGATGAAGATTTTGTCGTTGAAGATGATGATGACACAAGTTTCAAGGTTTCTTTTTCCACTTTCCTTACCTGTTTGGTCAATTTATCAACTTGGATATGGTAACGCGTTTCCCCCTTAGAAAATTCAACCAAACAGTAATCCGCTCCCTCTGTCACCTTAACATCTTTAACATCTGTTTGCTTGAAGTTCTGGTCTTTTAGTGCCGCCTCTAAGGCTTGCTTATCGGTCAAACCTTCCTCTTGAATAACCTGATTAACTTGATCTTCTGTCATTGCCACCACAAAAATGGAACCTGAAAAGACCAGGGCAAGAGTCATAAAAGTTGTCACCAACAAGCCAAGTGAACGCATGGGAATACGGTTATCCATGATCGCAATAATACGACGCTTGAGGTTAAACTTGTTTGAATAGAAGCAACTAGAAAGCAGAACAGGCTGTTGGCTCTTGTGAATCATGGTGATAATGGTTTCACCATAGAAAGAACGGTAGGATTGATCGCGTTGGTTGAGAACGCTATGATCACAGTAACTTTCTGCAGCTTCCTGTACTTCCTTGCAGGCAAAGGCCACAATGGGATTAAACCAGTGCGCAGCCTTTACAAGCAAGACCAAGAGATTGACATAAATATCCCTATGCTTGTAGTGGGTCAACTCATGTTCAAAGATTAGATCCAGCTCTTCATCCGTATAGTCCGTCGCTGGCAACAAGACAATCGGATGACGCAGACCAAAAATCATAGGACTGGAAACCTGTGGATAGTGGAACAGACGAATATCCTTTTTAATACCAAACTCTTCTTTGATGATATAAAAAGTTTCTAAAATTCTCAAATCAGAAATAGGCGTCCCCCATCTCTTCAAAAGATTACTGAATTTTACATAGGCAAAGATCGAACGTCCAATCACCACCACAAAACCTAGGAACCAGACAAACAAGAAAATCTGCAACCAAGGCAAACCGAGAAAGAGATCCAACAAACTTGGTTGACTAGCGGTTACTGAACTAGCTACGGTACCTGTCATTTCAACAGCAGTCGATACTGCCTTTGGACTGTGTTCAATGGTTACCAAGCCCGAACCAAAGCGAGGTCTGAAAGGAAAAATCAGACTGGCTAACAAGACCAACCAGGTCAAGTACCGAACCCTAGCTGAAACCCTGTTTTTTAATAAGATAAACAGGCCGCTAACCACTAAAATCAGGGCCGATTTGTAGAGGCTCATTAAGAAAAAGCGTAAGATGAGTGATGACATTTCAAATCTCCAACTATATATTATTTATTTAACAAGCTCCTTAACTCATCCAGTTCATCGGCTGACAAAGCATTGGAGGAGAAGAGGGTTTTGACCAAACCACCAAGTGAATTCCCCTGGTAACGGTCTAAAAAATTTGATGTTTCAACCGCCATATATTCTTCTTCAGACACAATGGCCGTATAATGACGTTCCCGACCATTTCGCTCACTCTTCAAAAAACCTTTTTCCGTCAAGCGCGCAAGAATAGTCAATAAGGTTTGGGGTTTCCAATGATTCTCCTCACCCAAATTGCTAATGATTTGAGCAGAAGTTACTGGATTTGGCAGGTGCCAAATGGTTCTTAGTACAGAAAATTCTGTATCTGGTAGACGTTTTAATTCATTCATACTCGAATTCCTCTCTTCTTTCTCTAATATTCTACACTTGTCGTTTATAAATGTCAACCATCCTACTTTTATTTTTTAAGCAGCTACTACTAACTAGAAGACCGATAAGAAAAACTCAGCCGAAACTGAGTTTTAGTTAAAACCATAAATTCTTTTCGCGATTTTATAGACTGCATTGGAAATTTTTCGACCTGGGTAACCGTATAAGTTAGTTAATTGTCCGAGTAACCCTTTTCGAACGATTTTAAAGAGAGCTGGATTGTTATCTCGAATATAGTGCCATAATTCCTGTTTTTTCATCATGTGTTCAGCTGTTCCAGCACGATTGAGAAGAGCACAGGAGATGATGGTGGTAATTTCCACATGATTGAGCAAATAACTTCGTAAATCAGGATTATCAATCGCCTCCAAGTCTAAATCATCCACTAAAATCCGATTGACTTTTAACTGCTGGTCAATGCGCTTAATCATGACAGATTCATTGACAGACTGGTCATTTCGACCAATAAAGTACCGATAAAAATCTACTGGCAGATAGAACATGGTTTTCACAGCCTGCAAAGGAGTAAATACGAAAATATTATCCACATAGAAGGTATGCTCTGGTAGAACGAGACCAACCTCACGCAATAAATCTGTCCTGTAAATCAGGGAATGCATCATCATGTACTGACCCTTAGAAAAGGCACCTACATCTTCCCAACCGAAAATCCGATTTTCTGGCAAGACATCCTGATAGGACATGGATTTCTTCCGAGACTGCCCTTCTTTTTCGTAAACAAAGTTGGAAATGAAGGCATCAACAGGTGTGTTTTCATCTTCCAAGGCCTGTAAACTTTCCAAAATCTTCAAATAGGCCCTGGTATCGACCCAGTCATCTGAATCTACAACTTTAAAGTACTTCCCCTTAGCCTCACGTATCCCTGTATTAACAGCTCCGCCATGGCCCTTATTGTCCTGATAGATGGCACGTACGTTTGAAAATTGATTCTCTAGTCCCTCAGCGATTTCCTGAGTCCGATCGGTCGACCCGTCGTTAATAATCAGAATTTCAACCTTGTCACCTCCCATTACAAGGGAATGAACACAGTAATGAAGGTAGGCCTCCGAATTATAGCTCGGAATGGCAATACTCAGTAAGGTCATCTTTCTCTCCATTTGACACAATTTGTTACTATTTTATCATATTTTCAAGAAAGTTGCTGGGCATTTTTGTTTTAAAGACCAAACCTAACCAACTTATCAACAAGTTGTGGATAAGTTGTGGAATTCTTTATTTTCCTGTGGATAACCTTTATAAAATCATGGTCCTGGTGCTTCCTCATCGAAAATCCTTTAAATGTATTTGCAGATCCCGAAGCATATTCCTACGACCATTGAAGCATTGTCCACTTATCAATTTTTCATAATTTTCCAGTTGGTCCATGGATAGATTTTTCCGATAGTCTCTCAAGGCACCTCTCAACATCAACAATTCATCATTAACCAAACCAGGTGATTGGATCATATGCGATAGGTCGTGGATGTCCTCATGAGGCATACGGTCAAACTTGCGCTTTTGACTTTCCTGTTTGCGAACACGGTCCTTTATCCGATTTCGGAATTTGACCTTGAAGTAACAATATAGTTGAGCCTGCTCACCGAGCAACCACGGCTGGTCTTCCAATAATTCAAACAATGTCATCATGCCTTCCTGTTCCCAATCATCTCTGTCCCACAGCTTGATATAAAACTCTTTTCGAGCCTTGTTAACAATTCCTTTTACACTATCATAGACCTTTTCAAATTCCATCTTATAATCTCCTTTGGTTGATGGTTTAAGTTTATCGAAAAGGATTATTTTTCTACAGGACATTTTTGTCTAACTAGCTTTATTAAGGTATTCTATAATATAATCAAATGAAGAGCATTCAGACAAGGAACCGAGGTGCAGGTTGCTAGAATAGTCTAAAGCCTGTTCTAGGTTGGAAATAAGACATTCGAAGCAAATCACTTTCGTAGAAGTAGGGCAAACCGTAAGTGACGATGTATCAAAGTTCATTAAAATGACTATAGGACTTGGATGCTTCCACTATCTCCATATAGGAAGCAAAAAGGGGAGCAAACCCAGAAATCAACATTTTAAGACAAAGCAAAAAGCCCACTGTTGTAGGCTTTCTGTAAGATATTTCTTAAAATTAAAGCATTTTGTTGTAGAATTCTACGACAAGAGCTTCGTTGATTTCTGGGTTGATTTCGTCGCGTTCTGGCAAGCGAGTCAATGAACCTTCAAGCTTTTCAGCATCGAATGATACGAAAGCTGGACGGCCAAGAGTTGCTTCAACAGCTTCAAGGATAGCTGGAACTTTGATTGACTTCTCACGAACTGAGATAACTTGACCAACTTCAACGCGGAATGATGGGATATCAACGCGTTTGCCGTCAACAAGGATGTGACCGTGGTTTACGAATTGACGTGCTTGACGACGAGTAGTTGCCAAACCAAGACGGTAAACGACGTTATCCAAACGACGCTCCAAAAGAAGCATGAAGTTGAAACCAAGAGTACCTTGTTTGATTTTAGTAGCTTGTACGAACAAGTTACGGAATTGTTTTTCACCCAAACCGTAAGAGAAACGCAATTTTTGTTTCTCAGCCAATTGCAAACCGTATTCTGACAATTTAGAACGGTTGTTTGGTCCGTGTTGACCTGGTACGTAGTTACGACGTGCCAATTCTTTACCTGTACCTGTCAATGACAAGCCAAGACGACGAGCTTGTTTCCAAGATGGTCCTGTATAACGTGACATAGTTATGTCCTCCTAAAATAAAAAATATTATTGTAGGAAATAACGTTTTAAGCAAACCTGATTCGTGCAGGAGGCCTTCATCGAAACAGCAACGATTACTCTTCTTGCTGACCTTCTGTTGACGAGCTTCATTTTGCTCTGCTGTTATTTCGCACAAAGGTTAGTATAGCACAAAAAAAAGGCTCTGTAAAGCCTTTTTCATCCTTCTTATTGCATTTCTTCCAATAGTTGGACCAATTTATCCTTTTGAACCTGTCCTGCAAAGGAAACCTTGAGGGTTCCATCACTATTTATGAGGATATGAGTCGGAAAAGCAGCAATGCCAAACTGTGTCATCGCCTGATCTTTTGTATCAAACAAGACAGGATAAGTCGCCCCTAGCTCACTAGCCTTCTCTAAAATCTCAGCCTTGCTCACATCCGCAGGATTGGTATTCTCAAACTCAGCATCCTCAGGTGACGTAATCGACAAAAAGACAAAATCTTCCTTATCCTTATACTCTTGATAGACCTCCTCCAATTCTGGGATTTCTCTCTGACAAGGACCACACCAGGTCGCCCAAACATTGATATAAATCTTCTTCCCCTTGTAATCTGCCAGATTGACATCATTTCCATCCTTATCCTTTAGGGAAAAATCTAGCGTGACAGGTTGATTAGCCTGTAAAGTTGACTCCGTAGAAGACGGACTTACCAATGGTAACAAAGAACAAGCCGTCAACACAAAACAGGAAGCAAGTAAGCAAGCGATAATAGATAGCAACTTTTTCATAAACAAATCCTTTCTATCCTACTGGAAAAAACGAACAAGATGCTGGAAGAAACCTGTTAAAATACTCAAGCCAATCAAGAGCAATAGATAACCTGAAATACGCTTGGTCCAAGCCAAATAGTGCCGATTATTCTTGAAGAAAGCCAACATTTTCTGAGAAAAAAAGGCAACCAAAATAAAGGGAAGAATAAAACCAAGACAATAAACCAACAGCAAGATACCACTCAACCAGCCCTCCTGACTGCTAGCATAGATAAATACAGAAGCCAGAATCGGACCGATACATGGTGTCCAAGAAAAACTAAAGGTAAAGCCCATCAAAAAAGCTAAAAAAGGAGTGACCTGTTTCCCTGCCTGATAGACCTTGTTTCTCGCAGAAAATTCACGCTCCAACATGGGAATATTGAACCAGCCCAACTGCAAAATCCCCATGAGAATAATCAGCAGACCACTGATGATTTGCAAGACTTGAGCATTGGCTTGTAAGACCCTGCTCAGTAAACTAGAGGCAAAGCCTAATAAGAAGAAGGTCACAGCAATCCCAACCACAAAACTCAGCGTATTAACCAGGACATTTCTCTCCCCCTCTTTCCCTTCAGCTCCACCTGCCAACAAACTAATATAGATAGGGAGAATTGGCAGAACACAGGGAGAAAGAAAAGACAAAAGCCCCTCAGCAAACAGAGCCAAAAATGTAAACCATTGCAAGTCCATACAAACTCCTTTCTATCTCGCACACAAATGTTATTGAAAACGTTTTTATGTACTAATATTGTAACACACTGCTTTATCTTAGTCAATATATAGTTTGGTTAAAGCATACAAAAAAGCCTGCAAACACAGGCTCCCATTCCTAATCCAAGTAATGAATTAAGATTTTCTCCGTCAATACATCCGAGTAGGTATAAGATTCTACAAAAGTATTGTTTGGATCTTCAAATTCAACGATAAACAAAGACTGATAAACTTCTGTAATCCGACCTTGCTTATTTTTCTCACGCTTCCGACCATTTTCAAGGGTCAACTCGACAATTTGTCCCTCGTGGTCTTTAATATCTTGTTTGATTTGCTTCATCTTAGCAACATCTGTAAATGCATCACTCATTCTCTATCCATCCTCTCTCTTGGAAATACTTGCAAATTTATTGTATTCTTTTTGGAACATCAATTCCACGGTACCACGCGCACCGGAACGGTTTTTCTCGATGATGACTTCAACCGTATTGTTAGGAATAGCACCCTCTTCCTGCTCACCACGCTCATAGTAATCATCACGATATAAGAAGGCAACGATATCCGCATCCTGCTCGATAGACCCAGATTCACGAATATCGGACAAGACGGGACGCTTGTCCTGACGTTGCTCCACACCACGCGACAACTGACTAAGGGCGATAACTGGAACTTTCAATTCCTTAGCCAAAATCTTCAACTGACGGGAAATCTCCGAAACCTCTTGTTGCCGGTTTTCACGACCAGTTCCAGTAATCAACTGGAGATAGTCAATCAAGATCAAGCCCAGATTTCCAGTTTCCTGAGCCAACTTTCGTGACCGCGAACGGATTTCTGTAATCTTGATACCAGGTGTATCATCAATGTAGATGCTTGCCCGAGCCAAATTGGCCTGAGCCACCATATACTTGTTCCACTCTTCCTGCGTCAAATGACCCGTACGAATGGAACGCGAATTGATAACTCCCTCAGAAGCCAACATACGGTCCACCAAGCTCTCCGCACCCATCTCCAAAGAAAAGATGGCGACGGTCAAACCTAATTTTGTACCAATATTCTGAGCAATATTGAGAGCAAAGGCCGTCTTACCAACCGCAGGACGAGCCGCAAGAATAATCAGCTCTTCCTCATGCAGACCCGTTGTCATAGCATCGAGGGCAGGATAGCCAGTCGCAATACCTGTAATGTCCGATGTCTGCTTGGCACGGGTTTCAAGATTGTCAAAGTTGATATTCAAAACATCATCAATCCGCTTGAAACCACTTCGACTAGCACCTTCGCTTACATCAATTAGGGCTTTTTCAGCATTGGCGATAATGTCATCTGAACCATCCGCACCCTCATAAGCCTGATTAACTGCATCCGTCAAACGAGCAATCAACTTACGGAGATTTGATTTTTCAGCAACAATCTTGGCATAGAATTCCGCATTGGCCGCCGTCGGTACGGAACTGATAATTTCAGCCAAGTATGCCAAACCACCGATATTTTCCAAATCACCATGGTTGACCAAATAGTTCCGCATGGTGGTCGCATCAATGGCTTCATTCTTATCAGAAAGGGCAATCATGGCTTTGAAAATCAGCTTATGGGCATGCTTGAAAAAATCCTCTGCCTCGATATATTCACGAACAAAGACCAACTTGCCTTCATCCAGGAAAATAGCTCCCAAGACCGACTGTTCAGCCAAAATATCCTGCGGTTGCACCCGCAATTCATCTAAGTCTGCCAAGATTTCACCTCCTCACTGATGCTGTTAATTCTTCTAAGCTTCCTTAATGCTCAAATTGATGACACCTGTCACATCTTGATAAATTTTGACTGGTACATCAATCAAACCAAGGGCACGAATTGGGTGGTCCAATTGGATATGACGTTTGTCAATCTTAATACCAAATTGTTTTTCCAACTCTTCAGCAATCT
Organism: Streptococcus suis; assembly: GCF_002964575.1. Classification (GTDB taxonomy): domain Bacteria; phylum Bacillota; class Bacilli; order Lactobacillales; family Streptococcaceae; genus Streptococcus; species Streptococcus suis_R. Next base: position 50,202 of record NZ_POQQ01000084.1, on the reverse strand, counting down.
TCTTGCTAGTAATCGAACCAAATGTACGACCATCTGGACCAACTTTTTCGACAAATTTCACTAACGTAGCTTCTTCTGCCAACTTAGCCTTGATAGCCTCTGCTTCAGCAATCATTTCTGCATGTGCCTTAGCTTTAGACTTTTCTTGACCACGTAGGGCGCTGATTGCTTGGGTTGTAGCTTCTTTAGCCAAATTTTTCTTAATCAAGAAGTTTTGGGCATAACCTGTTGGAACTTCCTTGATTTCACCTTTTTTCCCCTGACCTTTTACATCTGCTAAAAAGATAACTTTCATTTACTACACCTTACTTTCTTTAATTTCCTCATAAATTTTACTGATGAGGTTTTCCTTAACTTGTTCAAGGGTTTGGTCATAGACCTGAGCTGCAGCCAAATTAAAGTGACCACCGCCCCCCATTTCTTCCATAATCCGCTGAACATTGACCTTGCTGTGACTTCTAGCGGAAATGGCTATGTAACCTTTGGTATTTTTGGTAACAACAAAGACTGCCTCAATGCCAGCCATATCCAATATGGTATTAGCTGCCTTACTAGGAATGATTGTGTCATACTCTAACTCCTCATCACCGCAGGCAATCACGATGTGGGGCTCCAGCTTCTCACCACGCAAAATCAACTCATTGATTTGACGATAGGCATCAAAATCTGTCGCTGAAATCTGCTGAATTTCAAGACTATCACTACCACGTGTACGCAAATAGCTAGCCACATCAAAGGTCCGACTGGTTACCCGAGAAGTGAAATTCTTGGTATCCAGCATAATCCCAGCCATCAACAAACTGGATTGCAAACGATTGAGCTTATGCCGTTTATCGTTTTGGAATTGCACCAACTCCGTCACCAATTCACTGGCTGAACTCGCGCCACTTTCAATATAAGTCAATACAGCATTGCTTGGAAAATCCGTATCCCTACGATGATGATCCACAATCACAACCTGACTGAATTGCTCATAGAGTTCCTTGTCCAAGGTCAAACCAATCTTAGAATGGTCAACCATGATTAACAAGGATTGGAAGGTAACCATTTTCTTGGCTTCCTCAACAGTAATCAGATTCGAACAATTTTCATCACTCAACTTTTTAATGGCCCGTGCAATATCTGGTGCCATCTCATCAGGATTATAAACCGTATAGGCATTGTTCATGATATTTTGAGCAAAATATTGCATCCCGACTGCTGAACCTAAAGCATCCATATCCAAATTACGGTGGCCAACAACAAAGACTGTATCCACCGATTTTAGCTTATCAGAGACAGCTGTCATCATAGCACGCGTTCGAGTACGAGTACGTTTTACTGACGAAGCTGAGCCACCTCCAAAGAAAAGCGGTTGCTTGCTCTCATCATTTTCCTTGACAACCACCTGATCTCCGCCACGAACCTCGGCCATGTTGAGATTTTGAAGGGCCACCTGACCAATCTGATAATGGTTGCCATCACCGTAGGCCAGACCCATACTAAGCGTTAAGCCTAACTCCAATTTTTTGGCTTCTTCACGGAATTTATCAATAACAGAGAACTTATTTTCAATTAACATTTCTAAAACAGAGTAATCCGTAAAGAAGTAAAAACGATCCATGGTTCCACGACGGTAATAAATACCGTAATCGTGGCAGAAATCAGAAACAAACTGAGCCAAAAATGAATTGACCTGACTAATCTGCGAATCCGTCACTGTATCTTCTAGCTCATCGTAGTTGTCAACGGAAATAATCCCGATAACTGGACGACTGCCAATCAAACTATTGGTTGCTGAATACTCTGATGAAGCGTCAAAGAAATAAAACAACCCATGATCAAAATCAACGTTTACAAGATAGCGTTTTCCAGAAAAATTAGCATAAACACGGTCTTCATCCAAACCCACATCAATAATTTCACGCAGTTTTTTCTGATCAAATTCCCCGTTTTCCTGGGCAAAAATCAGTTCTGCAAAGGGATTGAACCACTCCACTTGATTACTATCTGGACGAACCTTAATTACTCCGACTGGCATCTTATCCAAAAGCATCATCAAGCCAGAATTAGCCTGATTATTGAGATATTCAATTTGTTCTAGTTCACTAAACTCATAAGATTGTTTCTGATAGATAAATAAGGCAACCAGTACAACCAAGCACACTAGCAAGGCAAAAATTGTAAAGGCACTTGTTGGAGAAAATTGATGAACCAAAGCCACCAAGCCAAACAAGATAACGCCAATCATGACAAAATGAATTGTCGAAAATCGAAATTTTTTCATCATTAACCTCTGCCTGCCATTGTACCACAAATAGCCAGAAATTGCTAGTTTTCGCTAGTATAGTCGAATGAAGAGCTTTCAGACAAGGAACTGAGACGTAGGTTGCTAGAACAGCCCAGAGGCTGATCTAGGTTGGAAATGGGACTTGCGAAGCAAGTCACTTTCGTAGGGTACTGCCAGCCGAAAGTGACGATGTATCAAAGCTAATTCAAATGACTTTAAATATAGTAAAAGAACAGCCTTAGTGACTGTCCTTTGATTTGTTTTTAGAAATGGAACGACTGCGTCCTTCCAAGTAGACCATGAGAATGGAGATGTCCGCTGGATTGACACCGGAAATCCGACTAGCCTGGCCAATGGTTTCTGGTGAAATCAGCTTGAATTTCTGTCGAGCCTCAGTCGCAATGGAATCAATGTCATCCCAGTCGATGTCGGCTGGAATACGCTTTTCTTCCATACGTTTCATCTTCTCCACCTGATCCAAGGCCTTGGCAATATAGCCCTCGTACTTGACCTCTGTTTCAATCAATTCAATGGTCTTAGCATCCAAATCCTCTGCCGCGGGACCGATAAAGGCTACCGCATCTGCATAAGTCACATCTGGACGGCGCATGAATTCCTTGGCAGTCAAAGCGTCTGTCAAGGGCTTGAAGCCCATGGCAACAACTTTTTCGTTGGTTTCCTTGATTGGCTTGAGTTTGATAGACTCCAAGCGTTTCATTTCATTGTCAAATTGATTTTTGTGAATCTGGAAAACCTGCCAGCGTTCATCATCCACCAAGCCTACCTGACGACCGATCTCCGTCAGACGCATATCAGCATTGTCATGACGCAGAATCAGGCGGTATTCTGCCCGACTGGTCAAGAGGCGGTAAGGCTCCACCGTTCCCTTAGTCACTAGGTCATCAATCATGACACCGATATAGCCGTCGCTTCGTTTCAAAATCAGCTCAGGCTTGCCCTGCACCTTGAGGGCAGCATTGATACCAGCGACAATTCCCTGACCTGCCGCTTCTTCATAACCTGATGTTCCGTTGGTCTGACCTGCTGTGAAAAGCCCAGAAATCTTCTTGGTTTCCAGCGTTGCCCGCAACTGATGAGGCATAACCATATCGTACTCAATGGCATAGCCAGTCCGCATCATCTGGGCATTTTCCAAACCTTTAATGGAGTGGATCAGGTCCTGCTGCACGTCTTCTGGCAGGCTGGTTGACAGCCCTTGGACATAGATTTCATCGGTATTGCGACCTTCTGGCTCTAAGAAAAGCTGGTGGCGTTCCTTGTCGGCAAAACGAACAATCTTGTCCTCGATAGATGGACAATAACGGGGACCAATCCCTTTGACAATGCCTGAGAACATAGGTGCCCGATGAAGATTGCTGTTGATAATCTCATGGCTGGTCGCATTGGTATAGGTCAACCAGCAAGGAATTTGGTCCTGCAAATAGTCCTCATCCTTGGACAAGAATGAAAAGTGGTTTGGTTTTTCATCGCCTGGCTGAATCTCAGTTTCTTCGTAGTTAATAGTGCGAGCATTGACACGCGGTGGCGTTCCTGTCTTGAAACGACCGATTTCAAGACCCAATTCTTTTAGATTATCCGCCAGCGTGATAGAAGCTAGGCTATTATTAGGTCCTGATGAATACTTTAGGTCACCGATGATAATCTCACCACGCAAGGCTGTACCCGTCGTCACCACAACTGCCTTGGCAGAAAATTTCTGGTTGGTAGCCGTGCGGACACCGATAACCTTGCCGTCTTCCACCAAAATCTCATCTATCATGGTTTGACGCAGGGTCAAATTTTCCTGACGCTCCACCGTCCGCTTCATCTCCGCTGCATATTCTGCCTTGTCCGCCTGAGCCCGCAAGGCACGTACAGCTGGCCCCTTGCCCATATTGAGCATCTTCATCTGGATATAGGTCTTGTCAATGTTGCGGCCCATTTCACCACCTAGGGCATCGATTTCTCGTACCACAATCCCCTTGGCAGAGCCACCAATAGAGGGATTACAGGGCATAAAGGCCACCATATCCAAGTTTATCGTCGCAAGCAGGGTCTTACAGCCCATTCGACTGGCAGCCAAGCCTGATTCTACACCCGCATGCCCCGCACCGATCACGATGACATCGTAGTTTTCTGCAAATGTGTGTGTCATATTGTTTTCTCCTTCATATTCATGATGTGTTTGACTTGCCCATTCCAGTTTGGCAATTCTTTAGCCAGAAAGGCTGGTACGATATCTAGGTTGACAAGATTGTCAAGTTCAATCCATTCACAAGCTTGTTTCAAGTTATCTTCAATCATCTCTTTAGGCATTTCTCCAGTAGGCTCAACGATAAAATGAAACTCGATGTTGTGAAAATCTATTCCTTCATATGTAAACTGATTTTCAACGACAAAGGCTAGTTGGTTGACACGGCTGTCAACCCCTAATTCTTCTCTGATTTCTCGAACAACCGCATCTTGTGCCGTTTCCTTGACTGTGACTGCACCGCCAATGGTATAATAACGCCCCTTAGCGTCCTTGGTGAAAAATATTTTCCCGTCTTTTATAATCAATGCCGTCGCCCGAACACCGAAGATCTGATTGTCAATTCTAGTCCTAAAATCCATTCTTCCTTCTCTTTTCTAAAATTTCTTCGAGATATGGAACTAAATTTTTCTTGTTTTCATCGCGACTAGTAAACCATAGAAAATCAGTATGCTCTTCTGGATCAAGAAGAATTGTTTTGGGCTGTTCAGGAAGTGTTACTTCATAGACCAGCCTCGTAAACACCGTCTGTTTCTCTTTATCAAACTGACTATCTTCATGGATAATGGTCAAATTTTCCTTGACTATCGAAATGCCTGTTTCTTCATAGCATTCTCGAACAGCAGCATCACGAGGGAATTCATTCTCCTCGACACGACCACCCGGAATATCCCAATACTGAGGAAAAACGTTGGGTTTGCCACGCTTAATCTGAGAACGCTGAATTATCAAGTGGCTGTCTGCAACAGTCAGTAAAACATGGGCAATCAGCTTAACAGGCATGGTTCCTCCTAATTTCACAAAAATAGCCAAAACTCTCGAAAATTGCAGGACAAAAAAGCCTACAATTCCCATGAGCTTTGACCATCATGATAATTGTTACTCTTATTCTATCAAAAGATTTGTAGAATTTCAAATCTAGTGTTACGCTAACGTTTCAATATATTCTAAGCCCCAAGCCTCAACAGCATCCAGTACCGAACGAAATTTTTCGCCCATCTCAGTCAAGCTATACTCTACACGAGGGGGGACTTCTGCATAGACCGTGCGACTAATAATGCGATCCTCCTCCAATTGTCTAAGGTGCCTTGTTAACATGGTTTGAGTAATACCTGGAATCAGTCGCTGTAATTCATTGAAGCGTTTCGTTCCTGTACTGAGTTGGTAGATAATCACCAATCCCCACTTACCAGTCAAGACTTTTTGTGTTGTTGCAAAAGGGCAAATACCATATTCACTAACTTTTTTCAAAAAAATTCTCCTTTATTTATCACAATAGTATCACTTTTGATACCAACGAATGCAAAAGTACCTACTTGCATAATGGAATGCTTCAACTATAATTGTACTATATCAAAAAAATTGGAGGACATCAAATGTCAACAAACTTGGAAATTTTTAATGCCTATAACAATGCTCTCATCGCTGGTGATTTTGCAGCTCTTTTTGAAACAATGGCTAATGACATTATCTGGCATCAACCCGGAAATCATTCAACATCTGGTGCTAAAATTGGTAAGGAAGTACTCGGAGCACATCTAGCAACTTTCGCCGAAAAAACAAATGGAACTTTCAAAGTAGTGACAAACTGGGTATCCGATAATGATACTCTTGTTGCCGCTAACGTAACATTCCTCGGTACTCGAACAGATGGTGAAGAACTAAACATGAATGGCATCGATCTTTTCCGTATGGAAGATGGCAAAATCAAGGAAGTTTGGCTCTTCTCAGCCGACCAAAAAGCCGAAGATGCTTTCTGGGGATAAGATAAAAAGCTTAGCATGAGGGTGCTAAGCTTTTATTTTTGATTAAATATACTGACAAGCCTCTCCATCTTTATAGGCCATGTCGATCATGCCGCCACCCAAGCATTCTTGACCCTCGTAGAAAACAACGGCTTGTCCTGGTGTGATGGCCCGCTGTGGCTCTGCAAAGATGACTTCTGCCTTATCCCCTTTCACCTTGACAGTTACTTGACTGTCTGGTTGACGGTAGCGGAACTTAGCTGTACACTCAAGTGTGAATTCTTCAGGCATATCACGTGTAAAGTGAACTTGACTAGCCTGTAAAGAAGTTGACATCAAGGACTCATGATAGAAGCCTTGACCGACATAGAGAATATTTTTTGACAGGTCTTTTCCGACAACAAACCAAGGCTCATTGTCCCCACCGATTTGTCCTCCAATACCAAGCCCGCCCCGCTGACCAATGGTATAGTACATAAGGCCTGTATGTTCTCCCATATCACGACCGTCAACCGTCATCATCCGGCCGGGCTGGGCTGGCAAATACTGCCCTAAAAATTCTTTGAAGTTCTTTTCACCGATAAAGCAGATACCTGTCGAATCTTTCTTCTTAGCTGTCGCCAAGCCTGCTCGCTCTGCTATTTCCCTCACCTGAGGCTTTTGTAAATGGCCGAGCGGAAACATGGTTTTCTGCAGCTGTTCCTGTGAAAGTTGGCTGAGGAAGTAGGTCTGATCCTTGCCATTATCTGCCCCGCGTAACATATGAACGGTACCGTCCTCGTCGCGTGACACCTGAGCGTAGTGGCCCGTCGCCACATAGTCCGCACCCAAGTTCATAGCGTAATCCAAGAAGGCCTTAAACTTGATTTCCTTGTTACACATGACATCTGGATTGGGGGTGCGGCCAGCCCGATACTCTGCTAAAAAGTACTCAAATACGCGGTCCCAATACTCTTTTTCAAAGTTGACAGAGTAGTAAGGAATGCCGATTTGGTCTGCCACCGCAGCCACATCTTTGTAATCTTCTGTTGCTGTACAGAAGCCATTTTCGTCCGTGTCGTCCCAGTTTTTCATGAAGATGCCGATGACATCGTAGCCCTGCTCCTTGAGCAAGAGAGCCGTAACCGATGAATCCACACCGCCACTCATACCGACAACAACACGGGTTTTAGAATTGTCAGTTGACATAATCTTCTCCCATCTTTTCGTAGAAATAACGATTTGAAGGTCGTATTTCAAAATTTTTTCCAAAAAACGATTTGAAGGTCGATTTTGAACAACTTGTATTATATCACACAAATGGGAGAAGCAACAGGAATTTGGCATTGAAAACCCATTCATCTTAGCATATTCCTTGACCGGAAAATTTGATATAATATACCTAAGAATGAAAGGCGAGGAAAACTATGACAAACTTAAAATTTCAATCGGTTTTTGACATCATTGGACCGGTTATGATTGGACCGTCTTCTAGTCACACAGCTGGTGCGGTCCGAATTGGGAAAATTGTGTTTTCAATTTTCGGCGATAAGCCGACAGAGGTGGAATTTCAACTCTACAATTCCTTTGCCAAGACCTATCGTGGTCACGGTACGGATGTAGCCTTGGTGGCAGGTATTCTGGGCATGGATACGGATGATCCCCGCATTCCTGACTCTCTTGATATTGCAAGAGAACGAGGCATTAAGGTTTACTGGCGTGTCAACAAAGACAGCAATACCCCACACCCCAATACCACCAGAATCATCATAAAAAACGATAAAAAATCCATCTCAGCCACTGGCGTTTCCATCGGTGGAGGAAATATTCAAGTAACAGAACTCAACGGTTTTTCTGTCAATCTCAATATGAATACGCCAACTATTATTATTGTTCACCAGGATGTTCCAGGTATGATTGCCAAGGTAACTGACATCTTATCAAAATACAATATCAACATTGCCCAAATGAACGTGACACGTGAACAGGCTGGCGAAAAAGCTATTATGATTATCGAAGTGGATGCTCGCCAGTGTGAAAATTCTATTGCAGAAATTGAAAAAATTCCACACCTGCACAATGTAACCTTCTTCAACTAGAAAGAGAAAGACATGTTTTATACTATCGAAGAATTAGTTCAGCAAGCCGAACAGTTTTCTGGCAATGTAGCTGAACTCATGATTGCGACTGAAATTGAATTGACCGGTCGTAGCCGCGAAGAAATCTTGACAATCATGTCAAGAAACTTGACAGTTATGAAAGCCTCCATCGTAGATGGACTTACTGAAAGCAAATCCGTATCTGGTTTAACAGGAGGCGATGCTGCCAAGTTAGATGCCTATATGAAATCTGGTAATACCTTATCAGATTCCGCCGTCCTATCCGCCGCAAGAAATGCCATGGCCGTTAATGAATTGAACGCCAAAATGGGCTTGGTCTGCGCCACCCCAACCGCTGGATCTGCTGGTTGCTTACCTGCTGTGCTTGGCGTTGCCATTGACAAGTTAAACTTGACAGAAGACCAACAACTTGACTTCCTCTTTACAGCAGGAGCCTTTGGTCTGGTCATCGCCAACAATGCCTCTATATCAGGTGCAGAAGGAGGCTGTCAGGCAGAAGTCGGATCTGCCTCTGCTATGTCTGCTGCAGCCTTGACACTGGCTGCAGGCGGAACTCCCTATCAAGCTAGCCAAGCCATCTGCTTTGTCATTAAAAATATGCTGGGTCTGATTTGCGATCCCGTCGCTGGTCTAGTGGAAGTCCCTTGTGTCAAACGTAATGCAATGGGCGCAAGCTACGCCATGGTAGCTGCCGATATGGCACTAGCAGGTATCGAATCCAAAATCCCCGTTGACGAAGTCATCAATGCCATGTACCAAGTTGGTTCAGCTCTACCAACTGCCTTCCGTGAAACTGCTGAAGGTGGCCTTGCAGCTACACCGACGGGGCGTCGCCTCGCACAAGAAATTTTCGGGGAAAGTTGACAAACCTGTCAAGATAAAAAGGACCATTGCGGTCCTTTTCTTATTGTTTCGTGAACGTTAGTTTCTCTAAGGTTGTATCATTGGCGTCAATTTCTGTCAAGGTAAGTGTAGAGCCGCTCAAGTTATAGCTATCTGCTTCGCCATCAATATAGGCAAGTTTTTTGTCTAGATCAAAGATAACTTGCTCAATGTCTTGATCCCCATCGTTGTCAACTTCTGTCAAGGTAGCCTGATTTCCTTTGACAGTCAGGGTGTAGGTGTCATTTCCGGATGTTGCTGTATAAGTACCATCTAACTCAGAAGTGTCAACCAGCTTTACACCATAGCTTGCTGCGAGATCACTAACTGACAGTGCATTTGTAGTAACTGTTGCAGCGTTTGTCGTTGCTGATGATGAACTTGCTACAGATGAGGAGTTAGCGGTCGCAACAACCTGCTGATTGTCATCATCGTAATCAACAATACCAACTTGTTGTTCAATTTGGTTCTCCAAAGCATCAAGTTTATTTTCATACACCTCTCCTGCGACAAAACCAATCGTTGCCAAGGTCAAGGCACCTACTGACAATAAGATAATTGATTTCTTACTCATACCTGCAACCTTACTTTTCACAGATTCCCAAGCACCTGTTTTCTGATTTTCTGTCACTTCAATGATTTCTTGTTGATTTTTGTTTTCCATGTTATATCCCTCTTGATTAAATCTATTTTTCAGCTCCTGCTGATAAGTCTATTATAGAGGACAATCTTGAACACTTTGGGGAAATTTTATAAACAAATTTTAAACACTTTTAAATTATGCATTAAGACGATAACCTGCTCCCCAAACCGTTTCGATTAAATCAGCTCCCAATTTATCTCGCAGACGATTGATATGGACAGCCACTGTGGCACTATCTCCAACATAATCATATCCCCAAATGGTTTCAAACAGATGGTCTTTAGAGAAGACACGATTGGGATGCTTTGCCAGATAAACAAGCAACTCAAATTCTCGGTTGGGTAATTTGAGTTCTTGACCATCCAAAGTCACCTTCCAATTATCCAAGAAAATAGTCACATTTCCAACAATCAATTCATTACTGCTATCATCCTTTTGGAAACGTTGGTAGCGAGCCAAGTGGGCCTTAACACGTGCCACCAGCTCCATAGGATCAAAGGGTTTGCTGATATAATCATCCGCTCCCAATCCCAAGCCTCTCACCACATCCATGGTTTCTTGTTTAGACGTGACCATCAAGATAGGAAAATCCACCTTATCCCGTAAATCTCGACATAAATCATAGCCAGTTTTGTTTGGAAGCATAACATCTAGCATCAGAAGAGCATAATCCTCTTTTTTGAGTTGTTCCTCAACAAGTCCTCCATCATGAACCAAGTCAACTTGGTAGCCCTGCATTTCCAGATAATCTCGCTCCAAATAAGCAATTTCTAGATCATCTTCCGCAATTAAAATCCGTGTCATGTCATATCCTTTCTCGGTAATCTAAAGGTAAATCGAAGCCCTGGAGTTGCCTCAACAGACACACGACCACCCAATCTCTCAATAATATTTTTTACGATAGCTAAACCTAAACCATGACCTTCTACTTGTTGGCGCGTATCATCTTCCCTGTAAAATTCTTCAAAAATCAAGCTAAGTTTATTCTTTTCTAGACCTTTTCCATTATCCATAAAGGTCCAAACAACTTCTTGCTCTTCTAGATGACCAGCAAGGCTTATTTTCAATGGACGAACAGCTGCGTATTTTCTGGCATTATCAACCAGATTGTCCAAAATCCGACGGAATTGGGTCGGATCTATCTCAACAGGCAAGTGTTCAGATAGATCCAGTTGGAACTGAACACCTTCATCTGCCAACTCAGCTGTTTTTTCTCTGACATATTCCTGTAAAAATGGAACTAGATCCAGTTTTACTTTATCAAAAGGCATCTTATCTGTTTGTAACTGTGAGAATGCAAATAGTTTTTCCAGTAACTTCTCCATCACCTGAGATTTTTGATAAATGACCGTCAGGTACTGATTGCGTTTTTCCTCCGTATTGGCAATACCATCCAAAATTCCCTTGGCATAGCCTTTGATTGAAGTCAAGGGGGTCCGCAAATCATGAGAAATATCTGCGACCATCTGCGTTCGGTTTTGCTCATACAATCGATTTTTCTCATGGGCAGCTAACAAGAAAGACTGCATTTGATTGAACCCTTGGGTCAATTCTTCAAATTCCTTATCTCCTTGGTAGGCTAGGGGTACTGTATAATCTCCCTGTTGAATACGGTCTACACCGCTATGCAATTCATCCAAAGGCCGCATGACGACACTTAAAAGACGGCGAGTAAAGAAGAAATTCAGCACCACAACTATGAGGATACCCGCTCCGCCAACCAAGAAAAGTTGTAGTAGAAAGGCTTGAAATTCCTGACTTTCTTGCTGTTCTTCCATATCCTCTAGCAAGGCATAGAGATAGTAAATCTGACCATCTGTTGCGACCTTGCGACTAATGACAATTTCTCCATCTACATAGGAAGTGTGGGTTGTAGCAGACACTGTCACTTCTGACAACTCATCTGCATCATCTGTCAGATTTGAAAATAAGACTTCACCATTGCTCTCTACGTATAATTTTGCATCACTTAATGCTAAATCGTCAGCTAATTTTGGAAAATCTGTACCTGAAAAGCTTTCCAGCATTTGCTGACTGCTAGCTGTCTTCTGACTGGTTGATTGCCAAGTACCCTGACTACGATAAATGCTGTTCACCACATAGACACTGACGCCCAGCATGGCTATCAATGACAGGACCAGCATCATCATATTCAAGCGAAATATTCGTTTCTGTAAATTCATTGTTCTTCTCTTCTAGTCAATTTTTCCACATTATAAGCAAATTCGTAGCATTTGTAAAGCATGGAAAACCCTCAACTAAAAAAGCCTAGTAAAACTAGACTTTTTATTGTGTTCTTAATACCAGCCGTTTGCCAACCAAAACTGATAGGCTGCTGACCATGAACCGTAGCGTTCTGCTACATAGGCATCTGCCACACGCTCTTGGTTTTCTGGTGAATAGTCACCATTCAAATAAGTATTGGTTAACTGGTAGCGACCAATGTAGATACCATTGCGTGCATCGTAGCTACCGCTTGATTCCTTCATAGCAATCCATTCTTTTGCTGCTGCATCCTCAGCGCTCAAGTTTGAAGTATATGAACCAGTGGTAGTAGTTGTCGCTTCACTAGTTGTTGCAACTATTTCAGCTGCTGGAGCTTGCTCCGCTGGTTTTTCTTCTGTAGTAGTAGAAGCTGTTTCACCAACTTCAATAGCTTGTCCAACATGGATAAGATTTGGATTGGAGATTTTATTTTGTTCTGCCAATTTCTCTACACTTGTATTGTATTTTGTGGCGATTGCTGACAGGGTATCGCCAGATTGTACAGTATAGGTTTCCGCACTAACAACACCAGCAGTCAATAAGGTTGCTCCTGCCACCAAACCAGCGATTGTTGTTTTCAAGTTTTTCTTCAATGTAATATTCATAATAGTCACATTCCTTTCTCTTATGTATCTATCATACCCTCTGACTATTACTCTCGTTTTGTAAATCTATTACAAATATTACAATGACATTGAGTTTACACTATAAAAGGACTATTTTCGCGATTTTAGAAGTTTTTTGTCAAAATCATTTACAGTTTTCTTTACAGAAATTTCCGTATTTTTGACAGTTACTGTAAAGAAAAACAAAAAGGTCCAGTGGACCTTTTATCTGAATACGGAAATGAGAAAGCGAATCAATGCCTAGGATACATCTAGACATCTTACTCCTATCAATACCAGCCATTTGCCAACCAAAACTGATAGGCTGCCGACCATGAACCATAGCGTTGTAAGACATAAGCATCTGCTACACGTTCTTGATTTTCAGGTGAATGATCTCCATTTAGATAAGCGCTACTCAGTTGATAACGTCCTATATAAATACCATTATTTACGGAATAGCTACCACCCGATTCTTTTTGAGCAATCCATTCTTTAGCAGTAGCATCGTCTACTATTGAACCTGTCGAAACCGTAGCTACTTGAACCTGAGCTTGAGGAGTTGAAGTAACTTCAATTATAGATTCTTCCCTAGGGCTATCGTGATATACCTCTGTAACCTCTGTCTGCTCAACCATTTTTGTCTCATCTACTGATGTAGACGTTACTACATCTGACGATTCAATAATTTGCGGCTCTTCAAACGCAATATTGGGATTTTCTACCTGTAGAGGCTGGGCATCTGTTTCTACTGCTAACATTGTATCGTAACCTAACTCAAAAACAGGACTGACAGCAACGTATTCTGTTGTAGACCCAGATCCACTTCCAATCTTACTGATAGCATTAACCACATTATAGGGCGCATTTGACACTGCTCTTACAAGCTTGGTATAAGAATAGTTACCTGTCAACATCAGACCACATAAAACAAGAACTGAAATAATAATAACCCCTACTATACCTTTGATAAACTTACTTATAAAACTCTTTTTCATCAAAAAGAACTATCCTCTATCTGATTATTATAACCATTCCTATCATACTACCAAATTATTACTTTTTATTTAAAAAAATATTACAATTCAGTAAAACGCTTACTTATTAGGAACTCTTTAATAAATATAGAGCAACCGCTAAAGAAATCATTAGAAGAATAGCCACAGTATCTGCCCATTTCCAAGCTAAAATACGGTACTTGGTTCTACCTTCTCCTCCCTGATAACCACGCGCCTCCATAGCTGTTGCCAAAGCGTCAGCCCTCTTAAAACTAGAAGCGAACAAGGGAATTAGGATAGGAATGACAGATTTCACCTTCTGGATAAGATTTCCCTCATTAAAGTCCACTCCACGTGCCCTTTGTGCATTCATAATACGGGTGGTATCATCCATCAAGGTCGGTACAAAACGCAAGCTCATGGACAACATCAAGCCTATCTCATGTACAGGAACCTTGAATCGTTTCAAAGGTGACAGACCTGATTCAATACCATCTGCTAAACTAAGCGGCGTTGTCGTCAGTGTTAATAGGGTTGAAAAGAAAATAATCAAGACAAAGCGAACAAAAATAATTCCTGCCTGTTGCAAACTCTCTAATGATACTTTGAAAATCCAAAACTCCCATAGAATTGTCGCACCTGGAGTAAAGAAAACTTGGAAAAAGGTTGTAAAGAGAATAATCCCAATCATTGGTTTTAGACCGTTGATAAAAAACGACAGGCGGATACGCGATAGCACAACCAAACCAATTATAAATCCAATCAACAAAGCATTGGTAATCAGGTTATTGGCCCAAAATATCATCAAGAGAAAGGCAAACATAGCCAAGAGCTTACTTCTCGGATCCAAGCGATGAAGAATGGAATTTCCTGGAATATAGCGACCCAAAATCAATTTATCCATGCGTCACCATCCCCGTAAATTCGTCGATTGTAATCGGAAGACGTTCAAATACAAAGCCTCTTCTCTCCAAATTAGCTGCAAACTTGGTAATCTTAGGAACACCCAGTTGAATACTCTCCAAAAAATCCACCTCTTGAAAAATATCGACTGGTTTTCCAGAACGCACCAATTTTCCCTTCTCCATAATGTAAACAAAATCAGCATAATTGGCCACATCATCCATCAAATGAGTGACCAAAACAATGGTCATACCTGATTCATGCAATTTCTTGAAAATATCCATCAATTCCTGACGACCAGCAGGATCCAAGCCTGCCGTTGGTTCATCCAAAACTAAAATACTTGGTTCCATGGCTAAAATCCCAGCAATCGCTACTCGACGCATTTGGCCACCAGATAGTTCAAATGGACTACGCTCAAACAAGTTTTCATCAATTCCGACCAAGGCCAGCTTTTCACGCGCAATCTGCTCAGCATCTTCCTGAGAAACTCCGAAATTTTGTGGACCAAAAGCAACATCTTTTAAGACCGTTTCATCAAAGACCTGACTTTCAGGAAATTGGAACACAAGACCAACTTTCTTCCTGACTTGCTTAATCTCCTTATTTTCAGACGTTGCTGTGATTACAAAGTCATCAATAACCACTCTTCCTTCTGTCGGCACATTCAATCCATTCAAGAGTTGTAAAATCGTTGATTTCCCCGACCCCGTATGCCCAATAAGCGCCGTATACGAGCCGTCAACAATCTCCAAATCCACACCAAAAAGCGCACGCCCCTCAAAAGGCGTGTCAGCTTGATAGGTATAGCTTACTTCTTGGAGATGAATTCCCATACAGTTTCCTCTAATTCTTCCTCTGTAAAATAGCGGAGCGGTAGATCAAGCCCAGCCTGACGCAAAGATGCTGCCAGTTCTGTTGTAAACGGTCTATCCAGGTCTAAATCTGCTAAATCCTCTCGCATAAATAGCTCAGTTGGAGTACTAACGGACTCAACCTGCCCCTGTTTCATCACAATCACTCGATCGCTCAATGCAACCTCATCTAAATCATGTGTGATGGAGATAACCGTCATACCATGCTGGTCCTTAATTTCACGAACGATTTTAATCAAATCAAGGCGCCCTTCTGGATCCAACATAGACGTAGCCTCATCCAAAATAATAATTTTTGGACGCAAAGCTACCACTCCAGCAATAGCTACCCGTTGCTTCTGACCACCCGATAAACGAGCAGGTTCACGAGTTTTAAAATCAGCCATTCCGACCAACTCCAAGGCTTCATTAACCCGTGTCTGCATCTCTTCCAAGGCTATCCCTTGGTTTTCCAAGCCAAAAGCAACATCATCTTCTACTGTTGCGCCCACAAATTGATTATCTGGATTCTGAAATACCATACCAATCAGACGACGCTTATCCCAGACATTCTCAACTGTTAAGACATCACCATCAATTATAATATCTCCAGACTCAGCTTCCAATAAACCGTCAATCAAACGAACCGTTGTGGACTTACCAGACCCATTATGACCGATGATGGACAACCATTCCCCTTGTTTCACGTGAAACGAAACATCCTTTAAGGTATAATGCTCATCCTCTTGATGATATTTATATCTAAGATTTTTTACTTCAATAATATTTGTCATTACTTAAACGTATCTTTGAACAAAAAAGATGCACCCTTGAAATAGTCATAACCTGAATAAAGGGTAAAGAAAAGAGCGATATAAAGCGTAATCTGTCCCAACAAATTCCAGTGTAAGAGCAGGAAAATCACCGCAAACATCTGTGAAAAAGTCTTAATTTTACCTGGCATAGCAGCAGCTAAAACGGTCCCTCCATTTTCAACCAAGAGCAAACGAAGACCAGTCACTGCCAATTCACGACAGATAATAACAGCCACCACCCAAGCTGGAGCAAAACCAAGCTCCACCAACATAATGAAAGCTGACATGACCAAAATCTTATCTGCCATTGGGTCCGCAAATTTACCAAAGTTTGTCACAACCTGCCACTTACGAGCCAAATAACCATCTAGGTAATCCGTAATACTGGCTAAAGCAAAAATAATCGCCGCTAACACATGGCTAATCGGTGACTGCCAGACAGTAAGAAGGAGGATAAAGATTGGAATAATCAGAATCCGCCCTACTGTCAAAGCATTGGGAATATTTTCTTTTTTCATTGTGTTTCCTTTTTATTCAAATACAAGTCCAATAGAACCTGTATCACTTGTTAATGCTTGGGTATCCAACTTTTGACCTGCAATGGTAATGTCTACCCCCTTTACCACACCTATAACAAGATAGGCTTCACTGGTACCTTCTGGCAGGCTGGTCGTAACCGTCGGATTTTCAGGAGAAAGCACCACTCCCTCTGCCAATTCTGTACCTGATAGACTAATCCAGCTAGTGACATCTTTAGCTGAAATAGTAACCTCTACTGGATAAACCGTTTCTTTAACAGTCGCTACAATATAGTCACCCGTCCCAGAAATACTGATGTTCTTAGCAGAAGAACTGCTTGAAGAAGTTGTGGACTGCTCTGTCGTACTGGTTTCAGAAGTCGTACTTGTAGCAGTTTGTCCCACAACAGTGTAAGAAGTTTCTGAAGTCGGCAACACCTGACTTTGCATGCGGCTATACACGATATAGGTTACAAAAATGATAATAAAACTAGAAGCAAGTAAGAGATAAAGCAGGGGAAGAAAAGATTTCTGAGTTTTCTTTTTCACTCGATAACTCCTCTTCAATTCTGCTGCTAAGATTTCCTCTTCCCCCTCTTCATGATACTTTATCAAGCTATTGCTATCATAAGCCTCCAAGAGAACATCCGCATCCAGTTCTAAAGCATCTGCATAGACAGTCAAGACATAGTCAACATCCTCATCTTCAGCAATAGAATCAAAATCATTGTACTCCAAGGCCTGTAAGTACCTAGCATGGATCTTTGTCATTCTCTGTAAATCAACAAAAGTCCAACCTCGTGACTCACGCGCTGATCTAAGTACCTCACCTATACTCTTTTGTCTCACTACTAACTCTCCCCTCCGTTCACTTATATACAATACTCTATTCTAACAAAAATCTAAGGAAATTTCGATGAGTTAGGTCCATTTATTTGGGAATAATCGTGAAATCTGTCATATCACAGTTACTAATAAAGTGACGACCAGCTTCTCTAATATCATCCAGCTGTAGTTCCTGTATCATTTGAGGTAAATCAAATATATTTTCAACATCTGAATACTGAGCAACAAAATGACTGGCAGTAAATTCCAAGGAATTTAAACTCCGAATAAAATCTCCATACATTTCATTTTTTAGCAAGTGCAGGTGATTTTCATTCACATCCTCATCTCGTTCAAAATTACGAACAGCTTTCATAAGCATACTAGACAAGGTAATTGGCTCCTGCGTATCACCAGAAATAACCAAGTAATGATAGTCCGGGGTAACTTCTAACTGAAATTGGAAGGATGAATCAATCTTACCTTGCTCATACAGACTCTGATAACGTTTTGAGGTCCAACCAAACAACATGGCAAATAAGAGTTGCAAACACAAGCGATACTTTTGTATCTCCTCACGCTCAAATACATCATTACCTCTTAAACCAACTGCTAATTTAGGAGTGGATACTTCAAACTCTTCTGTACGGTGTTGAAGAATAGGCAGCTTTTCGATTGGTTTTACTTCAAATTTTGACTTACTCTCATCAAGTTGCGCAGTCTGATAACTTGAAATTTGCTGCCATACCTGGTCCAAATCAAAATGTCCAATCACAAATAATGTCATATTCGACGGATGATAGAACAAATCAAAATTGTCATATAAATCTTCTGCTGTGATGTGTCCAATCGACTCTACTGTCCCCGCAATATCGTGGGCTAAAGGTGTTTGAGGATATAAGGAGCCTAGAATACCTGTAAACAAACGGTAATCTACATCGTCTTGGTACATTTCAATTTCTTGTTCGATAATCCCCTGTTCTCTCGCAACATTCTCATCTGTAAAGTAAGGTTGACGAACAAAGGATTGTAACAAAGATAAGGCTGGCAAGACTTCCTGAGTTGTTGAAAATAGATAGCTAGTCTGACCAAAGCTGGTATAGGCATTTGCACTCGCACCAAATTTAGCAAACTCATTCATCACATCATCTTCATCCTCATTTTCAAACAATTTATGTTCCAGAAAATGTGCAATTCCTGCAGGATAGGCGATATCCCTCCCATCCTCTAAAAAAAGATGGGTATGTAAAGCTCCAAAATTAGCTGTAATAACTCCGTAGGTTTCATGAAAATCCATCTTAGGCAAGAGAACTACTGTCAATCCGTTGTCAAGTTTAGCATAGTAGACAGCTTCTTTCATATAAGGATATTTTTTCTCAATTAACTTCATTCCTCTGTCCCCTCCATAAAGTAAACCGCCTGTAAATTTATCATTTTCCCAACGCGAATAATATCTTCAGTTGATACTTCCTTTACAGCTTCTATCCATTCCATCCAAGTCAAGTTTCGCTCGCCTAAGCTAATTTGATTGTAAACTTGTTCTATCAAATTATTCTGCCTATCTTGAGCCAGTGTTGCTGAGTGAACGAGCATGTTCTTTGTCAACTCTAATTCATCTTCTGTAAACTTTCCACGCTTCAAATCAAGAATTTGCTTACTAATCAGCTTCATCACCTTTAAACGATCCCCACGATTGATACCAGCATAAACCTTCATCATCCCAGAAAAGATAGTCACCTGACTTCCGATTGTATAAGCCAAACTCTCCTTCTCACGAATATTTACAAATAATTTCGAATGTGAAAAAGCACCAAGTAGCCCATTAAAGACCATCAAGGCTGGATAGTTTACATCATTGTAAAGGACCTGTAAATGATAAGCCATTTCTAAAATCGATTGCCTTGCCTGCTTTCTCTCAACTTTCTCTCTTGTAATATTTGAATACTCTTGTTGGTACTCCAACTCTAGTTTGGGCTTGCGATAGGTAAAATTAAATTGTTCAAATCTTTCTCGAACAAGGTCTTGATTTACGGTCCCAAGTACAAAAATATCAATCTTATCCACACGTAGCATGTTTCTATAGATTTTATATACCGACTCGGCTGTCTCTTTCTCAACCAAATCTAGGCGACTGACACGTGGAATTTGCAAGGCTTGGTCTTGATAAAATAACTTGTTCACTTCGACATCCGCATGATAAAAATTATCCTCTACTTCAGACTCAAGAAAATTGATTAAATTCTTTTTCTCAACTTCAAAAATCTTTTGTTCAAACCCCTGACCTTGCTTTAGTGGACGAAACAGACTGGAATATAAAAAATCAAGAATGGCTCCGGTAATATCCTCATTATTTGGTAGATAGCTTGGATTGGTATAGGAGATTGTAAAATCTACCATATGTACACGCCCACGTTTTGCAACCGATGTTGAAAAATGTGCCCCATATAGCTCTGCCAAGCGTCTACGCATTGCCTGAGCGGAAGGATAATCCTGGTTCCCCATCTCAAGAATATTCGCTACTAATACACGTCCTGCAACCGTTGCCTCATTCATCTCAGCAGCAAAACGCACTTTAATTCTGTTTGTAGTAAACTGATCCGTTTCAATAAAATGCAAATCAATTCCTTCTTGTAATTTCATCTTCTTCCTCTTTCAAACATTGTACCTTCCATTATATCATTTTGTGATATAATATTCTGTAACGAGGTGACTTATGGAATTTAAATTATTTGATGACTACATCACATTACAAGCATTATTAAAAACAACTGGTATTCTCCATTCAGGAGGTGCCATTAAAGGATTCTTAGAAGAAAATACCATTCTTTTCAATGGAGAGGATGAAAAAAGACGCGGTAAAAAAATCCGCATCGGAGATGTTATCACACTCCCAGACCACAATACCAGCATCACAATCGTCGCTCCTAGTGCAGAGGAAATCAAACAGCACCAAGAGGATCAAGCTGAAAAAGAACGTGTGGCTGCAATCGTTAAAAAGTTAAATCAAGAAAATAAAAAGAATAAGAAACAAGTAACCCCTACTAAAAAAAGTACAAAAAAAGCCGATAAGAAGCCTGTCCGCTTTCCTGGTATGTAAACATGTGGCTTGAAAGATTAGAATTACGGCACTTTCGCAACTACAGTCAACAAGATATTGAGTTCAACAAAGGACTCAATGTCTTTTTGGGTGAAAATGCCCAAGGTAAAACCAATATTTTGGAATCTATTTACTTTTTAGCCTTGACACGTAGCCACCGTACTCGAACGGACAGGGACCTGCTCCAATTTCAAGAAAAAGAGCTGTCTATTTCTGGTTTACTCCATCGTACAAATGGTAAAGTACCACTTGACATCCACTTGACAGAAAAGGGACGAATTACCAAGGTTAATCATCTCAAGCAAGCCAAACTATCCAACTATATAGGGCATATGAATGTAGTCCTCTTTGCACCAGAAGATTTACAGCTGATTAAAGGTGCGCCTGCTCTGAGAAGAAAGTTCATCGATGTCGAGCTCGGTCAAATCAAGCCACTCTACCTCTCTGATTTGACTAATTATAACCACACTCTCAAACAACGTAATGCCTACCTAAAATCCACTGACAAAGTAGACGAAACCTTTCTATCTGTACTTGACCAGCAACTAGCTGAATATGGCAGTCGTGTCATCCAACATCGACTTGATTTCCTCAAAAAACTAGAGGAATTTGGAAACAGAAAAGTTCAGGAAATATCTGGCAGTCGGGAAGAACTGACTATCGAATATCAAACCTCAATCGGATTGACAGATGATGTCAATTTAATTGACAAATTCTTGACAGAACTTAAAAAGTCTCGTAAACGTGATTTATTTAAGAAAAATACAGGAGTTGGACCACATCGGGATGATGTAGCTTTCTTTATAAATGGAATGAATGCCCATTATGGTAGCCAAGGTCAGCACCGCAGTCTCGTTCTATCAATCAAACTGGCTGAAATCGAGCTGATGAAAGAAGTCACACGAGAGTACCCAATTTTACTCCTAGACGATGTTATGAGTGAGCTGGATAATAATCGCCAAATCAAACTACTAGAAACTATTACGGATACGATTCAAACATTTATTACAACGACATCTTTAGACCATTTACATAGGCTACCAAATAGTTTAAAAATCTTCCATATTGAGTCTGGTAATGTTACGGAGTCGGAATAACGGGTGTTTACAAAAATCTTTACAAATTTGTCAACTTTGTTTACAACATAGCAAAGACCCTGTCAATCAGGGTCTTATTTTTGTTTATTGTACTGAATAGTTTGGAGCTTCGTTTGTGATTTGAACATCGTGTGGATGGCTTTCTTTCAAACCAGCACCTGACATTTCGATGAATTGTGCATTTTCATGCAATTCAGCCAAGTTACCAGCCCCTACATAGCCCATACCTGAGCGAAGTCCACCAACCATTTGGAAAATCATATCTGCAACTGAACCTTTATAAGCTACACGTCCTTCAATTCCTTCTGGAACAAGCTTGTTGGCTTCATTGACAGATGCTTGGAAGTAACGGTCTTTTGAACCTTGTTTCATGGCTGCGATAGAACCCATACCACGATAGGTCTTGAACTTACGACCTTGGAAGATTTCTGTCTCACCTGGTGCTTCGTCCGTTCCTGCAAACATAGAACCAAGCATAACTGCGTGACCACCAGCTGCAAGTGCCTTAACGATATCACCTGAATACTTGATACCACCATCAGCGATAATGGTTTTGCCAAATTCACGCGCAACACCAGCTGCATCATAGATGGCTGTCACTTGTGGTACACCAACACCTGCGATGACACGTGTTGTACAGATGGAACCTGGTCCAATACCGACCTTGACAACATCCACACCAGCTTCATAAAGAGCACGAGCGCCTTCAGCTGTGGCAATGTTACCTGCAATCAAGGTACGAGTTGGGAAATGCTCACGGATTTCTTTAATCTTGCGAAGAACACCTGCTGAGTGACCGTGAGCTGTATCGATGACAATGGCATCTGCACCCGCTTCAAAGAGAGCTTCTGCACGTTCAAAAGTATCAGATGTGACACCAACAGCACCCGCAACCAAGAGACGACCAAATTCATCCTTCGCAGCATTTGGGAACTCAATCACTTTCTCAATATCTTTGATGGTAATCAAGCCAGACAAACGACCATTTTCATCAACCAATGGTAATTTTTCAATACGATGCTTGTGAAGAATAGCCTCAGCTGTCGCCAAGTCTGTTCCAACTGGTGCTGTTACCAAGCCATCGCTAGTCATGTTTGTAGAAATTGGCTGTGAGTAATCCGAAATAAAACGCATATCACGATTGGTGATGATACCAACCAACTTACGATTTTCCATGGTTTCTACAATTGGCACACCAGAGATACGGTAGGTCCCCATGAGTTTCTCAGCCTCTGCGATTGTGTGCTCAGGAGTTAAGAAGAATGGATCGATAATGACACCATTTTCAGAACGTTTTACCTTACGCACTTCTTCAGCCTGTTCTGCAATAGACATATTCTTATGGATAACACCCAAGCCACCTGCACGTGCCATAGCAATAGCCATTTTGCTATCTGTTACAGTATCCATGGCAGCAGAAATAATTGGAAGATTAAGGGTCAAATTTGGTGCTAATTGCGTTTTTAAATCAATATCATGTGGCAATACATGACTTTCAGCCGGAATAAGTAGTACATCATCAAAGGTAAAGCCTTTTTTCAAAAATTTAGTGTCCCAGTTTGACATTTTCTTCCTCTTTTCTTTTTTTCTTACTAGCTATCGCTATAATTATTTTATTTATGATAACATTTTGAAATCATTTGTCAAATATTATTCGCATTAAAACAGGGAATAATAAAAATTCAGAAAATTCTTTACCACTTCCTTTTAGAAATTCGAACGTTTGGTTTTTACTTTATTATAAAACAAATGAAAAAAGCAACGTTTTTTAAACATTGCTCTTCCATCGTTAACCTTATTTAAAGTAGTTGATTCCCATTGCATCCTTGACTTGATCCAAAGTATTTGCTGCAACCTGACGAGCTTTTTGGCTACCTGCCTCTAACATGGCATAGACTTGCCCCATATCTTTAGCAAATTCGATACGACGCTCACGGATTGGTCCCAATTCACGTTCTAAAATGTCAAGAAGATAGCGTTTAGTTTTCACATCGCCCAAGCCACCACGCTGGTAATGCTCCTTCATAGACTCAATCTCAGCTTTATCTTCTTCACGTCCGAAAACATCAAGATAGTGGAAAACCATATTTCCTTCAATCTTACCTGGGTCTTCTACACGAATGTGGTTAGGATCTGTGTACATGGACATGACTTTCTTTTTGAGTGTATCCATGTCATCTGCCAAGTAAATCCCATTTCCAAGTGACTTAGACATCTTAGCATTGCCGTCCAAACCTGGCAAGCGACCAGCTGCTTCATTTTCAGGATAGATACCCTCTGGCTCCACCAAAATATCCGTCTGATAAGCATGGTTAAAGCTACGAACGATTTCACGGGTCTGCTCAATCATCGGTTTCTGGTCATTTCCAACAGGGACAAAATTTGCCTTAAAGGCTGTAATGTCCGCCGCTTGTGATACAGGATAGACCAAGAAACCAGCTGGAATTCCTTCGCCAAATCCCTTCTGAGCAATCTCCGTCTTAACCGTTGGATTGCGTTCTAGACGTGCAACAGATACCAAGTTCATGTAGTACATGGTCAACTCTGCCAATTCAGGAATTTGACTCTGGATGAAAATCGTTGTCTTAGCTGGATCAAGACCTGCTGCAAGATAGTCTAATGCCACATTACCAACTGATTCGATAATTTTTTGTGGTTCTTTGGCATGGTCTGTCAACGCTTGTTGGTCAGCTAAAAAGACAAAGAGTTCATGCTGTCCAGCATTTTGCAGTAGAACACGATTTTTCAAGGAGCCAACATAGTGGCCGATATGGAGTTTACCTGTTGGACGGTCTCCCGTCAAAATAATTGGTTTGGTCATTCCTTCACCTCATTTGATAATTTTCATAAAAAAAGCCCCGCACAGAAACTGTGCAAGGGCGTCAAGGACACGGTACCACCTTACTTAGGAGAACATACTCCCATCTCTATGCACATAAGGCCTGCTAGCCGAATCCTTATTGGTTCGAATTCATTACAAAATCAGTCCATTCACCAATCACCATTACCTGTTTGCAGCGACCACAAGCTCTCTAAAAATGGAAGATTACCTACTCTTCTGATTGACCTCTATTATACCTTTTAAAAAATAGAAAGTCAATACTTCCAAGCCTTGACGATAAGCTGGATTTTAGGGATAATAGAAGTTGCATTTTATGACATTTAAACAAGGAGAAGTGTATGAAAGAACGGATTAAAGATTTTGCTTATGTAACTTTGGGTTCCATTGTCATGGCTGTTGGTTTTAACAGTCTATTTTTAGAGAATAATATTGTTTCTGGAGGGGTTGGAGGTCTTGCTATAGCACTTAATACGCTCTTGGGCTGGAACCCAGCTGATTTTGTTCTCTACTGCAACATTCCTTTGCTCATTATTTGTTGGGTGTTTCTAGGAAAGTCTGTCTTTGTCAAAACAGTTTACGGCGCTATCATTTATCCATTTTGCATAAAGTTGACAGCAGGTTTACCAAGCTTGACAGAAAATCCTTTGCTCGCTGCTATTTTTGGAGGGATTATTCTTGGTTTTGGGCTTGGACTTGTCTTCCTAGGAAACTCTTCTACCGGTGGTACAGGTATCCTCATTCAATTTATCCATAAATACACTCCTCTCTCTCTAGGAGTAACAATGGCTATCATCGACGGAATAATCGTCGGACTAGGTTTTATCGCTTTTGACCCAGATACTGTCATGCACTCCATCATTGCCCTTATGACCATTACTTACATTGTCAACCGCATGATGTCCGGTACCCAATCATCTCGAAATGTCATGATTATTTCTCAAAAATCAGAAGAAATAAAAGACTACATCACAAAAGTTGCTGATCGCGGTGTGACAGAGCTCCCAATTATCGGTGGCTTTACAGGGGTTGACAAGCGCATGTTGATGACCACCATCTCTATCCCAGAAATGCAAAAACTGGAAACGGCTGTATTAGAAATTGATGAAACTGCCTTTATGGTTGTCATGCCTGCCAGCCAAGTTCGTGGACGTGGTTTCAGCTTGCAAAAAGACCATAAACACTACGATGAAGATATCTTGATTCCAATGTAACGTCATTTAGTTTATCTTTTATTACGTCGTTAACTCGCTTTGCCGTACTACACGAATGTTACTTACTATCGTAAGTATGATTTCCAACCTTCAATAGTCCACTGGACTATTGAAGCTATCTGCAACTTGTTGCCTAGTACTAAAAGCAAACTAAAAGACTATAATTCATTGAAAAATCAAGCCCTTTCTAGTACAATAATAAAGTGTAATAGACAGAAATATAGGAGAAACTATGCTTACAGTATCAGACGTGTCGCTCCGCTTTAGCGACCGCAAATTATTTGACGATGTCAATATCAAGTTTACAGCGGGAAATACCTATGGTTTGATTGGTGCCAATGGTGCTGGTAAATCTACTTTTTTGAAAATTCTTGCTGGTGACATTGAACCATCAACAGGCCATATCTCACTTGGTCCAGACGAGCGTTTATCCGTTCTTCGCCAGAACCATTTCGACTACGAAGATGAGCGCGTGATTGACGTCGTTATCATGGGGAATGAGCAACTTTACAGCATCATGAAAGAGAAAGATGCCATTTACATGAAGGAAGATTTTTCTGATGAAGATGGTGTTCGTGCTGCTGAATTAGAAGGTGAGTTTGCTGAACTTGGTGGTTGGGAAGCTGAAAGTGAAGCTTCACAATTACTCCAAAACCTCAACATTTCAGAAGACCTCCACTACCAAAACATGAGCGAATTGACCAACGGTGAGAAGGTTAAGGTTCTCTTGGCTAAGGCACTTTTTGGTAAACCAGATGTTCTTCTTTTGGACGAACCAACCAACGGTTTGGATATTCAATCAATCAACTGGTTGGAAGATTTCTTGATTGACTTTGAAAATACAGTTATCGTCGTGTCCCACGACCGCCACTTCTTAAACAAGGTATGTACCCACATGGCTGACCTTGACTTTGGAAAAATCAAGATTTTCGTTGGTAACTACGACTTCTGGAAACAATCCAGTGAATTAGCTGCCCGTCTGCAAGCAGACCGTAACGCAAAAGCTGAAGAAAAAATCAAGGAATTGCAAGAATTTGTTGCTCGTTTCTCTGCTAATGCTTCTAAGTCTAAGCAAGCTACTTCACGTAAAAAGATGCTGGATAAAATCGAGTTGGAGGAAATCATTCCTTCAAGCCGTAAGTATCCATTTATCAACTTCAAGGCAGAACGTGAGATCGGTAACGACCTCTTGACAGTTGAAAACTTGAAAGTTGTCATCGATGGTGAAACAATCTTAGACAATATCAGCTTTATCCTGCGTCCAGGTGACAAGACTGCTCTCATTGGTCAAAATGACATTCAAACGACTGCTCTTATCCGTGCTCTTATGGGCGATATTGAATATGAAGGTACTGTCAAGTGGGGTGTCACTACTAGTCAGTCCTACTTACCAAAAGACAACACCCGTGATTTCGACAGCAATGAATCCATCCTTGATTGGCTTCGCAATTTTGCCAGCAAGGAAGAAGATGACAATACCTTCTTACGTGGTTTCTTAGGTCGTATGCTCTTCTCTGGCGATGAGGTTAACAAACCTGTCAACGTCTTGTCAGGGGGAGAAAAGGTGCGCGTGATGTTGTCAAAACTCATGCTCCTCAAATCAAATGTTTTGGTATTGGATGACCCAACCAACCACTTGGACTTGGAATCCATTTCCAGTCTGAACGATGGTTTGAAAGCCTTCAAAGAGTCTATCATCTTTGCCAGCCATGACCACGAATTTATCCAAACACTTGCTAACCACATCATCGTTATTTCAAAAAATGGCGTCATTGACCGTATTGACGAAACCTATGACGAATTCTTGGAAAACGCTGAAGTACAGGCTAAAGTACAAGAACTTTGGAAAGCATAATAAAAAGGCGATTCATTCGCCTTTTCTTTTAAATCTATGAAAAAAATATTTACAAAAACATCTATTTATTACCTCTTATCCTTCCTTATTCCGCTGACTATTATTTCTATTGTCCTAGCCTTTCAAGGTATTTGGTTTGGTAGTGACACCACTATTTTAGCCAGTGATGGCTTTCATCAGTATGTTATCTTTAATCAAACTTTACGAAATACTTTACATGGGGACGGTTCTCTCTTTTATACCTTTACAAGCGGTTTAGGTCTAAACTTCTACGCTCTTTCCTCCTACTATCTAGGTTCCTTCCTATCGCCGATTGTTTTTTTCTTTGATTTACAATCCATGCCCGACGCCCTCTATCTTGTCACTATTGTCAAGTTTGGATTGATAGGATTGTCAACCTATTACAGTTTAAAAGGGATTTATCAAAAAATAGATAGCGTTTGGGCTCTTTTCCTGTCTACATCCTACTCTTTGATGAGCTTCTCTACCAGTCAACTAGAAATCAATAGCTGGCTAGATGTCTTCATCCTCATTCCTATTATCCTTCTCGGTTTACATCGATTGATAGAAGGAAAAAATCAAATGATTTACTATGTAGCTTTGACCTGTCTATTTGTCCAAAACTATTACTTCGGCTACATGACTGCTATTTTTCTAACCTTATGGACGCTAGTTCAATTATCTTGGTTAGAGAAACAAAGAATAAACGTTTTTCTTAACTTTACAGTAGTGTCAATTCTATCCGCCCTTAGCAGTCTATTCATGTTGCTTCCTACATATTTAGACTTAAAAACGCACGGGGAGACCTTTACAAAGATTGTCAACCTAAAAACGGAAGACTCTTGGTATTTAGACTTTTTTGCTAAGAATTTAGTCGGTAGTTTTGATACAACAAAATTCGGTTCAATTCCGATGATTTATGTAGGTTTACTACCACTTCTACTGACCATCCTATTCTTTACTTTGAAAGAGATAAAATGGCGTGTAAAGCTATCTTATGCTCTATTACTAGCAACCATTCTGGCCAGCTTCTATTTACAACCTCTCAACCTGTTTTGGCAAGGAATGCATGCTCCAAATATGTTTCTCTATCGATATGCCTGGGTTTTATCTACTGTCCTCATCTATCTGGCTGCAGAAACTATCATCCGATTAAAGCAGATTTCCCTTAAAAACTTCTATAGAGTAATTGCTTTTCTAACGCTAGGCTTCTTACTGACTTTTTTCTTTAGAGAACAGTACGCATTCTTAGAAGATGTCAACTTCTTATTGACACTTGAATTTCTCATTCTATACAGTATTCTATTCTTACTCCTATTTCGTCACCGACTATCAGGTAAATGGATTGCTACTATTTTCCTACTCTTTGGGCTGTTTGAAATCAGTATCCATACACATTATCAGGTACAGGGATTATCTCAAGAGTGGCATTTCCCTAGTCGCTCCAATTATGAAGAAAAATTGACAGATATTGACAATCTTGTAAAGACTGCTAAATCTGATAACACTAGTTTCTATCGTACTGAACGACTATTACCACAAACTGGAAACGATAGTATGAAGTATAACTACAATGGTATTTCGCAATTTTCTTCTATCCGTAATAGAGCTTCTAGCTCAGTCCTAGATAAATTAGGTTTCCGTTCAGATGGAACCAACCTCAACCTCCGCTATCAAAACAATACAATTATCGCTGATAGCTTATTTGGTATAAAATATAATCTTGCAACCCTTGATCCAAATAAATTTGGTTTTTCACTTTATAAAAGTTCCGATACCATCAATCTCTATGAAAGTAGTTTTAATCAAGGTTTAGCTATTCTCACTAATCAAGTTTACAAGGATGTCAAGTTTACGAATCTCACACTTGATAACCAAACCAATTTTCTCAATCAATTATCGGGACTAAATCATAAATATTACTACAGCATTCCAATTAGCTCTGTTCAAAATGCTACAGAGTTGGGAAATCGCATCACTGTGAATAAAGCAAGTGAGGAAACGAATGCTAAGATTAGTTACACCTTAACAGTACCTGCAAATAGTCAAGTCTATTTCAATTTACCAAAACTAACCTTCTCAAATGAAAGTTCAAAAAAAGTTGTCATTACTGTCAATAACCAGTCAAGTGAATTTACACTGGATAATGCCTTTTCTTTCTTTAATATCGGTAGTTTTTCAGAAGAACAGGTAGTCCAAGTTGACATCCATTTCCCTGAAAATAATCAAGTTTCCTTTGATAAACCACAAT
Organism: Streptococcus suis; assembly: GCF_002964575.1. Lineage (GTDB taxonomy): Bacteria > Bacillota > Bacilli > Lactobacillales > Streptococcaceae > Streptococcus > Streptococcus suis_R. Next base: position 20,177 of record NZ_POQQ01000084.1, on the reverse strand, counting down.
TTTATCGTATTGATTTACTTGCTTTCCAAGAAGCTGCCACTGTTCTAAAAGAAAAGCAAGTGGTGACACAAGCTGAGGGAAATAAGGTGACTGTTGATTTTGAAACAGAGAATGAAGCATCACTTCTTTTTACCCTGCCATACGATAAAGGATGGAAAGCTACTATTGATGGTAAGCCAGTAAAAATTCATAGAGCTCAAAAGGGCTTTATGAAAATCGATGTCAAGCCAGGACAAGTACAAGCAATTCTTACCTTTACACCTCAAGGATTTTACCTAGGTTTAATTATTTCTATATGCGCTCTCATTCTTTTTACTAGCTACCAAATTTTTAAACACAAGTATACTAAAAACATCTCAGTATGAATGAATTACTGAGATGTTTTCTTTTTAATTTTAAAAAATAAAACCTTGATTTCTCAAGGTTTCCTATGCTTTATCTACTCCGCCAACAGGGCTCGAACCTGTGACATCATGATTAACAGTCATGCGCTCTACCGACTGAGCTATGGCGGAAAGAATAGTCCGTACGGGATTCGAACCCGTGTTACCGCCGTGAAAAGGCGGTGTCTTAACCCCTTGACCAACGGACCATTTTTCAGAACAATAACTAGTATAATACACCACCTATTTTTTGTCAACACTTTTTTAAAAATTTTTACCGTATTGACAGAGTTAGTTGTTTAATGTACAATAAAGTAGTTAAGGTTCCATAGCTCAGCTGGATAGAGCATTCGCCTTCTAAGCGAACGGTCGCAGGTTCGAATCCTGCTGGAATCATATTGGCCTATCGTGAGATAGGTCTTTTTTCTTGCCATAATTTATAATTGATATAAAGGACAGGGATGAGAATTCCGATTAAGGCGTACTCATCAAATTGAAATGACAGCTGGGTTGCAATACTAACTCCTAACATAAAACCAATAATGGTAAATAAAATATTTCTTCCTGTCTTTTTCAGCTCTGCGTCTTGTTCAATCATACCTTTAAACCACAGATAGGCTGCGTTTTTTACATTACCAGTCATCATAACATTGGCATAGGGTGCCCCTCTCAATCTTCTAAAGGTTTCCACCTGAATAGAAGCTACAAAGGCCAAACTTGCAATGGTAAAATAGGCCGGCATAACAGGAGATAAGAGGATAGTTAAGAGAATGCAAATTAGCATAATCAAGCTACTCCCAAAGTGCCAGGACCAGGATTGTTTTTCGAAATATTTTCTAGCTAAATAGGTAAAAAATTGTCCAATCACAAAAAATAAAATAGGAACACAAAAATTAACTACTTGAGCAATATCTCCCTTAGCCATATAGTAGGCAAGAGAAATCACATTACCAGATTGTACACCTGCAAAACGTCCACCTTGGGTCACATAGGTAAAGGCATTGAGATAACCACTGATAAAGGTCAAGGAACAAGCTACGCGTAATCCTTCAAAAACACGATAATCTTTCTGATTCATTCTAACTCCTTGTTTCACGTGAAACTATTTATGGTAGGGACTGCCTTGTTGGATCATAAAAGCGCGATAAATTTGCTCGATAAGGACCAATTTCATTAGTTGATGAGGAAGGGTTAGTTGACCAAAGCTCATCAGTAAATTGGCTCTTTTCTTCACTTGAGGATCCAAACCTAGGCTACCGCCAATGATAAAGGTAATATCGGAATAGCCGCTCACTGTAATATCAGATAATTTCTTACTGAACTCCTCAGATGGAAACTGTTTACCTTCAATAGCTAGAGCAATAACATAATCACGATCGCTGATTTTAGCCATGATTCGCTCAGCCTCTTTTTTCAATATTTGTTCATTTTCGGCCTGGCTTGCCCTGTCTGGTGTCTTTTCATCCGCAAGCTCAATCAGTTCCAACTTGGTAAAACGACCCAATCGTTTACTATACTCTGCTATCCCATCCTTGAGATATTTCTCTTTCAATTTTCCAACGGTAATCAATTTTATTTTCATAAAAATATTGTAACATATCCACAGGCTTCTAGTAGACTTAATTCCGAAAAAAATCTCAGAAAATCAGAGTTTGTTCACATTATTCATGTGGTTATCCACAGGTTGTGGATTGATTTTTGAAAACTTTAAGCTATAATTAAGAAAGCAGGAGTAATCTTAAGGAAAATTAAAGAAACAGAAAGGATTCTCTATATGAAAAGATATTTGAAATTTGCTATTTTATTCGCCGTTGGTTTTATCGGTGGTTTAGCTGGAGCGTTGACTGCATCTATCTTTCAACCACAGGTCCAACAAGCCAACTCAGCTATTACCAGCGTCAGCAATGTCCAATATGATAATGAAACTTCAACAACTCAGGCAGTTGAAAAGGTGCAAAACGCCGTTGTTTCCGTTATCAATTACCAAACTGCAGCAAGTAATAGTCTAAGTGCCATTTTTGGAAATATTGCTAGTTCCGACGAATTAGCAGTAGCTGGGGAAGGGTCTGGTGTTATCTATAAGAAAGATGGAAACACTGCCTATATTGTAACCAATACCCACGTGATCAATAATGCAGAAAAAATTGACATTCTGTTAGCTTCGGGAGAAAAAGTAGCTGGGGAATTAGTTGGAGCCGATACCTATTCTGACATAGCCGTTATTAAAATCGCTGCAGACAAGGTGACAGCTGTAGCTGAATTCGCAGACTCTGACACCATTAAAGTTGGTGAAACTGCTATCGCAATCGGTAGCCCACTGGGTAGTGTGTATGCAAATACTGTCACACAAGGAATTATATCCAGCCTCAGTCGGACCGTTACCTCTCAGTCTGAAGATGGACAAACCATTTCAACCAATGCTATTCAGACAGATACAGCCATTAACCCTGGTAATTCCGGTGGACCACTCATCAATATTCAAGGTCAAGTTATCGGGATTACATCTAGCAAAATTACCTCTAGTTCTTTAAGTAGTTCTGGAGTGGCAGTTGAAGGGATGGGATTTGCAATTCCTTCAAACGACGCAGTATCCATTATTAATCAACTGGAAACAGATGGTAAGGTCAGTCGTCCTGCACTTGGCGTTCACATGGTTAACTTGACAGATTTGTCAACAAGTCAACTCGAAAAAGCAGGGCTAGCTAATACGGAGCTAACTTCTGGTGTCATCGTTGTTTCTACACAAGCTGGACTTCCAGCAGATGGAAAATTTGAAACCTACGATGTCATTACAGAGATTGATGGAGATGTCATTGAAAATAAGAGTGATTTACAGAGTGCCCTTTACAAGCACCAGGTTGGGGATACAATTACTATTACCTATTATAGAAACAATAAGAAACATACAGTTGACATCAAGTTGACACACTCTACAGATCAACTACAGTAAAAATAAACCAAAGTAGACTTTACAAGATTGTAAAGTCTGTTTTTTTTTGCTAAAATAGGCCTATATGGAAGAACTACGTATTATAAACATTTCAGATATCCAACCCAATCCCTACCAACCTAGAATTCATTTTGATGAAGAGAAGTTAGAAGAGCTGGCGCAATCTATCAAAGAAAATGGTCTAATTCAACCGATTATCGTAAGGAAATCATCTATTATTGGTTATGAACTCCTAGCAGGTGAAAGAAGATGGAGAGCCAGTCAACTAGCAGGAATGACAGAAATTCCTGCTATTGTAAAAGAATTAAGCGATGATGACTTGCTCTATCAAGCAATCATTGAAAATTTACAGCGTTCAGACTTAAATCCTATCGAAGAAGCGACCTCTTATCAGAAACTCATTAGCAAGGGCCTGACACATGACGATATCGCACAAATTATGGGGAAATCACGTCCCTATATCAGCAACCTCCTTCGATTACTAAATCTTTCAGAACAAATTCAAGAAGCTCTTAAAGAAGGAAAAATTTCACAAGGGCACGCGCGTCAGCTCATTGCATTTTCAGAAGAAAAACAAGCTGAGTGGCTTCATGCAATCATCGAAAAAGATTTGACTGTCCGAGAACTTGAAAACACCTTATCTAAGAAGAAAAGCAAAAAAACAAGATCAAAACCTAAAAATCAATTTATAAAGGAACAAGAAGGAGTGCTCAACCAGCTACTTGGAACCACTACAAACATTCTTCAGAAAAAAAATGGCAGTGGAGAAATCCGAATTCACTTTAACAACCTGGAAGAATTTGAACGAATTATCAACAATTTAAAATAAGCTTGTTTATAGAATTTTAGAATAAACACCTTTTTCCACAAAGCATTAACGATAAAAAGCTAGAATCTACACAGGTTCTAGCTTTTATTCACATCCTGTGGAAAACTTTTCTTAACAGTGTGGATTTTAAAAAGTATCTGTGGAAAACTTTTGCTTTTTATGGTACACTAGTCTAACCAATAGAAAATGAGAGGAGGAAATTATGAACAAAGAGCAACAATTCTGGCAACGATTTATCGAACTAGTCCAAGCAAGTTTCAAAGCTTCTATTTATGATTTTTACGTTGCAGATGCAAAATTACTGAGTATTGAACAACAAGTAGCCACTATTTTCTTAAATCGTCCCTTTAAAAAAGATTTCTGGGAAACAAACTTTGAAGAGTTGATGATTGCGGCTAGTTTTGAGATTTTCGGTGAACCACTAACTACTCGTTATCAATTTACAGAGGAAGTCACTGACGTAATTCCTACTAACAGAACTCCATACAAACCTTCTAAGCCAGTTTCAAGAACTGATATGGTAGAAAAGGTACTGCAACCTGTCCATTCTGATATTAAGCCCCAATATACCTTTTCAAATTTTGTCCAAGGAGATAACAATCATTGGGCCAAGGCAGCAGCATTGGCTGTTTCTGATAACTTAGGAGAGCTCTATAATCCGCTCTTTATATTTGGTGGACCTGGTTTAGGGAAAACTCATATTCTAAATGCAATCGGTAATAAGGTCCTAGCAGACAATCCTCATGCAAGAATCAAATATGTTTCATCTGAAACCTTTATCAATGAATTATTGGAGCACATGCGGTTAAACAAGATGAAGCAATTCAAGGAAACCTACCGTAATCTTGATTTACTTCTGATTGATGATATCCAATCCATTCAAAAAAAGGAAACCACACAAGAAGAATTCTTTCATACTTTCAATGCACTCCACCAAAAAAATAAGCAGATTGTTCTGACCAGTGATCGCAACCCAGACTATCTGGACAACCTTGAAGAACGGTTAGTGACTCGCTTTAAATGGGGCTTAACGAGTGAAATCACACCTCCTGACTTTGAAACCCGTATTGCCATTTTACGCAATAAATGTGAGGCTTTCCCCTATGATTTCACTAATGATACCCTGTCCTACTTAGCAGGTCAATTTGATTCCAATGTCCGTGACCTTGAGGGAGCATTAAAAGACATTAACCTACTGGCTACCATGCGCAATCTGTCTGAGATAACAGTAGAAGTCGCTGCCGAAGCCATCCGCTCCAGAAAGCAAACCAATCCTCAAAATATGGTGATTCCGATTGAAAAAATCCAAACAGAAGTTGGAAATTTCTATGGAGTTAGCCTGAAAGAAATAAAGGGGTCAAAACGCGTCCAACATATTGTTCACGCGCGACAAGTGGCTATGTTTTTAGCCCGTGAAATGACAGATAATTCCCTACCAAAAATAGGTAGAGAATTTGGTAATCGTGACCATACGACTGTGATGCACGCCTACAATAAGATTAAGAGCTTACTAATGGACGATGATAATTTAGAAATTGAAATTACCAGCATCAAAAATAAAATTCGCTAGCCTGTGTATAAGTTTTTAAAAATCAGTCTATTTTTCCACAAGTTGTGAACAAGCGATTTTTCTTAAAGAAAAAGGATTTGAGCCACTTTTCCACAGAATACACAGGGCCTACTACTACTACTAACCTTATAAATAATAAATAAAGGAGTTTCCATGATTCAATTTTCAATCAACAAAAATGTATTTCTCCAAGCACTGAATACAACCAAACGAGCAATCAGCACAAAAAATGCTATTCCCATTCTTTCAACAGTTAAAATTACAGTGACTAGTGATGGAATTACATTAACAGGTTCCAATGGCCAAATTTCTATCGAACATTTTATTTCTACTCAGGATGAAAACGCAGGTCTGTTGATAACTTCTCCAGGTGCAATTCTTTTAGAAGCTGGATTCTTTATCAATGTGGTTTCTAGCCTACCTGATGTCGTACTTGATTTTAATGAAATTGAACAAAAGCAAGTTGTATTAACAAGCGGTAAGTCAGAAATCACCCTAAAGGGGAAAGATGCTGAACAGTATCCTCGTCTGCAAGAAGTACCAACTTCAAAACCTTTGGTCCTAGAAACAAAAGTACTCAAACAAACTATCAACGAAACAGCTTTTGCAGCTTCCTTGCAAGAAAGTCGCCCAATACTAACAGGTGTTCACTTTGTTTTGACAGATAATAAAAATCTAAAAACAGTTGCCACAGATTCACACCGTATGAGCCAACGTAAATTGGTTCTTGAAAAGGCTGGAGATGACTTTAACGTGGTGATCCCAAGCCGTTCTCTTCGCGAATTTACAGTTGTTTTCACAGATGATATTGAAACTGTGGAAGTATTCTTCTCAAACAATCAAATTCTTTTCAGAAGCGAGCATATTAGCTTCTATACACGTTTGCTTGAAGGAACCTATCCAGATACAGATCGCCTGATTCCAACAGAATTCAAAACAGTTGCTGTATTTGACACCGCCAATCTCCGTCATTCGATGGAACGTGCCCGTCTGCTTTCCAATGCAACACAAAATGGTACAGTGAAACTTGAGATTGCCAACAATATTGTCACAGCTCATGTAAACTCTCCAGAGGTCGGTCGTGTAAATGAAGAATTAGACACCTTAGAAGTGACAGGTGAAGATTTGGTGATTAGTTTTAACCCAACTTACTTGATTGAAGCCTTGAAGGCTACCAATAGTGAGCAGGTCAAAATCAGCTTTATCTCATCAGTCCGTCCATTTACAGTGGTACCAAATAGCGAAGGGGATGACCTTGTTCAATTAGTCACACCGGTTCGTACAAACTAATTTAATCATAAACGGCTAGCCTAGCCGTTTTTATGTTATACTGAAAGAAATAGGACTAAAGGAGTATTTATGTACCAATTAGGATCATTTGTTGAAATGAAAAAGCCTCATGCCTGTGTCATCAAATCGACCGGCAAGAAGGCCAATAAGTGGGAGGTTATCCGACTAGGTGCGGATATCAAAATCCGTTGTACCAACTGTGACCATGTTGTTATGATGAGCCGGCATGATTTTGAACGAAAAATGAAACAAGTTCTACCAAGTGAAGCCTAGTTGACAGTTTGCAACTACTGGTTGCGAGTTTTTCCTAAAAAGTGCTAGTCAACTGTTCCTTTCTAAACTATAATAGACTTAGAAAAAAGAGGAGGACATGATCGTGAATCAGTTAGCACAGCAAATTCGAGTTTTACGAACAGCCAAGAACCTATCCCAAGATGAGTTGGCAGAGAAACTCTATATTTCCCGTCAGGCTGTTTCCAAATGGGAAAATGGCGAAGCAACGCCAGACATTGACAAACTGGTCCAGCTGTCAGAAATTTTTGGTGTCAGTCTGGATTATCTGGTTTTAGGCAAAGAGCCCGAGAAGGAAATTGTGGTGGAACAGCGAGGAAAAATGAATGTTTGGGAATACTTGAACGAAGAATCCAAACGACAGCTTACAAGAGGAGATTTTGTCTTTCTCATTCTTTGTTTCATTGTCTTCTTATGTGCAATGTTTATTAAGCATTATTTTTAACGAAGCTTGCCAAACAGCAAGCTTTTTCTCTATTTTTCTGCTATAATAGTCATGATTGAATTTTTAATTGGAGAGTAAAAATATGGCTTTAACAGCAGGAATCGTCGGTTTGCCAAACGTTGGTAAATCAACCCTATTTAACGCAATTACCAAGGCAGGAGCAGAGGCTGCCAACTATCCCTTTGCGACCATTGATCCAAACGTCGGCATTGTAGAAGTGCCTGATGAGCGTTTGCAGAAGTTGACAGAACTCATCACTCCTAAAAAGACAGTGCCAACTACTTTTGAATTTACCGATATTGCTGGTATCGTAAAAGGTGCTTCTAAAGGTGAGGGGCTTGGAAATAAATTCTTGGCCAATATCCGCGAAGTTGATGCCATTGTCCACGTGGTGCGTGCTTTTGATGATGAAAATGTTATGCGTGAACAAGGCCGTGAAGACGCCTTTGTGGACCCTATCGCAGATATTGATACCATTAACCTAGAATTGATTTTGGCGGACCTAGAGAGCATCAACAAGCGTTATGCGCGTGTAGAAAAAATGGCCCGTACACAAAAAGACAAGGATTCTGTGGCAGAATTTGCAGTCCTTGAAAAAATCAAACCTGTCTTGGAAGACGGAAAATCTGCTCGTACAGTTGACTTCACAGATGAAGAACAAAAAATCGTTAAGCAACTCTTCCTCTTGACCACCAAGCCAGTCCTCTATGTTGCCAACGTCGATGAAGACAAGGTAGCAGATCCTGAGTCTATCAGTTATGTTCAGCAAATCCGTGACTTTGCTGCAACAGAAAATGCAGAAGTGGTAGTGATTTCTGCGCGTGCTGAAGAAGAAATTTCAGAACTCGACGATGAAGACAAGGGTGAGTTTTTGGAAGCCCTTGGTTTAACAGAATCTGGTGTGGACAAATTAACACGTGCAGCCTACCACTTGCTTGGACTTGGCACCTACTTTACAGCAGGGGAAAAAGAAGTTCGTGCCTGGACCTTCAAGCGTGGCATGAAAGCTCCTCAATGTGCAGGCATCATCCACTCAGACTTCGAAAAAGGCTTTATCCGTGCCGTCACCATGTCCTATGATGATTTGATGACCTACGGATCTGAGAAGGCCGTTAAAGAAGCAGGACGACTCCGTGAGGAAGGAAAAGAGTACGTTGTTCAAGATGGGGACATCATGGAGTTCCGCTTTAACGTATAATAGACAATCAGGTTGGAATGCATTTTCCAGCCTTTTGGTATTTCTAGTCGTTTAGTTTGCTTTTAGTACTAGGCAACGAACCGTAGGCAGTACTAGAGTACGGCAAGGTGAGTTCAAATAATTTCATAATTATTTGAATCTGGAAATAAGGAAACGAAGTTTCCTCGTTCGTTGAAGTAATAAAAGATAAACTAAGTGACGATAAGGAGAAAAAATGACACGATTAATCATAGGCCTAGGAAATCCTGGGGACCGCTATTTTGAAACTAAGCACAATGTCGGCTTTATGTTGTTGGATAAGATTGCCAAGCGTGAAAATGTGACTTTTAGTCATGACAAGATTTTCCAAGCAGATATTGCCACAACCTTTATTGACGGTGAAAAAATTTACCTGGTCAAACCAACCACCTTCATGAACGAATCAGGCAAGGCAGTCCATGCCTTGATGGCCTATTATGGTTTGGATGAAAAGGATATCTTGGTGGCTTACGACGATTTGGATATGGCAGTAGGAAAAATCCGTTTCCGACAAAAAGGTTCGGCAGGTGGCCACAACGGGATTAAGTCCATTGTTAAGCATATTGGCACACAGGAATTTGACCGTATCAAGATTGGTATTGGACGACCAAAAGGAAAAATGAGTGTTGTCAACCATGTACTATCAGGATTTGACACAGAAGACCGTATTGAAATCGACTTAGCACTAGATAAACTTGACAAGGCTGTCAACTTCTATTTGGAAGAAGATGATTTTGATACCATTATGAGAAAGTTTAATGGCTAATGAATATACTAGATATACTTCACAAGAACAAGCAGATCAATCAATGGCAGTCTGGTTTGAACAAATCAACACGTCAGTTACTATTAGGATTGTCTGGAACAAGTAAGTCATTAGTCATGGCGACTGCCTATGATAGTTTGGCTGAGAAAATAATGATTGTAACGGCTAGTCAGAATGAAGCGGAGAGGTTGGCTACAGATTTATCAGCCATTATAGGTAGTGAGAATATTTACAACTTCTTTACAGATGATAGTCCGATTGCAGAGTTTGTTTTCGCTTCTAAGGAACGGACGCAGTCAAGAATTGATAGCTTGAATTTTCTGACTGATCCAACTCAGTCAGGAGTTCTAGTTGTCAGCATGGCTGCCTGTAGGGTACTTTTACCAAATCCAGAAATTTTCAAACAGTCAAAGATTCAAATTGAGGTTGGTCAAGAAATTGAAGTTGACAAACTTGTAAAGAAACTTGTCAACACAGGCTATAAGAAGGTTTCACGAGTTTTAACTCAGGGAGAATTTAGCCAACGAGGTGACATCCTAGATATTTTTGATATGCGAGCTGAGGCTCCCTATCGTTTAGAATTTTTTGGAGATGAGATTGATGGCATTCGTATCTTTGATGTTGACAGTCAAAAGTCTTTAGAAAATTTGGATAGCATCAGCATTGCTCCAGCATCGGATATTCTTTTGACAGCTACTGACTATGAACGGGCCTGCAGTAGTATTGAAACAGCTATTGAACAATCGCATATAGAAGAGCAGCAGTCTTATTTACGGGAAGTTTTGGCGGATATGCAAACAGAATATCGTCATCCCGATTTACGAAAATTTCTCTCATTTTTATATGAACAATCTTGGACATTGCTAGATTATTTGCCAAAGGGATCCCCCTTATTTTTGGATGATTTTCATAAAATCGCTGATAAGCAGGCTCAATTCGAAAAAGAATCAGCAGAGTTATTGACAGATGATTTACAAAAGAGTAAATCAGTGTCAAGTTTAAACTATTTTGCATCTACCTATTCGGAATTAAGAAAATATAAACCTGCCACCTTCTTTTCAAGTTTTCAAAAGGGGTTGGGAAATGTAAAATTTGACGCCCTCTATCAATTTACTCAGCATCCTATGCAGGAATTTTTCCATCAAATTCCCCTATTGAAAGAAGAACTAACTCGGTATGCTAAATCGAAGAATACAGTCATTATTCAAGCAAGTTCTGAAGCGAGTTTACAGACTTTACAAAAATCTTTACAGGAGTATGATATTCAGCTACCTACCTATTCATCGGATAAGTTAGTAGAAGGTCAGCAACAAGTGACCATTGGGCAGCTAGCTTCTGGATTTCATCTGATGGATGAGAAGTTAGTTCTCATTACTGAAAAAGAGATTTTCAATAAAAAGATTAAGCGTAAGGTTCGAAGAACCAATATCTCGAACGCTGAGCGCATTAAAGACTATAGTGAGCTAGCTGTTGGTGACTATGTCGTTCACCATGTTCACGGGATCGGTCAGTATTTAGGGATAGAAACCATTGAAATATCAGGCATCCACCGTGACTATGTGACAGTTCAATATCAAAATGCCGATCGTATTTCTATTCCTGTAGAGCAGATTGATCTCCTTTCCAAATACTTAGCGTCTGATGGAAAAGCTCCAAAGGTCAATAAACTGAACGATGGTCGTTTCCAGCGTACTAAACAAAAGGTTCAGAAACAAGTCGAGGATATTGCGGATGATTTGATTAAGCTTTACGCTGAACGTAGTCAGTTGAAAGGTTTTGCCTTTTCACCGGATGATGAAAATCAAGTTGAATTTGACAACTACTTTACACATGTGGAAACTGACGATCAACTCCGCTCCATAGATGAAATTAAAAAGGATATGGAAAAAGATTCTCCAATGGATCGCCTGTTAGTAGGAGATGTTGGATTTGGTAAGACAGAAGTAGCCATGCGAGCCGCCTTTAAAGCTGTTAATGATGGTAAGCAAGTAGCTATTCTTGTTCCAACGACTGTTTTAGCCCAGCAACATTATGCTAATTTCCAAGAACGATTTGCTGAATTTCCTGTCAATGTGGATGTTATGAGTCGTTTTAAAACAAAGGCAGAGCAGGAAAAAACGCTTGAGAGACTGAAGAAAGGTCAAGTTGATATTATTATTGGTACCCATCGCCTTCTATCAAAAGATGTTGTTTTTGCTGATTTAGGTTTACTAGTTATTGACGAAGAGCAACGGTTTGGTGTCAAGCATAAGGAACGCTTGAAGGAATTGAAAAAGAAAATAGATGTCCTAACCCTGACTGCAACTCCAATTCCTCGTACCTTGCAAATGTCTATGCTGGGAATCCGCGACTTATCAGTAATTGAGACACCACCGACCAATCGTTATCCTGTTCAAACCTATGTCATGGAAACCAATCCTTCAGTAATTCGGGATGCGGTTCTCCGTGAAATTGATCGTGGAGGACAGGTTTACTATCTTTACAACAAAGTTGACACCATTGAGCAAAAAGTTTCGGAATTAAAAGAATTAGTTCCAGAAGCAACCATCGGATACGTCCATGGTCAAATGTCGGAAATTCAGCTAGAAAATACCCTTTATGCCTTTGTTGAGGGCGAATATGATATCTTAGTGACCACAACAATCATTGAAACGGGTGTTGATATTCCAAATGCGAATACCTTATTTATTGAAAATGCAGATCATATGGGTCTGTCAACCCTCTATCAACTTCGAGGTCGTGTCGGTCGTTCCAATCGGATTGCCTATGCCTACCTTATGTATCGCCCAGACAAGTCCTTGACAGAAGTGGCTGAAAAACGTTTGGAAGCTATTAAGGGCTTTACAGAACTAGGTTCTGGTTTCAAGATTGCCATGCAAGATTTGTCCATTCGCGGTGCGGGAAATATCCTGGGAGCAGCCCAATCTGGCTTTATTGATTCAGTTGGTTACGAACTCTATTCTCAACTCTTAGAACAAGCTATCTTAGAAAAACAAGGTAAGGCAGCTCAACGTCAGAAAAGCAATTCAGAGGTCAATCTACAGATCGATGCCTACCTACCAAGTGACTATATTGCTGACCAACGTCAAAAAATTGAAATCTACAAACGTATTAAGAATATTGACAGTCGTGTAAACTATCAAGAACTACAGGAAGAATTGATAGACCGTTTTGGAGAGTATCCTGATGTAGTAGCCTACTTGCTTGAAATTGGTCTTCTGAAGTCATTTTTAGACCAAGTTTTCTGTCATACAGTTCTTAGACGACAACATCAAGTGACAGTGACATTTGAACCCATGGCTGGTCAAATTTTCCTAACGCAAGATTACTTTGAAGCACTATCTGCTACGAATTTGAAAGCTCAGATAACGGAAAATAAAGGAAAACTAGCTGTTGTGTTTAACATTCAACAGAAGAAAGACTTTGAAATTATTGAAGAATTGATTTCTTTTGCGGAGAAGTTACAAGAAATCAAGACCAGAAAGGCAGAATAAATTTCTCAATTAGATGAAAAAATGGTAAAATATATAGTTGAGGTAAGTTTATGAGACTAGATAAATATTTAAAAGTTTCTCGCATTATCAAGCGTCGGACAGTTGCAAAGGAAGTAGCTGACAAGGGAAGAATTAAAGTTAATGGTATTTTGGCTAAGTCTTCAACAGATTTGAAAGTTGATGATCAAGTTGAAATCCAATTCGGCAATAAGTTGCTAACTGTAAAAGTCCTTGAAATGAAAGATTCTACAAAAAAAGAAGATGCACTGAAAATGTATGAAATTGTCAGTGAAAAAAGGATAGAAGCAGATGAGAAAATCTAAAATCCTGCAGTTGAATAATGCCTTTATTCAATCGGAACGTGCAAAATCTCAGAATAAATTGGCAGAGCGTCAGCAGAAAAATCGTTTCATGGCTGCTATTTTGGTTTTGGTTATCTTTTTATTTATGTTGCCAGCCTATAATCTGGTGGTGACCTATACAACTATTCAGCAACAGGAAAAGAAGTTAGCTGAATTAGAAAAAAACTATGATGAATTGACCAAAGAGCAGAAACAAGTAGCTGAAATGGTTACGAAATTAAAGAATGAAGATTACGCTGCCAAATATGTTCGTGCCAAATACCAATACTCTAAAGAAGGGGAATTTGTCTACAATATTCCAGGGTTACCAAAATGACAGATTCTATCTTTAAAATTGTAGAGCAATTTCTACAGCATTCGGAAGAGAAGTTGGAAGAGTTGTCTCAAAAAAATCAGGAATTGAAATTAGAGGAAAAGGATTTATAGAAGGGAGGGAGTATGCAGAAGAAACTGCTCGTATGGTTATTGCCAGTTTTATTTGGATGGCAGGTGGTTGATAGTACAGAAATACCGTTTAAACTCACAGCACAAGAAGAATATGAATTGACTCAGACAGTATATGACCAGTATTTTCAGACTATCCCTCAAAATCCAAATGTGTTTCAAGTTGAAAATCTTTATTCTGACCTAGAATTGACACAAGTAGTAGGTCAGTTGAAACCAAATCAGGCTTTTTCCATCACAGACGTGATTGTGAATTCCAAAAAAGAGTTGGTTTTTCAGATTGACAATGCTTCCTATATTGTGGCAGATACCAATAAATTATTTGATGACGTCGTTTTAACAGAAACTCTTGTTGAGCAGACCTACTGGACAAATAAAAATCTTACTGTTCTATCTTCTCCGATAGCAAATCAAGCCAAGGAAGTCAAAACAGATATACAGGCTTATCAAGCTGTTACCATTTCTAAAATTTCTACTACGCCAGTAGGTGACTTTGCTTATGTCGCAGACAAGGGCTGGATTGCTATGGATGATTTGTCTACAGTTGATAATAGAATGGAAGCTGTTCAAGCCTTGCTCACACAAAAATATTCTAAAAACAACATAGGAATATATGTTAAGCAACTTTCAACTGGTCAGTCAGCTGGTCTTAATCAAGATAAGGTGTTTTATTCTGCTAGTATTGCTAAACTACCTATTCTTTACTATGTTCAGGAGCAAATCAATGCAGGACAGGTTGATTTGACGACTAAAGTGAAGTACACGGCAGATTCTATGTCCTTTCCAGGTGCCTATGTTGTTGGTGGTAGTGGCTCTTTATCTAAAACACCAGACAATAAAGAATACTCGGTAGAAGAATTGATCAACAAGACTGCTAAAGAGTCGGATAATGTAGCCAGCAATTTACTTTCTTACTATGTGACACATCAGTTTAATGACGACTTCTACCAGAATATTACTGCTATTACAGGTAGTAAGTGGGATATGGTTACACGTGAAACCACAGCAGAAGTTGCTGGAAAAATGATGGAAGCCTTGTATGAACAAGAAGGTTATGTTTTAGAAAGTCTTGTATCAACGCAGTTTGATAACCAACGTATTTCAAAAGACATTGCTGTTCCGGTTGCTCACAAAATTGGTGATGCGGATGATGTCAAGCACGATGTAGCCATTGTTTATGCAGAATCTCCTTTTGTCCTATCTATTTTTACGGATAAATCAAGCTATGATGAGATTACACAAATTGCAAATGATGTTTACGGGATTTTAAAATAAATGAAAAATAAATTTTTAAAAGTGACACAGGATGGTCACTTTTTTGATAAACATAAGAAAGTTTTAGTGGCTGTATCAGGCGGCTTGGATTCAATGAATTTATTTCACCTCCTATACGAATACAGACAAGAATTAGGGATTGAACTTGGTATAGCCCATATAAATCATGGACAACGGGAGGAAGCCGCTCTTGAGGAAAGCTACCTCAGGCAGTTAGCAGAGGATTATAATGTTCCTTTCTACCTATCACATTTTGAAGGGAAGTTTTCAGAAGAAACAGCCAGGAAATGGCGTTATGCATTTTTTGCGGACATCATGGAGCAAGAAGGCTATACAGCTCTCGTCACAGCCCACCATGCTGATGATCAAGCAGAAACTGTTTTAATGCGATTGATTAGGGGAAGCCGTTTGCGTCATCTGTCTGCCATTCAGCCTATCCAGCCTTTTGCAAATGGAGAACTCATTCGACCACTCTTGTCTTTTAAAAAGTCTGATTTCAAAAATGTATTTCATTTTGAAGATTCCAGCAATCAAAGTTTAAACTATTTTAGAAATAGGGTAAGGAATACCTATTTACCACAATTCAAACAGGAAAATCCTAAAATTGAGTTTGCTGTCAATAACCTTGCAACTGATACTAGAAATCTATTACAGGCGTTACGAGATTTAACAAAAGATTTATCTGTTACAGATTTGACAAGTTTTCTGCAACAGACACAAGCAGTCCAGAGGTATTTACTAGAGGAATATTTAGAAGGCTTCCCTGATTTACAATTATCCCGTTCCCAGTTTGACGAGGTTCTTCATATTTTGCAATCAAAAGCGAATTATAAACATCTACTAAAAAATAATTATGTTTTAGAAAAAGATTATCATCGTTTCACAATTGATAAAATAGGACCTCAGACGGATGAGCAAATAGAACCAATCATGATAGAATCAGAAGGTATTTTTTCTTATGGTTCGTATATTTTTTCACTCAATCACCCAATGGAAGACGCGGAGCAGGTTTTACATTTTCCAAGTCATTTACCCATTCTAGTACGAGGAAGACAGGCGGGAGATACTATCCGAATAAACGGCGTCACTAAAAAACTTCGTCGCTGGTTTATTGATAATAAAATACCTCAGAAAGTTCGTCAAGAGGCAGTTGTGATTGAACAGGCTGGTAAAATTTATGGAATTGCCAATCTTGCTAGCAGTGATTTGAGTAAATCAATAAAAAATGATATAATCAAAGCTACCTTATATATTAAAATGAAAGAGTAGAACAACTATGTTGGACAAAGATATTAAGAAAATTCTTGTTTCAGAAGAAGAAATTGTTGCAAAATGTAAAGAACTTGGGCAAATTCTAGCAAAAGATTACGCAGATAAGAACCCTATTCTTGTTGGAATTTTAAAAGGTTCTATTCCATTTATGGCAGAATTGATGAAGCATATTGATGCGCATATCGAAACGGATTATATGGTTGTTTCAAGCTATCATGGTGGTACGGAGAGTAGCGGAACTGTTAAAATCATCAAGGATTTAGATAACAGTGTTGCTGGTCGTCATATTATCTTTGTTGAGGATATTATTGATACTGGTCGTACCTTGAAGGAATTGAAAGAGCTTTTTGCATTCCGTCAAGCTGCTTCAATCAAGATTGCTACATTACTTGATAAACCAGAAGGTCGTGTAGTTGAAATTGAGCCAGACTATACTTGCTTCACTATTCCAAATGAATTTGTAGTTGGCTTTGGATTAGACTACGATGAAAACTACCGTAACCTTCCTTACGTTGGTGTACTAAAAGAGGAAGTTTATACAAATTAGAAAAAGGTTTCCTACTATATTATGAACAATCAACAAAATAAAGGATTTATAAGAAATCCTTTTCTCATTATTCTTGTCATCGCGACCATTCTTACAGCATTCCAATTTTTTAATGCAGGTCAACAGGTTGCGACTCAAGAAATCAGCTATTCACAAGTTATTACCGAGCTTAAGAATAATAACGTTTCAGAATTGACCTATCAACCAGATTCAAGTGTTATTGAAATTACTGGTAAGTACAAGACAGAGCAGACAGCCAAGGATGAACTAGCTTCTTCTATTAAGCTATTCCAAGTGTCAAGTACTGTTACCTATAAAAACTTCAAATCGCTTATTCTACCGTCTGAAACAAATTTATCAGAATTACAAACCCTAGCAAATGAAAATGGTGTTAAGGTAACCATTAAACCAGAAAGTTCTAATGGACTATGGTTAAATATCATCTTTAATTTGTTACCGCTTGTTATCGTTGGTGTATTCTTCATGATGATGATGAACCAGGGTGGTGGCGGAGCTCGAGGAGCAATGAACTTTGGACGAAACAAAGCAAAAGCTCTTGAGCAAAGCAATATCAAAGTTCGTTTCTCAGATGTCGCGGGTGCAGAAGAAGAAAAACAAGAACTGGTAGAAGTGGTAGAGTTTTTGAAAGATCCAAAACGCTTTACCAAGCTTGGTGCCCGTATTCCAGCAGGTGTCTTATTAGAGGGACCTCCAGGAACAGGTAAAACTCTTTTAGCAAAAGCTGTAGCGGGTGAAGCAGGCGTTCCATTCTTCTCGATTTCTGGTTCTGATTTCGTTGAAATGTTTGTCGGTGTCGGTGCCAGCCGTGTTCGTTCACTGTTTGAAGATGCCAAAAAAGCAGCACCAGCTATCATTTTCATCGATGAAATCGATGCTGTCGGTCGCCAACGTGGTGTCGGCATGGGTGGTGGTAACGACGAACGGGAACAAACCCTCAACCAACTCTTGATTGAAATGGATGGATTTGAAGGCAACGAAGGAATAATCGTCATTGCTGCAACTAACCGTAGTGATGTTTTAGATCCAGCCCTTCTTCGTCCGGGACGTTTTGACCGTAAGGTATTGGTTGGTCGTCCAGATGTCAAGGGTCGCGAAGCAATCCTTAAAGTTCATGCGAAGAATAAACCATTAGCAGCAGACGTAGACTTGAAATTGGTTGCTCAGCAAACTCCAGGTTTTGTTGGTGCTGATTTAGAGAACGTTCTTAATGAAGCTGCCCTTGTAGCCGCACGTCGAAACAAAACTGTCATTGATGCTTCAGATATTGATGAAGCAGAAGACCGTGTCATTGCTGGTCCTTCTAAGAAAGACCGCCAAATTTCAGCTAAAGAACGTGAGATCGTTGCCTACCATGAAGCTGGTCATACGATTGTTGGCCTTGTCTTGTCAAATGCGCGTGAAGTTCATAAAGTTACTATTGTACCACGTGGCCGTGCTGGTGGTTACATGATTGCCCTTCCAAAAGAAGACCAAATGCTCCTATCTAAAGAAGATATGAAAGAGCAATTAGCTGGTCTTATGGGTGGACGTGTTGCAGAAGAAATTATTTTCAATACCCAAACAACAGGTGCTTCAAATGACTTTGAACAAGCGACACAGATGGCGCGTGCTATGGTAGCTGAGTATGGTATGAGTGAAAAAATGGGACCAATGCAGTATGAAGGTAGTCATGCTATGTTTGGTGGACAAACAACTCACAAACACATATCAGAACAAACTGCCTATGAATTAGACAACGAAGTCCGTGATTTGCTGAATGAAGCTCGCAACAAAGCGGCTGAAATTATTCAGTCTAATCGCGAAACTCATAAACTAATCGCAGAAGCCTTGCTTAAATACGAAACTCTCGATAGTGTTCAAATTAAATCTCTATATGAAACAGGCAAAATGCCAGAGAATATTGAACAAGAAGACGAGGATGTTCATCCCCTTTCTTACGAAGAAGTAATAGAGAAGATTAATACGAAAGAGTAATATAAAGATACTTTGAGTATGACATCTACAATCTTTGCTATTAAACTAATAAAATGACCACAAGCCCTCAATAAGATTATATACTTAGTGAGGGTTTTGTGGTTATTAAATGTCATAAGCAACAAACAAAATCAAATAATGTATATTAGACAAAGATGTCCTGTAGAAAGATAGCGCTTTTCGATAAACTTAACCCATCAACCAAAGGAGATTAAGTAATGGAATTCGAAAAAGTGTACGCAAGCGTCAAAGGCATTGTAAACAAGGCTCGAAAAGAGTTTTATATTAAACTATGGGATCGCGATGATTGGGAACAAGAAGGAATGATGACCTTGTTTGAATTATTGGAAGAAGAACCGTGGTTAGTTGATGAACAAGTTCAATTGTATTGTTATTTCAAAGTCAAGTTCAGAAATCGAATCAAGGATCATATTCGCAAGCAGGAAAGTCAAAAACGCAAGTTTGATCGTATGCCACATGAAGATATTCATGAATTATCTCATGCAATTCAATCACCAGGCTTGATAAACGATGAACTATTAATGTTGAGAGGTGCCTTGAGAGATTATCGACAAAATCTAAGCAAGGCTCAACTTGATAAATATGAAAAATTAATTAGCGGACAATGTTTCAATGGTCGCCGGGAAATGATACGTGAATTACAAATTCATTTAAAAGATTTTCGATAAATCAGTTATTATAAAATGTTCATTATAATCAAGAAGCAAGGTAGAGCCACAATGGAAGTTTTACTCTGCTTCTTTTTTTAAAAAATTGAACAAAAAAGTGTTGACAAACACACAATGCGATGATAGAATAATTGAGTTGTCTTTTGAGACCGTGTTGATAGAAAGAAATGAAAAAAAGTTTCAAAAAAGTGTTGACAAGGTTGAATGAAGATGATAGAATAATTGAGTTGTCAAATCTGAGACACAACACTGAAAAAAGAAACAAAAAAAGTTTCAAAAAAGTGTTGACAATTAGTTGAAGAAATGATAAACTAAGATAGTTGTCGCGAGAGCGCGGCAGTGAACAAGACCTTTGAAAA
>NZ_POQQ01000083.1 GCF_002964575.1 Streptococcus suis | reverse complement strand
AGAAAGTTGAAAGAGGATTTTCTTGTTCGGAAACAGAAGTACGAACGAGATAAACAGATTCTACAAGAGCGAAATTCCTATTCTAAAACGGATCACGATGCAACATTCATGCGAATGAAAGAAGATCATATGAAGAATGGTCAGCTCAAACCCGGTTACAACCTTCAACTTGGCACAAACAGCCAGTTTGCCTTGGCTTACGGATTGTATCCGAATCCAACTGACACTCGGACGCTCAAGCCCTTTCTTCAATCCATCCAAACCCTAGAACTCTTTCAACACATTGTCGCAGATGCAGGTTATGGAAGTGAAGAAAATTATAGCTTTATCCTTGATGATCTGGAGAAAACACCTCTGATTCCCTACGGAACATATCAGAAAGAGCAGAAGAAAAGCTATAAGAA
>NZ_POQQ01000082.1 GCF_002964575.1 Streptococcus suis | reverse complement strand
GGACACATACATGAAATATACTCTAAACCCTTGATACGTAAGGGGTTACGGCTTGTTGGTTATACCGAAGTCATTGAAACCCTTGTGGGAGAAGGGATTGAGTCACTTTTCGTGTAGGATACGACTTTTTGAATAGAAAATGGAGTAATTATTATGACTTACAATATGACAGATACTACCCTTAAGATTGGGCAACTTGATTTGGATATGACACAGTTTGAAGTGCCGAAAAAAATTGTTATTCTATCTGCTAAAGTGAATAATA
>NZ_POQQ01000081.1 GCF_002964575.1 Streptococcus suis | reverse complement strand
TACATCCACTTTATCGAAAGCAAGCAGTATGTGGACAGCTACGGGGATGACTTTACAGAAAAAGTTATCAATCTGACTTTCCAGTATGCTCCATCAGACAATGGTCTTGCTTTCCTTGTGCAGGTTCAAAAAGTTCTACAGCCGACAGATATTCGGTTGAAGGTTGTAGTGCCAGAGTAGAGTTTTTATTCCAGACAAGGTCAACTTGTCTGGAATTTTGGTATAATGGAAGGGTAGAAATATTCTTCATTTGTGCATAAACGGTTTGGCTAGACTTGGTCTAAAGCGGAGCTGTTGGATGTGATGGAGTTAGAATCACCCAATCCTACTTCACTCTTGAAAACAGGAGAGTAGCTCTGCAATTTATCACCCCTCTTGCATGCTTTGCGCATTACAGAGTTGGCGACAGAGATTAC
>NZ_POQQ01000080.1 GCF_002964575.1 Streptococcus suis | reverse complement strand
GCAGCAGGTTATGGAAGTGAAGAAAATTATAGCTTTATCCTTGATGATCTGGAGAAAACACCTCTGATTCCCTACGGAACATATCAGAAAGAGCAGAAGAAAAGCTATAAGAAGAGTGATGCCAATCCTGAAAACTGGACCTATCTAGAAGATTCTGACCAGTGGATAAAGCCAGATGGGGTTGTCTACTCGTTTAAGAATTATTCACGAAGAACGGAGCAGAATGGTTTTGAGAAAGATATTAAGATTTACGAAGCTGATCCTGTACAAGCTAGTGAGGAGTTAGACCAGTTAGCACGGACAGAAAAAGGAAACCTCAAACAAATTCAGTATAATCCTACGTGGAACTATTTCAAGAACTTAGTCAAAGAGGAATTGACAAGTAAAGAGGGAGCCCGCATTTATGCCAAACGCAAGGT
>NZ_POQQ01000079.1 GCF_002964575.1 Streptococcus suis | reverse complement strand
GGTCTTAGTCCATTACATGATAAAGATGTCGACACAAAGAATGGTGGTTTTAAGAAACCGCATTATCACTTGATTTATGTGGCGAAGAATCCGGTGACAGCTGAAAGTGTACGTTTGAAAATAAAGCGTGCACTAGGGTCTCAGAGTATCTCTCATGTTGAGATAGTTAGAACCAGCATGGAAAACACATATTTGTATTTAACACATGAGTCTAAAGATGCTATCGAAAAGAAAAAACACGTTTATGATAAAGCCGATATCAAACTTTTGATGAATTTTGATATTGCACGCTATGTTACTCTTGACGTTGAGGAAAAAGATTATATTTTAGACTTAGTTTGTAATCTGATTGATGAGCAAGGATTAGCTAATGTTCGAGAGTTGAAAAGATTTATTAATCAACATGGTGGGGAATATGGTATCCCTAGTATGAAAATTGTAAATGAGGTTAT
>NZ_POQQ01000008.1 GCF_002964575.1 Streptococcus suis | reverse complement strand
TATAGCTAACCTCCAGGCATTAGGTGTCCAGGTTAAGCATAGGACAAGACAAGGGGAGCCAATCTATCTGTATGAGTTCGTTGGTCAAGACGGCAAGACCCATAAAGCAAAGGACTATAAGCTAGGTGGGACGGCTTACGAACGACAACACTTACTTGAAAAAATACAAGAGGTGGTTCGTTCAACAAGTGATGAGCAAGAGAAACTAGAAGCCTTTAGTGCTTTCTTCAAGTCTGCTAGAGAATCTCACTTGCAACAAAAAGCCTATGAGAAAGCCATGAGGGAGCAAGAACGTGAGCAACGTCGAGAACGACAAAGACGAGATTTAGGAGGGTTAGAGAGATGACACAAAAGATTGACCGTGAAAAGCTCTTTTGGGAAGCTATGCAGACCTTGCAGCTCTTGATTGAGGACGGTGTGATAGACATTGAGAAGGCTATGCCCTCGTTCTATCAAGCCTTAGCCAATGAAACGGAACAACGCTTAAAAGGTCAGTTACAAGAGATTAACGAGGAGTATGCCAACATAGGCTCCAAGTATATCAATGGCAAAATAAGGTCTATGATAGCGTCAGATGAGCGAGTTTACAATGAGTTGGCTGCTAAATACCAAGACCTGGAACAAGCGATTAAACGGTCAGAGAAACGCTTGATATGGCTGCAGAACCAGGAACAGGTCTTGCTTAATCGTAAGGAAATCCTTAACCCTATTCTGTTTTTCGGCTTTGTCCTGGTCTCAGTGTCGAGTTTTATGGTACTCATAGGCTTTACGAATCTCTTTTTGGGGGCTAGCTTAACTTCGATTTGGTCAGAGGTCTATTTGGGCCGATTCAACTGGAATCAGCCAAGTTTAGGAGCAGTGTTAAGCATTTTAATCAAGATTATTCTTTCTGTTCTCTTGTTTATCTTTGGCGCTTTATTAGTCTTTACCCCCTGGCTTGCTTTCAACTGGTTCTTGACCAAGTTGCCTTACCAGTACAGAAAACCCTTTGACATCAGCAAACACCGTTGAAGTTGCTTGAATTGCTTGTTTTTGATATACTGAAGGTGCTTAAAAAGTATGAGGATACTAAGCGCATAAGAAAAACCCAGGAAGGCTCAATTTCCTGGGTCTTTTTTTGTGCTTGCTCAAGGCACTCAGGCTATTAGTTTTTCTTGTCGCGTTTGTTTGCTAACGTGCTGATTAGCCATTCAGCAATGACAGCTCCTAATATCTCTATCAAGAGTGGTAGCAGAACAAGTATGAGAATACTACGCATAAAGTCTCACCTCCTACTGACGCAGTATAGTGAGTGCGACAAAAACGATTATAGCATTTTCTCCTGGCCTTGAATACAGGAAAAAAGATTTACTTTTTTGAAAAGAATTATTTTTTTACTCCTTCTTTCCAGAAGGAATTACTTTCATACTTACTTTTATATATACTTTATATATACTTTAGGGGGCTTGAAAAACCAGTAATATCAAGGGTTTCAGGCTTCAAAAATGCGAAAAAGTACGTGATACATGACTAAAAAGTACGTGATACATGACTAAAAAGTACGTGATACATGACTAAAAAGTACGTGATACATGACTAAAAATACATTTTTGTTTGATTTACGGCATTATTTCTGTTAGATTTATAAATGACTAAAAAGTACGTGAGGTTTAAGAATGAAACAAAGTAAAACAGAAACAGCTTTTGAAAATCTAATGTCACGACAAGATTACCTAATTGTTCAAGCAAATGACCTAGCCAAAGCCTTTGGCAATCTAAAGGCGTTTGAACATAAACTATTGGATTATTGCTTTAGTTACGTGAGCAAAGAAAGTACTGTAACAGATACCTTCAAAGTTAGTTCTAAAGATGTCCTGAAACACTTCGGACTAAATGCTTCAGGTAAAAATTATGAGCGAATTGCACGTGGTTTTAAGGGACTTAATGAAAATACTGCTTTATACTTTTCAGAAGTAGAACCAAATGGGAAAAAAGCCATTATTATGGGACAACTGTTTAGCTATATCAAATTTGTAGAGGACGGTCAGGTTGAATTTCGTTTTTCAGAGTTTGCAGCTCCTTATGTATTTGCTTTAAGAAACCAGTACTACTCGTTTAAGTTGGCAGAGTTGGCCAGAATTAAGTCTAAGTACGCCCTGATTCTGATGAAACTATGGGAAGCACGTCGCTATAATGGTCAAAGAGTGACTACAATTCAGGGAACTGTTGATGAATGGCAAGACTGGCTTCTTGGAGAAGAACGTCGTATGACTCCTGGTATTTTCAAACGTAATGCTATAACTGTTGGAGCATTAGAACTTGAAGCAAAATTAGGGGTAGAGATTTTTCTTAACACCTTAAAAAATGGTCGTAAGGTGGTAGGGTATGAAATGCAGATTACAGACCCTAAAGTGTTCGATAGAACAAAGCACCAAACAGATATTTTTGATTACCTGGAGGACTAAAAATGGCTAAAAAATTGACTTTAGAAGAACGTGCAGCAAAGAAGTTTCCTTGTCCAAGTGACGCTTCTGACAAAGAACGTAGTTCAATTTTAGCCATGCAAAAAGCATGGATCAGGGTCGAACAAGTCAGGCAAGAAGAACAAGAAAAGAAAAAGCGTCAAGCTGACAGAGACGCTTTGAAATTGGGTAAAGAACTGCAACAACGTTATCCTGGTATAACTCTTGAAAATATAGCACTAGCGTTAGAAACCGAACAGAAATTTAAAGAGATAGCACAGTTAGCTACTCTTGAGGAAAATGAAAAAATGGGCTGGATAGACAGTAAAAAGGCTTCAAGACTTGTTCTGATGTTGTCTAAACGTTACCGAAAAGACCTGGAGAAATAAAAAATAGCCGCACAAATGTACGACTAAACATATTTTAACTAAGGGTTGGAAAACTTCACCAACCCTTTTATTATATCATAAAAGAAATTGGAAAAATAGACTTGATTTTAATTTAATTAGGAGTATGATAAAGGTGTAAAAATCGTTGAAATAGCTTGTTAGAAAGGAGTTCTTGAGAAAATCAAGCTATAGACCTGCTACCAAACCCTAGATAAAAACATAGATAGCAAAATGAAAATAGAAAGGAAAAATAAACATGAAGAAGATTTTAAGAAAAGTTTTTGTTAGTTTTTTGTTATTAATAACATTAGGTGGAATTTTAACTCCTTCGGTCTCTGCTCTAACTGAACAAAATAATTATGATATTCATTTGACACAGGAAGAAATAGATTTTATAAACAAAGGATTAACGACTGAAAATATCTCAAAAATCGAAAATATGTTGGAACATGTAACACCTCCAACATATAGAATAGAATCACGTTCACTTCAAACAAAAGCTGTAAAAAAAGCTATCAAAGTAGTCCTTAACAACAAGAATAAACTTATTAATTTGGTCGGTGAATGGATTGGACCAGAAGCAGCTGTGTCTGTTGGAGCTTCTCTTAATACAGTTATCCCTGTTTTAAGAAAGCTACAAACTTGGAGCGATCTAGCCTATGGAACAGTTGAAGGGCAAGTAAAAAATGCCTTAACAGCTTCTGGAATGGCAGAAACAACAGCTTCAACCATAGCTTATTGGATTCGTATTGCTTTAGAGTGGGTGGTTTAATGACAGAAGAACAGGAATATAAACAGTATATTTACAATAATTTAATAATTCAAATATGTGAAAGATTAAATATTTGTTCTAGAGAATTTTTCATCATCAAATATGATTTATCTCTAGATGAAATCAATCACATCAATAATGTTTTCAAAGAAATAGTTACAAAAAACATCCTAGATTACACCATATTTAAAAACAAAATCCAAGAAGGTATTCCAAGATTTAATTCCGATGATGTATTCCAAACATTATTAGAATCATATAAATCCCACCAACCTATTTCACAAAAAATAAAAAGTAATCAATACTTATAAATCCTGTATTTCATGTTTACTATTCTAGTGATGACATCAATAAAACATAAAAGACCTTGTCCATTCGAGGTCTTTTATGTTTGGGGTCAAGGGGTGAAACCCATTGCAAGTGCGTGACGTATTATGTTGAAAACGTAATACAGTCGCCCCACTTGGTCTAAGCCATGTCACTCATATTATGTTATAATATTATTGATAGGCTTAGCTAACGAAGTGACCTCTACGAACTTGTGAGAAAGGCGACCGAATAGGGAGCGTTTTGAGCTAGTGAGTAGTCCTAAAAAATGCGAGTGGATAACGAGCATTTTGAGGTGGTCACTTCATCGCTGGGTCCCAGCGAAAAGGAGAACAATAGGCTTGCCGGTTCTCCGTGTCGGCTTGTGGTTCGAGCCGACTAGAACGAGGGAGCTACCCACTAACGAAGGTATGGAGGTGTCAAAATGACAGGGAAAAGGTCGAGCAGAGAGAAATTGATTAGCTTCCGAGTGAGCGAAGCAGAATATGAGGTCATCACTGGATTGGCAGCTAGAAATGAATTGAAAGTGTCAGAATATCTGAGAAAGAGGGCTTTGGGAGGTGAAATCGTTCAGCCTAAGCTAAGCAAGGCTAAAATGCAAGAAATTGTCCAGGTTTTACACCGTATCCAAGCAGAATTAGGACATCACGGAGGGAATATCCACCAGATTGCTCGTTATTTGCGCCTAGAAAGCTCTCAGAGCGGCTTTAAACCGTCCGAGGTGCTTTTATCCATGAAAAAGAAAATACACGCCTTAGAGGGCGAATATGGGCGTTTTAGAGATGATGTGGGGATTGTATGGCAGTTATTGGGAAAATAAATAGTGTGACCAACGTGACCGCAAGTGTCAAATACGCACGTGATGGCCTGGATAGAGAGACTAAAAAAGTGAAGTGTGTGGGGTCTGACGGTTATGGTATTAACCCGGACTATGCCGAATGGCAAATCAAGGCAACTGCTAAAGCCTATGGCAAGCAAAGAGGAGTCGAGGGGTATTCTATGGTCACGTCCTTCAAAGAGGGTGAGATTTCCCCTAAGAATGCCTTAATTGTGGTCAAAGAAGCCTGGAAAAGGACTACCAGAGAAATGAATGGCGACTTTCCTTGTGCCTTTTACGTTCATGGTAATACTAAAAATATTCACGTGCATGCCGTTGCTGGAGCAATTGACCCTCAAACTGGAGTTAAGCTTCACCAAAAGCGTATGTGGGAGCTACTCGCTGAAAAGACGAATGAGGTGTGCAAGGAAGTAGGGCTATCTGTCATTGCAGATCGAGCAGAGAAACGCCAAGACCGTTTTGAGTACCACCTGAACAAACAAGGGGCTTATTCCTGGAAGTCAGAACTTAAGGAGTATGTCGAGCAAGCCCTCACGTCATCTGTACGGTCGAGTGAGGACTTTATAGCTAACCTCCAGGCATTAGGTGTCCAGGTTAAGCATAGGACAAGACAAGGGGAGCCAATCTATCTGTATGAGTTCGTTGGTCAAGACGGCAAGACCCATAAAGCAAAGG
>NZ_POQQ01000078.1 GCF_002964575.1 Streptococcus suis | reverse complement strand
GGATTCTGTCATATGTCACGCACTTTTTTGTCATGTGTCACGCACTTTTTTGTCATGTGTCACGCACTTTTTTGTCATGTGTCACGCACTTTTTTGTCATGTGTCGTAAAAAAAAAGGCTCAACCATGCTGTTTATAGCTCTCCCTAAATAATAATAAATAATATAATAAATAATTTAATAAAATAACTTGTTAGAAAAAAAGAAAAGAAAAACTTTAAATTTTTAAAAAGAGAAATGTTTTTTTGGTCACGTAATACGAAGCAACTCGCTCCGCTCGTAACAAAAAGACCTTGAAAGGTCTTTTTGTTACAGCTTACTGACAAGAGTTTTCTCGGTATACATAACTTAGAGGCTTAAATCTGATTCCATATCCTTTTCTTTTCTAACGCCCCGAGCTTTTTGACTTAATGCTTCACTTTGAGCTTTAGCACGTTTCAAACGTTCCTCAAAGCTTAGCTTTTCAATCTCTTGTTTAGCAT
>NZ_POQQ01000077.1 GCF_002964575.1 Streptococcus suis | reverse complement strand
CGACGAGACAAGAAGATATTGTGTTACATAAAAAAGAGATGAAACATACCTGGAAAGAGTATGCGGATTTTGAAAAGGCGAATCAAAAATCTAAAAATCCGAATGTCCAGGCGAGGGAAACTGTGGTAGCTTTGCCGAATGACCTGGCGAAAGATAGCGAGAAGCTGGAGCAGTTTTGCGACCTTCTCGCTAAAAGGATGTACGGAGAGAATAGAGATTATGAGTATGCTGTTCATTGGAATCAATCCAGGACGAATTTGCACGCTCATTTTATCTACTCGGAGAGGGAGCGAAATCTGGAGAGTAAGCCTAAGGTGTACAAGCGTGATTTATGGGCTGATAGCAAAACAGGAAGAACTTGTAAGAAAGACCACCCAAACGCTGTTTTAAGAGCCAAAAAAGGCGAGGTCATGAAAGACAAGGACGGAAACATAAAGTATGATACAGAGCCATTTACGGCAAAGGATAAGCGTTTTAATAACAAGTCTT
>NZ_POQQ01000076.1 GCF_002964575.1 Streptococcus suis | reverse complement strand
AGTATCCCCCCCCCCCCCGACCATTTTTGTCAAGGTAAAAGACAATATTTTATAAAATTTTATCACTTGGTTATACCAAATAATCATATTTCCAGCTAGATACTGTTCACCTTCATACAAACAACATTAACCTAGTCAATCTCTCTGTTAATTGTTAGATCGTACATTAAAAACCTCTTTCTAATACTTCGTCCATCTCACAAAACAAAAATAAGGAGCCCACCTGGATTCCTTATTTGCTTATCTTATTAAAATCGCGCTTCCACACGATAGATAACCTGACCCTTGTTTGAGAATTTTTCCTCATACTCTGTCATAACATTGCCTTCCAAACCATCAGCATGTAGGTCTAGCCAGACCTGCTTCAAAACCATGCCGTATTGGGAAAAGCTAGCCAAGCTATATTCAAATAGACCACGGTTGTCCGTCTTGAAATGAATTTCCCCGTTTTCAGGTAGGATTTCCTTATAGGTATCCAAGAAGGACTTGTAGGTCAAGCGGCGTTTCTCATGGCGTTTCTTAGGCCATGGATCAGAAAAGTTTAGATAGAGCTGATCAATTTCCGCAGGGGCAAAATAATTGGTCAAACTAGAACCATCCACCTGCAAGAGTTTGATATTTGGTAAACCAGCTTCTAAAACTCGGTCCAAGGCATAACTCAAAACCGTCATCTGAATATCAATACCGATGTAGTTAATATCTGGATTTTGTGCAGCCATTCCTGTTACAAAACGACCTTTCCCAGACCCAACCTCGATATGAATGGGGTTATCATTTCCAAAAATTTCAGCCCATCTCCCCTTGCACTCCTCTGGATTGGAGATAACATACTGGGGATTATTTGCTAGGAGCTCACTGGCTCCCTTACGATTTCTAACTCTCATACTTCCCTATAAAAACTCTGGCGGAATTGACGCAGAGCGTAAATTTCTCTATTAGCCGCCAAGGTATTGTAACTCTCAACATGCTTGGCAATTTGATTGAGGTAGGCCAACTGACCATACCAATAAATCTTGTTCAAAACTGTCTGATTGTACTTATAGCCATAGGCACGAAGCCATTCTTCCCAAGCCTGACGGGGAATGTAGTGGGTCAAAATATAGGCCACATCGACCATACGGTCGGTCACACAGGCCGTTTCCCAATCCGTCAGATAAATGAAACCTGAAGTCGTTTCAACCCAGTTGCTATGGTGCAAATCACCATGAACAAAGGTAGCTAGTTCCTGACGAAATCTAGGTACAGTGTTCAACAAATCCTGACACACGGATTGCAAATAAGAATTTTGAAGCAAAATCGGTGGCACTTCTTCTTGCCAACGACGAACCAAATCCCTCGGCTCCATATAAGTATAATTCATTTGAAGGGCCTGGTTAAGTAAAATCCGTGAAAAGTGCATACGCACTAAAATTTGTCGAACCTGCTTGCTAGTCATATCATGGCGCTTCAAGGTACGACCGTTGAGCCACTCCTGCTCCACACGGTGCCCCATACCTACCTCCCGATTTGCAGACAAAACAGGTGGTGTGATTTGTTCACGAGCCAGTGCAGAAACAATGGGAGGCATTTCATATTTTACAAAGACTTGCGTTCCGTCTGACCGTAGGCCCTTAAACGCTTTGCCACTATTTCCTGCGATAGACTGTAACTGTAGCCCACTGGTATCAAACTGCATGCCTTACCTCCTTTAAAAATTCTTTACTATTTTACTAATTTTCAGCTATTTAGTCAATCAATTTTTTTCAATTTTATCGGTAAATAAACTTCATGTAGAAAAATAGATACGATTGGTAAAATGGCTACCATGATTTTTTCTTGGATAAATAGCAGAGCGACTACCGTTTCCACGACTAAGAGCCCATATAAAATAACCCGAAGCAAGTGCTGAAAATCTTTCACTTTAGCTTTTATATCCAAAGGATAAAGCTGAATTAGGTACTGGTAATCATAGTGCTTGTAGAGCCCCAACAGCTGAAAGAGGAGCAAATAATGAAATACTAAAACCAGACCAAGAGAGAGCCACGCCTCTTCAATAGCAATCAGGGATAAAAGGGCCAAAAAGACTAAACGCAGGGTCAGACCCAAATAATCTCCTGCCCGTAAAAAAGCCCGCAAATATAAGTTGAACCACATCTGATGCGAAGTTACTAAACCTAAGATGCCGTCCAGATACTTTCTCGGCTTGACGCTCGTGCTAATCCCCTTAACTGTCGTAAAAAGGGCAAAGAAACGCAGGATAGTCTGTTTTCTCTTCTGCTCATCCTGAATGGCTGTCGACCAGTTCAAAACACCTTGTTGCTGGTAGGTTGCTAGCTGGTATTTTACTAGAAAATATTTGGCAACAAGCAAGACCACTATATAAACAACCACCATCCAAACGGCCAAACCCAATTTCAGATAAATGGGCAAGAGCAGGAGCTGGACTAAGACCTGTAGTCCAGACCAGAGCAGGTATGAACGACGACTTGCAGCAGCTAGTTCTTCTAAGACTTCCTTTTCTTTTGTCAGTAGAAATACCTGATCTGCTTCCTCCAAATAGGTGGCAATGCTGCTAGAAAACAAGATCAAGAAACTGATAGCAAGAACAATCAGAATAATGGGCCAGGTATTTTCAGGAAAAGCTATCAAGAGTTGTCGATACTGCAAACTCAAGAAGCCAAAAAAGACCATGAGAACCAAGACAAAATGGTCATTCAGAACATAGCGCAGGTACTTGGAACACCGTTCTATAAAATCACGTCTGCGTTTTTGGAACAATGCTTTCATCCAACTGCTCCTTCTTGGGTCAAGGCTAGGTAAATATCATTCAGACTAGCACCTGCCATGCCAAATTGGCTCTGCAAGTCCGCCAAATTCCCTGTCGCTCGCACCTGTCCTTGATGCAAAATCACAAAAGAATCACACATTTTTTCCGCCGAATCCAAGACATGGGTGGACATGAGAATAGAAGTTCCCCTTGCCTTTTCCTCCTCCAAGAGAGCAATCAAATCCGCAATAGCTACTGGATCCAAGCCCAAAAAAGGCTCATCAACAATCAATAAACTTGGCTCCACCATAAAAGCACAGATAATCATGACCTTCTGCTTCATTCCCTTAGAGAAATTGACCGGATACCAGTCTAACTTCTCGTCCAACCGGAAGATTTTCAGCAATCTCTCGATTCTCTCCCAAGCAGCTTCCCATGGCAAATCGTAAGCCATTGCCACCACTTCCAAGTGCTCTTTTAGTGTCAACTCCTCGTATAAACTAGGTGTTTCTGGGATAAAGCCAATCTTTTTCCGATAGCTTTCTGCTCCCTGAGAAAGACCTTGACCATCAATCAAAATTTGCCCTTGGTAAGGAGTCAAGAGCCCGATGATTTCCTTGATAGTGGTTGATTTACCAGCACCATTTAGACCAATCAAGCCAACCAATTGACCATTTTCAACCGTGAAGGTAACATCTTTCAAGACAGGGATATTGACATAGCCCCCTGTGACATTTTTAACTTCTAACATACATTTATTCCTATAATTTGATATAATTATTATAACAGAAATCCTAGAAAGAGGGCGTATTATGTCAGATTGTATTTTTTGTAAAATTGTAGCTGGAGAAATCCCAGCTTCCAAGGTCTATGAAGATGACCAAGTTCTAGCTTTCCTAGACATTACTCAGGTCACCAAGGGACATACCCTAGTCATTCCCAAAAAACACTATCGTAATGTCTTAGATATGGACGCCGAGGCAGCTGGACAACTCTTTACTGTCGTTCCAGCTATTGCCCGTCAACTGAAGGAAAAATTGGGGGCTTGCGGTTTAAATATTGTCAACAACAATGAAGAAGCAGCTGGACAAACAGTTTTTCACACCCATATCCACCTCCTGCCACGTTTTGACAAGAGTGATGGTCTGGACATTCAATTTAAGGCCAATGAACCCGATTTCCCTGCCCTAGCCAATTTGGCTCAAGACCTCTATCTAGGAGAATAAGATGAAACTTCGCCACCTCCTCTTAACCCTATCCGCTGCTAGTGCTACCTATCTAGCCATTTCAAACCGAGAAAAAATCGCCAAAGAAGTCAAGGATACCAAGCAACTAGTGACGGATATGGAAGCAAGTAGAAGAAATATCCAAGACCAACTCGAGATTATTCAAAGTTTCCAAAAGCCTTTACAGGATTTGGCAGCCGATTTACAATATAAAAGTCGTGTTTACCAGCAAAATATCTCAGGAAATCTAGATGAAATCCAAAAAATAGTTGAAAAATATAAAAAAGAAAACTAAAGTTAATGAAAAATGAGATTGGAAATCCAACCTCATTTTTTTATTGTCCTTCTTCTGTTTGCGTTTCTGTTCCAACCTCAGTTGTTCCAGATTCTCCAGTTTCAGCAGAAACCGATGGAAGAGAGCCTGAACTCGCTGTCCCTTCTGGCAAATCACTGGCAGATGTTCCCGTAAAGGCCTCAATATCTACAGCCTCCGCCAAAGGATTGGCCTCAAGTTCTAGTAAATCTGTATAAGCATTATAAACATTGATGGTAGTAGGCAAGCCCATCTGCCCCTCATAAACCTTTACATTGGTGGTAAGTTCTGTCACTTCATCCAAACCAATAGACGTTTTCAAGACATTTTGCATCTCCAGCAAATGCTGGGTCGGAGGCAACTGGTAGTAAACCTCTTCAACAAGCTCATCAATCCCTCTTAATTGATAGGAATGTAAATTCCTAATGGAATCCTTATAGCCCAAAAGACTTGGAATGGTTGCTGTACTGATTTCAATATCCGTCCGCATATGATTGGAAATGGCTGTTAAAATCTTCTTGTACTGGGTGAAGCCATCTAGTTGCAGCAATTTCTTGACGATAGC
Source organism: Streptococcus suis (assembly GCF_002964575.1). Lineage (GTDB taxonomy): Bacteria > Bacillota > Bacilli > Lactobacillales > Streptococcaceae > Streptococcus > Streptococcus suis_R. The sequence goes on along the minus strand of NZ_POQQ01000076.1, from coordinate 87,740 downwards.
CGTAATAACTTCACGCTGACGGCGTTGACGACCAATATCTCCTTCTGGATCATCGTAGCGCATCCGGGCGTAAACAAGAGCTTGATCGCCATTCACCAGACGTTTACCTGTTGGAACAATAGCCGTATAGGCTGGCTCATACTCCGAAATCGATATTGGAAAACCTAGTGTATTATTGACCTCGATCCCACCAACCGCATCAACCAGCTCGACCAGACCATCCATATTGATTTCGATGTAACGATCAATGTCAATATCCATCATCTTCTCAATAGTGGCAATCGCCATAGGAGCCTGACCGTAGCTATAGGAATGATTGAGTTTCTCCACCGTTCCAGTTGATTCCCCATTAGCTTCAGCGATCTCCACCATGATGTCACGTGTCAAACTCATCATAGTGGTTTCCTTGGTCTTAGGATTGACTGTCACCAAGATCATGGAATCGCTACGACCTTCTTCCCAAGCACCGCCACGAGTAGCCTGATCCATATCTACCCCCATCAAGAGAATCGTCAGGGGCTCCGTCGCATCAATAGGAGTGATTTCTTCTTCTCCATCTAGCTGCTTAAATGTTTTGGAAATCGCATCTGTTGAAAAGTTCAATAAACTAATTCCATAGGCAAAACCAGCTCCAAGCGTGAGGGCTACTATTGCCAAAGACATCAAGACTATTTTTTTTCCAATTGTCATACTTCACCAATCAGCTTGCCCATGTAATAGAGGTCAAGCCATTCCCCTTCATCTGTTCTAGCCCCTCTCACCAGGGTCCCTTCAATCACAAAACCCATCTTCTGATAGAGGCGGACTGCTGCTTGATTGCGCACCTGAACGGTTAATTCAAGACGTTTGAGCACCTCCATTTCCTGAGCCCACTCAATAACCTCGTCTAGCAAAATGGTACCCAAGCCGTGTCCCCAATACTCTTTCTTTATCGCAATGAAAATATTTCCAATATGGCTGATCCGAAACTGCTTAGAGGACTTGACAGAGATGGCACCAATCACTTCTGAACCAACTTTGGCCAGCAAGCACAGTTCACCAGGATTTTCAATGCTCGCTTCAAAAATCCTTTCCATTTCTTCAGGGCTAAAACGAAAACCTGTTTCATCCATGACCAGATAGTCCGTTTCCCTAGCCACTTGATTCATAAAATCAATAAAGGCTACCGCATCAGCTGGTTCAGCTTCGCTAAAATAAATTTCCTTCTTAGTCATGTACTATTTCCTCAGCTAAGACTTGACTGGCAGACCCATGGGCTTCAAAGGTCAGACGACGGCCGTCAGCCTCTTTCTCAATCCGAATGAGCAAATAATCATCCAACAGACTGGCATCCAACAATTCGCCCCATTCGATAACCGTCACACCACCACCATAGAGAAAATCATCCAGGTCAATGGAATCTGGGTCATCACCAATCCGATAAACATCCAGATGATAGAGTGGCATACGCCCCTCATACTCTCGGACAATCGTATAGGTAGGACTTTTAATCATCTGTTCAATCTCTAAGCCCTTGGCCAGTCCCTTGGTCAGGGTGGTTTTTCCAGCCCCCAGGTCACCTGATAGGACTAGCACATGGTTAACTTTACAAGCCTTGCCAATTCGCTCACCAATGGCAATCAATTCATTTTCATTACGACTATACATGTCTATCATTATACCATAGCCATCTGGCTTTGTCATAGGTCTACTGGAATTTGTAGACAAATCGACAGAAAAAATCGCAAGCCAAGGCCTGCGATTTTGTTTATTCTACGCTGAAAAGATATGGATAGACTGGTTGATTTCCTTGATGGATTTCGACCTCAACATCTTCAAATTGTTCTTCTAGCTGTTCTGCAAGTGTCTGCGCCAATTCTTCATCACCGTCTTCACCGATGTAGATGGTCACGATTTCGCTGTCTTCATCCAGCATTTTCTCAAAGGTAGCGACAAGTGTTTCCATCATATCTGGATTAGAAACCACAATCTTGCCATCTACCATACCAAGGTTGTCATTTTCATGGATTTCAAGACCATCGATGGTTGTGTCACGGACGGCAGTTGTCACACTACCGCTCTTCACCTCTGCAAGAGATGCCGTCATAGCTTCAAAGTTGCTGTCCAAATCACGACTTGGATCAAAGGCAAGCAAGCTAGTGAAACCTTGTGGCAGAGTCTTGGTTTCCACAACCTTAACCGCCACTTCTGCCACCTCAGCAGCCGTCTGAGCCGCCATCAAGATGTTCTTGTTGTTTGGCAACAAGATGACATTGCGGGCATTGACCAATTCAATAGCATTGATAAAGTCTTCTGTTGATGGGTTCATGGTCTGACCACCTGAGATCACATAATCAACGCCTTGTGATTTGAAGATTTCTGTCAAACCCTCACCTGCCGCAACAGCGATAATGCCGTATTCTTTTTGCTCAGCTGGTTTTTGGTAGGCTTCTTCTTTCTCAACCTGAGCCTCATGTTGCTCACGCATATTGTCCACTTTTACCTTGACCAAGCTACCGTATTGAAGCCCTGCTTGCATGACCAAACCTGGATCTTCTGTATGGACATGGACTTTAACAATTTCATCATCGTTGACAACTAGGAGAGAATCCCCAAGGTCATTAAGATAGTTGCGGAATTCTTCATAATCAAAGTCCTTGACATAAGTAGGACCTTGGCGAAGAGCTACCATGATTTCTGTACAGTAACCAAAGGTAATATCCTCAGTCGCCACATGACCGGCAACTGACTTGTGGTGCTCTGCATTGATCATTTCTGACATAACAGCTGGTGTCGCTTCAAAATCCTCTGACGCAATGTACTCACCTGTCAATGCTGACAAGAAGCCTTCGTAAATATAAACAAGACCTTGACCACCTGAATCGACAACCCCAACCTCTTTCAAGACCGGAAGCATCTCAGGGGTTTTCTTGAGGGCACGGTTGGCACCTTCTAGAGTCGCGCGCATGACCTCAACGGCATCATCAGTTTCTTCTGCTTTTTTAAGAGCTGCTGTAGCTGCGCCACGAGAAACCGTCAAAATGGTACCTTCAACTGGTTTCATTACAGCCTTATAAGCCACTTCGACACCATGTTGGAAGGCTTGCGCCAAGTCCTTACCATCCAATTCAACCTTGCCTTTGACAGACTGACCAAAACCACGGAACAACTGTGAGGTAATCACACCAGAGTTTCCGCGAGCTCCCATAAGCAAGCCCTTAGACAGGATTTGAGCAACTTCACCGACTGTGTTGGCTGGCTTATCAGCTACTTCTTTGGCACCATTGGTAATGGTCATGCCCATGTTGGTTCCAGTATCGCCATCTGGCACTGGGAAGACGTTTAATGAGTTTACATATTCAGCTTGTTTATTCAGACGAGTGGATGCTGCCTGCACCATTTCTTGAAATAAACTAGTAGTAATTTTAGACACAATTATTCTCCTACGACTTTAATATTCTGGATAAAAACATTAACGGCATCAACAGAGATACCTAATTGATTTTCCAAGTTGAATTTCACACGTTCTTGGATATTGCGAGATACTTCACTGATTTTTACACCGTAGCTCATAACAGTGTAAACATCGACTGCAATGCGACCATCTTCTAGGGTCTTAATGACAACACCTTTGGAATAATTTTCCTTGCGCAAAAGAGCCTGAAAATTATCCTTAATCGCAGACTTACTAGCCATGCCCACAACTCCGAAAATCTCAGTCGTAGCACCACCGACAACTGTGGCAATCACGTCATCAGTCAATTCAATTTGGCCGTCTTTTGTATTGATTTTAACAGTCATAATTCCTTACCTCAAATAGTTTTATCACTCCATTTTACCATATTTTCCAAATTCTGTAAAAAACAAGCCTGTGACAGCTGAAAGAAGAAAAAAAGAGCTCCCGAAGGAACTCTTCTTATAGGTTGCTTACCCCAAACGTTGTTTGGCATCGGCAGCACGTTGAAAGGCTTGACCGACATAGTTAATACAAAGCATCATGACAAGGATGAAGATAGCTGCTGGCAACCAAATCCAAGTCTTGTTCTCTAAGATGTCTGCATTACGGGCATTGGCAATCAAGGTACCCAAACTTGGAACTGTCGATGGAAGACCAAATCCAAGATAGGTCAATGATGTTTCAATACCGATATTCCCTGCAAAGTTGAGGGTCAAGTTAACAATAATCAGGGAACTCAAGTTTGGCAAGATTTCACGGAACATAATCATGAAGTCGCTTGTTCCAAGTGTTTTAGATGCATTGACATAATCCAAGCTCGCCTCTGACAAGGTTCTTGTACGGAAGAGACGCGCCTTAGCTGTCCAATAGAAAGCACTCATAATCAGGATAAAGTGATAGATGGTGTAGTCTTTGATAACCGTTACGAAAACGATAATCAACATGGTTACTGGAAGAATCATAATGAAGTCTACAATCCGCATCAAGAAACCATCCAAACGACCTCCATAGTAGCCTGAAATCAATCCGACCGAGATACCAACAATACTTGTAATAATGGTAATAGTAAAACCGATGACAATGGAGTTACGAGCACCAATAATCAACTGACCGAAGATATCTTTACCACCTTCATCAGTTCCCAAGATATAGCCATCAACTCCAGGCTCCAAGTAACGTCCCAAAAGATTGACTTTCATCACTTGCTCTTGATCTAAGACCAAGGCTCCGATGAAAACAGTCAAAAGAACTGTCACCAAAATGACCAATGAAGCTAAAGCTAATCTATCCTTCAAAAACTCCCGCGCGATGACACGAAAGCCACCTGGAGGAGTTGAAGTAGATTGTACTTGTTTTTTATTTTCTTTACTCACCTTACTCCTCCTTCTATTTCACACGGATACGTGGGTCTACAATACTCATGATAATATCTGAAATCAAGGTTCCCAAGAGAGTTCCCATACCAAATATCAACAAGAGGGCCAAGATAACACTATAATCACGACTAGAAATAGAGTTATAGAACAATTGACCGATACCTGGATAGGTAAAAATATTCTCAATAAAGATCGAACCACCGATCAAACCAGTCAATTCATAACCCAAGAATGATGCGATTGGCAGAATAGAGTTACGGAAGATATGACGGTTGTAAACCACACGCTCAGGAACACCCTTAGCACGCGCCGTACGGACATAATCTTGACTCTTAGCATCAATAATCCCTGTACGGAGATACTGGATAGTTACAGTTGTAGATAAGATAGCCATGGTAATCGCCGGCAAAATCATGTGATGAAGACGGCTGAGTACCGCTGCAAAACCTTCGACACCACCACCGATTGAACCACGAGTTGGGAACCAGCCCAAGCTAAAACCAAACAACCACAACATAAGAATCGCAAAAACGAAAGTTGGTGTTGAGAAGGTCAAGAAGTTATAAACCCCAATCACCTTATCAGCCAGAGAGTTTTGGTAGCGACCAGCAATCATCCCCAAAGGAAGAGCGATAGCATAGGTCAAAATCATCGTCAACAGCGATAACCAAATAGTATTGTTCAAGCGTTGCATGATAACATCCAAAACTGGTTGCTTAAAGAGGAAACTCTGACCAAAATCACCCTGCAAGAGATTACCAACCCAACGTAAGTATTGAATATGAATTGGATCATAATATCCGGCTGCAATCCGTTTTTGTTCGATAATGGCTGGATCGATATTGGGATCAATCATACCCGTAAAAGGATCCCCTGGCATCATCTTAGCCACGAAGAAAGCGATAATACTCAAAATGATAATTTGAGGAATCATCATGAGCAAACGACGTAAAACTGTTTTCCACATCTTAGTTCTGACCTCCTTTTGGAAGGGCTACCTGATGAGTTGCTGAGCAGGTTTGTAAATCGTAAACTCGACCATTTTCATCATAGTATTGACCTTGTTTTTCTTGATACTCTTTTTCAGCAGCCAAGCGTTTTTCCTTGTTTTTCAAACGATTCACTGGATCAATCGATGGAATAGCTGACAAAAGACGTTTGGTATAGATATGCTGTGGATTGTTATAGATGTCCTGCTTGTTACCCGTTTCGACGAAACGACCACGGTACATGATAAACAATTCATCACACATATGTTGCACAACGCCAAGGTCATGAGAAATAAAGAGGTAGCTGAGTTTAAACTCATCCTGGATACGCTTCATATAGTTCAAAACCTGAGCTTGAACAGACAAGTCCAAGGCAGAAACAGGCTCATCGGCAATGATCAAACGTGGATTACTTGCTAGGGCACGGGCAACGCCGATACGCTGGCGCTGACCACCTGAAAATTCATGAGGATACTTAATCAAGGCTTCTTCGTTCAGACCGATGGTATCCAAGAGTTGAAGAACTTTTTTCTTCTCCTCATCTGGAGAAAGACGGTCAAAGTTACGAATAGGCTCCGCAATGATGTCCAAGATACGTTTTTTAGGGTTGAAACTAGAAAGCGAATCTTGGAAAATCATTTGAACATCACGGTTAAAGTTACCTTTTTTACTGCGTGATTTGTTGGTCACATTTTGACCTTCGTAGATAATTTGTCCTGAAGTAGCACGTTCCAAACCAATGATTGCCTTACCAATTGTTGACTTACCAGAACCTGACTCACCTACCAAACCATAGGTTTTTCCCTCTTCAAACTCAAGATTGACGCCATCCACGGCATAAACATGGTCTGTGACACGGTTAAAGAAGCCACTTCGAATTGGATAATGGACTTTTAAATCTTTTACTTCAATAAATCCCACTATTTAGGCCTCCCCTTCAAAATAGAATGTTTCGTGACAAGTACAACGCACAAAGTGATTTGGTCCTACTTCGTGCATACCTGGATTTTCCTCGTGAGCACTTGCTTCAATCCAAGGAATACGTGGTGCAAAACGGCAACCTTGACGCAACATTTTGGTAATCGGTGGTACGATACCTTCGATAACGTGAAGATCCCCACCTTCGCCACCTGATTGCGGATTTGACTTCAAGAGCGAACGTGTATATGGATGTTTTGGATTGGTAAAGAGTTCCTCAACAGGAGCCACCTCAACAAACTGACCACCATACATAACCGCAACACGGTCAGCTGTTTCTGCCACTACTCCCAAGTCATGGGTAATCAAGATGATCCCAGAACCTGTTTCTGCTTGAATGTCGTTCAAAAGATCCAAGATTTGGGCCTGAATGGTCACATCCAAGGCTGTCGTCGGTTCATCTGCAATAATAATCGGAGGTTTACATGATAGAGCCATGGCAATGATGATACGCTGACGCATACCACCTGACAATTCATGTGGATACTGTTTAAAGGTGCGCTTAGGATTTGGAATACCAACTTGAGCCAACAACTCCAAAACACGCTCCGTACGAGCATTGGCATCCAAGTCCGTGTGATAGAAGAGGGCTTCATCAATCTGCGCTCCAATGGTCATCAAGGGGTTGAGGGAAGCCAAGGGATCTTGAAAAATCATCCCAATATCATTTCCGCGTACAGTATTGTACTTAGCTTCATCCATCCCAATCAACTCCATATCATTGTACTGGATACTTCCTGTGATTTTGGTATTTAATGGATTGTGCAAGCCCATAATGGTCGTTGCCAAAGTAGATTTACCACATCCTGATTCTCCAACAATAGCGAGAATCTCATTCTTTTGCAATGAAATATCAACGCCATCAACAGCATCAAAATAATCATCAGCAATACGGAATCCGACGTGTAAATCTTTAATATCTAAAAGCGGTTTTTCAGTAGCCACGCTTCGTCCTCCTTTGTCTATCGGCTAATCAAGCTCAATCATTTCGAACTCTATAATATCAACATCATCCAGTCTTTGATTAACCAATTCATATATTAAAAAGCAAATCACTCTTTTTTGTGTACTGGTTCTACTATACCATAATTATCTGAAAATTCCAATAGCCATCTGAAAAAAGCCAAGCAAGTTGGCTTTTTCAGACACTATTCAAATTAAATAGGATTATTCTGCTGCTACACCTTTGTCAGCTGTCAATTCGATATTTTCAAGCGCAATACCTTTGCCTGAAGCTGAACCGTAGTTAGAATCGTAGTTCTTCACACGTTTGTTAAGTGCTGTGATTTCTTCAGATTCAAATGTTGGGATAGCAAATGCTTGTTCAGCAGCATACTTTTGCCATGCCTTGTAGCTTTCAAGGTTTTTCTTCTCATCAAATGATTCTACTGAGCCGATTGCCTCCAACAATTTAGTGTTTTCTTCAGATACGAAACGTGACATGTTGAATGGAGCAAGTTCTCCCCAAAGTCCGTTAGGATTTGGATCGAAACCTGTTGACCATCCACCAGCATACATATCAATTGCAGGGTCATTTGCTTGAATTGCATCGTAGAAAGTATTTACTTCAACAGTACGGCCAGTGTACAATTCAACATTCAAGCCAACTTCTTTCCACCAAGCAATGTATTGTTGTACGAGTGCTTCGTTCGCTTCTGTACGTTTACGAGCTGCGAAAGTGATCTTGAATTCTTTACCGTCTTTGCCTTCACGGATACCGTCGCCGTTTGTATCTTTGTAGCCAGCTTCATCCAAGAGTTTTTTAGCTTTTTCTGGATCGTATGTATAACCTGCTAATTCAGAATCATGAAGATCGCCAAAGAATGAGATAATCAATGATTTTGCTGGGTGGTACAAACCGTTGTACAATTTCTCACCAGCTGTCTTGGTATCAATTGCATAGGCAATCGCTTGACGAAGTTTCACATCGTTCATCTTAGCGTTTTCGTTCATGACGTTCTTCTCAGCAGCCTCGTCATATTTACCAAAGTTAAATGAGATGTATTCGTAAGATGAGTTAAGTGAACCAACGATGTTCAAGTTAGACAAGTCTTTGTATGAATCCAATTGGTCAACTGGCATTTCAGCGATATCGTAGTTACCAGCCTTCATCTCAGAAACGATTGTATCAGGTGATACGATATCGATTTTCAATGAACTTGTTTTTGGAGTTGTTCCCTTGAAGAAGTGTTCGTTTGGAACGTAAGTGATAGACTCACCGTTAACAATTTCTTTAATCTTCCATGGACCCATACCTACAAGTTTAGCAGTACGTGAGTACTCGCTCTTTTCCCAATCAGCCACAGGAATATCTTTGTAGATGTGTTCTGGTTGGATATAGGCAGGTACATCACCACCAGCATACATCATAGAAGGTGACATTTCTTTCACAGTCAATTCTACTGTGTAGTCGTCAACTTTCTTGATACCAGAAATATCAGATGCTGTTCCAGCCACAAATTCTTCCATACCAACGATGTTCAAGAATTTATCATCAAAACGCACACCTGTGTAGTCTTTGCTTGCCAATGACTTGATTGTGAAGATGTAATCATTGATTGTGAATGGCTGACCATCAGACCACTTGTAGTCTTTACCTGTCAAGCTAACAGTGATTTTTTTGTTTTCGATATCAAATTCAGCCTTAGCAAGACCTGAATCGTCCAATTTACGATTTCCATCATAACCGAACATTGAGATATCGACCATTCCACCAAAAGTTGAGTCTGTTGTATTCTCAGTCAATTCATCAATCAAAAGACCTGATGAAGTTGTTGGCGACACCCAAGCGTATTTCAACTGTGCATCAGCCACAGCAGTTCCGTCTTGTTTCACTTCTGACGGGAATGACAAGTTTTGTTCTGTTGAGCTTGATGATTTAGAACCACAAGCAGCAAGTACAGATGCAGAAAGAAGAGTCACACCTGCAAGTGCAAAGAGTTTTGTTGTCTTTTTCATAAAACACCTCTGTTTTCTTTTTGTTCGACACATAATTGTATGTCTTATGAAATTTATTATATCATAAAATTTTCTTAAATAAAGTCTTTTTGTCAGAAAATTTTGTAAAAACATAAATTTTCATTATTTTCTATTATTTTTCATGTTTTTTCCTTATTTTTCTTACAATCCATGTGATATAATGGAAGAAATATCAGATAAAGGAATGTTTATGCGTAAGTTAATACTTCTATTATTGGCAACCTTTAGTTTTCTTATCGGAGGCCCCGCTGTCCTAGCGGACGATTTCTCGGTAGCAGCTAAACATGCTATCGCGGTTGAGGTTGATTCAGGAAAAATCCTTTTTCAACAAGATGCTGAAACCAAAGCCAGTGTCGCCTCCATCAGTAAGCTCTTAAGTGTCTACATGGTCTACGAAGCCTTGGAAAAAGGAGAAATCAACTTGGATACCATGGTGGACATTTCAGACTACTCCTATAGCTTGACTGCCAATATCGAACTCAGTAACGTGAATTTGGATGAGCGCACTTATTCTGTCCGTGATCTATTGAATGCCTCTCTCATCACTTCATCCAACAGCGCCATCATTGCTCTGGCTGAAAAAATAGCGGGTAGCGAAGCTGCATTTGTGGACCGAATGAAAACAAAGATCCAGGAATGGGGCATTACAGATGCTAAAATCGTTAACGTTTCTGGATTAGATAATGCTGATTTAGGAGGTAATATCTATCCTGGTTCCAGTCCTGAAGATGCCAATCACTTTTCAGCACTCGATATGGCTATTATTGCACGTCGGCTCATTCTTGACTATCCGCAAGTCCTAGAGATTACCTCACTCAACGCCTATGACTTTGGTGGCTATACCTACTATAGCACCAACCAAATGCTGAGTGACGGAACCCATGCTCGTGGGGGAGTGGATGGTTTAAAAACAGGGACTTCAAACTCTGCTGGTTCAGGTTTCTTGGCCACAACCCAACAAGCTGGTATGCGTATCATTACAGTAGTCCTCAATGCCACGGACGGTTTGGCTATGCCTGATAATCGTTTTGTTGCAACCAATGATTTGATGAACTATGTCTATGCCAATTTTTCACGGGTTGCAATTGCCGAAAAAGGAAAAGCCTACAACAATAGTAAAATTAAGGTCTTTAACGGAGAAAAGGAAACCAGTCCCGTCGTTGCTGCTGCAGACCTATACATCGTTCAGCGCAATCAGACAGAATTGACTGCGTCTGCAAACTTTATCCCTACTACAAATGAAATCGATGCACCATTGACTGCTGGTAGCGTTGTTGGAAAACTACAATTAAAAGACCAAGACTTGATTGGGAAAGGTTATATTGGAGAGCAAGCCAGTGTAGAAATGGTCCTCCCAAATGATATAAAGAAAGCCCCTTGGCCAGTTTCATGGTGGAATAACTTTGTCCGATATGTGAACGAGAAATTATAATACAAAAATACTATGCCGGATAAGCACTCGGCATAGTATTTTTATGTTATAGGCTTGTAAAGTTCCTGCAGGGAGCAACATCAGTGAGGTAATCTAATCTCCCAGACTAGTTTGCTAAATTTACATAGTAGAGCGACTGCCATCGCTCCTCATCTCCCACCTCGGTTGGTGAGAGCTCCTGCGGAACTCCTCACTACATATCGTTTTCTTACAGAAAATAACGAGCGTGGAAGGAATAGGATTTTTATAAGAGCATAAAGAAGAGCGACTGCCGTCGCTCCTCATCTCCAACCTCGGTTGGTGAGAGTTCCTGCGGAACTCCTAGCTACATATCGTTTTCTTACAGAAAACGACGAGCGTGGAAGGCATGGAATTTTTATAAGGTTATAAAGAAGAGCGACTGCCGTCGCTCCCTATCTCCAACGAGCGTTGGCATTTGTGTGCTCCAAATAGCTTCTTAGTTATGTGGAGCTACACAAATTAGCCAACGCTCCCCTCCATTTCATAGGCAATCAGTCTGTTGAGTTCGACTGCGTATTCCATTGGGAGTTCTTTTGTGAATGGTTCGACAAAGCCCATGACAATCATCTCTGTGGCTTCGGATTCGGATAGGCCACGGCTCATGAGGTAATAGAGCTGTTCTTCTGAGATTTTTGATACTTTGGCTTCGTGTTCGAGGGCCACTTGTGAGTTGTGGATTTCATTGAATGGGATGGTATCTGATTTGGAAATATCATCCATGATAATGGTGTCACACTCGATGTGGCTGATTGACTTGGCTGAGTTTTTAGCAAAAGTCACTTGGCCACGGTAGTTCACTTCTCCACCGCCACGGGCAATGGATTTAGATACGATAGACGATGAAGTCCGTGGTGCATTGTGGATCATCTTAGCACCGGTATCCTGCACCTGACCCTTGTTGGCAAAGGCAATGGACAACATAGTTCCGCGGGCTCCTTCGCCTTCTAGGTAAACCGCAGGGTATTTCATGGTCGTCTTAGCACCAAGGTTTCCGTCAATCCACTCAACTGTAGCATTTTTCTCAGCACGGGCACGTTTGGTTACTAGGTTATAGACATTATCTGACCAGTTTTGAATAGTCGTATAACGCATATAGGCACCTTCGTGGGCAATGATTTCCACAATGGCAGCGTGGAGACTGGCCGTTGAGTAAGTCGGAGCCGTACAGCCTTCTACGTAGTGAACGCTTGCACCTTCGTCCACGATGATGAGGGTGCGTTCAAACTGACCTGTTCCCTCGTTGTTAATACGGAAGTAGGTTTGGAGTGGAATATCCAACTTAACGCCTTTTGGTACGTAGATGAAGGTCCCGCCTGACCAAACCGCTGAATTGAGGGCAGCTAGTTTATTGTCTGACGGCGGAACGAGTTTTCCAAAGTATTTTTTGAAGAGCTCGGGGTGTTCCTTGAGTGCCGTGTCAGTATCTGTAAAGATAATGCCGTGCTTGTCGTACTCTTCTTTCATATTGTGGTAAACCACTTCTGATTCGTACTGGGCAGAAGCTCCTGCCAGGTAGGCACGCTCAGCTTCTGGAATACCGATGCGTTCAAAGGTTTCCTTGATTTTTTCTGGTACATCATCCCAGCTACGTGCTGGCTTATCAGACGGTTTTTGATAGTAAACAATATCATCAAAATCCAGTTCAGACAAGTCGGCTCCCCAGGTCTGCATAGGCATTTTCTTGAAGGTTTCATAGGACTTCAAACGGAATTCCAACATCCATTCAGGCTCGCCTTTGATACGGGACATTTCACGAATGACTTCTTCGTTCAAACCCTTACCAGTCGAAGCCACCAGTTCCACGTTCTCGTCATGGAAACCGAATTTGTATTCCCCAAGGTCAATCGGGGTTGGTTCAATTCTTTCTTCTGACATAATATAAGATACTAAGCCCAAAAAGTATGAAAATAGCAGTTACGCTCTCTTCAATGCTTGCTGGGCCTGTTCAATTCCAATCAGAAACTGAACAATCCTTTCTGTATGATTTTCATTTTTGTTTATTCGATGGTGCTCAGTCAGCACTGTCACTACGTTCTAGTGCTTTTTTCAGGGCATTCCATGGTAGTGTGGCACATTTGATGCGTTGGGGGAATTTGGCAACGCCTGCGAGGAGGGAGGCGTCTCCCAGTTCCTTCTGGCGTGCATCTTCTTGTCCTTGGACCATTTGTGAGAAGATTTCTGCTAGTTCTTGAATCTGACCGATTTCTTTACCAAGGACTGCCTCGGTCATCATAGAAGCCGATGCGGTTGAAATGGTGCACCCAACTCCGTCAAAAGCAATGTCGGTAATCACATCTTTTTCAATCTTGACTGACAGTTCAATCACATCGCCGCAGGTTGGGTTGTGGAGTTCTAACTTTTCCACTCCGTCCAAGCTCCCGCGGTGACGAGGCGACTTGGAGTGTTCAGACACAACTGCCATATAAAGAGAATCTAATCTAGATAGGGCCATTGAAAAACTCCTTTGTCTTGATGATTGCTTCAACCAACTTATCACAGTCAGCCTTGGTATTGTAGATGTAAAAACTTGCTCGTACAGTAGCAGGCACCTGCAAATATCTGAGAAGTGGTTGAGCACAATGGTGACCGGCCCGCACAGCAACCCCTTCATAGTCCAGAGCAGTTGCCACGTCATGTGGATGCAAGTCGTCCAAGTTAAAGGCGATAACCCCCGTCCGCTTGGACAGGTCCTGACTGCCATAAATGGTCAAGCCTAGAATAGCCTGCAATTTTGGAAAGACATAGTCAACCAGTTCCGCCTCGTGGGCCTGGATAGCGTCCATACCAATTTCGGTCAGATAATCAATGGCCGCTCCCAGCCCAATGGCACCTGCAATATTAGGCGTTCCTGCTTCAAACTTCCAAGGCAATTCCTTCCAAGTGGCTGACTGCTCATAGACAAAGTCAATCATCTCGCCACCGAATTCAACAGGCGACATGAGATTGAGCAATTCTTCCTTGCCGTAGAGAACACCAATTCCTGTTGGACCTAACATCTTATGACCTGAAAAGGCATAGAAGTCCACGTCTAATTCTTGCACGTTGACAGTCATGTGGGGAACGGACTGGGCTCCGTCCACCACCAAGTAGGCACCGACTTGATGCACCAGCTCTGCTATTTCCCCAATAGGAGCCACGCTGCCTAAAACATTGGATACGTGTGCTAGGGAGACGAACTGGGTCTTAGAAGATAGTAGTGACCGCAGGTGGTCCATGTCCAGCTCGCCGTCTTTTAGGGTCACATAGCGGAGCTTAGCACCTGTTTGCTGACAGGCTTGCTGCCAAGGGATGATATTGGAGTGGTGCTCTTGAACCGAGATGATAACTTCCTGGTCTGGCTGGAGAATTTCCTTTGCAAACTGAGCCACCCAGTTAAGACCGGTGGTCGTTCCTCTGGTAAAGAGAATTTCCTTACTAGACTTGGCCTGGATAAAATCTGCCACCTTCTGCCGAGCCGCTTCATAGCGAGCCGTTGCCCGTTCCGACAGGGTGTGAACGCCACGATGGACATTGGCATTGTCTTTCTGGTAATAGTCTGCCAACACATCCAGTACCTGCTGCGGTTTTTGAGTGGTGGCCGCATTGTCCAAATAGACCAGCGGCTCATCGTTAACAACTTGGTCTAGGATTGAAAAATCCTTGCGAATGCGTTCCAAATCCATATCTTATCTCTTTGTTAGTTTTTCTTCAATCACGGCAATCAGTTGGTCACGAACTTCCTTGACAGGAATTTCGGTAATGACTGCGCCAAGGAAACCACGAACAACCAAGCGTTCAGCAGTTTCTCGGTCCAGGCCACGACTCATGAGGTAGTACATATCTTCTGGATCCACCTGACCGATTGAGGCTGCGTGTCCAGCTGTGACCTCATTCTCATCGATAAGTAGAATTGGATTGGCATCCGAGCGAGCTTTATCAGACAGCATGAGGACACGGCTTTCCTGCTGGGCATCTGCACCTTTAGCACCACGAACAATGTGTCCGATACCATTGAAGGTCAAGGTTCCGCTTTCTAAGATAACCCCATGTTGCAGGATGTGTCCAACCGAATTATGACCGTAGTTGGTCACGCGCGTATCCACACCTTGTACCTGGCGACCTGATGACAGTCCGACAACTTTGAGATTGGCATGACTGCCGTTTCCTTTTAATTCGCTGTCCAAATCAGCAACCACATTTCCTTCGTTGAGCAGACCAATGGCCCAGTCAATCGTCGCATCGTTTCCGAGATAGCCACGACGATTGAGGTAGGTATCCAAATGCTTACCAAGGCGGTCAATGGCCGCAAACTTGATTTGGCTACCAGCAAGGGCGATTACTTCAACGACAATATTGGCTGAAGTCGCTGCTGCTCCGTCGCCTAAACTTTCAAAACGCTCCAGGTAATTAAGCTTGGCATTTTTTCCAGCGATGATGAGGACGCGTTTGTTAAAGGCAACTGGACTAGTGCTGTCTTGGTAGAAAAGGGCCTCAACTGGCTGGTCGATTTCAACATTATCTGGTACGTAGAGGACCGCACTTGCGTTAAAATAGGCTGTGTTGTAAGCTGCTAACTTGTGTTCGTCGTAGGCTACGGCAGATCCGAGGTACTTTTCAAGCACATCTGGAATGATGTCCATAGCTGAGGCAAAGTCTGTAAAAACCACACCTTTTTCTACTAGGTCAGCTGGCAACTGTTCTAGAACAGTTTGACTGCCAACTTGGACCAACATAGGATTGTCACCGATAGCTGTAAAATCTGGAACAGCCCCGATTTCATCATTTGTGGCTAGGCTTCCGTCACCCAGATTCCAACGATGAAACTTGACCCGCTCAATAACCGGCAAATCCAGCTCTGCTATTTTGTCGAAAGCCTTAAGACGCAGGTCTGTCAACCAAGTTGGTTCTGCCTGCAAGGCTGAAAATTCTTGTATTTTTTCTTTGGTCATAACTTCCTCCAAAGACTTAAATGTCATCTTCTTTGTAGTCGATACCAAGCTCTGCTGCAACTTGGACATAACCTTCTTTTTCCAAGCGTTGTGCCAGTTCTGGTCCGCCTGAAAGCACGACACGACCTTCCATCATGACATGAACAACGTCTGGTGTGATGTAGTTGAGCAAGCGTTGGTAGTGGGTGATAATCATGGCACCGAAACCTTCACCACGCATAGCATTGATTCCTTTTGACACGACTTTAAGCGCATCAATATCCAAACCTGAGTCAATCTCATCAAGAAGGGCAAAAGTTGGCTCCAACATGAGCAGTTGCAAAATCTCATTGCGTTTTTTCTCCCCTCCTGAGAAACCTTCGTTGAGGTAACGTTCTGCCATTTCCTCTTTCATGTTGAGGAGTTCCATTTTTTCATCCAACTTGGTAATGAAGTCGCGGACAGAAATCTTGTCTTCATCTTCCTTACCAGCATTCATAGCAGCACGGAGGAACTCTGCGTTGGTAATGCCTGGGATTTCTGACGGGTATTGCATAGCCAAGAAGAGTCCCATACGGGCACGTTCATCGACTTCTAGTTCCAAGATGTTGATACCGTCAAACAGAATCTCACCTTGGGTCACTTCGTAGCTTGGATTACCCATGATGGCTGCTGAAAGGGTGGATTTCCCTGTTCCGTTCGGTCCCATGATGGCTGCAATTTCACCTGTCTTGAGGGTCAAATTCACACCCTTCAAGATTTCCTTGCCTTCGATTTCAACATGAAGGTCTTTGATTTCTAATACTGACATCTTATTCTCCTTTATTTATTATCTTTCTAATTATATCAAAAAAAGAGCCAGAAGGCTCTTTTCTAGTTTAGAAAGATTCTTATTTTCTTTTCTTTTCTTCCTGTCGTTTTTTATAGGCCTCTATCCGTTCCTGACGGTAGCTACTATTTCCAATGAAACGAAGCAGATTGAGCAGGGGCATTCGATTTTCACCAAAGATACCGATCAACTCACATAAGACTTCTACACCCAATCCCATGGTTAAAACCAAAAGAATACCGCCTACACGACTGGAAACATTAAGTAGAAGAGAGGTCAGAGAAAACAGGAAGGAAATGGCATAGATGACCAAGACTGTACCTCGATGGGTTAATCCTAGAGATAGCAAGCGATGGTGGAGATGCATTTTATCCGCCTCTGAAATCTTCTGTCCTGACAATTTACGCCGGATAATGGCCATAACCGTGTCTGTAATAGGAACCCCCAAGATAATCATCGGAGTTACCACAGCAACAGCTGTTGAATTCTTCAAGCCCTGAAGGGACAGAACACCAATCATAAAACCAATGAACAAGGCACCTGTGTCCCCCAGATAAATGATGGCTGGATTGTAGTTATATGGTAGAAAACCAATAATGGCTGCCACCAAAACAAAAATCGTCAATGTCAAAAAGATATTGCTATCATGTAAGAAAAAGTAGGAAACAATTCCCATGGTTGTCAAGGAAATAATCGACACCCCTGACACCAAGCCATCCAGACCATCAATCAAGTTGACCGCATTAGTAATGGCAACAATCCACAAGACCGTTAAAAAGAAAGACAACCAGGTCGGGAAAATAAGCAAAGGACCACCGAATGGAATTTTAAAACTATCGAAATGGAATTCTGTAAAAAACCATATCAAAGTCGCAGCAAGAACAATTCCAAACATTTTTGGAGTCGGTCCCAACTCCTTCACATCGTCAATATAGCCAGTAATAACAATAATGAGCGAAGATAAAATTAAGGGAAGAACATAGTGTAGGTAGGTTCCATGGTAGTTGATATGGGAAACAAGCCTAGGCAAAAATACCAAGGTAGCCAAGGTAAAAGCTATGAAAATTGCTAGACCGCCAGCCGACGGCATAGGCACCTTATTGATTCTACGCGCATTTGGATTATCGACTGCTCCCACCTTGAAGGATAGAAAACGCACCAAGGGCGTTGCAACTGCTGCAACAACCATTGTCGCAATGATAACCATGATATATTTTAAAGCGAAAGGAATCATGCCAAAGATACCTTTCTAAGTTCCTCAAGCGCAGCCATTGGCAAGATGGTCACTCCATGTTCCTGTAATACTGGTCTGGTCAATTTTGTATCATTGGCGAATTCTAACATCCGCGACAGAAGATAGTCTGGATAGCGTTTGGAACGTTCCTCAACATTGATTAAAACAGTCATATAATAATGACCATCCATCTTATAGAGCTCCGACTCTTCAATCGGGTAATCAACCGTCCCAACAAAAGTCATCAATTCATCAATATGTGGAAAGTCAAGGATGTAGTAGATATAGCCCTCTGTTTCCTGCTCCTCAGCTTCTTCTTCAGCTTTTTCAACTTCTTCTAAATGTCGAACAGCATCCATATCCTTACTGCTTCGCTCTCGAACAGTCTGCTCCAAGCTCTTGAAAAAGTCCTCTGGGCTCATTCCCGTAACATCACCAAGTTCTGAAATATCTGCAAATTCATCAAAATTCAAATTCTGATCCAAATCAGACTTGGTCACAAAAATATCCACCCGATCCGGCTTAGGAGTCACACGAAAACTAAGCATGCCACTTTCACGGAAGGTTAAAGGCAACTCCAATTCATCTAAAACTGTATAGAAAAATTCTTCTGTCTTTTCTTGAGGAATCAAGAAGTCTGCCAACTCCATCCCTCTTTCTTCTAAGTCATCCATTTTGATAGTGATTTTCAAGGTCGAATCACTAATTTGTTTTACTTTCATACTTACCTCTTATTGATGAACAGCTCTCGAAAAATTTACCATTCATTTTCAATTCTCATACATATCTCTTTCCATTATACTAAATGACCGCTTGAAAGACAAAAGAAAAGCAGGTCCCCCTGCTCTTAAAATAAAAATGTGATAAAAGAATAGACCAGCAAGATAGCACCCAAGATAATCCGGTAGTAGCCAAATACTGTGAAATCATTTTTCTTAACAAAGTCCGTCAAGAAGCGGATAACCACCAAGGAAACAAGATAGGCTGTCAGACTGGCAACCAAGAGAATGAGACCTTGCTCTAGGTTTAGACTATTACCATCCAAGAAATACTTGACCGCTTTTAGACCGCTGTAACCAAACATGGTCGGGATTCCAAGGAAAAAGGTAAAGTCAGCAGCAACTGTCCGACTAGTCCCCAGGATAATCGCACCTAGAATAGTCGCACCAGAACGACTGGTTCCTGGCACAATACTCAAGACCTGGAAGCAACCGATTAAGAGAGCTGTCTTATAGGACATTTTCGCCAAATCTGTCACCTGTGGCTCTACATCCCGATTACGATTTTCAATCCAGATAAAGGCAATACCATAAACAATCAAGGCAATGGCAATGGGCACCATAAAGTTAAAATGGGCTTCGAACCAACTGTCCAATGGCACCGCAATCAGAATAGACGGAATGCAGGCAAGAACAACCTTGGCCCACAACTGCCAGGTCAACTGAATTTCACGCTTGGTCTTACCAGGCTGGAAAGGATTTAACTTTTTGAAGTAGATGGTCATAACCGCAAGAATAGCTCCCAACTGGATGACAATATTGAACATCTCTACAAAGCTAGCACTTTGGTTGAGTTTCATAAATTCTTGAACCAAGATCAAATGCCCTGTAGATGACACTGGCAACCACTCGGTCACACCTTCGATAATCCCTAAAAAGATGGCTTTTAGTAATTCGAGTAACATATTACACTCCTTTATTGTAAGTCTTTTTATTATATCATAAAAAAAGTTCCTTTCATAGTACAAGGATATTGAAATTTGTCAGAATTTTTAATAAAATGGTGTAATACCATTTAATAAGGAGAAATCATGAAACATAAATTTAGTATCTTTCTGCTGACACTGATTGCTATTTTTTCTATGGCAACAGGCGTAAAAGCAGATGAATACCTCCGAGTCGGTATGGAGGCTGCTTATGCCCCTTTTAACTGGACTCAAGAGGACAACAGTAACGGAGCTGTTCCTATCGAAGGAACCAACCAGTATGCCAATGGCTACGATGTCCAAATCGCTAAAAAAATTGCCGAATCCTTGGACAAGGAACTCTTGGTAGTTAAAACAAAATGGGAAGGTCTTGTTCCAGCCCTGACTTCTGGTAAGATTGACATGATTATCGCTGGTATGAGTCCGACCGAAGAACGTAAGAAAGAAATAGCTTTCTCAGACAGCTACTATACGTCCATTCCAACCTTGGTCGTTCGTTCAGACAGCCAGTATGCTAAGGCGACTAGCTTAGCTGAATTTGCTGGGGCAAAAATCACTGCCCAGCAAGGTGTCTATCTCTACGACTTAATCGACCAAATCCAAGGTGCTGACAAACAAACAGCTATGGGAGACTTCTCTCAAATCCGCCAAGCACTAGAATCTGGTATTATTGATGCCTACGTTTCAGAGCGTCCAGAAGGTCGAACAGCCGAAGCTGCCAACAAGGTCTTCAAAATGGTGGAGTTGACTGATAGCTTTGAAACCAACGCTGAGGATGTGACCATTGCAGTCGGTATGCGCAAGGACGACAGCCGTATCACCCAAGTCAATCAAGTCTTGGCAACTCTTACTGAAGCTGACCAAATTGCCCTCATGGACAAGATGATTGAAAACCAGCCTGTTGAAGAAGCCAGCGAAGGGGAAACACCAAGCTTCTTTGCACAAGTGTGGAATATCATCGTTAACAACTGGCAACAATTACTTCGTGGCACTGGAATGACCTTGCTGATTTCTATCTTAGGAACTGTCATCGGTACCCTTATTGGTCTTCTAATTGGTGTCTTCCGTACCGCTCCAAAAG
Organism: Streptococcus suis; assembly: GCF_002964575.1. GTDB lineage: Bacteria > Bacillota > Bacilli > Lactobacillales > Streptococcaceae > Streptococcus > Streptococcus suis_R. Next base: position 66,773 of record NZ_POQQ01000076.1, on the reverse strand, counting down.
CAGCCAACAAGGCTCTTGCTATCGGTCAAAAAGTTCTCGGTTGGTTGATCAATATCTATATCGAAGTGTTCCGTGGTACACCGATGATTGTACAATCTATGGTTATCTACTACGGTACTGCCCAAGCCTTCGGTCTTAACCTTGACCGCACTCTGGCTGCCATCTTCATCGTATCCATCAATACCGGTGCCTACATGAGTGAAATTGTCCGCGGTGGTATCTTCGCCGTTGATAAGGGACAATTTGAAGCCGCAACAGCTCTTGGCTTTACCCACAACCAAACCATGCGCAAGATTGTTCTTCCGCAGGTTATCCGCAATATCTTGCCAGCAACTGGTAACGAGTTTGTCATCAACATCAAGGACACATCTGTATTGAACGTTATCTCCGTTGTAGAATTATACTTCTCAGGAAATACTGTAGCGACACAAACCTACCAGTACTTCCAAACCTTTACCGTCATTGCCATCATTTACTTTATCTTGACCTTCACTGTGACCCGCATCTTGCGCGCAGTTGAAAAACGCTTTGACACAGACACCTATACAACTGGTGCCAACCAAATGCAAATCGAGGTGCCTCATGACTAATAATGTAATTCTTGAAATTAAAAACCTAAAAAAATCCTATGGACAAAACCAGGTCCTCAAGGACATTTCTGTGACAGTGGAAAAAGGGGAAGTCATCTCCATTATCGGTTCATCAGGTTCTGGAAAATCAACCTTCCTCCGCTCTATCAACCTTTTGGAAACACCAAGTGAAGGACAAATCCTCTACCATGGCCAAGATGTTTTGGCCAAAGGCTATGACTTGACCACCTATCGTGAAAAATTGGGTATGGTTTTCCAATCCTTCAACCTCTTTAACAACCTCAACGTCTTAGAAAATGCTGTCGTGGCACAAACGACTGTCTTGAAACGCGACCGTGCAGAAGCCGAAAAGATTGCCAAAGAGAACCTCAACAAGGTCGGTATGACTGAGCAATACTGGCAAGCCAAACCTAGCCAACTATCTGGCGGACAAAAACAACGGGTCGCCATTGCCCGCGCCTTGTCTGTTGATCCAGAAGTCATTCTCTTTGACGAGCCAACTTCAGCCCTTGACCCTGAAATGGTCGGAGAGGTGCTCAAAACCATGCAAGATCTTGCCAAGTCTGGCTTGACTATGATCATCGTTACGCATGAAATGGAATTTGCCCGCGATGTTTCAGATCGCGTCATCTTTATGGACAAGGGCGTCATCGCTGAAGAAGGCACTCCACAACAAATCTTTGAAAATCCACAAGAAGAGCGGACCCGCGAATTCCTACAACGTTTCCTTGGATAATCTTTCATTCTATGTTCCATTCCATACTTACCAGTCTTCTAGGCTGGTAAGTTTTTTTGCAAGAAAAAAGAGAAGACCAGCCGTCTTCTCATCAAATCGTCTAAATACTAAGATTTAGATTAGTTTTCAAATTTCTTGTGGTTTTTGTCGTAAAAGTCAATCAACCCCAAGGCAGTCGCAAATGAAATGTTGTCAATCTTAGCGCGACCTTGTGCAAGAGCGATAACTGACATTTCACGAGCATTTGTTTCTTTGCTGATACGGTAGCCAGTGATTTTTTTCTCGCGTACCCAGCCGACAACAGCAGCAACTTTTTCGTAACTAGTCATTAGGAACCCCTTTCCAAATTATTCGTGCAATTTAGTATAATACAAATTGCCTTGAATTGTCAAGTAAAATGTTCGGATTTTACTCAATTTTTAACCTGGAGAGCAGACAATATTTGTGTACGTACATCCTCCACTCCGCCAGCATTAGCTGGTAAAAAGATTGTTTGATTACCTCCTTGTGCAAAATTGTTTAATGTATCCAAGTATTGGTTGGTCAACAAGATAGACATAATCTGCTCTTCCGTCATGCTGATGTTAGACTCTTTCAATTCACGAATAGAGTCTGCTAGTCCGTCTACAATTGCCTTCCTTTGTTGGGCAATCCCCACACCATGTAGGCGGTCTTTTTCAGCTTCTGCTTCAGCAGCAGTGACTATTTTAATCTTATCGGCTTCTGCCAATTCTTGGGCCGCAACCCGTTTCCGCTGAGCTGCGTTGATTTCATTCATTGATTGCTTGACCTCGGCATCTGGCTCAACCTTAGTAATCAAGGTTTTAACAATGACATAACCGTAGGTCGACATCTCTTCCGCCACCTGCTTTTGTACTTCAAGGGCGATTTCATCTTTCTTCTCGAAGAGTTCATCCAAGGTCAATTTCGGAACGGATGACCGCAAGGCATCTTCAATATAGGATTTGATCTGAGCCTCTGGATGCATGAGCTTGTAATAGGCATCCGTTACATTATTTTCATTGACACGATACTGAGTGGCGACATTCATGGTCACAAAGACATTGTCCTGGGTCTTGGTTTCTACCACAATCTCACTCTGCAACATCCGTAATTGGATACGTGCCGCAATCACATCTACCCCAAAGGGGATTTTAAAGTTAATACCAGAGGTAGAAGTCTTTTGGTACTTCCCAAACCGCTCCACGATGGCAACCGTCTGTTGCTTGACCACATATAGCCCTGAAACCACTAAAATCAAGACAAGCAAGACCAAAAATAAGAAACTAATGAGAAACATCAAAAAACCAGCTTCCATATTTACCTCCTAAACAAGCATTTTATAAAGTGAGTCATTTTCATGAAGATTGATATATTGGGGATCAAAATCCTCCAAACGCGATAGGAACTGTGCGTAATCCTCCTTATTGCCCAAGGCAATCCCTATCAAGACCGGACCCGTTCCCTTATTGGCACGTTTGATATATTCAAAGCGGGTAATATCATCATTTGGTCCTAAAATATCATTTACAAATTCACGCAGGGCACCTGGACGTTGCGGAAAGTTCACAACGAAGTAATGTTTAATTCCTTCATAAATGAGGGCACGTTCTTCCATTTCTGGCATGCGGTTGATATCATTATTACCACCTGAAATGATACAGCAAATGGTTTGCCCCTTAATCTTGTCTTTTATGACCTCTAAAGCTGCTACAGTTGCTGCACCAGCGGGTTCAGCCACAATCCCAAGCTTGGAATAGAGATCTAAAATAGTCCCTGAAATCCATCCCTCATCTACTCCAATCAGCTTATCGACATGCTTACGGGCTACAGCATAGGTTGTGGCTCCAACCTTTTGAACTGCAATCCCATCCGCAAACTTATCAATGCTTGCTAACTTAATAGGGCGACCCTTATCAAATGCAGCCTTCATGGAACGAGCCCCATTTGCTTCAACACCGATAATCTTGATTTCTGGTGCGTGTTCTTTTAGGTAGGCGGACACCCCTGCAATCAAACCACCTCCACCTACAGGTACGAGGATTTGATCAAAGCTGATCGTCTGCTCTTGGGCTTCTTCTAGGATTTCATAAGCAACTGTCCCTTGACCTGCCTGAACATCGTCATCATCAAAGGGATCGATAAAGGTCTTACCAGTTTCTTTGGTATATTCCTGTGCAGCTTGAGCTGATTCGTCAAAGGTATCCCCCACTAGACGAATGTCTACATAGTCACCACCAAAGAATCGAACCTGTCCGATCTTTTGTTGAGGAGTTGTAATGGGCATAAAAATCGTCGCTGGAATCTGCATTTCTTGACAGGTATAGGCCACCCCTTGGGCATGGTTTCCGGCTGAGGCACAGACTACACCTAGCGCCTTTTCTTCATCGGATAATTGCGATATCGCATAGTAGGCACCTCGAATTTTAAAAGAGCGAACGCGCTGCTCATTCTCACGTTTGATATAGATGGTGGCTCCATACTTCTCTGACAAGTAACGACTGTAATCCAAAGGAGTCCGGACAACCACTCCTTTCAGAACTTCATAAGCCTGTTCTATGTTTTTTGCTGTAATCATATTTGCACTAATTTCTTTCTATATCCTATTGTATCAATATTTTTAAAAAAACACTAACATTTATGCGCATATTTAAAATATTATTGCGCAAGCGTTTGACATACAATGTTCAAGCCCCCACTTTCTATAATAAGAAGCAATAATGGGTAAAAGAGCTGGCTCAACCAGCTCTTTTATTCCTATCATTCTGGGGATTTCATGACTTGCTTCCTTGCACTTCTAACAAATCATGTTAGAAATAGCAAGGAAATAATCGAAAGACTTGAATTCCTAGCCATTAACTAAAACTCGCTTTCCAATTTTTAAGCTCGGGCTAGAATAGCCTATCCGTAGGCCTGCCTCGCTCTCTTGTTGTCAAGCTCGGGTTAAAATAGTCCACCTAAACTACCTCGCTCTCTTGTTTTCGAGCGAGGGCTAAAACAGTCCACCGGACTACCTCGCTTCCCAATTTTTAAGCTCGGGCTAGAATAGCCTATCCGTAGACCTTACCTCGCTCTCTTGTTGTCAAGCTCGGGTTAAAATAGTCCACCGGACTACCTCGCTTCCCAATTTTTAAGCTCGGGCTAGAATAGCCTATCCGTAGACCTTACCTCGCTCTCTTGTTGTCAAGCTCGGGTTAAAATAGTCCACCTAAACTACCTCGCTCTCTTGTTTTCGGGCGAGGGCTAGAATAGCCTATTCGCAGGCCTGCCTCGCTTTCTAGTTTCTAGGCTCGGGCTAAAACAGTCCACCGGACTACCTCGCTTCCCAATTTTTAAGCTCGGGCTAGAATAGCCTATCCCTAGGCTATGCCGCGCTCTTCAATTTCTGGGCGAGGGCTAAAACAGTCCACTGGACTGTTTTAGTTATAAATCTTAAATGAATCGTCGTCGTTGCGGCTGACGAATGGCATTGCTTTGCGGAGTTCTGCTCCGACTTTTTCGATTTCAAGTCCTTCTGCTTCTTTGCGGTAGGCTTCCATACGTGGACGACCTGCTTTGTAGTCGTTGACGAAGTCGTTTGCAAATTTACCAGATTGAATATCTGCAAGGACTGCTTTCATATTTTCTTTGACTTGGTCTGTAATCACGCGTGGACCTGAGACATAGTCACCAAATTCAGCAGTATTTGAGATAGATTGACGCATTTTCTTGAAGCCACCCTCGTAAACAAGGTCAACAATGAGCTTCATTTCGTGAAGCACTTCGAAGTAAGCCAATTCTGGTGCATAACCCGCTTCTGTCAAGACTTCAAAACCTGCTTGCATAAGAGCTGTCAAGCCACCGCAGAGAACTGCTTGCTCACCAAACAAGTCTTCTTCTGTTTCTTCTTTGAAAGTTGTTTCCAAAAGACCTACACGAGCCGAACCAACGCCTTTTGCCCAGTCCATTGCGATGTGCTTAGCATTACCAGTTGCATCTTGGTAAACTGCGTAAAGGGCTGGCACACCAAAACCTTCTTCGAAGGTACGACGAACCAAGTGACCTGGTCCTTTTGGCGCACACATGAAAACATCCACATCTGCTGGCACCTTGATAAATTTAAAGTGAACATTGAAACCATGGGCAAAACCAAGGGCATTGCCAGCTTCCAAGTTTGGAGCAATTTCTTCATTGTAAAGGTCTGCTTGGATTTCGTCTGGAGCCAAAATCATGATAACATCCGCTTGTTTGGCTGCTTCTGCTACTTCAAAGGTGTCAAAACCGTCTTCTTTTGCCTTGTCAAATGATTTACCTGCACGCACACCGATGATAACATCGTGTCCTGTATCACGCAAGTTTTGGGCATGGGCATGGCCCTGCGAACCATAACCGATAACGGCGATACGCTTACCATCAAGTGCTGCTACTGTTACATCTTTTTCATATTGCATTGCTACTGCCATAAAATTCTCTTTTCTATTTTTTATTTATAAGGTTGGATGCTCAAAGAAAATGAAGGTTAGACTAGGCGACGAAGGCGAATATAGAACTAAAGTTCATCAAGCCAAGTCAACACAGTATAGTGTTTATTTTCGAAGAGCATTAGTCTCTGCTAAAGCCAGTTGCCCCCGTCCTCGCAATGTTTTTAATGCCATAAGGCTGAATGACACGCAGGAGAGCATCAATCTTATCTCCATCACCTGTCATTTGAATGGTAATGGAATGAGGGGCTACATCGACCACGCTAGCGCGGAAAGGTTGAATAATGGCCAAAATTTCTGCTCGCTTAGCTGGTGGTGCAACGATTTTGACCAAGATTACTTCCCGCTCCAAATGGGGAATATCCGTTAAATCACGGACACGGACCACATCAATCAAGCGATTGAGCTGTTTGATGATTTGCTCTAGTTCATCCTGGCTAACTACGTCAACAATCACGGTAACACGGGAAATACCGTCCACTTCTGTCGGACCGACAGAGATGGATTCAATGTTGATTTGCCGACGAGATAGGACACCTGTAAAGCGGTTGAGGACGCCGGATGAATTCCGTAATTTTGCTGTTAACATTCTACGCATTGAACTTCACCCCCAACATCTCTGCATTGCTCTTACCAGCGGGCACCATGGGTTGAACGTGCTCTGTTTTGGAAATATGCACTTCAATCAACATCGGTCTATCTTCCAAAATGACTTTCATATCTTCAGAAAGGGTTGCTGGATTGTCAAAACTGTAATGAGCAATGCCGTAGGCTTCTGCTAGAAGCTGGAAATTCGGCTCAGCATCAAAGACGGACTGACTACGGCGCTTGTCATAAAAGGATTCCTGCCATTGCCGGACCATACCAAGTGAGTGGTTATTGATTAAGACCACCTTAATCGGCACACCATATCCATTCAAAATAGCTAATTCTTGATTGGTCATTTGGAAGCCGCCATCTCCAACAAATACAACGACCTCTCTATCTGGATTAGCTAACTTGGCTCCGATGGCTGCAGGAATACCGAAGCCCATGGTCCCCATGCCCCCTGATGTCACCAACTGACGTGCGTGTTTGTATGGATAGAACTGGGCTGCCCACATCTGGTGTTGACCGACATCTGTGACCACAATGGCATCTCCCTTGGTTAGCTGACCAATCAACTCAATAGCCTCTTGCGGTTTGATAACCGTATCGTCTTCTTCGTACCAGAATGGCGCCCGGCGTTTGTTGTCCAAGACATGCGCTGTCCATTCGGCATAGTCCGTATCTACTGTTTCAAGATTTAACAGGACTTCTAAGGTTGCTTTGGCATCGCCTACGACCGGAATGGCTGTCTTCACTACCTTGCCAATTTCTGCAGGGTCAATGTCGACATGGGCAACTGTTGCATTGGGTGCATAGGTCAAGGGATTACCTGTCAATCGGTCGTCAAAACGAGCACCAATGTTGATAATATAGTCCGCATCGTTCATAGCCATATTGGCAGCATAGGAACCATGCATGCCTCCCATACCCAGCGCCAATTCATGCTCAATCGGCATGGCTCCAAGACCAAGCAGAGTTGAAACTACAGGAATACGATAACGTTCTGCAAAGGCAATCAGTTCTTGATTGGCATCCGCATAGTTAACGCCACCACCAGCTAGGATAACTGGTTGTTTGGCTTGGCTGAGTTGTTTCAAGATTTTCTTGACCTGCAAGCCATTTGGCTCAACAGTCGGTTGATAACTTGGCAGTTGAACTGTTGGCTCGTGGTAAACATCAACGATTCTCTCTTGAATATCCTTAGGAACGTCGATAACAACTGGACCTGGCCGACCTGTCGTCGCAATGTGCAGAGCCTCTGTAATGACACGAGGAATATCTGCTGTATCCCGAATCTGATAATTGTATTTGGTAATGGGCATGGTCATGCCCAAGACATCGGCCTCTTGGAAGGCATCTTTACCGATACCCCGTGTGGCTACTTGACCTGTAAAGACCAACAAGGGCACACTATCTCCCATGGCATCCGCAATACCTGTAATAGCATTGGTTGCTCCTGGACCTGAGGTCACAATGGCTACGCCCACCTTTCCTGATGATTTGGCATAGCCTTCTGCCTCGTGGACTGCCCCTTGCTCATGCCGGGCCAAAATATGCTGAATCCCCTCATACTGATAGATAGCATCGTATAACGGCAGGACTGCACCACCTGGATAACCAAAAACAAGGTCAACTCCCAGTTGATGCAAGGTGTCTAAAATAAGATAAGACCCCGAACGTGGTTGGTCTAATTGGATTTCCTGCACGAATATTCCTCCTCTCTGCAAATATGTTATCTACTATAATAACACACGATGATAGAATGTCAAGAAATTTTCTGAAAATTCCTACATTTGTTCGGTTTCTTAAACATTTCCAAAAAAATTCTTAAAGCAAACTTAAGCAAATCGCAAGCCCTGTCTAGTTTTAGCTTGCTTTTAGGAAAGGCCCGTATAGTAGACTCATCAAGAAAAACATACGAGGTTTATGATATGTATTATGTAGTGATACCGGCCTACCAGCCAGATGAAAAATTAATCCAACTTTTAGAAGTTATGAAAAGTAGACTAAATTGCCAGGTCATTGTTGTAGATGATGGCAGTACAGGTCAAGCCAAAGACATTCTTGAAATCGCCAAGACTTATGCCATCGTTCTCCACCACGATGTCAACAGAGGAAAGGGTCAAGCCTTGCGAACAGCCTTTAGCTTTATCCAAGATTTGAGAAAGCCAGGTGTCATCGTTACAGCTGATGCGGATGGCCAACACGCTGTCATTGATATTGACCGGGTCGCACGCGCAGCCATGAATCTGCCAAGTCGCCTCATCCTTGGTGTCCGTCAATTTACCAAGGACATCCCTCTCCGCAGCCGCTTCGGAAACAAACTGACCAGAGTATTGTTCAGACTACAAATTGGTGTCAATGTATCCGACACACAAACGGGCTTGCGTGGTTTCCATACCGATTTGATTCCCTTTATGCTAGAAATCGAGGGCGACCGCTATGAATACGAGATGAACATGCTGACCCAGGCCAGTCAACGTTTTAAAATCACGGAAGTACCCATCCAAACCATCTATATCGATGACAATGCCAGTTCACACTTTCGTCCCATCAAAGACGGATTACTGATTTATAAGAATCTCTTTAAGTTTGCCCTGGCATCATTTGGCGGCTTCCTAGTTGACTACGGTGTCTATGCCCTAGCCTTGTTACTCCTCACTGGCTTACCGACTGCGGTACGCTTATTGGTCGCAAATACCCTTGCCCGCATTTGCAGTGCTAGCTGTAACTTCGCCCTTAACAAGAAATTAGTCTTTAAGAATAAAGAAAGCGTCACTCGGACAGGTGCTGGCTACTTCACCCTGGCCCTCATCCTCTTCCTATCTGACACAACTCTGCTTTATCTCTTCCACCAAGTCCTCGGTCTAAACATCTACCTTGTCAAACTTGCCGTTGGTCTCTTCCTCTTCCTAGCTTCTTGGTTTATTCAAAAAAACATCATCTTTAAAGAAAGGAAATCATTTTCCCATGAAATTGCTTAAAAAACCCTTTGCCTATGCCTCAATCTTCGGAATGCTCTTAACCAGCGGATTTTCCTATTCTATGTTAAAAACCTTTGTCATTTCCGAAGCGATTTCCACCGTCGCTGCAAGTAGTACGACCACATCAAGCAGTCAAGATACTACCGACACAACTGCCTCATCATCCAACGCTGCTTCAACAGCAACCAATGTGTCTACTACAGATACCAACTATAGGGATGACAATATCCAAATCAACTTAGAAACCATCACAACCAACAATACCACTGTCTATGTAGCAGATATCCAAGTTAGCTCGCCAGAGTATTTAAAAACAGCCTTAGCCCAAAACACTTATGGTACAAACGTAACAGCCAAAACTTCTGAAACGGCTGCTGCAAACAATGCCATTCTAGCGGTTAATGGTGATTACTACGGAGCCAATTCAACTGGTTATGTTATTAAGAATGGCGTTCTCTACCGTGACACAGTCCGTGACAATGCTTCCTATGGTGACTTGGCTATCTACGCAGACGGTTCCTTCAAGGTCATTTATGAAAACGAAGTAACTGCTCAAGAATTGATTGACCAAGGTGTTGTCAACCTCTTAGCCTTCGGACCAACCTTGGTCGAAAATGGTGAGATTGTTGTCGATACATCTACAGAGGTTGGACGTGCCATGGCATCAAACCCACGCTCTGCTATCGGTATCATTGACGAAAACCACTACATTATCGTCGTCGCAGATGGACGTACATCAGAAAGTGAGGGACTCTCACTCTACCAAATGGCTGAAGTCATGAAACAGTATGGTGCACAAACAGCCTATAACCTTGACGGTGGCGGTTCATCTACTCTTTACTTCAACGGTCAAGTTATTAACAATCCAACAACAAACGGAAATACTATCTCAGAAAGGGCGGTGAGTGACATTGTCTACATCGGTTACTAATCAAACATCAGGGCGTACTGCACGCACCTTCATCACCTACTTAGCTACAACAGCCTTCCTCTTCATCTTCAGTCGTATCTATGAAAGTTTAAGTTATGGCGAAGTATCAGTCTTCATGCACTACATGTTCTGCGTGACCCTGATTGGTGGTGGGCTACTCCTTGGCTTGCTCACTATCAAGCCAAACCTATCACGTCTGACCTTCAATCTCTGGAATTCAGGTGTGGCAACCATCACAGCAGGCTTCCTGCTCCGAGGTATTATTAACCTGTCCGGTCGTTCGACCACCTTGGACCAACCCTATTGGTTTGTCGGTGCAGGTTTCCTAATTCTTGCCTTGATAAGCCTCCTCTTTACTGGAAACAAGAAAACACAGGGCCGAGCAAGCGCTCAGTAACAAGAACAAAATCAGAGCAGCCTTTGGACAATCCAGGGCTGCCTTAAATTATTTTTGCAAAATTCAGAAATTTCACATTATTTAACTAATCCTTTTTCATTTCCCTCAGAACTATGGTATAATAAATAAAATAACTTTCAAAAGGATAGGGAGAAGAGAAATGACCGAAAAAGATACACTAAAAAACCTCCGTCACCGTAGTTCTGTCTACGATTCGATGGTCAAATCACCTAACCGTGCCATGCTCCGTGCTACTGGTATGCAGGATGAAAACTTTGAAGCACCCATTGTCGGAGTGATTTCCACTTGGGCTGAAAATACTCCTTGTAACATCCACCTTCACGACTTTGGAAAATTAGCCAAGGAAGGTGTCAAATCTGCTGGTGCTTGGCCAGTCCAATACGGCACCATTACAGTTGCGGATGGTATTGCCATGGGAACTCCTGGCATGCGCTTCTCACTGACTTCTCGTGATATCATTGCTGATTCTATCGAGGCAGCTATGGGAGGGCATAACGTAGATGCCTTTGTCGCTATCGGTGGCTGCGATAAAAACATGCCCGGTTCGATGATTGCCATTGCCAATATGGACATTCCTGCTATCTTTGCCTACGGTGGCACCATTGCCCCTGGTAATTTGGATGGAAAAGACATTGACTTGGTATCGGTCTTTGAAGGGATTGGTAAATGGAATCACGGTGATATGACTGCTGAAGAAGTCCGACGCTTGGAGTGTAATGCCTGCCCTGGTCCTGGTGGTTGTGGCGGTATGTACACTGCCAACACTATGGCCTCTGCTATCGAAGCCCTCGGCATGAGTTTGCCAGGCTCCTCATCACACCCAGCTGAGTCAGCAGAGAAAAAGGCCGACATCGAAGAAGCTGGTCGTGCAGTCGTTCGTATGTTGGAACTCGGTCTGAAACCGTCTGACATCATGACCCGTAAGGCCTTTGAAAATGCCATTACCGTTGTCATGGCGCTTGGTGGCTCCACCAATGCAACCCTGCATTTGCTGGCCATGGCTCATGCTGCCAATGTAGAATTGACCCTGGACGACTTCAACACCTTCCAGGAAAAAGTTCCTCACCTTGCTGACCTGAAACCGTCTGGCCGCTATGTCTTCCAAGACCTCTACAATGTCGGCGGGGTCCAAGCTGTCATGAAATATCTCTACCAAAACGGATTCCTACATGGTGACTGTATGACCTGTACAGGTAAAACGGTCGCTGAAAACTTGGCCGATGCACCAGATTTGACACCAGGTCAGGATGTCATCATGCCACTTGAAAATCCAAAACGAGCTGACGGTCCACTGATCGTTCTCCATGGCAATCTCGCACCTGAAGGCTCAGTTGCCAAGGTTTCAGGTGTAAAAGTCCGTCGCCACGTTGGACCAGCCCGTGTCTTCGATTCAGAAGAGGCTGCTGTTGAAGCAGTTTTGGCTGACGAAATCGTTGATGGCGATGTTGTCGTTGTCCGCTACGTTGGACCAAAAGGTGGACCTGGTATGCCTGAAATGCTCTCCCTTTCGTCCATCTTAGTCGGTAAGGGACAGGGCGAATCGGTTGCCCTTCTAACAGACGGCCGCTTCTCCGGTGGTACCTATGGCTTGGTCGTAGGACACATCGCACCTGAAGCTCAAGACGGCGGTCCAATCGCCTATCTCCGTGATGGTGATACGGTTATCGTCGACCAAGATACCAAGGAATTGACCATGGAAGTTTCTGAAGAAGAAATCGAACGCCGAAAAGCAGAAACTGTTATCCCACCACTCTACTCTCGTGGTGTTCTCGGAAAATATGCCCACATCGTATCGTCTGCCTCAAAAGGAGCCGTTACCGACTTCTGGAGACCAGAACGTACTGGCAAAAAATAAGGAACTCAATGACCCTGTCCTCGCGGCAGGGTTTTCCAAAAGGAGACAAAAATGAAACTAACTGTCAAACTCTCCCGCTTTCGTGTTAAAGAAGGGAAAACCACTCAAGTTGATGAATGGATGAGCTTCCTCAACGAACACATGGCAGACACCCTTCTCATCTTAGAGGGAGAAAAAATGTATGTCGAAACCATCTTCCGTGAAGTATTGGACGGACGCGAATACCTCTATTGGTACTCCGTTCAAGCTGACGGAGGTATTGAGGTAGAAAATTCTGAATCCTACATCGATAAAAAGCACTTGGAATACTGGGAAGAATGCATCGACCCAAGCTATGGTATGGTAGACCTAACCCCTCAAGTTGTCATGATTCCGAAACCTATCTATGAAACCATGGAAGAATTGGATAGGCAGTACGATAAGACATATAAAAAATGAGTTGCTCCATGCAACTCATTTTCTTTTTATTTTGGACTGATACCTAGCGTAATGCGTCCAAGACGGCTGATCCGGGTCATTTTCCAAGCAGGAGACCAGACGATTTCGACCTGGGCATCCTCAATGCCCTCAATGGTTTTCAAGGCTGCAACCAACTCTCCTGGCATGGTATCCGCGCAAGAACAGCCTGCATCTGTAAAGGTCATGATGACCTTACAAAAACCAGCTTCATCCACATCAATCTCATAGACCAGACCCAGATTATAAATATCCAGCTCAATCTCTGGATCATAAATGGTTTCAAGCACTTGAACCAGCTGGTCTGATAGAGCAGCCGCTCGGTCGTTTAATTTTATATCTTCTCGCATCAATCACACCACTTTCTATTAGAGCCTACCTAGAAAAGTACGCTCAGTTGACTCAACAGTGAAAATAGAACTGCCAGTGTCATTACCAAAATCAAGAGAATATAAAGAATAGGTTTTCGTTTCTTCTCCTTCGTAGGTTCCACGTAACGCGCTCTTTGGATACGCTCATCAATGTCATTCTTGAGTAATTGATTCTCTTTTGCCATTTCTGTTATTCCTCCAACAATGCTTTTCTATAAGCGACAGGAGTCTCTTGCCCCAATCCATTACGCTGACGCTCAATAAAGGCTTCCGGAGACTTGCTAAATTCTTTGATAGCTTCCACCATACGCTTGAATTGGCTGAACAGGACAATATTTTCCGGTAATGTCAGTTGACGATTGTGCGCTGTATTCTCAAAGGCAAAAATTGCATGATTGTACTCAAAGGCCTTCCGAACAATTCCTTCCACTTCACTACCATGGTTAACATCTAGATAAATATCACATTTCTGGAGCAAGTCTTCCAAAACCATTGGGCGAACATTAGGATAAAGGGTTACTTGCTGACGACTTCCGTAATCCATCAAGCGCGAAGACATTTCTGTCAAAGCTGCAACATGAAAATGATAATCTGGTAAGAAGGCTAATAATTCATCAAAATGTTGAATCTGATCCGAATTAGTCACAATCAGAATATCTTTTCCGGCCTTATTTTGTCTTCTTTCTGGGTAAATCATTCCCAGATAAGAAACGACTGACCGATGTTCTTCTGGCAATAAAGGCAACATTTGAGAATAGGTAGCCTTATCTTGCACTATAATGCGCTGTTTTCTAGACTGTTTCCCCAAGGCCACTAGCATATTACCTGGAATGGCATCGTAAATTTTTTCCTGCCAAAACAAAATATCTTCTCCTGGACCTGACAGAGAATAGGTAATAAAGAACGGATAAGAGAGTGAGTTGTAGATAACCTTCTCCGTTGACAAACCTGACAGTTCAATAAAATATCTGAAAAAAGATGGTTTGTCTGTGAAAATATGTGTACCATTCTGCCAATTTAAGAGAATGGAATTTGTCAAAAGATTTTCTACAATAACTTCTTGACCGTCTCTGTTATAGTAAGAGCGGGTATTAGCAATCTGCTGCTCATCGAAAGCAGTTCGAGAGAATAGAATACCGTAACGGTTATAATGATCAGTAAAACGAACCTTCCCATTCCGATCATACCAATCGACTGCTTTCACCAACCGTTTGTAACCGGGCTCGATATAATAGATTTTCCCTCTTAATACATCGTAATCCCAAATTTCCGCTTCCTTACTGTTTCCAGTAATTTCCCAAAAGTTTTGAACAGGAACTTGGTTAAAATACAAGGGACTACCTGATCCGTCGTAATAGCCACAAAAATAGGAGTAGGCCGACATGACCCCCTCAGGTAAAAAACCATCATCCTGAACAACAATCGCTGGATGGTCTATACCTGACACTTTTAATGAATGATGCAAATCTTTTGCATTCGTATCATATCTATCAAAGATATATATCACTGACTAACCTCCTTGATAAAATCCAACCACTTTTCTTCCAGTCGTACCGTCAAAAAGTCCTCTGCTCGTTTGTAAGAGGCTTGATAAAACTCTTCCTTATCAGCCGACTGATAAAAGGCAAGAATCTTTTCAGCAAATACCTTCGCGTAAGAATCCCCATCATCTGGTTGAGAACGAGTGAAGCGGTAGCCGTTCTTACCATCCTCAATAAAGGTCTGGTTTCCATAAGGGACATCCAAACCAATCATAGCCAATCCAGAGCCAATCGCCTCCATCAAAGTCAGACCAAATCCTTCACTTGTAGAAGCCGAAAGGTAAACTTGGTAGTCTTTGTAGATATTTGTCAAATCTTGATGGCCCTTTAAACGAATAAAATCGTTAGCCCTATGTTCATCAATCATTTTTTGAAGAAGCGAGCGTTGACCGCCTTCCCCGTAAATATCAAACTCCAATTCAGGCAGACTTTCACGAGCAAGAAGCACTCCTTTTACTAACCAATCAATATGCTTTTCAGGCGCCAAACGCGAACAGGTCAGCATAGAGAAAGGCTTTCTCTGACCAGCAGGGTATTGAAGACTGTCCAAACTACCGACTGGTAGCGTTACAACTTTCGGAACATAGCCTTGGTATTTTTCAAACTGTTCTTCTAAAACCCTGGTTTGAGCATCTGTTGAGGTAATAAAGGCATCAACCACTCTTCCATTCGTAAATTGATAGTCATAGAAATTGTTCCAAAGGATAGTATCCTCAGTAATCAAGCTATCACTGTAATGCTCTGCATGGACTACGACAGCTACTTTTGCTGCACCTCGATGTCTCAGAACTGCTTGACCAATTCCAGTAGCGCGGTCCACTAGGATAAGGTCTTGACCAGTCAAGTTTAGCTCTTTAAGCATCCGTTCAATGAGTTCTTCCTTCGAGTACAAGAGTGCATCAGGAAAACGAAAGAGACTCTTATCATCTGAACAATTTTCCTCGTAGGCAAAACTGCCATCTTCGTTATAAAATACCCGTCGATAGAGTTTTGGACTGGATTGATTTGGTGCATAGTACTCAGAAAACATCCGCGTGTAGCTATAATAATCTTTACGAAGTAATTTTCCTTGGCTTAAATACTCAACGCGTTGCACTACCGACTGCGAGTCTTTCTTAAAGAAAGCAACCACATGACCAGCATTGTTTGGATAAGCATAGCGGATGGCCGTATCCGATTTTGTTTCCAATTGAGCACCTGGTACTAAGGTTTTTTGAAACTCCTCCAGACTGTATGTCGTCGGTGCAGTTTTCAAGTCTGTGAAAAAACTATATAACCAAATTACTTCACTATCTTCAAATCCGATATTCTCAGTGAAATGGGCAAGGTTTTCATTTTGAAACATATCCGTAAAAATAAACTTAGCGTCTATCCCTAACTTACGGAAGATACTGGCATGATAGGCTTGGGCGTATTCAACGCCACTACTTGCCCAGCCGATACCCTTGTTTATATTATAAATCGTCATATTACATCCTTTTACACATAATAAACAGATCGTTTGCCATTTGGCATGGTTTCAATACTACTCAAAAGAATATTTCTTACGATCTGCTCCTGAACCTCCTTGGTCATATTGCCATAGGCATTCAAGGCTTCCTTATAATACTCATACATGTTATTGCGCTGAGCAAGGGCTCGAGAATGAACAATCCCTTTCAACTGTTGTAAACTATCTACCTCTTCAACCCAACATTCATCAATCGCCTTCAAAATAGAAATACGGTAAAACTCCGACAATTCTTCCTCATTATCAAAAATATCCTTCTTGACCTGTAGTTCTTTGTCAACGAGATTGAGTAAGAAACGACTCACTTGCTTATGGTCATGAACATTGAAATTAGAAGGAAAGGATTTGAAAGAATAGGTAATGTTATCTAAAATAAACCGTCGAACTTGATGGGTTGTACAATCTGGCGTCTCTGCGATAAACCGTTTCACAACCTTTTCAAAAATCTTACGAATCTTCTCTTCATAACCGCCACCTTCCTGCATCAGGCGATTACGCAAATCATAAATCATATTCCGCTGAACACGCATACTCTCATCAAACTGAACTGTCGAATGACGCGATTGAATAGCCACATCCTCTGAACGAGTCTGGGCTGTTTTAATCATATTACGGAAACGTCCGCTTCGCAAAGGCTTACCATAGCCTCTTCTCTCAGGATTATTGTGCTTGCGCAAAAAGCGTTTAGCCCACTCTGGTCCAAAATTGACCAACAATTCATCTTCTAGGGAAACAAAAAATTGAGACATCCCTGGCTCACCTTGTCGACCTGCACGACCTCTTAGCTGACCATCCATTCGGCTATTGGCCATCCGTTCTGTACCAATAACAGCTAGACCGCCTAATTCTGCTACACCCTCACCTAACTTAATATCCGTACCACGACCAGCCAAAACAGTTGCACAAGTCACCGCACCATAACGACCAGCTTCCTTGATAATCAAGGCTTCTTTCGCCACATTATTAGCAGTCAAAGTGTTGTGGGCAATCCCTTCTTGCAAGAGCAATTGTGAATAAATCTTCGTTACATCAACCGACCCTGAAATCAACAAAATTGGTCGTCCTTGTTCATGTAATTCCTTGACCAAGGCCATTGTAGCCACAATCTTTTCAGGTAAGGTAGCATAAACCTTATCTGGATGGTCAATTCGCTGAATAGGCAGATTGGTAGGGATTGAAATAACCGGAACCTTGTAAGTACGGATGAGTTCATCTTCCGCATCACGACCTGTACCAGTCATACCTGATAGGGTCGGAAACATATTAAACAAGCTTTGGTAGGTGACAGACCCCATCGCACGATTTTCAGTGGTCTTGGTCACACCTTCTTTCGCTTCAATAGCTTGATGGATACCCGACTGCAGACGAGTCCCTTCTAAAATACGTCCCGAACGGTTATCCAAGAGCTTGACTTCATCATCATGAACGATGTAATCATAATCTTTGCGATAGATATAGTGAGCTCGTAGTGCCAAGTTAATCTGGCGATTTAACTCCCAAGACTGACGATCATATAGGTCCTCAACACCAAAATAACGCTCAGCTTCAGTCATCCCCTGTTCCGTCAAATACACTTCTCGCTTATCAAAGTCAAAGTAAAATTCTTCGGTTTCTTTCAATCCTAAGACAAACTGATTGCAGGCATCAAATAAATTAGACTGGACACGAGGTGTGCCTGAAATGATCAATGGCGTCTGAGCAATATCCAACAAGACTGCATCTGCCTCATCCACAATAACAAAATTGAAGTCACGCATAAACTTGTGATGAACGGAAGCAGCCAAGTTTTCTGCCAAATAATCAAATCCTAAACCAGAACCAGTTGTATAGGTAATGTCCGCTGCATAAACTGCACGCTTTTCCTCGATGCTCGGATCGTAGCCTTCCTCAAAAACACCAATACCGACAGAGAGCCCCAGGAATTGATAAACCTCTCCCATCTCCTCTGCATCACGCTTGGCTAAGTAATCATTTGTCGTCACAAGGATGGCTCCTTTTCCTGACAATCCATTCAAGTACAAAGGCATAGTCGCTGTAAGAGTCTTCCCCTCACCAGTCTTCATCTCAGCGATGCTGCCTTGATGAAGAGCAATGGCCCCCATTACCTGAACATCATAAGGAAACTTCCCTAAAATACGGAAACAAGCCTCCCTACATACAGCAAAGGCTTCCACCATTAAGTCGTTCAAGGTCTCTCCGTCTGACAGACGTTGTTTAAAAATAGTTGTTTGTTCTTGCAATTCTATATCCGTCATCTCTGCATAGCGAGATCGCAACTGATTGATTTTCTTCATCTGTCGCTTAATAGCTGCCAACCTCACCGCATTCAGAATTGTTGAAGTGGATATTGTTTTCATTGAACTCCTTCATCATCTACAATTTGGATTATATTTCTTACTAAATCAAGTTCAGGGGGAAGAGTGCTCGTCTTATACAGGTGCTTGCTTTTCACCGATAAATGAATGGTAGTACTGTTTTCTACCCCATAAAGTGCAAGAGAATGGAAGGTCAGCTGATGACAACCCGCCCCCACTAACTTTATCATATAGGTGTAGGCATCTTTCGGATAGGTAAAGGAATGATCATCATTCCTCAAAATATCCGTTCCAATCACTTCCTCTTGCCGATTGAAGTATTGTATTTGTAAATAACAAGTATTCTCCGGAACCGAACTAAAATCCTTCTCCACACGATAACGTGCTCCCGGAACTAGGATTGGTAAACTCGGTGACACACGTTGGGATTGGTAATTTGTCTTAGAACGCCAAGTCTTGATCGCTTTTCCAGCAGCAAAATAGGAATTTTCAAAGAAGACACTAGAACCTGAATACTTGATTGTTGAACCGTAAAGATAATTGGAATGACTAGTCATGTCTCCCCAATAGATTCTATCTATCAACTGATTTTCCAAACCTAACTCCTTCCAAAATCATGGGACAATATACGGTTGTACTGGGTCAAGAACCACTTGTTAATAGAAAAACTATTGTCATTGTGGCGCCCCTCATACCCCTTTGTGAAAATATGGACCTCATCTTCCGCCAAAAAGTCAATTAAGCGGATGGTCGCTAAGGGATCATAGTCATCTTGCTCCATATAAGCAATCGCATAGCGTGTATCTTTCAAATCAGCTAGTGCAATCTTCTCCCAGAAACGAAGGTTAAATTCCTTAATCGATTCCTTAGAAGAATGACCAACAACATTTCGGAGCATGTCTATACTCGTCTCAAATTCATCTGGACGTCTCAACTTTAAATTCGTCACTACGTCACCTAAGTCTGTGAAAGGTTTCCCTACAATAACAGCGTGAGGTTCCAAGACAGCAGAATAATAAAGCCCTCCATAAGCCCCCATGGACAAGCCTGATAAGATCAAATCTTGCTTAGAAAAACCAAGGTAATCCAAAGTTGTTCTAATTTTTTCTACAATCTGCTCCTCTAACTCTTTGGTTCCAGAATAGAAGCACCCTCCCTCAAGCCTTGGATCTGCCAAAAGCAGGAAAGGACAACCTAGATTTTTCATCATGTAGAAGCCCTCAAAACCTTCCGCAGAACGATAACCAGAGAAATAAACATTCAGTGGTGGCTTCAAGTCACCTGGATAGAAATAGGAAAAAATTTCCTGCCTTCTACTATCTACCATCCTTTTTCCACCTAAAATGAAGCGTCCAAGTCCGCTCCGTGAGAAACGCCAGTGACAAGGACCGAATTTTACCTTGCCTTTTCCCTTAACATAGAATGAAATTGTATAGTAACCTGCATCGTCTAAGTCCGGCAATTGAACAGGCTCGGCAAATTCCTGCTCCTCAAGATATCGACGATCCATGACATCTGAGATACTTCCTTTTCGAATAGTCGAAATCTCTAAACGAAGAGAGATATTCGCTTGTTTTTCATACTCAGGCCAAATCTCAATCAGTTTCTCGGCCGCCATGATATTATAACGGAAAGTGAAGAGTTGGGTAAAATCTTGACCAAAGTCCCCTTCAAACTCGACACCGACATTCCCGTCATATTCCATTCTTCCTGTAAATTGAGGATGGATATCAATATCTGCCACTTTCAACTTCTCACCATATTGTCCATTAAACAAATTCTTAACCAAGAACAAGGCTTTATCTCCCGCTTGGGCCATTTGAGGCAACATCTGTGGACACATGGAACGAACAAGTCCATCTCCTTGCTGGTCTGTAATTTCTACACCTTGATCAAGAAAGATAGAGTAGGGATCTAGCCACTGTTTAAAGACCTCAAGAGTTGCTTCAGAAACAGATTCGCTAACAACCAAAGCAGCCAATTGAAAGGGTTTCTTCGGTTTTGGCAATTCACTGGCCTCATCCCAGATCAAGCCTTGAACTTGCCAATCTTCTAGAAGAAATTCTATCGAGGACTGGTCAGTGAAAAACCATTCGACATCCGCAGGCAATTCGACAGCATCCGCCCAATTTTGCTTTCCAACTTGTACAATTCTAACTTTTGCCATCAGTTCTCAAAAAATTCCTTCCATTGTTTTATCAAGTTCCCACCAGTGTAGTCTGTCATCAACTCAACAGACTTAACCAAGGAACGATTCCAATTCGCCAGACCATCACAGAAATACTGAACGGCTGCTTCTAAATCTCCAGCATGCTTCAGCACCCAACCATTTTCCTTATGTTCAACATAAGCTGTCTGAACACGGTTAATCTGCGGTACCCCAGCACTAATGGCCGCAATCTGCGTATAGAGGTCTGGTTGTGGTGACAAGTCCAAGACCAGACGGGCAGTATCCAGCTGCTGAATAATCTGATTTTCATTTGTTAAACACCCAAACTGAATCGATTTCAGAACGAAATCATCTTCTCCTTCATCAATTTGGTTTTCGCCCATCAATGACTTAGCAGTGAAAAAACGATTGACATCCCGTGCTTCATAAATATGACTAACAATTTGATTTTCCAAGTATTGTAATGGGTAATCCTTTTGATAGGTCACAAAGTGCAAATGAATGGTCGGATATTTCTCCATGATATCTAGTAAGATTGGAAAAAGCTTAGGCATATCCTCTACACCATCGACCAAGCAATACAGAATGATCTCCCGTAAGAGCTGACTCTGTCCCAGACGCAAGCGGGTATCAAAGGGAGTAATTCTATGCAAAGAGACATCTGTTAAACCTTGATAAGCGATAAATTGCAAGATTTCTTCTTCCTTTGAACTCGTATCAACCAAAATATGTTTAGAAAAGAGTAGGATAGACGAAAGCAATTCCTTATCTTCCATATCAAACCGCTGACCGAAGAAGGAGAACATCTTATGATGAAGAGGAAAAACATTCAAGAACATAGAAGCATGCTGCTGGTCAGCTGTAATGACTAGAACATCCTTCTCTTTAACATGCATTTTTTTGAAAACTTCCAATCTTTCTAACATCAACGCTTCCCATGATTGATAGAAGGAATGTGCCATAGGCTTATCAGAAACGGGATTAATCTCTAACAGATAATCTTTTTCTGCGAACCATTCACGGACTTGCCAAACTCCATTGGTATTTAAATAGTCTTGATAATAAGGCTGATTATCTCTGAAATAAATTAAACTAGACAAAAAACCTCTATCATCAAAAACGTACTTTTTATCAAACAAGTCACCTTGAAAGAATTGAATATGGAGTAAGTTTCCATTCTCTGCAAAATGGATTTCAGCCAATTTTCCTGCATCACTTTGTGCAATGACTGCAAATGGCGAATAAATAAATTGGACGCCTTCTGGCCAGTTCAAATCCTTGAAATGAATGGCTACCTGGTTGGAAACAGCAATGTTTTGAATATCATCAAAGAAAGACCAATAGGATACACGATGCAGACCATGCTTATGGAAAAAATAGTGTAGTTGCGGCTGGTAACCCAATAAAATCAAGCCTGCCTTTTCATCAGCATGATCAAACATTTTGACCTGGTTTACAGTATCATCAAAACTCATTTGTTCAAATGTTCTATACCAAACAGGTGTCTCTGCGCTCCACTTTCTCTCCTTACTATACCAAGACGGTACAAAATAATACATGATTTCTCCTTTTAAATGATATGGTCATATTTTTTCCAAGACTGAATAATATCAACCTGTTCAACAATCGTCAACATCAAAGTCGTAATAATATAGATATTGTTCACCATCATGCCCAGACCAGTATCTGCTTTAAAGTACCAAGTCAAAAGAAGTGGCAAGCCACCCATGAAACAGGTATAAATCGCACCGATAAAGGCCAATCGATTTAGCTTTATTGTCAAAAATACCTGCGTGGCTTTTCCTGGACGAACGCCTTCAATATAGTCACCGTTCTTTTGCATGTTTTCCGCCACATCCGTCGGATCCATGTTAAAATATGCGAACCCATAAGAGAGTAAAAAGAGAATGACATTATACAAAAGAATCCCCGCTAATGATGCGATTGATAACTGATTTTCAACTCCTCTCAGCACTTCTAGTTGCGGAAAAAGAGCCATCAACCCCTGTAAAAGCAAAACTGGCAGAGTCATCAAGGTCATTCCGTACATAAAAGGCATTCCTCCTGCAGGAGTCAATCGAATTGGAATATAGGACGATTTGAGCAAATCACTATTAATCATAATCCTTCTGATTGGGATACGGTATTCCGCCTTGTAAATGTAGATAGTCAACCAAACTAAAGACAAAGCTATAAGAGACAGTCCCACCAAGACTAACGGATGAGAGAACTTCGCTGTATCAAGAGCAGTAATACTCATGATAAAACTGAGTACCATCCCCGTCACAATGATTGCTGATGAACCACCCAAGCCCTTCTCATTATTGAGATTTCCAAGCCACATTAATACGAAAGAACCAGCAAGCAAAATCAAAATCGTTGCTAGCTGACGATAAGGTGAGGCGGTGAATTCCGATTGGACTGCAATAAAACCAAAGGACTGAATCAAGCCAACTAAAAGCATAATAAACATCTGACTGATATGATTTTGAACCTGAGTGAAGCCATCATTTACCTTCAAGACAGTCGCAAAGCGCCATAAAATCATACTGGTCATCCACGGACTCAAGCCAAGTGAAAACAAATTGAGTCTAGAAAATTCCCCACCAGTAACCAAGGCAAAACTATTCAAGGTTTGCGCCAAAGCCGACTGATGCTGACTCAGGTTTTGAGGATAGGTCGACAATGGTATGTACTTACCTAACATATAAATAAAGAGAACAAGCACAGTCCAAAGAATACGTTGCGTAAGACTGGAAAACAATATTTTTTTCATGAAACTCCGATATTTTTTCTTTCTATTTTATCATAATACATGATAAATAGCACTTACTATCTATTATAACCGTCGCTTGGCGGGATATGTCACTTCAACAATTTACGAAAAAGCGAATCCAAACAACCCCGTTGGTTGAAACTGGAGTGGGAGTGAGAAAGAACTCTATTTTTCAAAAATGAGTTCGTCTTCTCACCCCCGCATAGTTGATTAGGTCAGATTTGGAGTGTGAAACACGAACAAATCTGCCAATCAACCACTGCGCTGAGATGTTGACACGAACTATGAGAAGCGAGGCTGGACTTTTTGCCCAGCCTCGGTTCGATGACAACAAGAAGAAATGTCGGCTGAGAGTCTTAAAATGCATGATTCTAAAATTGTTTGAATAGACTGAACCTTGGGAAAACTCCTTTTTGATTTTCATTGAGTATTAGCCTATCATTTTATTGAAAATCATGACCACCCGTCAAACGGGTGGTTTGAACAAGGGCTATAAGCCCACATCACCAGCCAGCGCCTAAAGACGCTGGCTTTCACTTTGTTCAAGCCTCACTGCTTTTGACTCGTCACTAGCCTCTTAAAGAGGCATTCGTACTACTTGCCATTATCCCTAAAGGGATCTTCATACTCTTTTACACTCAATTTATCAAGTGCTATATCATGCTTTTCCTGCTCTTGTATATATTTCTTAATTGTGGCTTCATTAAGTCCAACTGTACTTACATAATAGCCCTCTGCCCAGAAATGGCGATTGCCAAATTTATATTTGAGATTGGCGTGTTTATCAAACATCATAAGAGCACTCTTACCTTTTAAATAACCCATAAAGCTTGATACACTTAATCTCGAAGGAATACTGACTAACATATGAACATGATCCGGCATCAGATGTCCTTCGATAATTTCTACGCCTTTATAACTACACAAACGTCGGAATATTTCTCCCAAGCTACTTCGATATTGATTATAGATGATTTTTCGTCTATACTTAGGTGTGAAGACAATGTGGTACTTACACAACCACTTTGTATGTGATAAACTATGTGCCTTTTGTGCCATACTTTTCTCCTCTCGCTTTACAATAGGCTTGAACACCTTTATTGTATCGCGTTTGGAGTTTTTTTGGTATAACCTTCGTCGCACACCCGCATAGCGGGTGGTTTATTTGTCACGCACCTTACGGAGCGTGACGGACTAAAAGTCACATAAATAAAAGACCCTATCCAATAATAAATATTGGAATAGGATCCTTAACTTAATGCCGTTGCCTATAGGACCACTTTTTCAAAAAGTCGATACTTTTCTTATCTATTTCATCTTATATAGTGGAGGCAAATACCTTTTACTACTAAAACTAATTAGTCTTCCTTGCGACGACGTTTACCTGCAAGAGCAAGTGCTGCAACAAGCATACCGACACCAAGAACTGCTGCTGATGATGAAGCTTCACCTGTATTTGGCAATTGAGCTGCACCAGCCTTAGCAGGAGTTGCTGGAGCTGATGGTTTAGCAGGCGCTGAAGGAGCCTGTGGGTTTGGTGCAGCAGGGTTGCTTACCTTGCGGTAGATGTGAGTTGTGTTACCGTTTGGATCTGTTACAGTCTTACCTGTGAACTCATAGCCTGGGATTGACTTGTTAGGTGTTGTACCATCTTCTTGCGGTGCAATTGGGTTACCATTTTCGTCAACGTGGTTTGTCACAACCTTAGTTACCTTGCGGTAGATGTGAGTTGTGTTACCATCTGGATCTGTTACAGTCTTACCTGTGAACTCGTATCCTGGGATTGACTTGTTAGGTGTTGTACCATCTTCTTGCGGTGCAATTGGGTTACCATTTTCGTCAACGTGGTTTGTCACAACCTTAGTTACCTTGCGGTAGATGTGAGTTGTGTTACCATCTGGATCTGTTACAGTCTTACCTGTGAACTCGTATCCTGGGATTGACTTGTTAGGTGTTGTTCCTTCTTCTTGCGGTGCAATTGGGTTACCATTTTCGTCAACGTGGTTTGTCACAACCTTAGTTACCTTGCGGTAGATGTGAGTTGTGTTACCGTTTGGATCTGTTACAGTCTTACCTGTGAACTCATATCCTGGGATTGACTTGTTAGGCGTTGTACCATCTTCTTGCGGTGCAATCGGGTTACCATTTTCGTCAACGTGATTTGTCACAACCTTAGTTACCTTGCGGTAGATGTGAGTTGTGTTACCGTTTGGATCTGTTACAGTCTTACCTGTGAACTCATATCCTGGGATTGACTTGTTAGGTGTTGTTCCTTCTTCTTGCGGTGCAATTGGGTTACCATTTTCGTCAACGTGATTTGTCACAACCTTAGTTACCTTGCGGTAGATGTGAGTTGTGTTACCGTTTGGATCTGTTACAGTCTTACCTGTGAACTCGTAGCCTGGGATTGACTTGTTAGGTCTTGTACCTTCTTCTTGCAGTGCAATTGGAAGACCTGTTTCTTCGTCAACGTGGTTGGTTACAACTTTCTTAGTAGGTGTTTCTACTTTACGGTAAACGTAAGTTACTTCAGTAGTCTTACCACCTACAACAGTACCAGTTTCAGGACCATCAACACGGACAAGCTCATAAGTTGTACCATCTTCTGTAGTGATAGTGTTTGGCTTGTTATCAGTTGTGTCATAAGACTTACCTGCTGGAGCGTTTGTTTCATCGTTTACAGGTCTCTTAATAGGCGTACCGTCTTCCGTCACATAGTTCACTACAACATTACCAGTTTGAACGTAAGGGATTGGTGTATCCTTACCTGACTCATCTGGAGTTGGTGGTACATAACCCTTGCTTGGATCTGTTGGATCAACTGGTTTCAATGGCTCATTTGTCTTAGGATCAACTGGTGTGAAGCCTGGTACATGTGGGATTGATGGAACATTACCGTCTGGGTAAGGTGTCGTTGGATCGATTGGCTTATCTGGGTCCTTTGGATCGAATGGATAAGGGATTACTGGGTTAACTGGAGTTGGATTCTCTGGTGTAGCAGGAATTTCAGGGATCCAGTTAGCGACTTTCTTATACACATAAGTGATTTCAGTTGTCTTACCACCTTCAACAGAACCTGTTTCAGGACCAATTGTCTTAGATGGGATCAAGACATAACGTGAACCATCTTCACCAGTAATCTCAGTTGGTTTGTTATCAGTTGTGTTGTAATCAGAACCTGGTTTAGCGTTTGTTTCATCGTTTACAGGTGTCTTAATAGGCGTACCGTCTTCAGTCACATAGTTAACAACAACATTACCAGCTTTTTCATAAACATAGGTAACTTCTGTTGTACCCTCTGTAACTTTTCCAGTTTCAGGAGCTGAACCAGCTTTCACTTCATCCTTCGGCAAGATATAGTAAACTTCACCAGTTGTATCGTCAATGATTTTCTCTGGTTTGTTATCAGTTGTATCATATGCCGTACCAGTATCTGTTACTTTTGTATCTGTAACATCTTTAGCGATTGGGTTGCCTTCTTTATCTTCATAATGAACAACAACATCACCTTGTACCAACTCGTACACATAGGTTACTTCTGTTGTACCTGGTGTAACAGTACCTGTTTCATTTGAAGGAACTGCAGATGGAACAAGTTTGTAGATTTTACCGTCTGCTGTTGTGATTGTGTTTGGACGGAGGTCAGTTGTATCGTACTTAGTACCTGTAGATGTTTCTGGAGTGTCTTCTACTGTGCTTGCTGTTTCTTTACCAGCATCAGTTACACCTGAAATTGGGTTACCATTTTCATCCACATAGTTAACAATAACGTTACCTTTCACTTCTTTGTAGACGTAAGTTACTTCTGTTGTCTTACCAGCTTCAACCTTACCAGCCTCAGTTCCTTTTGTAGATGCTGGTACTAACTCGTAAACTTTCCCGTCTGCTGTTGTGATGGTGGTTGGTTTCAAGTCTTTTGTATCGTACTCCGTGCCAGGCTTACCATCCACAGTATCATTAACCGTACTTGCTGTTGGTGCACCTGTGTTGGTTGTACCTGATAGTGGGTTACCATTTTCATCTACATAGTTCACAACGACGTTACCAGCTTTTTCATAGACGTAAGTAACTTCCGTTGTACCTTCTACAACCTTACCAGTTTCTTTGGCTGCATCTTCAGGTTTGATTTCTTTGTAGTAGTAAACATCGCCAGTAGCATCTTCAATGATTTTCTTTGGTACACGGTCAGCAGTAGAGTACTCTGTACCTACAAGAGCTTCGTTTGTATCAATAACAGGAGAGGCAATCACTTTACCGTCTGTGTTTACATAGTTAACGACAACATCGCCATACTTAGGATTTTCTTTGTAGTAAACTACTTCGTTGATGTCTGCGTCAGTTGCAGTTACAGTCTTATCCTTGACTGTTTCTGTCATTGGCGCATCAGCACCTTCAAGAGTAGTACTGCTTGCTGTATAACCTGGAACTTGTGGAAGGACATTACCTTTAAGAGTATCTGTCGTATCAGCTACCCACTCACCGTAAGTCACTTCACCAGTTACAAGGTTGACTTGAGCTGGACGAGTGAAGGTTACAGTTTCAGTCTTAACAAGTGGTGTACCTTCTGTAGAGTCTTTTGGCAAGACATTACCTGCAGCATCTACACGAACTGGTGTACCATCTTCATACTTGTACTCAACTGTACGGGTTACTTCTTGAGTTGTTTCCAAGTTTTCAACAGTTGCTGGCCATACTGGTGAGTTTGGATCTGTTGGATCTACTGGGTCACCTGGTACAGCACCTTTAGGAACCTCAACGACACGTGGCTTAATAACAACAAGGAATTCTTGCTTAACAGCTGTATCGTAGTCGTAGTCTTGACCTGCGTCTGCTGTGAAGTTGTCAGATACAAGCTCATAACCAAGTTTTTTGTACTTGTTAATGGTAGCTTCTGTTGAGTAAGTGATGTCTGTACCTGGGTTACCTGTCAAAGTACCTGAATCTTCTAAGAAGTCTGCCGCACCTTGAACTTGGTAGCGGATGATCGCTTCTTGGATAACTGGTTTATAAACATGAGTCGTTTCTGTCATATTTACACCAGCATATCTTAATGTAACTGGCAATGTAATACCTAGCATAGTATCTGGTGTGTCACCAGGACGACGGTCACGTCCAAAGTGGAGTTGGAGATAGTTCACTCCTCCGCTACCATTATTTGTAATACCTAGATGCGATAATCCTGAAGCTTCATTTCTAAAGCGAATATCTATCCACTCATTATTTCCAAGTGTAGAAAGGTTCAACTGACTAGCATCTGTCAACTCTCTGAGAGTTCCACCAGCCTGAGTTGTAACTTTGTAAGTGCCGATAAGCCCAGGATCCAACATAAATTCTGTATTGGATTGTCCAATCCCCATCTTAGAAGTCGTTATTATCTTAATGAAACCATCTTCTGAAGTGGTTGAATAATCATGGGTACCTGTGTAGTTTGGATCAGCAATCCAAATTTCTTTAACAACAGCTTTTTCACCAGCAACAGGACGAACAATGGTCTTGTATTGGAAATACGGTCCGCCATCAGCCCAATTTAAAGGATAGCCTTGACGAACTTGCTCTACATAAGGTGCACCCGCAACAGGAGATACTTCTACAGTACTCGTCGTAGTTTTAACAAATTCATAACCAGAAAATTCACGAACACCTGATGGAGTATTTGTTAAACCAGGCATTGTTACCATTGTATACGTGCCTAGTGTCTCTCCATTCTCAGTAACATACGAAGTCGTATTTGTAATAAGTTTTGGGATTAAACTATTTGGAGAAATAGTATTCTTATCAAATGTTACAAGAAGCGTACCAAATGCTGAATCCGAAATAGAATCAGCAGAATATGAAGCTATGATTGGAATATTCGCTGATTGAGCTTGAAAATGAGTAAATTCTGCAGTTTGCGTCGGACTCATTATATGAGTCTCTAGAACATTACCATTTTTATCTACTAATTCAACTAAAATTTCATCAGAGGCATCTTTTGCAACTGATGCTCTTAAATAAGCACCATCAGTTGATTTTCCTCCATATCCACGAGGTACACCAACCGTATTGTCATACCATACCGTACCATTACCACCTAATGGGAAAAACTTAAATGTAGTATAGCCTGCAGTTTCAGTCGGTTTTAATGTCCCTGAAGTGGTTGATGTTACAGCTGCACCATTTGGATCATCCATTGACGGGCCTACGGTTGGACCAGCAAGTACCTGAACACCTGTTCCTTTTCCACCAAGACTTGCACCAGTTACAACAGCAAGCGATACTTGGATATCTTCAGTTCCCAAGAATTTACGCAATTCCAAGGCCAAGGCTTCTACGTTTGAACGAACCGCATTGATTTGTGCATTAACAGTTTCAAGAGTTGCTACTGAGTCTTTCAAGACTTTAGTTGCTTCACTCGCAGCTAATTTTGTTGCGTTAGCGGCTGTTTTCAAAGCAGAATTATCGCTATCAGATGTAGCAACAAGGCGGTCAGCTTCGTTTGACAAAACTTGTGCTTCTGAGATATTTTGCTCAAGAACAACTTTTGCTTCTTCAGCAGTTGCAGGTGTTGTCGCTGCTGGTGCTGCTGGTGCAGTAGCTGTAGTAGTTGCTGCTGGAGCCTCAGTTGTCGTTGAAGCTACTTCTGCTTTCTTAACAACTTTGATCGTAACAAGGTTTTCAGCACCCTCTGTTATTTCATGTGAACTTATTTCTTCCTGACCTTCGGCCAAAATATAACCTTCTGGTAGTTCTGCTGTTACGTCAACAGTTGTTTTAGCAGTACTATCAGTTGTTTTAACTGTTGCTGACTTCACAACTGCCTCAACAAGAGTACCATCTTCAAGA
The DNA here is from genome assembly GCF_002964575.1 of Streptococcus suis. Classification (GTDB taxonomy): domain Bacteria; phylum Bacillota; class Bacilli; order Lactobacillales; family Streptococcaceae; genus Streptococcus; species Streptococcus suis_R. Next base: position 36,250 of record NZ_POQQ01000076.1, on the reverse strand, counting down.
AGGTACTGAACGATATAGTTGATAGTTGCTGTACGTTCTGTAGCGGCTACCTCTGTTGTTGTAGCTGCTGGTGCTGCTGTTTCAGTAGCTGTAGTAGTTGTTGCCTCAACACTTGTAGCTGGCGCAACTTCTGAGCTAGCCTGTGTTGAAGATGTCGCTGTTGTAGAAGCTAACGCTTCTGATGAAGCAGCTGTTTCTTCCGCTTTTACTGCTTGTCCGCCTGCACCGAGTGCCAAGGACATACCAAGCAAGACGCTAGCTGCTCCAAAATGGTATTTACGAATCGAGAAATGTTGTCTCATTCCATACCAGTTAAATGTTTTTTTCTTTGCCTTACGCATCGAAACCTCCCTATAAATGTTATTTTTTATAGACAGAAAAGAAAACGCGTGTTCAAAACGTACTCTTAATGATGTCCTTTTAGTCTTGTTCTAAATTACTTAATTTCCTTTTTAACCAGCGATGGTTTATCTAGGGTGAACTTTCTGCATTGAAGACTGAACCCAAGCAGTTATAAGCCCTTACATTTGAAGCCAAGCAAATTAGAACAAGACTAACAGAATCGTACCCTGTCCAGTTAGTCTTCTGATAGACTACGTCGCTAGCATATCATAAATATATACAAAATATCAAGTATTTTATTTAGATTCGCTCTATTTTTGTCATTTTAATAATTTTAATAATTTTTAACCTGTTCTTTTCCTACTTCCTTTTTTTAGTCTCTGACCCTGGACTACAAGGTCCACAATAAGTCTGTCTAACAGTTTATCATTTTTCACGTTTTTTTCAAGTATTTTGCATATATTTTTATTTATTTTCATCAGAAGATAGGCGAAATCGACCAATAATAAGAATTTTCGTTTTTTACCCCCCCCCCAGACTATTTTATCGGTATAATCCGAACATTTATCCGAACTTTTTTTGAATTTTTTATCCAGAACGATACGTTTACAAGAACGTTATAGATTGGTGCTAAAATTTTGCTCAGCCCCAAACAGTCCTTGGAATCCTGTATAATATGCATGTTTGTTCATAAAATGTCAATTTTATCCATAAGAAAAAATGAATGCTAATTTGGTTTTCAGAAAAAAACTCCAACCTTCAAGTTTCCTTGAGGTTGGAGTTTTTTGCTTTATAGATTAGTCTGCAACTCGGTTGGAGCCTAGGGCTTCAAAGACAGCATTAACCAAGAGTTTCTTAGTAAAGTATCCCTTACGCACCAGAGGACTGTAGTTTCGGACCTGCTTCACTAATTTTTGGTAGGTCGCTTCATCCATCGCTAGAATTTTTTCAATTGCTTCGTCCAGACTTTCAACGACTAGGCCCAACCCGTGTCGCTCAATTAGGTCTTGGTTGGCAATACCCTTTTGGACAATGACTGGTATGCCCGCAGCTATAAAGGCTCCTAGTTTATAGGGACAGTAAATCTTCTGATAGCCTTTGTCATGATCGTCCATCCATACCAAGCCAAAGCCACCTCTGGACATTTCGATGAGTAGCTGTTGGTCAGGGCGGTAGTTGAGCCTGTTCACCTGCTCCGGATAATCCAGCAATTCATTGGTATAGACATTGAGCTTGACAGGGTAATCCCACTCCTTGATGAAACCAAAGCGTTTTGGCGAACCAGGGAAATGGATCAGGTGCTGGAAGGTTGCTGGGAGTTGAGGAGAATCGGTTGGATGATCCCACATGCCTTGTACAATCGTTTTTTCGACCGTCAACCCTTCTTCTCTGAGCAAGTCAAGCATCTCCTGGCTCGGCGCAATAATGACATCTGCTTTATTATAGTAGTCAATGACCCGCTGCATTAAATAATAATTACTTTCAAACATGAGCGGAACTACGTCATGAATGAAGATGACCAGTTTGACTTGATAGGCTTTGATTTTGGCTATCAGGCGGTCATCAAATTCGGTGGCATTCCAAGTCGGGGTCTGAAAAATGACCACATCCCCATGGCTCAAACCCGCTATGATTCCATCCATCCGTCTGCTCAATTCAGCAGGATTGTCCACGGACATGTCATAGGAGTATATCCCCATTTCACGATAACCCAAGCTTACTGCAATATCGGTCACCATATTTTGTCCGATTTGGGCGGTAGATGATGCCGCATGTCCGTTTAGATTCGTAATATATACTCTCACTCATTCCCTCTTTCTCTGATTCTTACTGTTGATTTGCTTAGACGCTTCCTTATTAGATGGTTCTTACGGCTCCTGATGGGCTGTTGAGCTCAAAGACATACTTGTGCCCCTGGGTCAAACTATGATAGAAGCCTTTTCCTTCATAGATCTGGAAAATTTGCATGGTCTTGCGGCTTTCTTCATCCTTATAGACATGTTGGACATAGGGATTATCTGCAAAAACCTTTTCCAAGAGTTCTTGGCTAGCTGGTCTGGCCTTACCTTCAATCCGAATGACTTGAATCAGGTAGTCTTCCTCCGATAAGGCTGTGACGGCTAGGCGCTCATCTCCCATCAATTGGTGGTAAAAATGAGTTTCTGATCCTGTCATAAAGAATACTCCTTCTTCCGTAGCAGCCGTGATATGAATCGGTCTGGCATGAGGAGCTCCCGTCTGATCAACTGTCGCAAAGATTCCAACCTTCATTCCCTCTAGAATTTCCATAATCTGTTTAAATTCCATAATGCGCCTCCTAGGCATATTTCTCTCTTGATTATAGCAAATTCCACAGTGAAAGTTAAGAAAAAGCTTTTCTATTTTATCAAACTGGAAATCTGCAGGTATTAAAAAAAGATTGAAGAAAATTTCCTCCAATCTCAATCTTAATAGGTTGCCAGGCTTTTTTCAAGATGCACCTGTCCGACAGCATAGAGGGTACAAATAACCCAATAAATGAGAGCTACGCAGATATAGACTGTCATGTAGTCAGATTTAGCTCCGCCGACGATCTTGGCCTTATTGAAAATCTCTGGCACTGTAATCATGGCTGTCAACGAGGTACTTTTGACCATATCCAAGAGAACATTGCTAAGGGGCGGAAGGGCAATGCGGAAAGCTTGGGGAATGATGATTTTCCGATAAATCACATTGGTCCGCAAACCCAGGGAACGTGCCGCCTCCCATTGTCCCCTGTCAATAGCTGAAAGGGAAGCCCGAATAATCTCAGAAATATAGGCGCTGGACATAGAAGTGAATGCAATAATGGAAGCCGAAATAGCATCTAACTGCAGACCCATGAAGGGCAAGCCAAAATAGATGAAAAAGAGGAGAACCATAAGAGGAATGCCCCTCATGAGAGAAATATGTGTCATGGCGAGCCAGCGCAGCGGCGCTAACTTGGACATGCGAAGTAGGGCAACAAAGAAGCCAAGGAAGGTCCCTAGAGCAAATCCGACTAAGGACAAGGATAAGGTATAGGGGAGTCCTTCTAAAATAAGAGGAATTGCTTCTGCAGCTAAGTTCGGATCAAATATAGCATCCCAATTGATGTTCATTTTTTCGCCTTTCTACTCAATTGAAAGAAAAGATTGCTCTGCAATCTTTTCCTCATAGTTTAATCAACTTCTACTACTGGCAATTCATCTGCACCTTCGACAGGTTTTGTTAAATCTTGACCAGCATAGTGTTTTTCAGAGATGGCTTTCAAGCTACCATCTTCCTTCATTTCTTTGATTACTTTGTCAAGTTCTTGTTTCAAGCTGTCATCTTCTTTGCTCATTACAATCACAGATTCATTTGGATTGTATTTTACGTCACCCATTTTTACTTTAATATCAGGGAATTTTGCAGTAATCACTTTAACAGCGATAACCTGTGTATAGTAGTCATTAGGGATAAAGTCTGTACGTCCAGTTGAAACATCACGGAGATAGACATCGTTTGTAACGTTATCATAAATAACTGGTTCTGCCCCTTGCTTTTCAGCAATTTTCATAAAGGTAGTCCCAGCACCACCACCCGCTTTTTTACCTTTCCAGTCTGAAAGATCTGCTGCAGTGATATTTGAAGAGCCGTCCTCACGGACAATCATACCGCTAACAGAATATTTGTAGGCTTCTGATAAGTTATATTTTTCTTTACGATCAGCTGTTGGTTGCAAGTTGTTTACAGATACATCAACCTTTCCTGAATCAACTGATGTCAAGGCTTCTGCTACCCCAACTTCTTGAAACTCAATTTTCACACCCAATCGCTTACCGATTTCATTCATCATGTCGACTTCATATCCGACCAATTCTTTATTATCGTTGTAGTATGAAGTTGGAAAGAGGGTTCCTGGCGTAGCAACTTTCAAGACTCCAGCTTCCTTGATTTTTTCCCACTGGGTTTGGCTTGCTGAGGAAGAGCTTTCCGTGGTTGTGCTATTATTGCTTGAGCAAGCTGCAAGCGTAACGGATGAAACAAGAAGGGCTGTTGCCAACAATTTTTTCAACATAAGGTCTAATCTCCTTTAGAAGTTTGAACTTCTCTTATTCTTTTTCTTGGTGTTAACCCACCAACTTTTACAGGGTAACATTTTGCAAACCTTTTGGCAAATAATTGAACCGAAAAATGGAGACATTATTTGTGAAGCAGACCTGCTTGCTCCAACTGGTCTGCCAATTGTAAGAGCAAATCCTCTCGCCCCTTGGCTGCTGTGAATTGAACGCCGATTGGCAGGCCTTGTGGAGTCTGATAAGTTGGCAAGCTGATAGCCGGTTGGCCGGTGATGTTTGCCTGTTGGGTAAAGGGTGTCCAGGCTAGACTTTCTGCAAACATCTCCCAAATTAAGCTCTGTTGCTCTGCCATTGTCAACTCCTGTGTGTACAACAAGCGGTCCAGCATCTCTTGCGAGTGAGTGAACTGGTCTAGCTTGGGAGCTACATCCGATACGGTCGGCGTCAGAAGGAGATCATAGTGTTGATGGAAATCCGCCATGATGGCACTGTAGCGGTCCCAATCCTGCAAGACCTTAGAATAGAGCTTAGCCGGAACAGTCTGCCCACTCTGGTAAATGGCCCAAGTCATCAGTTCCATATCATCAACCGTCATGGACCGACCCAGCCCCGCTTCAATCTCGTCAAACATCTGGGCTGTTTCAACACTGTTCATCAGGTAATAGGCCTGCATGACTTCTATCCCGTCCAAAATAGGGCTTGTTAGCTCGATAATCTGGTGTCCCAGTGCTTCTAAGTGTGGCAGAAGGGATAGAACAGCCTGTTTGGCATCAGCGGAAACCGGACTGCCAATCGGCGATTCCAGACTGTAGGCAATTTTCATAGCTTTATGCTGTGGTGCAAAGAGACTCTGCTCAGAGAGGAGAGCCAGTGGAAAAGGAGCCTCTACCTGATAGGCTTGCAAATGATAGAGCAGACGCTGGGTATCTCGAACCGACTTGGTCAGTGCGAAGTTGCTGGAAGCTCCTTGCCAGCCACGATAGGAAGTTGGGCCAACAGGAATGCGGCCCCGACTAGGCTTGAGACCGATCAAACCATTGAAGGAGGCGGGAATACGGATAGAGCCGCCACCATCTGAAGCTGCCGCTAAGGGTATCATGCCAGAAGCCACCGCAGCTGCTGCTCCTCCACTGGATCCACCTGCGTTGCGGCTCAAATCTAGGGGTAGCTTGACCGGCCCATGTAGGCTGGAGTCTGATATGTTCTTAAAACCAAACTCTGGCGTATTGGTCCGACCCAAGATGATAAAACCCAGATCCTTGAAAGCCTGTACCAATTTGTCTGTATGGCCTGCTCGATAATTTTGGAACAAACGGGAGCCTGCCGTTGATATTTGACCTGCTTCATTTTGCCCCAAATCTTTCAACAAAAGAGGAACACCACCAAAGGGCTTATCTTGAAAGTTCCCTCTTTCTGCTTCTTGCAGGGCTTGTTCGTATTGCTTGCTGACGACTGCATTGAGGGTGGGATTGAGATTTTCTATTCTGTCAATGGTTTCTTGTACCAATTCCTTGGCAGAAACCTGTTTTTGATTGACAGCCTGAGCCATGGCTGTCGCATCTTTCCATTCCATAGGCTTCTCCTTGTATTTTTTTATTAGCTTATCATGAAAGTAAAAAATCAGCAAGCCACGCTTACTGATTTTGAGTATTCCGATAAAAGCAAATTACAGCTCTTCAAAAGCATCTTTTACCTTGTCAAAGAAGCCTTTTTTATGGGGTTTGATATCAATGTTTCCTGCTGCTGCAAATTCTTTAAGAGCTGCACGTTGACGGTCGTTCAGACCTGTAGGGGTAACAATATTGACCGTCACATACTGATCACCGATAGCCCCGCCACGAACACTTGGAGCTCCTTTGCCTTTCAGACGGAAGGTCTTACCTGTCTGTGTTCCTTCAGGGATCACCATATCCACATCACCGTGAACGGTTGGCACATGGACTGTATCACCCAAGGCTGCCTGAACAAAGTTGAGGTCTAATTTATAATAAATTGTTGTCCCCTCACGCTCAAACTTATCTGAAGCCTGGACTTGAATGACCACATAGAGATCTCCGTAAGGACCACCATTAAAACCTGCTTCCCCCTGACCTGCCAGACGGATTTTCTGACCAGTTTCCACACCTGCTGGCACCTTCACTGTTACTGTATGGGCTTGTTTCTCATGACCGGTTCCGCGACAAGTTGTACATGGATCCTTAATTTGTTTACCACGACCATGACAGACATCACAGGTCATTTGACGGCGCATGGTACCAAGTGGTGTTTGCGTGTCCACATTGATAATCCCTGAACCGTGACAGCGTCCACAAGTTACTGGGCTAGTACCAGGTTTAGAACCTGAACCCGTACAAGTCCGACAAGTAGCTTCACGGTGATAAGAAACTTCTTTCTCTGCGCCGAAAATTGCCTCTTCAAACTTGAGGTTGACACGGTATTGGAGGTCATCCCCTTGACGAGGAGCATTAGGATTGCGGGTCGCACCGCCACCACCAAAGAAGCTTGAGAAGATGTCTTCAAAGCCACCGAAACCAGCTCCATCGAAACCACCAAAACCACCAGCTCCGCCGCCGAAGCCTCCATTGGCACCCGCAGGACCAAATTGGTCATAGGCAGATCGTTTTTGAGGGTCGCTCAGAGTCTCATAAGCCTCTTGGACCTCCTTGTATTTATCCTCCGCACCCGGATCCTTGTTAATATCTGGATGGTATTTCTTTGAAAGCTTCCGATAAGCCTTCTTAATCTCGTCTGGCGAAGCATTCTTGGAAACCCCCAGACGATCGTAAAATTCTGTGTTGTTCATATAAGATACTAAGGGCGTAAAGCGGACACAGCCAAAATAGGAGTTTTGACGTAGGACCTCACCGTCCTAGGAAAAACTATCTTTTTGGCACAGTCCGTAGCCCGTGTTCGATTACGAACACTTTCCTTTCTATCATGGTTTTGGAAAAGTGAAAATAGGAAACTGACGCAGTGTGTAAAACACACTAGGAAGTTTATCTTTTTCACTAGGTTTTTAGCCTGTGTTCGATTAACCGAACTTGTATTCCTTTCTTTGAAATATTGAAAGTAGCCCGTGTTGGATTACGAACACTTTCCTTTCTGTAAAATTAGTTAGGATCTTTCTCAAATGTTGCTTTGAACTCTTCAAATTCCTCGTCAGACAATTCGAAAATAAAGTCTTCCGCAGAGTAATCATCATTTTCTTTGAAGTACATAGTCGCATCTTCAACCAATCTTAGACTGGTGAGAACCTGACGCGAAAAGGCATTGACTGTAAAGCCAGTTCCTGTAATGATATTGCCATCTTCACAGACTGGTAAGGGACGAAAATTTTCTCCAGGTAGAAAGTCAAAATAGTCCATGAAATTTTGCCAAATACCACCTGTATATAAGGTATTCTCCAATAATCCAGCCTTAGCAAGCAGGATCGGAGCAGAGGAAATCGCTGCAATTTTGATTGGTTTACCATCTAAGCCAGCCAGAAATCGAATGAGGTGCTCATCTCTCAAAGCCGGAGTGAAGTCAATCGTCCCTGGACAAAGAATACAATCATATTCCTCTATATTTATCTCTTCTAAGATTTTGTTAGCATGACAAGGTAGACCGTCCTCCGAATAAATCGTTTCCGTAGTGGAAGCAATAAAATCAATCTTTCTCCCAAAATTCAACACCAATGTGCTAGTCAAAGGAGCTATCTCATAGAGAGAAAAATTAGGATAGAGCAAACAAGCAACTTTTTTCATGAAAAGCCTCCTCATCAGTTATTTACCCAAAAACAGAGGCTGGGTTGCAACCTCTGTGATTGGAATCTTGATTTACTAATGATTTATTTTCTCGGGGAGATGAGAACTGAGTTCGAGCTAAGAACTTCGGAAAAAAGATAACTTTCCATGTCCTAGATACTCAAAGAAATTCAAGACTAGGCTAGGCAACTGGACGAAGATTGAACTGGAGTTCATCGAGGAGAGTTAACGAAGCCTAGTGAAGAATTTCGAAGAGTACTACTTCTCAGTAAACTCGCCGTCTACCACATCATCGCCTGCGTTGTTAGCTGTTTGGGCACCTTCTTGGCCTGCGGCTGCTTGTTGTGCTGCTGCGGCTTGCTCGTAGAGTTTCACTGCAAGAGCTTGGGCTTTTTCGTTGAGGTTTTCCAGTTTAGCCTTCATGTCGTCCAAGTTATTGGCTTCTTGGGCTGCTTTCAACTCATCAAGAGCTGCTTGAGCTTGGTCACGTTCTGCGTCGAAGCCTTTGCCTTCAGTTTCTTTAAGAGTTTTCTCAGTCGCAAAGATAGCTTGGTCAACATCGTTACGAAGGTCCACTTCTTCCTTACGTTTCTTGTCTGCTTCAGCGTTTGCTTCTGCATCTTTCATCATGCGGTCGATTTCTTCATCTGTCAAACCTGAGTTAGACTGGATAACGATTGTTTGCTCTTTTTGCGTACCAAGGTCTTTGGCTTTTACAGAAACGATACCGTTCTTGTCAATGTCAAATGTTACTTCGATTTGTGGAATACCACGAGGCGCTGCAGGGATGTCAGTCAATTGGAAACGACCAAGAGTCTTGTTGTCTGCTGCCATTGGACGCTCACCTTGAAGCACGTGGATGTCAACAGCTGGCTGGTTGTCTGCCGCAGTTGAGAAGACTTGTGATTTAGAAGTTGGGATCGTTGTGTTGCGGTCGATGAGTTTTGTGAATACGCCACCCATTGTTTCGATACCAAGTGACAATGGTGTTACGTCAAGAAGAACGACGTCTTTAACATCACCAGTGATGACACCACCTTGGATTGCCGCACCCATAGCAACAACTTCATCAGGGTTCACAGATTTGTTTGGCTCTTTGCCAGTTTCAGCTTTTACAGCTTCTACAACGGCTGGGATACGAGTTGAACCGCCGACAAGGATGACTTCGTCAATTTCTGACAAGCTAAGACCTGCATCTGAAAGAGCTTGACGAACAGGAATTTTTGTACGTTCTACAAGATCGTAAGTCAATTCGTCAAATTTTGCACGAGTCAATGTCATTTCCAAGTGAAGCGGACCTGCTGCACCTGCAGTGATGAACGGCAAGCTAATTTGAGTTGATGTTACACCCGAAAGGTCTTTCTTCGCTTTTTCAGCCGCATCTTTCAAACGTTGAAGGGCCATCTTGTCAGCTGACAAGTCGATGCCATTTTCTTTCTTGAATTCTGCTACCATGTGGTCGATAATCTTTTGGTCAAAGTCGTCACCACCGAGCTTGTTATCACCTGCTGTTGCAAGTACATCAAAGACACCGTCACCAAGCTCAAGGATTGACACGTCAAAAGTACCACCACCAAGGTCGAATACCAAGATTTTTTCATCTTTGTCAGTCTTGTCCAAACCGTAAGCAAGGGCTGCTGCAGTTGGCTCGTTGACGATACGTTCTACTTCAAGACCAGCGATTTTACCAGCGTCTTTGGTTGCTTGACGTTGAGCATCGTTGAAGTAAGCAGGAACAGTGATAACGGCTTTAGTTACTTTTTCACCAAGGTACTCTTCAGCGTAGCCTTTCAAGTATTGAAGGATCATTGCTGAGATTTCTTGTGGTGTATATTCTTTACCGTTTGCTGAAACTTTTTCAGAAGTTCCCATTTTTGATTTGATAGAGATGATGGTATCTGGGTTAGTCACTGCTTGGCGTTTTGCCGCGTCACCAACGATGATTTCACCATTTTTGAAAGACACAACAGACGGAGTTGTGCGGTTTCCTTCTGGGTTTGCGATGATTTTTGATTCAGTTCCTTCAAGAACTGCAACTGCTGAGTTTGTTGTACCTAAGTCAATACCGATAATTTTAGACATGTGTGTTACCTCTTATTTTAGTTTTCTTTTATTCATTCATAGTTTACCGTCATTGCAGACGAGGTTTTTTTCATAGTTTTCGAGTAACTCTTGTCGCTTTAGCGACCTTAGAGTTACCGACACAAAGTTTGCCCTAGAGCTAGGAGCCTCGCGACGAAGCGATTGGGTGCAAACTACTGTGCATGACATCTCGGTCAAGTTTTCTTTTTTGGGAAAATAGCAGAGCGACTACTCTGATACGACTACCATAGCCGGTCTCAACAGACGTTCATGCAGCTTGTAGCCTTTTTGGAAGACTTGTGCAATGTGTTCTGCTGGGCAGTCGTCTGTGGCTGGAACTGTTTGAATGGCCATGTGAAGATTTGGGTCAAAGACATCGGTTGCGACTTCCTCCACCCCTTCTTCTTTAAGGGCTTGAATCAAGCTTTCCTGTACCATTTCCAAGCCTTTTTTGACATCTTCTGTCAAGCCTTCGACTTGAAGGGCACGTTCCAAGTTATCCAAACTCGGCAAGATTTTCTTGGCCAAGTCTTGCGAACGGTAACGCTGAATGGTTTGGCGTTCTTCGTTGGCACGGCGTTGGATATTTTGCATTTCAGCGTGGGCACGGAGGTACTTGTTTTCAAATTCCTCTGCCCGCTCATTTGCCAAATCCAATTCTGATTTTTCTGGCGTGTCCACAACTTCTTCTGTTGCTTCAACCTCTTCTACGATTTCTTCGTTTTTGATTTCTTCTGACAAAGCATTCTCCTTTAATTGACTTCATAATGATTACTACTTAAATATCGGTAGTAATCGGTTAATTTCATAAATAGGACGCGGCTGATGATGTTGATCAAACTCATCTGCCTACGGTAGTCCATGTCAACAGGACCAAGCAAGCTCATCTGGGCCATGCCCCGATAGGGGATTGGAAAGCGATGATGAATGACCGTCACATCCGCTAGGGCTGGATCACGATGTTCCGCCACAGAAATGCTGGTCTGCTGGTTTGGCGCCAAGCCTTGCCGCAACTCTGGGGCTAATAGCTGTGGGCTATCCAAGAGTTGATAGGTGGCCAGATTGCCATAGGTCAGCGAAGCAACCTTTCCGCTAATAAAGACTGATTCTTGGAAGAGATTGGCAAAGATGTAGTCCATCAGATCCAAGACATTGTCCGTCGTGGTAAAGTAACGCTGCACCACTTGGGGAATCTCCGTCCGCAGCTTGTAGTGGATTGCCAAGACCGTCTGGTCAACGAAGCGTTCATCCACCAGGCGTTTGAGCACTTCCAAGTCCCTGGTCAAAAAGTTCTTGGGAATGGCAAACTGAACAGTGACAGGTTTGGACTGATCCAAGGTCAAGACTGCCAGAGCATCGTGGCTGCTGAGTTGCACGATGTCAAAGGAAGTCAACTGCTGACTGGTCGGCTCCACATCTAAGATGACCGAAGTGTAGCCTGTCAAATCTGCTAGGACTGTACTAGCCCGCTCCAAGATGTCTTCCAACTTGAAGGCTTCAAAGTCGAAGGCTTTGACCACCTGATAAACATCTTCTTCATTGATGTGTTCCAAGTTAAGCGAGTGGTTGACAAAGTATTGAAAACCAGCCCGACTGGGCATCCGACCACTTGACGTGTGAGCCTTTTCTAGCAAGCCCAACTGCTCTAGCTTAGCCATATCATTGCGAATGGTGGCCGAACTAGAAGCAATCATCTCCTGCAAGGCCTTAGAACCAACTGGCTCATGGTGGCGCGTAAACAATTCAACAATCAGATTTAAAATATCATTTTGACGTTGGGTAATCATCTCCGCTCCTTTCATGAACAGTGTTGATTTTTATATTTTTAGCACTCTATAACGATGAGTGCTAAACTTTATACTCCCATTATACGCCGAAAAAATGGATTGTCAAGAGAAAAAGACAAAAAATTAGCACTCTTTTACCTAGAGTGCTAAAAATCAGTCTGAAGACCTAGAATGGTGGATTGTCAAGAAAAAAATCAGAGAAAACTCCCTGATTTCATTTCTTGATTGTTTTAGAAAATGGTGTTTTATGTGTCGTGATAAAGTTTTCAAGCCGGCTAGCATCATCGCTCTCTGTCGCTACTTCTTCCCTTTCCTCATCCGTGTCCTGTTCTTCATCATCTGAAAAATCGACTTTTCCAAACAGAACTACCTTGCCCTCCGTTTCAGCACTTGCTGAACTGCTATTCGTTGCTAGAAGCCCAACAGTTACAAAACCTAGCATTGCAAGAGTACCTAAAACAAGTAATTTCTTCATCATTATTTCCTCCAAGATAATTAAGAACCTGTATTCACAGTTCAGCACTTCTAGCTAAGGCTAGTTTTTCAGCTACTCATCGTTCATTTTTTTCAAAATACAGTCAGTATTCCCTCAAAAAACTGCTTTGATTAGCGAAAAACTATCTCTTATCTAAAAGCACTTTTCTTGTGAATACAGGTTCTAAACATTGTTTTGTAAAGTTGTAAAACTTACAAGTATCATCTTACAGGAAATAACGAGCCACTTAAAATTCATTACATATCTGTAACTTTCTCAATTTCCTTATTGATCTGGTGGATTAAATCATAGCAATCTAAAAATTTGGCAATATGCAGACATTCCTTCATTATTTCTAGACCATTATCATTTCCATTCATGTAGGACAAGCGTGCTTTTAGGAGCTTAAGCAGCAAGCGATCCCGCATATTCTTTTCCATGATATTGACAGAGTCAAGAATTTTGAGAAAGCGAATAGCAGCAAGCTCCTCTCCCCTATCTAACAAGCTACTAGAAATATTGATGAGTACCTTATAGACATTATCTCTATTTTCTGTGATATCCATATAAAACTTGGTTCGATTGAGAACTTCCATTCCCAGAACTTCTAACATCTTGCTAGGAAGACCTCTGCTACAATTTCCGAAAATCCAGAGTTCGAATTTCCCCCAATCATCTATGGACATTAAATAGTCCGATAGAATAGCTTTTTCGTCCTCAGAAACATCATAATCAGGATCGCACCATTGCTGCTTGAAAATATGAAAGGCTGCGACCATTACCCTATCAAATGGACGACCATCCTTTTCAAATTCTGCTTGATGGTACAAAATTTTATTATCCATATACTGAGCGTTGTGACTATAAACTGCACGGACGAATTCTTCTGAGGAAAACAAATTATCTATCTGAAAATAGGACTGGTAGAGGGTAGAAAATTCGCCCTCTACCACATTCATCCGTCTCAAGCAATGAAAAAAAGTATCTACAGAAAGATTGCTCTTTCCATTTTCAAAGCGTGATAGCTGAGCAGGTGTCACGAAATCCCCAGCCACTTCTTTTAGCGACATATTTTTTGATTGGCGAATGAGTTTAAAAATTTTTCCATAACTCCCCATTATATTCTCCACGCGTTACATTTATGTAACGAAATTCGTTGACTTTTGAATCTAGTATATCATAGATTTATCATTTTTTTATAGAAAGGCAGGTAGTTATGTCATCTCTCTTATCTACCCAAGAATTATCAAAGCAATATGGGAAACAAAAGGCCGTTCATCAGGTTTCTTTAACGATTAATAAAGGAGAAATCTGTGGCTTAGTTGGTGAAAATGGTGCTGGGAAAACAACGCTTCTCAGAATGTTATCGGGCCTCATTTCCCAAACTTCAGGTACCATTACTAGCTCAAAAAATTGTCGTATGGGAGCTTTAATTGAATCCCCTGCTCTACAACCCAATTTATCTGCTATCGATAATCTTCGTTACATGGCTCTGCAATTAAATCTCAAGCAAGCGGATGAAAAAATCTTAGAGACATTAGCAATTGTCGGTTTAGAGGATGTGGATCCTAAGAAAAAATCCAAAGATTTTTCATTGGGAATGCGTCAACGTTTAGCCATTGCCTTAGCTATCCTAGATAGGCCTGATTTTTTAATCCTAGACGAACCGATTAATGGTCTTGACCCTGTTGGAATCAAAGAAATGAGAAGTATTATTTTAAATCTTCGAAATCAATATGGGATGACCATCCTTATCTCCAGTCATATTCTATCAGAGCTTGAGATGGTGGTTGATCGATACATTATTATGCATAAGGGCCTTATTGTCAAAGAATTCTCAAAGCAAGAGCTTGAACAAACCCTAGAAGAACAGCTCTATCTACAAACGAACAACCATCCTAAGACCTTGACTATCCTTGAAGAGCAGGACATCGCTTACAAAATAGACAAGGATTATATCAGTCTGTCATCAGATACGAATGTTATGAGCCTCATTCATCTCTTGATAAACCATGAGATTGAGGTCAAAGAAATTTTTAAACAACAAATGTCATTTGAAGATTATTACTTGACATTGATTCAAGAAGGAGAAGAGCATGATACGTTACTTTAAAGCTGATTTATTTAAGATTCAAAAAGAACAGAGACTAACGATTTCATTGGGAATATTGGCTTTACTGTCCTTTTTATCCGCTTTTTTGTTGCATGGCAACGAAGACTTCACTAGCTCTCTTATTCAATTGCTTTCTCAATTTATCACACTATTTTTTATCGTTCCAGCCAACCTATTTTTGGGAGATGATTTTACTTACCGCACCATCAATAATATTATTATCAAGCAACAAACAAGAAAAAGGGTGTTTTTCTATAAAGTCTTAGCAACCCTTGTGCTAGATCTCGCTTATATCCTTCTAGCCTATTTATTGAGTAGCAGTGTTGGCTTACTTCTAGGTGATCGTGTTGATTTTGCAGTGATAATACAAAGTTTCATTGTTCAAACATCTTTATTTATCTGTATCTCTCTGTTATCCATCCTGATATTTGTCAAGTCCAATAAGGTCAATCAAGCCTATCTTGCCTTTAGTTTAATTAGCCTTCTTTTTGACAATATCTCCAACCTCATTACTAGTAACCTACTCCATATGAAATTACCAACAGATTATTTTCTATTCATTTCCCTCCAACAAGGGGAAAATATTTCAAGGATATCCATGGGTGTTAGCTTTATGGCTACCCTCATCTACCTTTATCTGAGTTACTTTATCTTTAGTAGGAAAGAGTTAAAATGATGTAACTTAGATTTCATATATAAAAAACATGTATGTCACACATCAGAAAAAACGTATGACATACATGTTTTCATTTCACATTTATTCCCCTTGGGCAATCAATTCTGCTCCGCGTTTGCGGTAGGATAGGTCACCAACAGCTTCAATTAAGAGCTTGCCATTTTCGTATTTGAGGACGGTGATTGAGCCGTTATCCAGGAAGACATTGGCACCACGCTCTGGCTCCAACAGATGGGCTAGGGTTGCAATGGTCATACCGTGGCTGACCACAAGGGCATTGCCACCGCCCTGCTTTTCCAAGTCTTGGGCGATAGCCTCAAAGCCTGTCAAGATACGATTGCTCAAAACTTCCCATGATTCCGCCCAGCCAGCGGTGTCTGCTTCTTGAATACCTGCTGCGATTTCCGCAAAGGACATGCCCGTCGCATCAACTGTCCCTTTCAAACGAGGTAGGACACCTTGAAAAAGCTCGGCATCATACATGCCCTCGAAACTACCAAAGCACCATTCACGGATACGCTTGTCTTGGTAATATGGGATTTTTCCTAAAATTCCCAACTCACGCTGGGCGATGGTCATGGTCTGAACGGTCCGCCCCAGGTCACTGGATACAGCTAGTTTAAAATCAAGGCCCGCATCCTTGAGCCCCAAGCCTAGCTCACGAATTCCTTCCTCACCAGCCTTGGTCAGCGGTGTATCACACCAACCCTGCACGCGCCCGATGGTATTAAACATGGTTTTCCCGTGACGAGAAATATATAATCTTACATCTGCCATTCCTTTTTCTCCTTGTCATTTCTTACTATTAGTATAACAAAAAACCGACTGCTTGTCGCAATCGGTTTACGATTTTTAGTTCTTAAAACTATGAATCGGTGCTGGAATCTGTCCGCCACGGTTGATAAAATCCACAGATGAAGCCTGATTGACCTTCATGACAGGAGCTGTTCCCAGAAGGCCGCCAAATTCGATCATGTCCCCTTCTTTTCCAAGTGGAATAATACGGACCGCAGTCGTTTTCTGGTTGATAACCCCAATAGCCGCTTCATCCGCAATCATAGCCGCAATGGTTTCAGCTGGCGTTGTTTCTGGAATGGCAATCATGTCCAAACCAACAGAACAGATAGCCGTCATAGCTTCCAATTTTTCAAGGTTAAGGGAGCCATTTTGCACCGCCGCAATCATGCCCTCGTCCTCCGACACAGGGATGAAGGCACCAGACAGGCCACCGACTTGGTTGCAGGCCATGACTCCACCCTTTTTGACTGCGTCATTGAGCAGAGCAAGGGCAGCAGTCGTTCCGTGCGTCCCAACGGTTTCTAAGCCCATTTCCTCCAAAACCCGTGCCACTGAGTCGCCAACAGCCGGCGTTGGAGCAAGGGACAGGTCCACGATACCGAACTTGACACCCAGGCGTTCGCTGGCCATGTTGCCGACCAGCTGACCGATACGGGTAATCTTGAAGGCCGTCTTCTTGACGGTCTCCGCCACCACATCAAAGCTCTCACCACGCACTTTTTCAAGAGCACGCTTGACCACACCTGGCCCAGATACGCCGACGTTTATGACCACATCCGCCTCACCGACACCGTGGAAGGCACCCGCCATGAAGGGATTATCCTCGACCGCATTGGCAAAGACCACCAGCTTGGCCGCACCCATATCAGAAGCTTCCGCCGTCTCCTTGATGATCCGCCCCATGTCCCGCACAGCTGTCATATTGATACCCGACTTGGTCGAGCCGATATTGACTGACGAGCAGACCTTTGTCGTTTGGGCCAATGCCTGCGGTATAGAGTTGATGAGGATTTCATCTCCTTTTTGGTAGCCCTTTTGAACCAGAGCTGAAAAACCCCCGATAAAATCGATGCCGATCTCATGAGCCGCCTTGTCCAAGGCATGAGCCAGGGGAAGATAATCCGTGGCATCCGTCGCTGCACCAATCAAAGCAATAGGCGTCACCGATACCCGTTTGTTGACAATGGGAATTCCCAGCTCCGCCGCAATCTCATCACCGACCGCTACCAAGTTCTTGGCCTTGGTTACAATTTTTGTATATATTTTCTCCGCTGCCTTATCGATGTCCGAGTCGATACAGTCCAAGAGAGAAATCCCCATGGTAATGGTCCGAATGTCGAAGTGTTGCTCCTCGATCATCTCAATGGTTTCTCTAACCTGTCTAATGTCCATGATTGCTCTCCTTACAAGTTGTGCATGGCATCAAAAATGGCCGCACTTTGAATATTGATTTTCACGTTCAAATTTTGACCAAAGGCATCCAATTCCGCACGAAGTTGCGTGAAATCTTTCTTCTCATCTGATGACACCACCGCCATCATGGTAAAATACTCATCCAAAACAGTTTGGGAAATATCGTCAATATTCAAACCCAATTCCGCAATCTTGGTCGCAACACCCGCAACAATTCCTGACTTGTCCTTACCGACAACTGTAACAATAGCTTTCATCTGAACACCTCTTCAAAATTTTCATTTATTTTATCATAATTATACAAAAAAAGGTAGAAATCTTCTAGTTTCTACCTCTAACGTACGTATTTATTTTACCAATTGCGACCGACGGGCATAGGCTTTCCAGTCAATCCCACGCGCTTCGCACCAGTTTTGGACTTTTGGAGCCAAGACCAAATCTTTCTGACGGAGTTCCGCAATGTTTTTAGCACCCAGCATGGTCATGATTTCAGCCATCTGCCATTGGAAGGTTTTAATAGCCTGCAAGCCATCGTCAAAACGATGCCCCTTACCATCCTTGACATACTGGAGGAAATGATTGGACATACCAACAAGGTCTGCACCGAGGGCCAATGATTTGACAATATCTAGTGGCGTCTTAATACCACCAGATGCAATCAGGCTTGGGCGAACTTCTTCTGGAACAGACATGGCTTCTACCAAGGATGTCACAGTTGACTGACCCCAACCCTCTAAGTAGGTATAATCATTGAAGGTCCGACGGGCATTTTCAATCTTGGCGAAATCCGTCCCCCCAGTACCAGACACATCAATGGTCTTGACACCGACAGAAGCCAGCTGGGCCACTGTTTCACGGCTCATGCCAAAACCAACTTCCTTGACGATGACAGGTACTTCCATCTCTCGCACCAAGGTTTCAATATTCTTCAACCACATAGTAAAGTCACGGTCTCCCTCAGGCATAACAATCTCCTGGGGTGCATTGACGTGGATTTGGATGGCATTGGCCTCCAACAAATCCACCGCCCGTTTGGCGTTCTCAACACTATGATGGGCACCTAGATTGGCAAAAATAATGCCATAAGGATTTTCCCGACGCATAACAGAGAAGGTTTCAGCAACAGACGGATCCTTGATCGCCGCACTAACCGAACCCGAAGCCAGAGCAATCTTGCCAAAATGCCCCATAATTCCCAAGAGGCGATTGATTTCCCGCGTCTTTTTGCTTCCACCGGTCATAGCATTGATGAAGAAAGGAAAGGCAAAGTCCAAACCAGCTACGCTGGTCGAAATATCCACTTCATCCACCTTGGTCTGAGGTAGGGAATGATGGACAAACAAGGTCTCCGTAAAGTCCTTGGCCGGTGTGGCACTGTATTGCTGGTTGGCCAAGCCAACGTGTTGATCCTTGCGGTCTAAACCAAATTCTCCTAGATAAAACATAGGGTTCTCCTTATTCTCTACTTGTGATCTTTAGTTGGAGTGGAAGAATGCCGGCTTCTTGCCAAGCCTTCTCAATCGCTACTTTTTGTTCCGTACTGTCTACCAAGCAAATGCCGCAGTCACCACCGCCTGCACCAGATGATTTGGCCACCGCTCCATAAGTCTGGGCCAGGTCACAGAGTTGGCTCAGTTGAGGCGTTTCAATGACCAAACCCATTCCTCTCGCAAAGTCTTGCAAGAGCTTGCGGTTCTGAGCAATGGCCTGTCTAGCAGCTGTTTGATTGCCTGTTTGACAGGCCGCTATCAACTGCTCCACACAGGTCTTGGAGTCGGCTAGAAACTGGCTATGAATGTGCTCTTTTTCTGCCTGACTTTTTTGACTTTCCATATGGGAAACCAATCGATCTGTCGAAGCCGCCGACCCTGTCCAACCAACCAAGAGGTCTAAGCCTTCTGGTAGCTGGATAGGGCTGATGGACAAACCTTGCCAATCACTTTCCACCAGATCAAGCAGGGACAGCTCTGCCATTTTCCCTAAAAGCCAAGAACGGTCCAGGGAATGATAGGCGATCAAGCCACCAAAACTGGAAGCCGCCAAGTCACCGAAGGACCCCGTCATGCCTAACTTGGTCTGGGCCAGGGCTGCCAGCTTGTAGGTAAGGAGGGCATCTGGTCGGTGACCGTAGTAGGTTAGCAGGGCCTTAACCGTCGCAACCGTCACTGCCCCTGACGAGCCCAAGCCATACTTGGCACCTGAAGTCTGGTCATCCAGGTCAGATTGGACCGCTAGGCTGTAGGTTGCTTGACAAGTATAGCCCTTGGCCGTCAAATATTCCTCAGTCACCTGCATGGCGGTCTCAATCAGAGCATAGGGATGATCTCCTTGGACAAGAAGGGCACCTTCCTTACGCTCCCAGGTCAGATAGAGGTCTGCTTGCTGGCTGGAATGAAGAAGGCCGCGGTCACTTGTTTCTATGGTGACAGTCAAGTATTGGTCCAGGGCCGCAATCACTGCGGGATAGCCTGCCTCTACAACTGCGTATTCCCCTGCTAGAAAGAGTTTTCCAGGTATCTTTACTTGTACTTTCATGCTACAAGCCCTTTTCAAACGCTGCTTGTGAGGCCTGCCACTCGTCTTCGCTGAGGACGTAGGCGGCAGGACCAGGCTTGCTGGTAATGATTTTCTCCCTTGGGAAGACTTTGGCCAATTCAGCTACTAGCTCGTCCATTTGACTTGCTCGGCAGAGGACCTTGACATTCGGTCCTGCATCCATGGTCATGTAGGCTGATAAGCCGCTTTCCTCACGAACCTGACGGACTGCCTCTTGGGCCACTAGGCTATCGGCTGACCAGTAGGTAAAGGGCGGATTGGCAGAAAGCGTCGTTGCGTGCATTTTCATACCGTTGTGTTCCGTAATCTGACCAAGTTTTTCAAAATCACGGCTGGCAATGGCTTCCTTGATGTCCACCAAGTCTTGCTTGGCTGTTTCTACCCAGGCTGTGTAAAATGGTGAGGTGGCAACCGTATGGTCCATTCCCTCTCGACTAGCAATCTTTTTCGGTCCAGTATTGACGGCTAAGACGACCATGGCAATATCCCAATCGGCATCGTCAATGGGATGGGCCATAGAGTCTTCCGAACCCGTTCCCATATCCCACTCGACAAAGCCACCGAATAGGCTGCGGGTGCTTGAGCCAGACCCCCTGCGTGCAAGGGTGGATAGGGTGGCTGGTGACAAATCTATATCCAAGGCAGTTGCGGTTGCAAGCGCAAGTGCTGCGAAGGCTGATGCTGAGCTGGCCAAACCAGCCGCAGTCGGAACAAAATTTAGACTTTCCACTCGGGCAAATGCCCTTTCACCTATATATTCGCAAAACAAATCCAAAAATCGAGAAATTTTTAATATTTCTTTTTCTTTTTGTAACATTCCGTTGAGATAGAACTCATCGGCAGTCAATTTGGGGTCAAAAACGACCTTGGTATCCGTATAAAATGCGTCAAGGGTCAAGGATAGGCTAGAATTCATGGGTAGGAATAATTCCTTATCTCGTTTTCCCCAGTATTTAATCAAGGCAATATTGGTATGGGCACGGGCAATGCCTGTCTGTTTAGTCATTGGTTTCTCCTAAGTACTGTATCCAGGTTTGGCGGGCACCTGCTTGGGCAAGAAGTTGGGCAAGGACTTGGGCATCCTGGGCTGTTCTGGATAGGGCAATCATGCAACCGCCTCGTCCGCCACCGGTTAATTTGGCTCCGAGGGCTCCATTTTCTTGGGCAAGGCTGACGAGCTTATCCAGGCTAGGATCAGACACGCCTAATTTTTGCAGGAGGGCATGGGCTTGGTTCATTCTGCTACCTAGAAGCTCTGCCTGGTCTGTGGCTAAATCTTCCTTGGCCTGTCGGGTCAAGTTACCCAGTTCTTCTACTAGCTTGATAGCCTCTGGCTTTTTCTCCAACAAATCAGCCACGTCTGAAATGGCTTCTAGGGTATTTCCAGTCACTCCAGTATCTGCCACCACCAAATAGGCCTGGAGTTTTAGCTCCAGCGGTTGAATGGGCTGGTGTTTGATAAAAAAGACTGGTGACTTACCGCTGGTGGTTGCCGCATCGACGCCAGAGGGATTGCCGTGAGCAATTTTTTCCGAAGACTGGACGATGTCCCAGAGCTCACTGTCTGTCAGCTCTTTTTCATAATAGGCAAAGAGGGCGCGGGCCACCGCAACTGCCACCGCAGCACTGGAGCCCATGCCTCGCTCGGCAGGAATGGTGGAGCTGATTTCGATGTGAATAGCTGGATCTGTCGGAGCGCCGATACGGTAGAGGGAAAAGCGAATAGCATGCTTGAGGCTTTCCCAGATTTTTGGCATCTTGTGAACCAAACCTTCGTAGAAGTCACAGGCCACACTCAGAGCCTGACCCTGCGCCCTTACCTGAGCGGTAATTTCAACAGCAGAAAAAGGCATAGCAATTGCTGGCTGGCCATAGACAACCGCATGCTCGCCCATCAAAATGATTTTTCCATTTGCTTTTCCTACTACTGACATATTCTTCTCCTTACACAATCACAACTATTATACCATTTTTCATAAGAATAATAGACGAAAACAGCCGACCTCAGTCGACTGTTCTCTGGAGATTATATGATACCTAGCTCTTTGTCGCTTGCGACTTAGAGATAGGGACACCTTTAGGTGAAAAGAAAATTGTTTGCTATTTCTAGCTTGAATATAGTATACAAGAGCTAGCTTAAGCGAAACTAAAAGATTTCTTAGACATTTCTTAATCAATTTTAACTTTTCTTTCTCGCCTATATTGGACATACAAAAATCCTGCACGAAAGGCATTATCGGCTATAGTTGCTATCCAAATAGCCTGTAAACCTAGATGAAATACTCCAATAAGTAGATAGGTAAGACCAATTCGGACTATCCACATACCTAGACTGGTCGCATAAAATGGTAGCTTGGCATTACCCAGACCTTGCCACAAGGCAGTTAAAACAAGAGTAGAAGCCGTAAAGGGAACACCTAACATGGAATAGAGCAAAACTGTCTGGCTGGCCTGAACAACCTGTGGTTCTTTTGAATACAAACCGATTAAAAGTGGACCAGATAAATAGGTTGTAGTAGCTACCAGTAGCATAAAAAGGAGTGAAAGAAAGAAACTCCTTTTCAAGATGTCCTCTACCGCAGACTGAGTCTGCCTATGCTTGGCTGTCAAGATAATGGTTGCCGTGGCAATTCCCATGGCTGGCATATAGTTAAACTGGGTTAGCGTTTCTCCAATGGCGTTACCAGCTACAACTGCTGTACCTAAACCAGTAATCAAAGCGACAACAACCACATCGCCAGCCCGCATCATCAAGCGCTCCCCAGTCGTTGGCAAGGCAAGTCGGATGAGCTCCCTATCCAAAGACCAGGTCCATTTCTCTAAAGGAAAGGCAAGCTTTGCCCACAGCAGAAAACAACCTACCAGCCGTGACAAGACTGTTCCAAGAGCAACTCCAGCCACGCCAGCATGGATCACAAAAACAGCAAAGGCTGAAAAAAGAACATTCAAAAGATTGGACAGAAGACTGATATACATGGGGAATTTGGGTTGACCCAAGGTTCGTAAGATCGCACCTAAACTCATCATCAATCCGAGAAAGAGAATGCCGCCACCAACCAAGATGAGATAAAGACCACCTGCCTTGGCAACTGCAGCTTCAGCTCCCAAACTTGTCAGCAAATTGGGACCCAACAATAGGGCTAACCCACCAAGAACCAGACTAACACAAAGCGTTATTTTCAAGCCCTCGCTAACAATATAGCTCATCTTTTCAGACTTCCCTTGACCCAAAATCTGAGCCAGACGAGCTGAGATGGCCGCGGCTAAAGCGATAAAAATTGCCTGATAAACTGCCAATATATTGTTGGCCAGAGATACTCCCGACAGGGCTACAAGGCCGATACTAGCCACTAAGTAAGAATCCACCATGCCCATCAACATTTGGAGAATATTTTCAGCCATAGCAGGCAAGGCAATCCTAAGTAATTCTTTTGTATGCTTGTTCATCATCCTCATCTTAATTGTTTAACATCTATTATTTTATCACAAACCAAGTCTAAGAGTTCTTCATCATGCGAAATCAACAGAACTAGCTTATTTTTCTCTTTTAAATCAAGCAGGGCCCTGGCGACTGCTTTCATCTGTCGCAGATCCAAACCGCTAGTCGGCTCATCAAAGATAAAAATGTCCTTATCCGCCAATAAGCTAGCTACCATCATCACACGTTGCTGCTCTCCACCTGACAAGCTGACTGGATGCCTATCCAGCAAGTCTTCCAAGCGAAAACGGCTGATCATCTCCTCATCAAGCTGCTTGTCTTTTTGCCCCAGCGTCAATTCCCTGCAGACTGTTTCTGCAAAGAGCTGTAGGCGGACATCCTGCATGACAAGGGCAGTTTTTTCCAGGCGTTGACCTGCCGTGAGTTTTTTCCCATAACAAGCAATGCTAGCCTTTTTATCTTCTGATAGTCCAACCAGATAGTTGGCTAGACTCGTTTTTCCAGACCCATTTGGTCCCACAAGACCAATAACCTGACCCGGTGCCAAACAGAGCTTTTCAACCTGGTAAAGAAGGCTTCCTGACTGGCTGACCGATAGGTTCTCAACAAGCAAGCCTTGCTCATCATCTGTAAACTGACTAGCCCGCTCTGCTATTGCCCGCCCATAAGGCGCCGAATCGTAGCAACGCAGCCCCATGTCCTGACGACAGGCATCTGTTCGGCTGAGAAAGTCCGCAGCCAAATAGTCCGTCACCAACTGTCCGTCTTGAAAATAGAGGTAGCGATCAGCCAAGTAACTGAGATAGGACAAGCGGTGTTCCGCAATAATAATGGTTTTTCCCTGTTTTTTCAAGAGCTGCAAGACTTCTTGAACTCTTACCACACCTTGCTGATCCAAATTAGCTGTCGGCTCATCCAGAACTAGAAGATCTGTTCCCTGCATGGCTGCAACAGCCAAAGCCAGAACCTGTTGCTGTCCACCAGATAGGCTGGAAATCTTTCGTTCATACAGGGGCTCTAAGTCAAACAAGTTATTGACCCAAACCAAACGCTGAGCTATTTCTTCCTTAGATAAGCCTTGGTTTTCACAGGGAAATACCAGTTCCTGCAAGACTTGATTTTGGAAGAATTGAGTAGAAGGTTGCTGAAAAACAGAAGCAACCTGATAGGACAAATCTTCTAAACTCATCCCTCTCAACTCCTTGTCACCTAGATAGACCTGACCTGAGAGTTGGGCTGGATAATATTCTGGAACCAGGCCATTCAAAACTTTGAGAAAACTTGATTTTCCTGAACCGCTCTGACCACAAAGAACGACACATTGGCCGGTTGGGATGGTTAAATCTGAAATAGCAAGGGCTGGTTTGTCAGATCCGGGATAGTGCAATTCCAACCCTCTTACCGTCACAGCTGGACCAGAAGAAGAAAACTGACACAACATAAACAAAGACTCCAATCTAGCAGGCTCCAAGACGACTGCAGGTATTCTGTGGGTTTACCAGACAAGGCCAAGCCCTTGGTCAAACTGGCTACAGTTAATTCCTGAGCCGTTCGCAAGAGGGACATCATAAGGGGAACCAAGAAACATTCCAGGTACTGAAGCGGTCTACAAATCACGTCCCTCTTCCGCAGGAAAATCCCCCTCACCTGTAATGAAGCGCGAATGGTTCTAGCATCCTCCTTGATAGCTGGAAGGAAACGAAACATGACTCCTAGCGTCAAAAGAAATACCTCTGGCAAGCGCCATTTGCGCAGACCATGGACAAGTTCGTAACTGCTGGTGGTCATCAGCAAAAAATGCCCTGCTAAAAGTGGTGGCCATGTATAAGTCAGAACGACCAAGACATGTGCCAGCCAGGCTGGCAAGAAGGAAATATAGGACAGGAGCCAAAAACCAGTATAGAACAAGACCCCAATGACAGCCATTTTTTTCTTCTGAGAAAACCAGAAAAGCAGGCTAAATCCCAAGACTAGCACTGCATTTTCAAGAATAGTCAGTCGCAAACCATAGGTAATACTAGCAAAGATGACTAGAATGATTTTGGTACGGGCATCTAATTTCATGATAGAAAACCTGATTGTTTGAAATAGCGCTTGACCATGTATTGTCCAAAAAGGCCACTTACAAGAGCAGTTAGAATAATAGTAGTTGACAACCAGATTACATTCCCTGGAGTAAAGTCCAGCATCACTCGGGCCACATACTCTGCTGATTTACCACGGGCCAATAGACCGGCTTCATAGGCATCTCGCATAAACCACATAAGCAGAATCGGTCCTAAATTTCCAAAAGAGAAAACAATATAACTAAGAAGATTGACCCATTTTTGCTTATAGTGACCAGCTTTTGCGATCAGTTCAGCTAGTAAGCCAAAGGTCAGGCTAGGCAGAAAGGCAGCTGTCATATAGCCTGATAGGAAAAAGAAGCAGGCCATGACTGCACCGACCAGACTAATAGAACCTGGCTTCCCAACCTTGGCAATCAAGAGCATATAGACTGGACCAGCTAAAAGAGCTGCTCCAGCTGGTGCATACATCATATTACCTGACCGATCAAAAACCAAGCTCAATAAGGTTCCTAGACCAACACAAACAAAGTAGAGGGCTGAAAAAGCCCCTGTTACCATCAGATCTTTTACTTGTAATTTCTTCATTTATTATTCCTTTACTAATTGTCCGTCTTCCAAGCGGAAAATGGTATCCGCACAAGCCATGGTCGAGCTTCTATGGGAAATCAAGAAGACCACGCCCTGACAATGCTCTTTAACCAGCCGGATAAAGCAGGCTTCATTGAGCGAGTCTAGGTGACTAGTCGGCTCATCAAAGATATAGCAATCCGCATTTTTGAGCAGGGCCCGCATGAGTTCCAAGCGTTGCCCTTCTCCTGCTGAAAAGTCACTGGCTTCCACAAGCGTATCCAAGCCCTCTCAATGTTGGTAAAATCCATTCTCCCAGCTACATTGATAAGGCGTTTTCTTTTTACAAAAAATGGTTACTTGCTACTGTGCCACTAGTGACTTCTTTTCCAAGTGCTCTTATCTAGTATATCATTCCTTAAATTATCTGTAAATTTTACTCTACATTTAAAAAGAAAACAAACTACTCAAGATAAGTAGTTTGTTAGGAATCATCAATGGATTAAATACCCAAATAACGTTCCACCTCAGCCTGCATATCCGCAGCTGCAACAACGGTTTTGTGGCGAACAGGTGCTGTTTCCAATCCGTCCACAGCTGGCGGCAGGGCTACACCTGAAATCTCATGCAATTTTGCAAGGGCTTCAAAGTCAGACAAACCTGACTGGCCTGTCACAGCCTCAACCGCAACCACCGGGAACTTGTAAGGACTTGCTGTGGAAGCAATCACTGTCGGAGTCTGATCTCCCGTCTTCTCCACATACTGTTTATAGACAGCTGAGGCAACAGCCGTATGTGGATCTTCAATGTAGTCTGACTCCTCATAGACTCGCTTGATTTCCGCAGCAGTTTCTTCTTCTGTCGCAAAGGCGGCAGCAAAGAGAGAGAGGATTTCCGCGTCAGCCCCTTGAATGTCGTACTGACCAGCTGTGTTCAAGGCTTCCATGAGGTCAGCTGTTTTTCCAGCGTCATTGCCAAAGAGATGGAAAATCAAGCGTTCCAAGTTTGAGGACACCAAGATGTCCATGGACGGACTAGTGGTCACGCGGAAGGTACGGTTCTTGTCGTAAACACCTGTTGAGAAGAAGTCGGTCAAGACGTTGTTGTCGTTGGAAGCACAGATGAGCTTGCCAACTGGAAGACCGATTTGTTTGGCGTAGTATGCCGCCAAGATATTTCCGAAATTCCCTGTCGGAACGGTGAAGTTGACCTTGTCACCCGCCGCAATCTCGCCAGTTTTAACCAGCTGTGCGTAGGCATAGACATAGTACACAATCTGTGGCACCAAGCGGCCGATGTTCATAGAGTTAGCAGATGAAAACTGGAGTTTCTTAGCTGCCAATTTGGCACGAAGAGCCTCATCGTTGAACATGTGTTTGACATTTGTCTGGGCGTCGTCAAAGTTACCGTCAATAGCCACCACATGCGTGTTAGCTCCTGTCTGCGTGGTCATCTGCAATTCTTGGACCTTAGACACCCCGTCGCGTGGATAGAAGACGATGATTTGCGTGCCAGGAACATCCGCAAAACCAGCCATGGCTGCCTTGCCTGTATCGCCTGAAGTCGCTGTCAAGATGACAATCTCATTTTCCAAACCATGCTTTTTCGCCGCAGTTGTCATCAAGTAAGGCAGGATAGACAGTGCCATATCCTTAAAGGCAATGGTTGAGCCTCGGAAGAGTTCCAAGTTGTACTGACCTTTTAGCTTAACCACTGGGGCAATAACTGGCGTGTCAAACTTGCTGTCATAGGCATTGTTGATACAGTAGTCCAGTTCGTCTGCCGTAAAATCATCCAAGAAAGCTGACAAAATCAGCTTGGCAACCTCTTGATAAGAAGCGTCTTTGAGAACAGAAAAGTCCAAGTCAACTGTTGGAATGGAAATCGGTGTAAACAAACCACCATCAGTCGCCAAGCCCTGCAAAATAGCCTGACTAGCCGATACGGTATTTTTAGCATCGCGTGTTGATTGATAAACTAGTGTCATAGTATCCCTCGTAAAAAATCTATTTTTTCTATTCTACCATAAATTGACAGAAAATTGGGAAGATAAGACAAAAAACCGAATATCTGTCCGGCTTTGGGCTCTTACCTTCAAAATATCAAAACACCAGCCTACTGCACGTAAACTGGTGTTTGAGAAAGTTTTGGAGGCTAGTCCAATTGTTTATATAAGGATTATTAAGAAATGATTTGTGCAACAACACTTACATGTTCATTTTGAAATCAATTTTTCCTAAGAGTGCCTAGGCGGCGAAGGCGACGCTAAATCATCAAGGGATGATTTTCTAAATGCGACGAGGCGAATTACCGAAATAATTCTAGTCCTAAGTCTTTCTAGGCAGATTGCCGAAACTACCCAAACCATCAAGGAATGATTTGTATTTGAAAAACCCAACACTATCATATTTGAAATCAGTTTTTCCTAAGAGAGTCTAGGCGGCGAAGGCGACGGTTGAACTCAAGTTCACCTAGCCAAGCCAACGCAGAGGCTCGACGGAAAAATTATTTCAAACGGCCTGGACGTTCTTTGTAACCGTAGTACGCATCCTCAATGATTTCTTGCATGTGGTCAACCATTGCTAGACGTGGGTTAGCTGGTGTACATTGGTCTTCGTAGGCAAGGAGAGCCAATTCACGAGAGTGTTCTTTGAGTTCTTTCTCATCGATACCTTGAGCTTTCAAGTTCATTTGGATACCGATACGCTCACCGAGGTCATAAACAGCTTGTGCGTAAGCAGCAACTGCTTCTTCTGGTGTTGAGCATGGAAGACCTAGCATACGAGCGATGTCTTGGTATTTCTCATCCGCTTTGTAGTAGTTGTACTTAGGCCATGTAGCTGTCTTAGCTGGACGAGTACCGTTGTAGCGGATAACGTATGGAAGCAAGATAGCGTTTGTACGACCGTGAACTGTGTGGAAACGTCCACCAATCTTGTGGGCCATTGAGTGTGAAATACCCAAGAAGGCGTTGGCGAAGGCCATACCTGCAATAGTTGAAGCATTATGCATTTTCTCACGTGAGTAGAAGTCAGCATTCTTCACTGAGCTTTCAAGGTTTTCAAAGACAAGTTTAATAGCTTGAAGAGCAAGACCGTCTGTGAAGTCGTTGGCTACTGTTGATACATATGCTTCTGTAGCGTGAGTCAATACGTCCATACCAGTATCCGCTGTAACGTGTGCAGGTACTGTCAATACGAGTGCTGGGTCAACGATTGCCACAGTTGGTGTCAATGAGTAGTCAGCAATTGGGTACTTGCGGTTGTTTGCCTTATCAGAGATTACAGCAAATGGAGTGACTTCTGAACCTGTACCAGATGTTGTTGGGATCGCGATAAACTTAGATTTCTTACCAAGTTCTGGGAACTTGAAGGCACGTTTACGGATGTCCATGAATTTTTGAACAAGGTCATGGAAGTCAACTGTTGGTTGCTCGTAGAAGAGCCACATAACTTTGGCAGCATCCATTGGTGAACCACCACCGAGGGCGATGATTGTATCTGGTTTGAAGGTACGCATCAATTCTGTACCCTTGTAAACTGTTGTGATGTCTGGATCTGGTTCAACGTCTGAGAAGATTTGGTAAACCACTTTATTACGACGAAGATCCAATTGTTCAATAATACGATCCAAGAAACCAAGTTCTACCATGGCATGGTCCGTAACGATCATCACACGTTCAACGTCACGACATTTTTGGAGGTATTGGATAGAATCACGTTCGAAGTATGTTTTAGAAGGAACTTTAAACCATTGCATATTATTTCTACGTCTTCCTACTTTCTTGATGTTGAGCAAGTTCATCGCACTTACGTTATCACTGATTGAGTTACGTCCATAAGAACCACAACCAAGTGTCAATGATGGCAAGAAGGCATTGTAAACATCACCGATACCACCGAAAGTAGATGGAGAGTTCCAAATAACACGGATCGCACGTACGATTGTACCAAATTCTTTGGCCAATTCAGCATCTTCTGTATGGATAGCTGCTGAGTGACCTAGACCGTGGAATTCAACCATTTGGCGAGCTGCTTCCAGACCTTCTTCACGTCCTTCAACTTTCAGGACAGCGATAACTGGTGACAATTTCTCACGAGTCAATGGCTCTTTTTCACCGATTTCAGCAACTTCAGCTGCCAAGATGTTGGTACCCTCTGGAACTGAGAAACCAGCTTGTTCAGCAATCCATGCAGCTGGACGACCTACGATGTCCGCATTCAATTTGCCTTCTGCACAGTTCTTGCTGTTGGCTTTTACACCGAAGCAGTACTCTTCGAGAAGGGCTTTTTCTTTCTTGTTAACAAAGTAAGTTTTGTAAGATTTGAATTCAGCTACAAATTCGTCATACACTTCCTTATCAATGATCACTGCTTGCTCTGACGCGCAGACCATACCATTATCAAATGACTTAGACATCACGATGTCATGTGCAGCTTGACGGATGTTTGCAGATTTTTCAACATAGGCAGGAACGTTACCAGCACCTACACCAAGAGCAGGTTTCCCACAAGAGTAAGCCGCACGCACCATGGCGTTACCACCCGTTGCAAGGATTGTCGCAATTCCGTCATGCTTCATCAATTCAGAAGTTGCTTCCATAGATGGTTTTGTTACCCACTGGATACAGTTTTCTGGAGCACCAGCTGCCACAGCTGCTTCATAGACAACACGCGCTGCATGAGCTGAAGATTCTTGAGCAGATGGGTGGAAGGCAAAGACGATAGGGTTACGTGTTTTCAATGCAATCAAAGACTTAAAGATTGCAGTTGAAGTTGGGTTTGTTGTTGGCGTGATACCACAGATAACACCAACTGGCTCGGCAATCAAGGTCAAGCCGGTAACATCATCTTCTTCGATGACACCAACTGTTTTTGTATGGCGCATGTTGTTAACAACGTGCTCACAGGCAAACAAGTTTTTAGTCGCCTTATCTTCGAATACACCACGTTTGGTTTCTTCAAAAGCGTGCATTGCCAGTTCACCGTGCTTGTCAAGAGCAGCTACCGAAGCCTTAGCTACGATGTAGTCTACCTCTTCTTGACCAAGTTTGCGGAACTCATCAAGAGCAACCAAACCTTTTTGAACAAGCTCATCAACGTGCTTGCGAGCTTCTGCTAATTTTTCTTCTGGTGATACAACTTTTTTATCAGCCATTGTGTTCCTCCAAATTTTCTTGTTAACTTTTGTTAACTTTTTCACAATGTTATTCTACAATATTTCTATTTATTTGTAAAGAGAATTTGTTAATTTTTTCACATTTTTTCTGTTTTATTTTTGAAAACGCTTACTTTACTTATGTTTTCCGATATTTTTCTGACTATTTTCAGTAAACTACCAAAAACTCCCCTTGTCAACTCATCACTGAGCGAAAATCAACACAAACTTCTCCTTAGCTTCTATTTTAACAAGAAAACGCTTGCAAGTAAATGGTTTTTATGGAAAAATTTCAGGAATTCTCTGATTGTTTTCAAAAGTAGATACAAGCCCCTTTCTCTTGATATACTTGCATTATCTTAGTTTTTGTGATATTATTAACAAGAAAATAAACTATATTAACACATCAAAATGATGTGCAATCATACATAGGAGGTCTGCCATGAAAGCAGTTGTTGTTAATCCAGAATCTACTGGTGTTGTCGTTGTTGAAAAAGAACTTCGTCCACTTGAAACTGGCGAAGCTCTGGTTCAGATTGAGTACTGCGGTGTCTGCCATACGGACTTACACGTTGCTCAAGGTGACTTTGGTAAGGTTCCTGGTCGTGTTCTTGGTCACGAAGGTATCGGTATTGTGACTGAAATTGCTCCTGACGTAACCAGCTTAAAAGTCGGCGATCGTGTCAGCGTTGCTTGGTTCTTCCAAGGCTGCGGCACGTGTGAATACTGTACAACTGGTCGTGAAACCCTCTGCCGTACAGTAAAAAATGCTGGCTACTCAGTTGACGGTGGTATGGCTGAGCAATGTATCGTAACAGCTGACTATGCAGTAAAAGTACCAGAAGGTCTGGACCCTGCTCAAGCAAGCTCCATCACCTGTGCTGGCGTAACCTGCTACAAGGCTATCAAAGAAGCGCACCTAGAACCAGGTCAATGGATTGTCATCTACGGTGCTGGTGGACTGGGCAACCTTGCGGTCCAATACGCTAAGAAAGTCTTTAATGCCCACGTTATTGCTGTCGATATTAACAATGACAAGCTAGAATTAGCCAAGGAAGTCGGTGCAGATGTCATCATCAATGGTCTTGAAGTGGAAGATGTGCCTGGCTACATCAAGGAAGTAACGGGTGGTGGTGCCCACTCAACTGTCGTAACGGCTGTTTCTAAGGTTGCCTTCAACCAGGCTATTGACAGCGTTCGTGCAGGTGGCTATGTCGTGGCTGTCGGACTTCCATCTGAATACATGGACCTCAGCATTGTGAAGACTGTGCTAGATGGTATCAAGGTAGTCGGCTCTCTGGTTGGTACTCGTAAAGACCTAGAAGAAGCCTTCCACTTCGGTGCTATGGGCTTGGTTGTTCCTGTCGTTCAAAAACGTCCTGTGGACGATGCCGAAGCAGTCTTTGATGAAATGGCCGCTGGTACTATTCAAGGTCGTATGGTCCTTGATTTCTGCCACCATCACTAATTTGTTCTCCACTAAAGCTAGAAGCGACTAAATAGTCGCTTCTCTTTTTTTACTTTATATAGTCATTGGAAGAGCTTTGATACATCGTCACTTTCGGCTTGCCCTACTCTACGAAAGAGAGGCTGGGCTCAACCAGCCTCGCTTCTCAGAGTTCGTGTCAACATCTCAGCGCAGTGGTTTATTGGCTTTAACAGTCCAGTGGACTGTTAAAGGTTGGAGATAAGATTTGCAAAGCAAATCTCAGCAATTCGTGTTTCACACTCCAAATCTGACCTCTACTACTGATGCGAACAAAGTTCGCTTCATTTCCAACCTAGAACAGTCTCTAGGCTGTCCTAGCTGCCTGCACCACAGTTCCTTGTCTGAAAGCTCTTCATTCGACCATAAAAAAGTAGCAGCCCAGGCTACTACTTCTCTAATTCTTCCAAAATACTTGCAAAATCTGTTTTGAGTGTTTCCAAATTTGTTTCGACCCGGCTTCTTGTCTGGTTATTTTTCACCACGACTTGTCCGCTTTCCAGCTCGCTTCCACCAAGTGTAATAATGGTCTTAGCTCCAAAGACATCTGCTGACTTAAACTGGGCCTTGAGCTTGCGGTCAAGGTAATCTCGCTCTGCTCGGAAACCTTGCTTGCGGATGGCTTGAACCAACTCAAGCGCTCCGCCATTGGCCTCCTGACCTAAAACAGCAATGTAGACATCTAACTGGGTGTCGAGAGGAAGTTCAATGCCTTGCTTTTCAAGGACGAGGATGAGGCGTTCAATCCCCATACCAAAGCCGAAGGCTGGTGTTTCTGGTCCACCGAAATAGGACACCAAACCGTCGTAACGACCCCCGGCACAGATGGTCAGGTCATTGCCACCAACCTCTGTCATAAACTCAAAAATAGTGTGGTTATAGTAGTCCAGACCACGTACCATGTTGGTGTCGATGGTGTAAGCAATCCCCAAGCTGTCCAGCATGGACTTGACTGCCTCGAAGTGAGCTGTACTTTCCTCATCCAAGTAATCCAAGATGGACGGTGCATTTTCCACCGCAACCTTGTCTTCTTTTTCCTTAGAATCCAACACACGCAAAGGATTTTCTTCTAAACGGCGCTGGCTGTCCTTAGATAGCTGGTCCTTGAATGGTGTCAGGTAGTCAATCAAGGCCTGACGGTAGGCTGCACGGCTCTCTAGGTTACCCAGACTATTGAGATGGAGGCGGATATTCTGAATCCCCAGCTCCTCAAAGAAGTGGTAGGCCATGGCAATAGTTTCCACATCTGTCGCTGGGTTGCTAGAACCGAAGCACTCGACACCAATCTGGTGGAACTGACGGAGACGACCTGCCTGCGGACGCTCATAGCGGAACATTGGGCCCATGTAGTAGAACTTAGCTGGCTTTTGCACTTCTGGAGCAAAGAGCTTGTTTTCTACATAAGAACGAACAACGGGCGCCGTCCCTTCTGGACGGAGGGTAATGTGGCGGTCCCCCTTGTCATAGAAATCATACATCTCCTTGGTCACAATATCCGTGGTGTCACCAACCGAACGGCTGATGACCTCATAATGCTCGAAGATCGGAGTGCGAATCTCAGCGTAATTGTACTGTTTGAAAATGTTGCGGGTGAAGTTTTCCACATACTGCCACTTGGCCGTATCCTGCGGTAGTAAATCCTGGGTCCCTTTGGGTTTTTGTAATTTCATAGGCCTTCTCATTTCTCTAAAACTTTTCCTTATTTTATCATATTTTGGGCATTTTTGGAAATGGCAGAGCAGACAAAAAGCCGTGTCTACTGACACAGCCTTGTTTAAAAAGCTATTTCTTGTCTACAATCTGGAAATTCAAGTCGGCCACTTCAATCTCAACCTCAAGTTTTTCTTCTGAGTTGAGATTGAGGAGGTTTTCTAAGGCTGTTTCTGCAAAGGCCGCTACTTTTTCCTGGCGTTCCGCATCATTCAATACTTCCTCACTTGTCTTATAAATGGCTTCTTGGGATTTATCATTTAGAAATTCCTGGGCCTTTTGTCCAGATGTGAAGACATCGACCGCCTTGTCTAGCAGACCATTGCTATTATTGCTGATCTTGATTTCTCCATGTTGCTGAGAATCAACTTCAACAAGCACAGGTTTCTTGAAGGTCAAGGTATTATTTTGAATCTGAACATCTGACTGACCAATGCCCTCCAAGACCAGCTTGAACTCCGTCTGCACAGGAATATCAACAGACATTTCACGTCCTACAAAGAGCTTGGTAATCGGTTCTGTCCAGTCTGGCCATTCTATTAACTGATTGTTTTCAAAGGTCTGGTTGGCAGTTGTATCCACCTCAGCTCCTGCTACAACCAGCTTGCTTTCCGCTTCAAACTTCTTGATGACAAATTCATACTGAACCTTGTGGGTCCCTTGAAACCAGGCAAAAATACTATTCCTAAGCCAAAAGATACCTAGACCTAAAACCAGCAATAAGACCAAAAGGCTAGCCAACTTTTTCGCGAAAAACTTCCCAACTGTTTTCATACAGTTCTCCTTCATATTTGAATTATCGGAACTTGTCCTACAACCATTATATAATATATATGCTGTCAAGTATTTTTTGCATTTTTTTGACTATTTTAGCAAAGTTAGGTAAATTCTGCTCGCTAGAAGCATTTGAGGCAAAAATTTTTAAAAAAAATCTGTCAAGTAACTTTACTTTACAAAAAACTTTTGTTATACTGTTAAAGTTGACGAAAGTCATACGCACTATTTTAGATTGAAAAAGGGCTGTGCCCTTATATTTAACGGAGGAAGAAAGAAATGGCAGTACCTGCACGTCGCACTTCAAAAGCGAAGAAAAACAAACGTCGTACTCACTATAAAGTAGCAGCTCCAACTGTGAAATTTGATGAAACTACTGGAGATTACTCACGTTCTCACCGTGTATCTTTGAAAGGATACTACAAAGGACGTAAAATCGCTAAGGCTGCTTCAGCTGAATAATAGAAGGGAGATACCATGCGCGTAAATATTACACTTGAACACAAAGAATCTGGTGAGCGTTTGTACCTTACTTCAAAAAACAAACGTAACACTCCAGACCGTCTTCAATTGAAAAAATACTCACCAAAATTGCGTAAGCACGTAATTTTTACTGAGGTGAAATAGGGATTCACTACACGTCAATAGACGGTAGAAACCTTGATTTTAAGCGATTTTTGATTTTTTGAAACTCATTATATCGCACTACAAATCAATAAAAACTCTACCTTTTTTAGATAAATATATCATCTGGATATTGAAGTTAAGCCCTGCTATCATTTCGATGGCAGGGCTTTTTAATATTTGGTACACTAACTTCTTATCTATATTTTGGTGGATTTTAAGTTGACATCTACAAAGTTTAATGTTAGAATACATTCAAAAATATATTTGAATGAGGTGTTTTATGATTCAAAATGTTGTTACTTCAATAATCCTGTATTCTGGGACAGCCGTAGACTTACTTATTATCCTAATGTTATTTTTTGCCAAAAGAAA
>NZ_POQQ01000075.1 GCF_002964575.1 Streptococcus suis | reverse complement strand
GTCCCGTCAATGAAGAGAGCCTCATCTTCAATCAATCCATTCTCT
Organism: Streptococcus suis; assembly: GCF_002964575.1. Classification (GTDB taxonomy): domain Bacteria; phylum Bacillota; class Bacilli; order Lactobacillales; family Streptococcaceae; genus Streptococcus; species Streptococcus suis_R. Next base: position 471 of record NZ_POQQ01000075.1, on the reverse strand, counting down.
CTGAGGAGGAGAGTGAAGTAGATGAAGGCAGATTTGATGAGCTGATTGGCGTGTGTGCTAGCCCGAAAACTATTTATGGTTCGATAACAGACATAGGTATCCTGACTCAGCCATTTCATAGGAATAACTTCTTCATTCATTTGAACGATTTTCCGACCAGAGAATACCTGACGAGCATAGGCAAACAGGGTCATTTTAAGCAACATAGCTGGATGAAAGGCTGGACGACCAGTATGGGAAGTTTCTTCCAATAGAATGGATAAAGGAATAGTATCCACAAACTGACTAATCAGACGAGCCTCGTGAGTAGCAGGTAAATCCCAAGCAAGATTTAATTCCAAACTTAACTGATTTGTGTTATACTGTTTATACATTTTCATGCCTTTCTAGTTGTTTTGTGGTTATTATAATTATAAAGCATGAAATGGAAAACGAGCAACTCCTAATTGGAATTGCTCGTTTTTTTATATG
>NZ_POQQ01000074.1 GCF_002964575.1 Streptococcus suis | reverse complement strand
AGAAAGTTGAAAGAGGATTTTCTTGTTCGGAAACAGAAGTACGAACGAGATAAACAGATTCTACAAGAGCGAAATTCCTATTCTAAAACGGATCACGATGCAACATTCATGCGAATGAAAGAAGATCATATGAAGAATGGTCAGCTCAAGCCTGGTTACAACCTCCAACTTGGCACAAACAGCCAGTTTGCCTTAGCTTACGGATTGTATCCGAATCCAACTGACACTCGGACGCTCAAGCCTTTTCTTCAATCCATCCAAACCCTAGAACTCTTTCAACACATTGTCGCAGATGCAGGTTATGGAAGTGAAGAAAATTATAGCTTTATCCTTGATGACCTGGGGAAAACACCTCTGATTCCCTACGGAACATATCAGAAAGAGCAGAAGAAAAGCTATAAGAAGAGTGATGCCAATCCTGAAAACTGGACTTACTTAGAAGATTCTGACCAGTGGATAAAACCAGATGGGGTTGTCTACTCGTTTAAGAATTATTCACGAAGAACGGAGCAGAATGGATTTGAGAAAGATA
>NZ_POQQ01000073.1 GCF_002964575.1 Streptococcus suis | reverse complement strand
TGTCTTGAATTTCTTATTGTTTAATAATATTTTTTAAGAGAGAGTATTTTTATGAAATTTTCAAAATGTATCATTGTTGGTTTGCTAACAGTTTCGATGTGTGGCGTAGTTGCCCCTAGTGTTTCAGGTGTAATAGTTTCAGCAGATGAAGTTCATAATGGGAATACATATTTACCACCTGTTAAAGAGAGTGATTATCTAGGTCAGAAAACAGAACGTAGTATTTGGAGTAAAATTGCTAAGTCAGCTATAAAGAAAGCCATTCGTAATAAACATTTGCTTATGGAATTTATAGAGGAAGTGGCGGGTAAAACTGTTGCTAGAAATGCAAATAAGTTTTTTTCTCCTATTGCAGCTTCGTTAGAACCTTTATTGGAGTGGGCTGAAATTCCAGGGAATGCTGTTTATGATGCTGTTTTTAGAGCAGTTATTAAAGCTGGAGGAAGTAGAGCAGTAGCTGCTAATATAGCAAATGCTATACGAGAAGTTTTAGAGTGGACACTTTTCTAATGATTGTAGAAAAAAGTTATAATATCACATTAGAAAAATTGTATGAACAA
>NZ_POQQ01000072.1 GCF_002964575.1 Streptococcus suis | reverse complement strand
TATCTTTCTCAAACCCATTCTGCTCCGTTCTTCGTGAATAATTCTTAAACGAGTAGACAACCCCATCTGGTTTTATCCACTGGTCAGAATCTTCTAGGTAAGTCCAGTTTTCAGGATTGGCATCACTCTTCTTATAGCTTTTCTTCTGCTCTTTCTGATATGTTCCGTAGGGAATCAGAGGTGTTTTCTCCAGGTCATCAACGATAAAGCTGTAATTTTCTTCACTTCCATAACCTGCATCCGCGACAATGTGTTGAAAGAGTTCTAAGGTTTGGATGGATTGAAGAAAGGGCTTGAGTGTACGAGTGTCAGTTGGATTCGGAAACAGTCCGTAAGCTAAGGCAAACTGGCTGTTTGTGCCAAGTTGGAGGTTGTAACCAGGCTTGAGCTGACCATTTTTCATACTCGCTCATTTATTTCAAGGCTCGTGAAGAAACAGTCTCTCCGCAGACTGTTTCTTTCCTCTTTCATCCGCATGAATGTTGCATCGTGATCCGTTTTAGAATAGGAATTTCGCTCTTGTAGAATCTGTTTATCTCGTTCGTACTTCTGTTTCCGAACAAGAAAATCCTCTTTCAACTTTCT
>NZ_POQQ01000071.1 GCF_002964575.1 Streptococcus suis | reverse complement strand
CTAGTATGAAAATTGTAAATGAGGTTATTCGTTCGCATACAGGATTGGTAAGGTTATATTTTGATGGTGTTTATCAAGAACGGAAATATGGTCAGAATGTAGATATGGAAACGGGGGAAATTAAATGAGTTTTGATTACAACAATACAATTCGATTTGAAAACGGAATTCAACATACTTTTTCTGAGGATGAGATTTATATTTTGAAGCGTTTATTGGATGGGGCGAAGGATGTTGGAAACAAAGATGCTTTGGATAATTTAAAGAATTTATTTTTAGAACATTTGGATTAAGCGAGCTGACCTTTTGGGGTCAGCTTTTTTGTCGGACAATAGCGAAGCGGTCCGAAAAGTCATTTTGAAAAAATGACTTTGGTCGACTTGGGGAAGTCGGCCAACATGACAAAAATGTCCTTGTGGTTCGAGGGCGTTTTTGGTATTCGCCACCAGGTTAGGGGGCGACCAAGCAAACCCCTTATAGGATACGAACTATCCATAAGGTAGGGTTTGCGCTACTTTCAAAAAGTAGCAAACTGTGATAGACTATAATCAAGTATCGGAGGGCGAAAAATGGCAAACATTTATGCGAGAGAAACAGCTCTAAAAAACGTTGTTGGGCGGAGTGATTATATTTCAAATCCGAAGAGACAAGA
>NZ_POQQ01000070.1 GCF_002964575.1 Streptococcus suis | reverse complement strand
CTGTCATTTACGGCAAAGGATAAGCGTTTTAATAACAAGTCTTGGCTGGAAGAACGAAATAAGCTCATAAAAGACGTTTTCCAAGTCTTTAAGTATGAGATTGGGATATTTGACCAGGAGACTCAAATCGCTCAGAAAAAGCTTTATAAGGGCGCTAAAGACGATTACAAAGAGTATGCTCAAAACTGGAATAGAGAAGCTAAAAGGCTTATGAATCAGCGGAAAGAGATTGAGCCTTATCAACGTGAAGCTAAAAAGTTAGGAGCAGAAGGGCGAGAGTTACAAAAACGATTACCTGGAGTAAACGAAGCTCGTCAAAGACTTGCCAAAAAACGTGGCATATTAGACCAAGCCCAGTACGCTCTTACTCGAAAAGACCTGGATAAGCAATTGGTCAAAGATTATGAACGTGATAGTAACGCTCTGGCGAAGCGTGTAGAATCGCCGTTTTTTAAGGGTTATCGTGCTAAAAATGTCCTGGAGTATCTCCAAGATATTTATCGGAACATCAAGCTGATACGAGAGATCTTTGAGTCTGGAAGAGAAAAGCTCTATCAGACCGTGGGGACGATTAGCAAGTATCAA
>NZ_POQQ01000007.1 GCF_002964575.1 Streptococcus suis | reverse complement strand
AGTAATTCTTTTACATTCGTTTTGGTTAGTTTTTTCTTTCTAAAATGTTCAGCTAAAGTAAACTTACATTCAGGATAATTTGAACAACCATAAAACGATTTTTTTAATACAATATTGTTGCCACACTTAGGACATTTTCCTACAAGGGGTCCCGAGCGCCTAGTGGGAATTTGTACCCCTTATCGATACAAATTCCCCGTAGGCGCTAGGGACCTCTTTAGCTCCTTGGAAGCTGTCAGTAGTATATCTAATAATTTATCTCCATTCCCTTTAGTAACGTGTAACTTTCCAAATTTAAAAAAGCGACTCATAGAATTATTTCCTCCCGTTAAATAATAGATAACTATTAAAAATAGACAATACTTGCTCATAAGTAACGGTACTTAAATTGTTTACTTTGGCGTGTTTCATTGCTTGATGAAACTGATTTTTAGTAAACAGTTGACGATATTCTCGATTGACCCATTTTGAAACAAAGTACGTATATAGCTTCCAATATTTATCTGGAACATCTGTGGTATGGCGGGTAAGTTTTATTAAGACACTGTTTACTTTTGGTTTAGGATGAAAGCATTCCGCTGGCAGCTTAAGCAATTGCTGAATCGAGACTTGAGTGTGCAAGAGCAACCCTAGTGTTCGGTGAATATCCAAGGTACGCTTGTAGAATCCTTCTTCAACAATCAGATAGATGTCAGACGCATGGCTTTCAAAAACCACTTTTTTAATAATTTGTGTGCTTAAATGGTAAGGAATATTCCCAACAATTTTATACCTCTGTTTGTTAGGGAATTGAAACTGTAGAATATCTTGGTGAATTAAAGTGACACGAGTATTCAGTTTTAATTTTTCTGACGATAAGTTGAATAGATGACTGTCTAATTCAATAGACGTTACCTGTTTACTTATTTTAGCCAGTTTCGTCGTTAAATGCCCTTTACCTGTTCCAATTTCGTAAACGGTATCGGTTTCTTTTAAATTCAATTGTTTTATTATTTGGTTGAGTACTTTTTCACTCGTTAAAAAGTTTTGAGAATATTTTATATTTTTGTTCATGTAATCACTCCT
>NZ_POQQ01000069.1 GCF_002964575.1 Streptococcus suis | reverse complement strand
CGAGCTTTTTGACTTAATGCTTCACTTTGAGCTTTAGCACGTTTCAAACGTTCCTCAAAGCTTAGCTTTTCAATCTCTTGTTTAGCATCAGAAATAGCATCATCTAACCGACGTCTGAATGGGGCAGGACGACCCAAAACCTGTGTTTTAACCCTGGCTAATCGTTCTCTCACTCCAGCGTCCAGACGTGGCTCTTGGAAAGTGGTAATTTTATTCCAAACTTCTTTGGCTTTCTTAAAGGCATTTACCATATTTAGGTCTTGAAAAATCCCCTTGATGTCCTGCCACACTTGACGATAGTGTTTGACTATTGCGGACATTGTTTGATTACGCAGAACAAGGTCATCTACTCCCTCGTAGCCTAATTCTTTGATAAAAGCTATTTCTTGATCGCTTTGACCAACTTCAGGAAGTTGAGCAGTCATTTCCTGGGTAATAACATCAAAATCTTCCTCGAGCTGTTTTAAGACCCTCTCATGGCTTTCTCGAACTCTCTTTTCCATTTCCCCTACCTCGGTCGTAAAACGCTGTATACGCTCTTCTAGGGTCTTATTTTCGGCTCGTAAGCGAGGTAGGCGAACTTCTTCCAGACTAAGAGCTTCCATCTCCAGTTTATGACTATATTCCTCCTTAGTCAATATTTCGTTATCTAAAGCCTTTATTTTACTCTCTAAGACATTTTGTTTGTTTT
>NZ_POQQ01000068.1 GCF_002964575.1 Streptococcus suis | reverse complement strand
GGGGTAGATACTTCAAATTGTTCTGAGAGATGCTCCTGTATCGGCAACTTTTGGACACCTGCCAATTCAAACGACTGAGCTGGATTATCCATCTGAGCTACTTGATAACTTGAAATTTGTTTCCAAACTGCCTCTAAATCAAAATTACCAATAACGAATAAATTCATGTTACTTGGATGATAAAACACATCAAAATTCTCATGTAAATCATCCGCAGTAATTGCAGCAATTGATTCAACTGTCCCTGCTATATCATAGGCCAAG
>NZ_POQQ01000067.1 GCF_002964575.1 Streptococcus suis | reverse complement strand
GACAAAAAAGTGCGTGACATATGACAGAAAAAATAAATATTTGACAAATGATGCACAAATGTATAAAGTAGAATAATAAAGATGTGTAAAAATTGTAAGGATATCGTGATGAAAAGTAGTAAATTTGACAAAACATTCGATAATTTATTGAGTAGGCAGGAATATGTAGTTTCTCAAGGTAATGATTTAGCAAAGGCATTTGGTAACTTGAAAGCATTTGAACATAGATTGTTGGATTATTGTTTTTCTTATGTGAAGGCTAGTGATGAAGTTTCTCAAGTTTATATTGCTCAATCTAAAGAAATATTGAAGCATTTTGGCTTGACTTTTTCGGGTACAAACTATGAACGAATTGTAAGAGCTTTTAAAACATTGCACGATAATACTGCATTGTATTTTACAGAAATAACAGATGATGGCCGCAAATCTTTTGTGATGTCACAACTATTCAGTAGAATTAAATTTATTGATAATGGGGAAGTGGAGTTCCGTTTTTCTGAAGATGCCGCACCCTATATTTTTGCTCTTCGAGGTCAATTTTATAGATTTACCTTGGCAGAACTTTCTAGGATTAAATCTAAATACGGATTAATATTGTTAAAGTTATGGGAATCTAAACGCTTCGGAAAGACTGAACGAACAATTGTTTATGGAAGTGTTGAAGAATGGCAGGAATGGTTTCTTGGATCCGCTAGACGTATGTCTCCAGCTATCTTCAA
>NZ_POQQ01000066.1 GCF_002964575.1 Streptococcus suis | reverse complement strand
CTGTTCGCCTATGCTCGCCAGGTATTCTCTGGTCGAAAAATCGTTCAAATGAATGAAGAAGTCATTCCTATGAAATGGCTGAGTCAGGATACCTATGTCTGTTATCGGACCATCAATAGTTTTAGGGCTAGCACACACGCCAACCAGCTCATCAAAACTGCCTTCATCTACTTCACTCTCCTCCTCAGAGAGAATGGATTGATTGAAGATGAGGCCCTCTTCATTGACGGGACCAAGGTAGAAGCTGATGCCAACAAGTATTCTTTCACGTGGAAAAAGGCCGTTGAACGCTATGAAGATGCCTTGAATGGAAACATTTCTGCCCTTTATGACAAGCTAGTTCAAGAAGGGGTGAATACTGCCTTGTCCAAGGAAGAATGCCTCACTAGCGAGGGACTCAAACAACTCCTACATGAGACAGAACAAGTATTGGATGAGGTGGAAGAAGCTATCTCACAAGAGCCTAAAGTCAGTAAAGGTGGATCAGCCAACAAACAGAAACGAAGAAGAATTAAGAAACTAAAGAGAAAGTTGAAAGAGGATTGTCTTGTTCGGAAACAGAAGTACGAACGAGATAAGCAGATTCTACAAGAGCGAAACTCCTACTCAAAAACAGATCCCGACGCTACATTCATGAGAATGAAAGAGGATCATATGAAGAATGGTCAGCTCAAACCCGGTTACAACCTTCAACTTGGTACAAACAACCAGTTTGCCTTAGCTTACGGATTGTATCCGAATCCAACTGACACTCGTACACTCAAGC
>NZ_POQQ01000065.1 GCF_002964575.1 Streptococcus suis | reverse complement strand
TTAGTCAAAGAGGAATTGACAAGTAAAGAGGGAGCCCGCATTTATGCCAAACGCAAGGTGGATGTCGAACCTGTATTTGGTAGGATGAAGGGTGTTTTTGGCGTGCGCAGAGTCCATGTCAGAGGTCAAAAAGTGGTTGAAACTGAGATAGGATTCCTCCTAATGAGTATGAATCTCACGAAATTGGCTAAGAAATTAGTCCAAGATAATAGAGATAAAAAGAAAAACACAGACAGTACGGCTGGATTTCATCAGAAGCAGCTCAATCTGTCTGTGTATTTTTTAGTTATTGGCTAGTTTTTGCCCAGCCTCTCTAACTCTAGCTTTTCAACAGTCCACTCGGTTGACAATGGGCATCTTTAATACAAATAGTTTCAATGCACTAGTCATTTCTTCTTATTAAAGTTCCAGCCAAAGATAAGCTAGCAACAATAGCGCCCCCACTCATAATCAATATGAATGTTGAGTCTGTTTCACCTGTATTTGGCAATACTGCTACTTTTGTTCCTGGAGCCACCTCTACTTTAAGTGGTCCTGATTGAACTGGAACACTTGGAGTACTCAGTGGGGTTGGAACTACCGATGGAGTTGGAACTACTGGCGCAGTTGGAACTACTGGCACAGTTGGAACTACTGGCGCAGTTGGAACTACCGGTGGAGTTGGAACTACTGGCACAGTTGGAACTACCGGTGGAGTTGGAACTACTGGCGCAGTTGGAACTACCGGTGGAGTTGGAACTACTGGCGCAGTTGGAACTACCGGTGGAGTTGGAACTACTGGCGCAGTTGGAACTACCGGTGGAGTTGGAACTACCGGCGCAGTT
>NZ_POQQ01000064.1 GCF_002964575.1 Streptococcus suis | reverse complement strand
TTAGTTCAAGAATTTGTTTCTTGATTTCTTGAGCCCCTACTAGGTCATTAGGAAGAGAAGCTGTAAAGGGAGTTGTTGTATCACTAAGCATGATACAGACATCTAATTTGGTAGAGCTAACGTCTAAACCGACAAAACATTTCATTTGGAAGGTCTCCTTTCATTTGTATTTGGAAAGTTTCTTGACTACTGTAAGGTTCCCCAGAAACACGTTGAACCAACAGCCTCGCATAAGAGAATTCTAGTCACTAGCTCACCTGCCGCCTGTACGCTACTAC
>NZ_POQQ01000063.1 GCF_002964575.1 Streptococcus suis | reverse complement strand
GTCTTATTCTCAGGCGATAAAGTTTCCCCTCTAAGACAATACCTGTGACTTCATACCACTTATCCTGTCGATATTCCAGAGCAGCAACCACCACTCCCATATTGTCTGAAGTCATCAGAGTATTGGATATTCCCTTTCCCACACGTCCCCTACGTTTGGTTGAGTCTGGATAAGCCAGATTAACAGAGTCTCCAAGAGTTGCCTTTGCGTACCCTGTTTTTGTGGCTTCCTTGATTTTCAGAAATGGCAGCTCCTCCCTCAGCAAAATCTTTGGCACCTTGTCTCCACCTTGCATGGTGGTCAAAGTCGGTGACAAGCCAGATATGTCAAATACTCTTCCAGTCTGGTCAAAGCTAGTCGGCAGATTTCCTGCGACAACAACTCCGTGTCTGTCTTGACTTGTCAAAGTAAACATAGGGTCTTGATTGTCCTTAAATCGACGACCATGTTGCCGTTTTTCTAGTCTATCTGGTGTTAAAACTGGAATGGCGATTTTTGCCCCCTCTCCTTTACCTCTTGTTAGTGTAGGAGCAAGTCCACTCGTCAGATAGACTTCACCATTCAAACCACGTTTAGAGGGATTGATATTTCCTAGCTTTTCAAGATGAGTTGGGCTGTTTTCTCTTCTGAGAGGAAATATGAATCTGGAACGGTATCTTCTAGAATGTCCGATAATAAAGACCCGCTCTCTGTTCTGCGGGACTTGGAAGTCCTTACTGTTAAGCACCTGCCATTCGACATCATACCCCAATTCATCCATCGTGGAGAGGATTGTGGCGAACGTCCGTCCCTCGTCGTGATTGAGTAGGCCTTTGACGTTTTCCAAAAATAGAAAACGTGGTTGGATTTGTTTGGCCGCTCGAGCAATCTCAAAAAAGAGAGTCCCTCGAGTATCTTCAAATCCCAATCGTCTGCCTGCGAGTGAAAATGCTTGGCAAGGAAATCCCCCGCAGATGATGTCCACTTGCCCTCTAAATTGTCTAAAGTCATGGTCTGTGACCTCTTTAATGTCATGGTATTCTATTTCTCCTTCTGTGTTAAACATGGCTTTATAAGATGTTCTGGCGAATTTATCAATTTCACAAAAGCCCAAACACTCATGGCCCTGTAATTCCATTCCTAGCCTAAAACCACCTATCCCAGCAAATAAATCTAAAAATTTCATTTTTCCTCTCTTTCCAACTAAAAAAGAGCCTTACACTTGTAAAACTCTTGCCTATATATGATCATCCATTTCTGGTGCACGGATGATTTCAAAAATCAAAATGACAATGGAAATCAGATAGATTCCACCTAGTATCCACCAAATCAACTTAATCACCTCCCTTTACTTCTTGTCGTCTCAGTTGCTTGGTCCACTCCGACAGCACACCATTAAATACATATTCAGCTATTACTTCCGCTGACCGAGCAAATCGCATATGTTCCAAAGCATACTGATAACGGTCACTAAAATAAATCATGGCATAGTCACTAGCTGACTGAGATAGCCCCGACTGTCTTAACTGGTCATGAACCAAACCCCAAATATAGTCTCGATCGTACTTGGTAACGCCATCGACTTTTGAAGTAAAGTTTTCTTCTTGTTTCTCATCTACCAGCTGCCTCTCCTCCTCGTCCTCAATAAGGAAATCACTCCCTTTAGTTTCACTATACTTAGTCTCACTTCCTTCAGTCTCACTAGGGGCTGAATATAAGACCGGCCCCGTCTTTCTTTGAGACTCCCCTAGTGTTTTTTTAACACTAGCCCCGTCTGAATTTGAGACAGGGGTAGGTTCATGTTCCAACTCCCCCAAGTAAATCTTATTGGCCATTCGTCCTCTTTCACTAGAGGACTGTTGGACTTCATCGATTAAGCCATATTCGCGTAAGGTTTTCTTGATAGAGAGTAGTTTTGACTTTGAACAGCCTAAAAGTGCCATCAGATTTGAATTGGAATAAATCAAATAAATAGCCCCATCCTCATCAATCCAACCTTTACTCAAAGACAACTCCAACCTATCTTTTAAAACCGCGTAGGCTACCTTAACCTCCAGCTTCATATCCTTATACCGTTCACTCTCAAACAAAATTTTAGGGAGTTTATAATAACGCTCTGATGTCTGATACTGATTAGCGGTAATTCGTTTCATGATTATCCCTCCAAGACTAAAAGTCCAACATTTCCGAATTCATCAAATCGGATTAAACCTACTTGTTCCATTTCATCAATTAGCTAAGTTGCTTTCTCAATATCAACTCCTAAAATAGTCACGAGATGACATATCACGATTTGGCGTGATGATTGTTCCTTCTTTTGCATGAATTCCTCCTGAAAATAAAAAAACGAGAACACTTATTAAAATGTTCTCGCTTATGCGATATTATAAATAATAAAATAAATTTTTCCTCCTTAACGACAGATTGTAGAACGCTCAAATCCTTGATTTATCAGCGTTTTAAGCACCTGTCATTATTATGACACAATCCCCACCTGGCAAGGACCAGAGCCCATCGTTTTCCTGGACAAGTAGGATTTTATCCTCTTGAAAAATAGCTGCGCGGGTATCCAGCTTAGGTGTCTGATAGCCTGTTTCGTTGCAGAAGAGTTCTTGTACGACTTCCAAGGGCTGTCCAGATGGCTCTACCAACATTTCCGCCGCAATCTGTCTGATTTCTTCGAAACGCTCCATGTCATAAACATCTTTTCCATAAGCCAAGCCTGTCTGAGCCAAGGCTTGTAAACGCACGGCCCATTCCAACCATTTATCCTGCGACATGACTTTCCCTCCATTCTATGACAGCTTGAGCATGGATATGCCCATCTACCACAATCTCATGCTGACTAACACCAGCTTCTGCCACCATGCGTGAACTCACCAGGCTAGTCGCCTCTACTTCCTTAAGATACTTGAGTTGGATTTTTTTAGGGACATGGCAGAGCAGAAAATCATAGCCCAGTGCTTCATACATCCATTCCAGGTACTTGCCATTATTGACATGCCCATTCATATCCAAGTCAAAATAGCGAACAGGAAATTCTTGAACAGATGGATTTTCCAAGAGCTGATACTTGGGAGCCCGAGGCAATTTCTTGACCTGCTCAGACTGATAAGGAGCAATCAAGGCTTCAGGCACAGGCGCCACCTTTCGAGTTTCAAAATCAATCAGGACAAAATAGCAGAGAATGTCCAGCAAAAGATTGCCCGCCTCATCGTAGATATAAAACATCCGATGACAGAAAAACTTATTGTAGGCAACCGCTTCTGTTTTAATGACAATGGTTTCATTGTACTTGGGCAGGCGTTGAATAGTTAGTTCATAATCTGTCACCACCCAAATCAAGCCAAATTCCTGAAAAACATAGAGGTCACTGCGACCCAGTTCTTCCGACTGCCGACCTGACACACCAAGACAGTAGGAAATAAAGTCAGGCAGTTTGATTTCTTGTTTGACATCCACCATATCAAAGGGAATGGTGAACTCTTCTTGGTAGCTTAGTCCCATTGTGTCCTCTTTCTAATCTTCTATAATGAAACGTTCGGCAACTGTATCGCCCAGAAACAAACCCTTTTTGGTCATCCGAAGCCAACGGTCTTCTTCTTGTAAGAGGCCTTCATTTTTCAAGTCCCTGACCACCTGACCGTAGCGGTCTTCAAAGGAGATACCAAACTTTTCCTCGAATCGCTCAATGGACACGCCAGTTTTTTTCCGTAGACCCAAAAACATCTCTTCTTCCATCTGCTCGGTCTGGCTGAGGAATTCTTCGTGCAGGCGGGAATGGCCTTTTTCGCGGATGGACTTGAGGTAGTGCTGGATGGGGCCGCGGTTGCGGTAGCGCATGCCGTCGATGTAGCCAGATGCTCCAGCTCCTAGACCATAGTACTCGGAGTTGTCCCAGTACATGAGGTTGTGGCGACTTTCAAATCCTGGCTTGGTGAAGTTGGAGATTTCGTAGTGCTCAAAGCCGTTTTTCTCCAGCTCTTGCAGAATGTAGTCGAACATATCGGACTCCACATCTTCGTTGGGCAGATGGAGATTGCCGCGGCGTTGGCGGTTCATGAAGACCGTGTGATTCTCCAAAATCAAGCTATAGAGGCTCATGTGGGGAATGTCCAGCTCCAAGGCCTTGGCGACATTGTCCACCACCTGCTCCATGGTCTGACCAGGCAGGGCATAAATCAGGTCAATGGAAATGTTGTGAAAACCCGCTTCCTTGAGGGCTGCAATGGTTTCATAAATCTGGGCTTGGTTGTGGCTACGACCGATTTTTTTCAGCATACGGTCATCAAAGGTCTGAACACCAAGCGACACCCGATTGCACTTGGATTTTTTCAGAACCGCAATCTTGTCTGCCGTCAAGTCACCTGGATTGGCCTCAATAGTGAATTCTTCCAGCTGTGACAAGTCCAGCAAGTCCTCTAGATTGGTCAGGAGATAATCTAGCTGGTCTGCCGAAAGAGCCGATGGTGTTCCGCCTCCGATATAAAGCGTGCGGAGGGCTGGCAGGTCGTAAAACTTGACCTCTTCCATGAGGGCTGCCAAATACTCGTCAACAGGCTGGTTCTTAATAAAGACCTTGGAAAAGTCACAGTAGTAACAAATCTGGGTACAAAATGGAATGTGGATATAGGCAGATGTCGGTCGTTTTTTCATAGGACTATTATAGCATACTGTCCCTAAAATTATTTTCTACAGCCCTCCCTTCTTATTAAACTGAAATACCTCTGACAGAACACAGAAAAAATGACCCCGCAAGGTCATTTTTAGTTTATTTATACTCAATGAAAATCAAAAGTAGCCTAGGAAACGAAGCCGACGATAGAACTGAAGTTCATCTAGGCTCTTGACAACGGATAATTTTGATTTTCGAAGAGTATTAGTTTACTTAGCTTCCAAATGCCATATATCTTCGTTGTACTGTTGAATAGTACGGTCTGATGAGAAGAATCCTGCTTTAGCAATGTTGACGATAACCTTATCCAACCAGCTGTCGCGGTCTTCATAGTCTGCCAACATTCTTTCCTTAGTTGCAATGTAGTCTTCCAAGTCTAGCAAGGTCATGAAGTGGTCATTGTGCTTGAGGTTGTCCTGCAAACGCCATAGGCGTTCATCGATACCACCAGCCTGACGAATAGTGTCAGAAGTGATGAAATCAATCAATGGACGGATAGCTTCGCGCTCGTAGAAGGCATAAGGATGGTAGCTACCATTGACATAGTGGTCAATAACAGTTTGGCTATCTTGACCGAAAATGTAGATATTTTCATCGCCGACCAATTCATGAATTTCCACGTTGGCACCATCATCTGTACCGATAGTCAAGGCACCGTTGAGCATGAATTTCATGTTACCAGTACCAGATGCTTCTTTAGATGCAAGAGAAATCTGCTCTGAAATATCTGCCGCTGGAATGATGAAGCTGGCTTCCGTTACGTTGTAGTTTTCAATCATAACCAACTGCAAGTGTGGTGCCACTTCTGGGTCATTTTTGATAACCTGTGACAAGACCAAAATCAAGTGAATGATGTCCTGAGCAGTTGTATAGGCAGGAGCAGCTTTTCCTCCAAAGAAGACTGTCAATGGACGAGTTGGGATATTGCCTGCCTTGATATCCAAATACTTGTGGATAACATAGAGAACATTCATCTGTTGACGCTTGTACTCGTGCATACGCTTGATTTGCACGTCAAAGATAGACTCTGGATTGACCTCCACACCTTGCGTCTTAGCAATATGGCGTTGCAACTTACGCTTGTTGTGCTGCTTGGTTTCTTCCAACCATTTCTTCAATTCTTTGCTGTCTTTGTGGTCCAATAGTTTTTCCAACTCGCTGGCATCATGGTGGTAGCCATGACCAAGTAGGCCATCAAGATAGCTAGCCAATCTTGGGTTAGCATGCAAGAGCCAACGGCGGAAGGTGATACCGTTAGTCTTGTTGTTAAATTTCTCTGGGTAAAGCTCGTAGAAGGCTTTCAACTCAGATGTCTTCAAAATCTCAGTATGAAGGGCTGCTACACCGTTGATAGAGTAGCCGTAGTGAATATCCATGTGGGCCATGTGGACACGACCATGCTCATCGATGATATTAACCGCTGGATCATTTTTCACTTCTTTTGCACGGCGGTCCAACTCCTCGATAAATGGTACTAAGTGAGGCACCACATGGTTCAAGAAGTCAAGTGGCCATTTTTCAAGGGCTTCAGACAAGATTGTATGGTTGGTATAGGCAGTCATTTTCTTAACAATTTCGATTGCCTCATCGAAGGAAATGCCACGAAGTTCCAAAAGACGAATCAATTCTGGAATGACAAGGGATGGGTGGGTATCATTGATTTGAACCACAGCGTAATCAGGCAAGTCATGAAGATTTGAACCTTTGGCAACCGCTTCATCAATCAAGAGTTGAGCCGCGTTGGATACCATGAAATATTGCTGGAAGATACGGAGAACTTTACCCTCATCTGTCGAATCATCTGGATAAAGGAAGAGGGTCAAGTTACGGAAAATGTCTTCCTTGTCAAACTCAATGCCATCGTAGATAATATTGTCATCAACTGAACCAAGGTCAAACAAACGCAAACGGTTCTTCCGCTCCGTCTTATAACCTGGCACATCAATATCGTACAACTTAGACGTCAAGGTAAAGTTAGCAAATGGCACTTGGTAAGAAATTGGGGATTCTGTCAACCAAGAACGGGGTGTAATCCATTCATTTGGCACTGCAGATTGCTGATGGTATTCGAACAACTGACGGAAGAGTCCGAAGTGGTAATTAAGACCCACACCATCTCCGTTGAGACCGAGACTAGCAATGGAATCAAGGAAGCAAGCAGCCAAACGACCCAAACCACCGTTACCAAGAGATGGCTCCATCTCCACATCTTCGATAGCAATCAAGTCCTTACCTGCAGCTGCAAGCTGGCTCTTCACCTCATCATAAACACCCAAGTTGATCAAGTTGTTAGACAAGAGTTTACCAATCAAGAATTCTGCAGAAATGTAGTAGACTTTCTTCTTCTGCTCGTTGGTGTACTTAGCTTCGCTCTGTTGCTTAGTAAATGCAAGCAAAGCATAATAAAGTTCATGGTCAGAACAGTCCTCGATGCGCTTGGCATACATAGATTGGACAAAATTTTGTAAATTAATCACTGCTTATCTCCTTTTGTATATGTTAATGTAATCATTCAGAAACGTTTCTTATTTTTTTGTAAACGTTTTCTATACGATAATTATACCCTATTTAACAAAAAAAGGCAAGCTATAATACAAAACTGTATATAGTTCGCCTTTTATATTATTCAGCAATCAGAGTTTCCAAACCGACCTTCATCATGTCTGTGAAGGTATTTTGACGCTCTTCAGCTGTCGTGTCTTCTTCTGGGTTGACCAAGCTATCCGAAATGGTCATGATTGCAAGTGTTTCGACACCGAATTTAGCCCCCAAATAGTAAAGAGCTGCGGCTTCCATCTCAACTGCCTTGACACCGATTTGACCCAACTCTAAGTTACGACTGAAAAGTTTTGGTGAGTAGAAACTGTCTGAAGACAGGACATTGCCCACGTGAGTAGTGATATTAAGCTCTTTAGCAATATGATAGGCCTTATCCAAGAGATTAAAGCTAGCAATCTGTGGCAAGTCATATTCTGGCCAATCAATATTGATCATACGAGAGTTGGTCGCTGCTGCCTGAGCCAAAACCAATTCACGAACATGAACATCCTTGTTTAAAGAACCAGCAGTTCCCACACGGATGAGTTTTTTCACACCATAATCATTGATGAGCTCATGGGCGTAAATAGAGATAGATGGCATTCCCATACCAGTTCCCATCACAGAGACACGATGACCTTTGTAGGTACCTGTGTAGCCGAACATATTGCGGACTTCGTTGAAACAAACTGCGTCTTCTAGGAAATTTTCAGCGATAAATTTAGCACGAAGTGGATCACCAGGAAGCAAAATCTTATCAGCGATTTCGCCTGGTTTTGCGGAAATATGAATTGACATATAGAGCTTTCCTTTTCTCAATTATTTTTTCTTATTTTTTCTTTGAAGCAAGATGAAGAGTAAGGTAGTAATAGCGATATAAGGGATGCTGTGGACAGGTTTGAAAAAGAGGTAGGCGACAGCTACTATCGCCATCAAAAGAATAACGATTAGTATCCATTTATCTGGATTAAAAGGCTTCATAATGTACACACTCCTCTAAACCATCTTACAACTCTGCCAAGATAGCTTTGACCAAACCTTTGAAGTTGCCCTTGATTTGCTCGGTTACTTCTACCACTTCTTCATGGTTGAGTTCAGATTGGAAACCAGCCGCAAAGTTTGTGATGGCAGAAATACCCAAGACTTTCATGCCTGAGTGAGCTGCCACGATAACTTCTGGCACGGTTGACATACCGACTGCATGGGCACCCAATGTCTTGAAGGCCAAGATTTCTGCAGGTGTTTCGTAGGTAGGACCTGTCACACCGAGGTAGACACCATTGTCCAACTTGATACCCAATTTTTCCGCAACGGCATGGGCTTTCTCACGGTATTCTTTGGTGTAGGCATTTGACATATCTGGGAAACGTGGACCAAATTCTTCCAAGTTTTCGCCAATCAATGGATTTTGACCAGTCATGTTGATGTGGTCTGTAATAGCCATGAGGGTACCTGGGCCGTAGCCGATACCACCGGCGGCATTGGTTACAATCACGCCTTCACAACCAAGGGCTTTCATGACACGAACTGGGAAGGTCACGACTTCCATAGGATTGCCTTCGTAGAAGTGGAAACGACCTTGAAGGGCCAAGACCTTGCGACCCGCCAAATCACCGTAAACCAACTTACCAGCATGACCCACAACTGTTGATTTACCCCAGTTTGGAATGTCCGCATAATCGATTACGATTGCATTTTCTACTTCTTCCGCTAATTCGCCCAAACCTGAGCCCAAGATCAAACCAAATTCTGGCTTGACCAAACCTTTTTCTTCTAAGAACGTTTTTGTTTCATTGATTTTTGCTAGTAAACTCATATTTTCTCCCTTTACAAATAAGCTGACCAGTCATATTCTGGCATTTTTTCCTTGATGATATCGAGGGGACGACAGAGAAAGGCTGTCTGTTCTCGCTCGATAATGGGACGGTTGAGAAGAGCAAGCTCTGCCACTAAACGCTGGAAAAGTGCTTCTTCTGACAAGCCTGCTCGCTCTTCTTCCGTCAACCGAATGACTGCAGAGGGCTGACTGCCCATTTTTTCCAAAAGTGCTGTCAATTCCTCCGCTGTCAGTGGATTTTCTAGGTAATTAACCCATTTGATGTACATGTCTTGACTGGGCAATAAGACTTGTAATTTCTTACATTTGCTGCAGTCGGGATTGTAATAGACCGTCAGTTGTTCCATTAGACCAGAGCTCCTAAGAAACTCTCACCAATCATGGCTTTTTCGACACCGAAGTTTTCAGCGATAGTCGCTGAAATGTCCGCAAAATGTCCTACTGGCAAAACACCACTGCCTGTGAAGGACTTGCTATAAGCCAAGAGTGGCACATACTCACGGGTATGGTCTGTACCTGCATAGGCAGGGTCATTTCCATGGTCAGCCGTAATCAAGAGCAGGTCATCCTCACGCATGTGCTCAATAATTTCTGGAATACGGGCATCAAATTCCTGCAAGCAATCGCGGTAGCCTTCGATGTCACGACGATGACCATAAACAGCGTCGAAGTCAACCAAGTTGGTAAACGAGAAACCTTTCTCAAAGTCAGCCAACTGCAAGGTTTCAATCAAGACATCTACCCCATGCATGTTTGACTTGGTATGGCCCATGTCGTTAGTAATACCTGATGCGTTGAAAATGTCGCTGATTTTGCCGACAGAATAAGTTGGCACGCCTGCATCAGCAAGCTTGTTGAGAACAGTTGCTTCAAATGGTGACACGGCATAGTCATGACGGTTGGCAGTCCGTGAGAAATTACCTGGCTCACCAACGTATGGACGGGCGATGATACGACCGAGCAATGCTGGACGTTCAAGGGTGATGGAACGAGCGTACTCACAGATACGATACAACTCATCAAGTGGAATAATGTCTTCGTGGGCTGCAATCTGAAGGACAGGGTCTGCGGAAGTATAGACGATCAACTCCCCAGTTTCCATTTGGCGAGGACCAAAGTCATCAATGACAGCTGTACCAGAGTACGGCTTGTTCGCCTCGCGGATGATTTTACGGCCTGAGAACTCTTCGATTTTTGTCAAAATCTCCTCTGGGAAGCCGTCCCAGAAAGTGTCGAATGGCTCTGTGATATTAAGCCCCATGATTTCCCAGTGACCTGTCATGGTGTCTTTTCCAAGTGACACTTCTTCCAACTTGGTCACATAACCAGTTGGATGACTTTCAGCAGGAACAGTCGCAAGGGCTGTGTCACGAGGAATGTTTCCAAGACCGATTTTTGCCATGTTTGGCACAGCCAAACCAGCTTTTTCAGAGATGTGACCGAGGGTGTCAGACTCCGTGTCCGCCACACCAGCGTTGAAAAACTTGTCTGCATCTGGTGCCGCACCGATTCCGACAGAATCCATAACCACCAGGTGAATGCGTTTAAATTTAGACATAAGAACTCCTTTTTCTAAGAACTTGTATTTACGAGTGAACTTCTGAATTGCATATACAGGTTCCATTGTTCGTCTTTTCATTATACCATAAAAACGCTCCCCATTAAATAAAAATGAGAAGCGTTTTCACTTTATTTCTTTTCAAGAATTTTTGGTCCTTGTGGGGTGCCGACAATGACCTTAGAAATCAAGCCTATGAAAAGCCCATGTTCCACGACACCGACTGTCTTATCCAGTTCGTCAGCCAGAGCATAGCTATCTTCAATCCGTTGCAAATCAAGGTCAATGATGAAATTCTTCATATCTGTCACATGTTTCTGACCATCCTTCATCCGAAAACTTGGGCGATAGCCCTTTTTCTCGAAGTGACGGAAGAGATTTTCAGAACCATATTGCACCACTTCCACTGGCAACTTGAAGGCTCCAAGGGTATCAACTACCTTGGATTCATCCACAATCCAGATACTGTCCTTGCTGTTGACCGCAACCACCTTCTCCATGAGCAGGGCGGCTCCGCCACCCTTGATACCGTTGAAGGCTCCGTCAACTTCATCAGCTCCATCAACTGTCAAATCTACATAGTCAACTTCATCTATATTCTTTAAAGGAATTCCTAAAGAAGCTGCATGGTCTGCAGTGGCATGAGAGGTTGTTACACCAGTAATCTGCAAGCCTTCTTCCTGCACCCGACGACCGATTTCTTGGACAAAATAGTAGGCCGTTGACCCTGTTCCCAAGCCAACAATCATACCATCCCTCACAAACTCCGCCGCCTTAATTCCAACCTGTTCCTTTAAATTCGTCATGAATTGCTCCTTTCAGCTAAACCGTTTACATTCATTATAGCACGGTTCCAGCCTTCTGCCCACTGATTTCTAAAAAAATCTAGACAAAAATCACCCTGACTATAAATTCTCCACATCTTTCAACTTCACGGAAACAATCTTGGACACGCCAGATTCCTGCATGGTCACCCCATACATAGCATCCGCTGCCGCCATAGTCCCTTTTCGGTGGGTCACGACAATAAACTGACTGTCCTTGTCGAAGCGATTGAGATAGTCCCCGAAACGCTTGACATTGGCCTCGTCCAAGGCCGCCTCCACCTCGTCCAAGATGACAAAAGGAATGGTCTTGACGCGGATAATGGAAAATAGCAGAGCGAGGGCCGAGAGGGCCTTTTCGCCACCTGACATGAGGTTGAGCGATTGGATTTTCTTACCCGGAGGCTGAACAGAAATCTCCACACCCGCAGTCAACATATCCTGCTCCGTCAAAATCAAGTCCGCAGAACCACCGCCAAACATCTGTCTGAAAGTCTGCTTAAAGCTTTCGCGAATGGCTTCAAAAGTGACCTTAAAGCGTTCCTTGACTTCGTCATCCATCTCATGAATAGTGTTCAAGAGCAAATCACGCGCAGACAAAATGTCTGTCCGTTGCTCATTGAGGAAGGTGAGACGATTATGAACCTCATCATACTGCTCAATGGCATCCAAGTTGACAGGACCGAGAGCACGAATGGAACGTTCCAAGTCTTTCAAACTTTGCTCAGCAACTGCTAAATTCTCAACTTCCTTAGCTCGACTGCTGGCCTCTTCAAAACTCACTTTGAAATGCTCAGTCAAATTGCCTAGCAAGGTCCGTAATCTATCTCCTGCTTGCTCACATTCCGCTTCCAACTTAGCCTGTTTGCGAATGAGGTCATCATTCTTGGTCCGAGCTTGTTGCAACCTTTCTTCCAAGTCTTCAAACTGCCCATCAATATCTTCCAGCTCAAATTTCAAGCGGATTTGAATTTGATTGGTCTGTACTTGCTTGTCAACCGAAGCCTGTAACTGCTCTTCAAGGATGTCAATACTTGTGTCTTCGAGAGCTACTAACTTCTGGTCAATTATATCCTCTAGGAGAGAAATATCCTTTTCTGTAGCCGCTTTTTCTTCTTGTAATCGACCAAGGTCTGTCTGTTCAAAGCGCAACTGACTAGAAACTTCTGCCTGCTCCAAGGTCAGTTGTCCCTTCTGGGCCTGCAAGGCTTGCAAACTTTCTTGGATACTGTCACGATTGTCACGCACCTGATTGATTTGCTGGTCCAAGGCTTGTTTTTTCTCCGTCAGAGCTTGAAGATTGACTTCTTCCTTGGCCGCTTCTTCTTCCAGCTCGGTCAAAATGCTTGGACTGACTTGGCTCATTTGCAGGTCGTACTGGGCTGTCACTTGGGCCAGACGATTTTCTGCTTGTTCCTGATGAATGCTGGCACTCTGCTGACTTAATCTAGCCTCTTCACCCTCCGATTTTATGGCTTCCAAACCTTGTCTGATCTTGTCTAGGCTTGTTTTCTTGGTCGCCACCAAGCTTTCTTGCTCCTGCAACTGACTAGACAGCTCTGCTATTTCTCCCAAAAGAGCATCCAGTTCCGGCTTGATAAAGGTCGTGCTATTATTCCGATTGCTACCACCAGCAAAAGCTCCACCAGGACGAATTTCAGCTCCATCCATGGTCACCATGCGGACCTGGAACCTGGTCGCACGCGCCGCCTGATTGGCATGGTCAATGGTATCAAAAATCGCAATGGTACTCAGTAAATTTTGGAAAATCGCATCTAGGTTTGGTTGGTAGGTCACCAAGTCACTAGCCAGCCCCAAAAAGCCGTCGGAAGATTCAAGTAACGAAACTTGCTGACCAGAAAGCTGGCGAGGCTTGATGGTTGTCAAAGGCAAGAAGGTTGCCCGCCCTTGCCGTTTTTCTTTCAAAAAGGCAATGGCACGTTTGGCAGTTGCCTCGTCTTCAACAATGACGTTTTGGCTGGCCCCGCCCAGAGCAATTTCCAGGGCTGTCTGGTAACGAGTATCGAAGGTCAGTTGCTCACTGACTGCCCCGATAATGCCACCTAGACTAGACGAAGCCTGCAAGACAGCCTTAACACCCGCGTAGAAATTGGAGTGATTTTTTAAGATAGCTTCCAAACTAGACTGACGAGCTTGTTTGCCCTTCAATAAATCCAGTAAATCAAAGAGACTACTTTGCTCATCCTGATAGGCTGCCTGAGCCTGATCCAGCTCTTCTTTCTTAGTCTGATAGGCTACCAGCAAGTCCTTCAAAACTTGATCAGCCTTCTCTGCTGCAACTCGACTCTTATCCAATTCTTCTTGAGCCAGCTCTTTCTCAGCCTGCAGACGTGCCAGGTCTGCCGACTTGCTTTCTGACAGACTGATTTGATTGGCAATATCCTGCTGAAGCTTAGTCAAGCGGTTTGACGCTTCTGCCTCTTCCTGCATAAGCGCCACATACTGCTCACGGAGATGGTCCAAAACCTGATCCGGATCTTCGGAGAAGTAGGAAATTTCCTTATCCACAGCAGCAATATCGTCTTTCAAGCTAGACAAAGAACGCTCCAACTGAGCAATTTTTTCTTGCCTTTGCCCAATCTGTTGCTCTAAGCTAGTTCGTTTAGACTGCATACTTTCCAAACGCTCTTGAGCCTCTTGGCGACTGGATTCATTCTGACTAGATTCCAGTTTATGAACCTCAATTTTTCGCTCCAGGTCACTGATTAACTTGGTCAGTTCTAGCAAAACAGCTTGTTCACGTTCCATCTGTTCAGATAAACGATGACGCTTTTCTTTCAAAGTCTGGTTTTCCTGTTCCAATTCAGACCGCTGTTGGTAGTAGCTAGTCAATTCAGTTTTGACAGATTCTAGTTCGGTTTCTTTTTCCGATAATGTTTCCTTACCAAGCGTCAATTGAGCAACCAAAACATCCAGGTAAAGTTCCTTGCGTTGCTCATCCAATTCCAAAAATTTCTTGGCTGTTTGAGCCTGCTTCTCCAAGGGTTTGACCTGATTGTCCAACTCGTAAATGATGTCATCCAACCGGTCCAAGTTACCTTGAGCCTGTTCCAGCTTACTTTCGGTTTCTTTCTTACGGGTCTTGTATTTTAAGACCCCTGCCGCCTCTTCAAAAATAGCACGGCGTTCCTCTGGCTTGGAATTAAAAATCGCTTCAACTCGCCCTTGAGAAATAATGGAGAATGAATCACGACCCAAGCCAGTATCCATGAAAAGATCATGGATATCCCGCAAACGAACTTTTTTCCCATCAATCAGGTATTCACTATCACCAGACCGATAAATGTGGCGTTCTACCTTGATTTCTTTCTCTTTGTGAGCAATAAAACCAGAACTATTATCTAAGGTTACAACCACAGACGCGTAATTGAGTGGTTTCCGACTCTCTGTTCCAGCAAAGATAACGTCAGGCATCTTGCCTCCACGCAGGCTCTTGGCAGAAGATTCCCCCAAGGCCCAACGCAGACTTTCTGTAATATTGGACTTGCCAGAACCATTCGGTCCCACTACGGCCGTCACTCCACGGTCAAAGACTACCTTAGTCTTATCCGCAAAGGACTTAAAGCCCTGCATTTCAATCGATTTTAGAAACATACCTATCCTCTAGCCTCCACAGCATTTTTTGCGGCGGCTTGTTCAGCTAATTTCTTTGAGCGACCACGGCCACGACCAATCACACGCTGGTCGGCAGACACCTCCACTTCAAAGGTCTTATCATGGGCAGGACCTGATTCAGCCACCACCTGATAAGCAATAGCAATCTCACCATTGACCTGCAGAATTTCCTGCAAGGCAGTCTTGTAGTCGGTCACGCGCTCAAAGTTCCCTTTTTCCAAGCGAGGAATCATGACCTTATGGATAAATTCCTCCACGGTCTTTTCCCCCTTGTCCAATAGCAGAGCTCCTAAGAAAGCCTCGAAAGCATCTCCTAAAATGGTATCGCGATTGCGTCCCCCAGACTTCTCTTCCCCTTTACCAAGACGAAGAAAACGATCGAAACCACAGGCACGTGAAAATCCTGCCAAGGACTCCTCACGAACAAAGGTCGAACGCAACTTAGACATTTCCCCCTCTGGTCTGTCAGGATATTTTTGATAGAGATACTTGGAAATCATCAACTGGAGAACAGCGTCTCCTAAAAATTCCAAGCGTTCATTATGTGAAATTTTTAGAAGGCGATGCTCATTGGCATAAGAGGTATGGGTAAAGGCCGTTTCCAACAAATTCAAATCCGAAAAATCAATCCCAAAATCCGCCAAAAGTTTTTTATGTAAATCTTTCATCATCTAACCCCTTTCTAAAGAGTAATCCTTACAAAATAGAAGTTTCAAATTCACTTCATCCTATCATTATACCACATTTTCCACTGGACTTCTCCTGTCAGCTTAGCTTTCTACAAGTACAAACGTCCTATTTTTGCAAACATTTACACATCCATCCTTTTTCGATAAAATGGAAGAAAAAAGAAGGGAGTTAGTATGCACAATAAACCAAAACCATTCAATACCTCACTACTCTCCCTCATCCAGTTCATCGGAGCTATTTTAGTCATCGCCCTCCATTGCCGCAGGTTATTTGAAGCAGACCCGCTCCACTTCATCCAAAAATCCATCTTTAGCCGCATGGTCGTCCCCTACTTTATGGTCACCGCCAGCTTCTTCCTCCGACGCAACTACCCCAGCCTCTCCAAACAATATCTTATTCGCTACATCAAACAATACCTGACCTGGTCCGCCCTCTACCTGCCTTTCTACCTCATCTACCTAACACTCCAAGAAATCCCCCTCTCCTACTACCCCCTCGCACTCCTAGTCGGACTGACCTACACCGGCACCAGCTACCAACTCTGGTACATGCCCGCCTTCTTGCTTGGCCTTGTCCTCGTCCATTTTTCCTTGGAGAAATGGGGCTGGCGCATCACAGCTTGTCTAGCCTGTCTCCTCTATCTCCTAGGCTCAGTCGAAACCTACTCCTCCTACCTGGCAGAATCGGTCTTTTTGACCGCATTTGACAGCTACAAAACCTTCTTTTTCACCAGCCGCAACGGCCTCTTCTACGCACCAATTTTTGTCCTGACAGGCTGTTACCTAGCCGACAAACTCAATCAACCCATTTTCCAATACCGACAAAAGACCAAACTACTTGTCTGCATAGCTCTTTTAGCCTTTGAAGCCACTATCATCTATCTCAACCAGGGCTACGACAAGAACTTTCTATTTAGCCTGATTCCATTCACAGCCTATCTAGTCGCCTGGACCCTAACAACAGACCTCTTCCGCCAGAAAAAATTCCAATTTCTCAAAGAATACGCCAGCTATTATTATTTTATCCATGTTATCCCAGTCGAAATCAGCTTTTTCTTCCTAGAAACTAGTGCCCTGACCAACATACAGCAGGGCTGGCTGGTTTTCTTCATCACCATCATCACTTGCCAACTGCTCAGCTGGTTCATCATTAATACTCAATGAAAATCAAAAACAGACTAGCTCCAACAGTCTGGGAATAGACTGTTGGAGGTCGGAAATTAGACGAACTTGGTTCGTGACCGTAAGATGCGGATAGAACTGAAGTTCATCAAATCAAGTCAACAACGTCTGATTTTGATTTTCGAAGAGTATAAGCACAAAAGAACCTTGTAAGATCTAACTTACAAGGCTTTTTTACAAATCAAAATCCTCTTTCAACTTGTCAATCACCTGTTGGAGCAGGTCGCGATTAACACTGTATTTGATATTCTTATCTTTGGCATTAAAGAGAAGCAGGTCACCGTTAATCAGCTTTTGGGTGTGGAAAGATACCGCTGCCCCTGTAATAGCCAGTCGCTCTGCAATATCCTTGCTCTTGGCATGGGGCTTGGTCAACTCCACCAAGACCTGATAGCGCGTACTATCGCTAATGACCTTGAGAGCCCTTGTCAAATCATCCAGATCTAGCTCATCATTTGAGAGCATAATCTGGTCAATTCGACAGGAAGCCAGCAAAGCAACCTTCATAGTGTCAAACTGCTCATTGCCGTAATAGGCAAACCAATAATTCCACGGACTAAGCACAAAGAATTGAGCAGTTTCAACTCCTAAAGTATCCAATCCCGTCATGGACAACTGTTTGGAGTCTCGATAGAGTTTTTCAATGTCAAATTCCTGAGCAAAGGCTTCACGCTCCGCCCTTGCCTGCTCAAAGTAGGGCTGGTAGATTGGAAGCATCTTGTCCAAGAGAGCGACAGACCGCTCAACAGTTTCCAAAGGATTGCGAATAGCCAGTGACCAGTACCACTTATCTACTGGCTTTTTATCCGTTTTTTCCAAGAGTTCCATGAGGCTGAGGTCCTTCTCGCGATGACCTTCATTTTCTGATGCCAACATAGTCCGCATAGCCTCTTCTATTTCTTCTTGAGACAGTTTTAAAATCATTTGACCGGCTTCTTCAACCGTCTTTGGATCCTGTCCATCATTCAAAAGATAGAAATAAAGACTATGCAAAATGTTAAAGATATGCCCCCAAACAAAGACCTCGTTGACTTCCTGACGAAAATCTGCCAACTTTTCTTCAATCTCATCACGAATGTCCAAGGCATCTTTGAGAATGTCTTTTTCTTTCTGTGACAAATCCGCCTCAAACGGCTCGTCACGTTCCCTAACAATCAAGGGAATAAAGAACTTTTCGACAATCTCACTTCTATAATCTCGGTAATCTAATTTCATATTGCTTCTTTCTAAACTTGAACGAACTCTTTTTTGGTTTAATAACAGTATAGCCCAACAACCCTACAGAAAGCAAGAGGAAGATAAGGGAAATACTTGTCGGAGACAGGAACATTACCATCAATGACACCAAGGCTTGACCTGCTACCATACCAATCTGACAGAAGGCGTCGATACCTCCGCCAACGGTTGCTAATTTATCCTCTGGCAATTCATTCATAACCAGAGCACCCATTTTGGGATTGAAAATTCCCAGTGTCATTGCCGTTACAAAGAGAACAGCTAGCACCATGTAGATATTGTGAAGAAAAATCCCTAAAAAAAGTAAGACAGGCATAAGAGTCGAAAACTTGAGCAGGTTGAGTAGGCTGACATTTTTAAAGGCTGCCATACCCAAACTTGAACCCAAAATACTACCAACTGAAAAGAGAATGGAAATCAAAGCCACTGTTGTCCCCGCATTGACAATTACAAAATCTGAAAACTCCTTCATATTTAAAACCACCAAGGGAGAGAGAGCTGTAAAGATGGCATTCAAGCTAGCAATGGTGATGATTGAAGCTTTTAGAACGGGAATATTCTGGACAGCTTGGTAAGATTCTTTGATACTCTGACCAATTCCTTTGACAATCCCAGCTTCAGTTTCTACTTGCTCGGCCTGCTGGATAGGATTTTCTTTCAGCAATTTAGCAAATGCTGGGCGCAAAACTCCCATAATCACAAAGCCCACCAAGAAGGTCCCTGCATTGAAGAAGGCAAGTTGTTGATAGGACATAAAACCAATCAGGATGGCACCGCTAGCTTGAAAGGCAATTTGCAAGAGTGATTTGACTGTCATTTTGAAGGCCATGGCTGTTTCACGATCCTCTGCTGCCACAACCCGCAGGCTAACAGGCAGATACAGACCATTTTCATACTGCCCAGCCAAGTCAGATAGGAAATTGACCACACAAACCACCGCTACAATCCAAAGGGCTGGAGCAAAGCCCATTAAGAGACCAACAAGGGCATACAAGCCGACACGAACTAGCAGGGTTGCAAGAATGGTATCCAATTTATTTTTCGTCTTGTCTGCCCAAATCCCGATAAAGAGACCAGCCAAAATCGGCAGGGTTTCAGAAGCCGTAATCATAGCCAAGGCAAACTTGGTATCTGGTAGAAACAGGACATAGTTCATCAAAGCTAGGTAGTAAAGCGTGTCTCCAAAGTTGGAAATCAAGTCTGCCACAAAGCTAGATAGGAATAATGTATTGTTGATTAGTTTTTTCATAAACATCTCCTTAAACTTCAATTAAATATTTGTTTAATGTTATTTTACAATTTATTTCAATAAAGTCAATACTTAATTTTATAAATATTAAACATTTTTTAAATGTTTATTTAATTTTTCTTCTATCTGGCTTTTTCTTGACAATATGAGCACAGTTTGTTATAGTATTGTTCGGGCACCTCTTTTGAGAGGTCGGAGAAAAAGCTCCCTATTTTTAGGGAGCTATTTTTGTTTTTCCCAGAGAACATTACACATTTGGAGGACTTATTGGATGAAGAACATCGCATTTGATTCAAATAAATATTTGAATTTGCAACGTGACCATATTTTAGAACGAATTGCTCAGTTTGAAGGCAAGCTCTATATGGAATTTGGCGGAAAAATGCTGGAAGATTTCCACGCAGCTCGTGTTTTACCTGGCTATGAACCAGATAACAAAATCAAACTCCTCCAAGAGTTGAAAGACCAAGTAGAAATTGTCATCGCCATCAATGCCAGCAATATCGAACATTCTAAGGCGCGTGGTGACCTGGGTATTTCTTATGACCAAGAAGTCTTTCGCTTGATTGACACCTTTAATGATATTGATATTTATGTCGGTTCAGTGGTCATTACCCAATACCGCAACCAACCAGCCGCAGATGCCTTCCGCAAGCAGTTAGAAAAACATGGTATCAAGTCCTATCTCCACTACCCAATCAAGGGCTATCCTTCTGATATTGACCACATCATCTCACCAGAAGGTATGGGCAAAAATGACTACATTGAAACTAGTCGCAACCTCGTCGTTGTCACCGCACCTGGACCTGGTTCAGGCAAATTAGCCACCTGCATTTCCCAGCTCTACCATGACCAGCTAAACGGGGTAACATCTGGCTATGCCAAGTTTGAAACCTTCCCAGTGTGGAACTTGCCACTCCACCACCCAGTCAACTTGGCTTACGAAGCAGCCACTGCTGACTTGGATGACCTTAACATGATCGACCCCTTCCACCTGCAAACCTACGGCAAAACTGCGGTCAATTACAACCGTGACATCGAGGTCTTCCCTGTCCTCAACCGTACCTTTGAACGTATTTTGAACAAATCGCCATACGCCTCACCGACAGACATGGGCGTTAACATGGTGGGCTATTCCATCGTGGACGAGGAAGCGGCTATCGAAGCATCCAAGCAAGAAATCATCCGCCGCTACTACCAGACTTTGGTTGATTTCAAGGCAGAGCGGGTGAGTGAGCAAGCAGTCAAGAAGATTGAACTCCTCATGAATGAAGTCGGTGTAACACCAGCCGATCGTAAGGTTGTTATCTCTGCGCGCGAAAAAGCAGAGCTGACAGCCAGCCCTGCCCTAGCTATTCAGTTGCCAAATGGAGAGATGGTAACAGGTAAGACATCCGACCTCCTCAAACCAACTGCAACTGTCCTCTTAAACGCCATCAAACAAATTGCGGCAATCGAAGATGAAACCCTCTTAATCGAACCAAACTACATCCGCCCAATCCAAGAATTGAAGTCAGATTATTTGGATAAAAATAATACTCGTTTAGATGCAAGTGAAATCCTTAACGCCCTTGCTATCACCGCACAAGACAGCCCTCTTGCTGCACGTGCCATGAAAGAATTAGGCCAATTAAATGGTAGCGAAGCTCACTCAACAGTCATTTTATCTGACGAAGACAAGAGCGTCCTCCGTAAACTAGGTATCAATCTAACCTTTGATCCTATCTACCAACACAACAAGTTTTATCAGAAGAACTAAGCACAAAATAGACTTGCCGAGGCAAGTCTATTTTTTTATAGAAAAAAACAAGGATATTTCTCCCCTTGTTTTCCCTTTTTATCTATTAGTTGAAATCAACATACTCTTTTTGAAGTTCAAGAACTTCTTCTGCCGTAGCACATTCTGTCAAGGCACGGTGAGCATATTCTTCCATCTTAGCTGTATCAAGTGTCTTCATGAGGCTACGTGTACGAAGGACAGAAGTTGCACTCATAGAGAACTCATCCAAGCCCATTCCGACAAGAAGTGGAACAGCTTGTTGGTCACCAGCCATCTCACCACACATACCAGCCCACTTGCCTTCTGCGTGTGCAGCCTTGATAACGTTGTTAATCAAGCGAAGGATAGATGGGTTATATGGTTGGTAGAGGTATGAAACTTGTTCGTTCATACGGTCTGCTGCCATAGTGTACTGGATAAGGTCGTTTGTACCAATTGAGAAGAAGTCAACTTCTTTAGCAAATTGGTCTGCAATCATTGCTGCTGCAGGGATTTCAATCATGATACCAACTTGGATATCATCCGCAACTGCAACACCTTCTGCCAACAAGTTCGCTTTTTCTTCTTCAAGGATTGCTTTTGCTGCGCGGAACTCTGTCAACAAAGCAACCATTGGGAACATGATACGAAGTTTACCATGAACTGATGAACGAAGAAGGGCACGCAACTGAGTACGGAACATTTGGTTACCAGTCTCAGAGATAGAGATACGAAGGGCACGGAAACCAAGGAATGGGTTCATTTCGTGTGGAAGGTCGAAGTAAGGAAGTTCCTTATCACCACCGATGTCCATTGTACGAACCACAACCGGCTTGCCATTCATGCCTTCAAGAACAGCCTTGTAAGCTTCGTATTGCTCATCTTCAGTTGGGAAGTCTTGTGAGTCCATGTACAAGAACTCTGTACGGTAAAGACCAACTGCTTCGGCACCGTTATCGTTTACACCTTCAACGTCTTTTGGTGTACCGATGTTGGCTGCCAATTCAAAGTGTTTGCCATCAGCTGTCACTGTTTGAGCATCTTTGAGAAGAGCCCATTCAGCTTTTTGTTTAGCATAAGCTTCACCAGCCGCTTTAAATGTTGCAATCACTTCTTCAGATGGGTTAATAACAACTTCACCTGTGATACCGTTAACAGCGAGGACATCACCATCTTTAACGATTTCTGTAATGTTATTTGTACCTAATACAGCAGCAATCTCAAGTGTACGAGCCATGATAGCAGAGTGGCTTGTACGTCCGCCGATGTTGGTTACAAAAGCTTTTACAAACTGCTTGTTCAACTGGGCTGTATCTGAAGGTGTCAAGTCGTGTGCGATAACGATAGACTCTTCATCGATTGTCGCTGGGTTTGGCAAACGAACACCAAGCAAGTGAGCTAAGACACGTTTGGCAACGTCGCGGATATCTGCTGCACGCTCTTGCATGTATGGGTTATCTTCCATACCTTCGAAGATAGCGATAAACATATCCGTTACTTCTTTCAAACCTGTTTCAGCATTTGTTTTCTTAGCACGGATGGTTTCCTTAATCTGACCAATCATTTCTGGGTCAGCAAGAACCATCAAGTGTGCATCAAATACGGCTGCGGCTTCTTCACCAAGGCTAGCTACTGCATTCTCACGAATAACAGAAAGCTCGTTTTGAGAGGCTGCAAGAGCAGCATCCAAACGAGCCTCTTCTGCATTTGTATCTTCAACTGTAACAGTTTCGAAGGACAAATCTGGTTGAACGAGTAGATATGCCTTAGCAACGGCAACACCATCAGATGCTGCAATTCCTTTAAGCATTTCTGTCATCTTCTTACGCCAATCCTTCTTTTTCCATTGTTTCAGTGATAGCTGCGATTGCATCGTCAGCATCAGCACCTTCAGCAGAGATAGTTACGTCAGCGCCTTGACCAACACCAAGACTCATAACACCCATGATAGATTTAAGGTTAACTGATTTTTCTTTGTAGTTCAACGTGATGTCTGAAGCGAATTTGCTAGCAGTTTGAACAAGCAAAGTTGCTGGACGTGCGTGGATACCTGTTTCTGCCACGATGTGGAAGTCTTTTGAAGCCATAGTTGGATTCTCCTTTATTTTTACAAAATTTTGAGTTACTTTTGATAACCCTTACAAAAAGCATTATATCATTTTTTGAAATCATTTTCAAGAATTTTTTGCGTTTCTTTCAGTAAAACTGTTTTTTATTTGAGGTCAATCATGCTGAAAATGCCTTGAAAGCTTGATTTCAAAGGTTTTACCAGAGTTATACAAGATATGGTGTTTATTCATTTTTAAAAACACTATATTTTGTGATAGAGGTGAACTTCCTTCTTGACTTTGACCACAAAATCTTGTATTCTAGATTGGTGAATTTAATCAATAAAGGAGAAAAGAATGGTTACCATCTATTCAAAAAATAATTGTGTTCAATGTAAAATGAGTAAAAAATTTCTTGACGAGCACAATGTAGCCTACAAAGAAATCAACCTAGACGAGCAACCTGAATTTATCGAACACGTTAAAAGCCTTGGTTTCTCAGCAGCTCCAGTTATTGAAACGGAGAACGAAGTCTTCTCTGGCTTCCAACCAGCAAAATTAAAGGCACTAGTTTAAAAACTACCTCCCTTGCTACTATTTATAGAAAGAGATTGCGATTATGAGTTTGAAAGAATTAGGCGATGTGTCCTACTTCCGTTTAAATAACGAAATCAACCGTCCAGTCAATGGACAAATTCCACTCCACAAGGACCAAGAAGCTGTTAAGGCTTTCTTCAAAGAAAATGTTATCCCAAATACCAAGCAATTTGATTCCATTTTGGACAAGATTGCTTTCCTATTAGAAGAAAACTATCTTGAGAAAGAATTTTTGGACCAATATAGTCCAGAATTTATCATCAAAATTGACCAATTCTTGAAAGACCAAAATTTCCGCTTCAAGTCTTTCATGGCTGCCTACAAGTTCTACAACCAGTATGCCCTCAAAACAAACGACGGTGCCTACTACTTGGAGAGCATGGAAGACCGCGTTCTCTTCAACGCCTTGTATTTTGCAGAGGGTAATGAAGAGTTGGCACTCAACTTGGCTAACGAAATGATCCATTTGCGTTACCAGCCTGCTACTCCTTCTTTCCTCAACGCAGGTCGTGCCCGTCGTGGTGAGTTGGTATCGTGTTTCCTCATCCAAGTCACAGACGATATGAACTCCATCGGACGTTCCATCAACTCTGCTCTGCAATTGTCCCGTATCGGTGGTGGTGTCGGTATCTCTCTCAGCAACTTGCGTGAGGCAGGCGCCCCAATCAAGGGCTACGAGGGAGCAGCTTCTGGTGTCGTTCCTGTCATGAAACTTTTCGAGGATAGCTTCTCTTACTCTAACCAACTTGGCCAACGCCAAGGGGCTGGGGTGGTTTATCTTGATGTTTTCCACCCAGACATTATCGCCTTCCTTTCAACTAAGAAAGAAAATGCTGACGAGAAAGTGCGTGTGAAGACCTTGTCGTTGGGTATCACTGTTCCTGATAAGTTCTATGAGTTGGCACGTAAAAATGAGGATATGTACCTCTTCAGCCCTTACTCAGTCGAGTTGGAATACGGTGTGCCTTACAGCTACCTTGATATTACTGAAAAATACGACGAGTTGGTAGCAAACCCACGCATTCGTAAGACAAAAATCAAGGCACGTGACTTGGAAACAGAAATTTCTAAACTCCAACAAGAGTCTGGTTATCCTTACGTCATCAACATCGACACTGCCAACCGCAGCAATCCTGTTGACGGCAAGATTATCATGTCCAATCTCTGTTCAGAGATTCTTCAAGTCCAAACACCAAGCGTGATCAACGACTCTCAGGAATACTTGACCATGGGAACAGATGTGTCATGTAACCTGGGTTCGACCAACATTGTCAACCTGATGAAATCGCCTGACTTTGGCCGTTCTGTCCGTACCATGACACGTGCCCTTACTTACGTGACTGACCATTCGCATATTTCTGCAGTGCCGTCTATCGAGGCTGGAAATGAACGTGCGCATTCGATCGGTCTTGGCGCTATGGGACTTCACTCATACTTGGCACAAAACTTGATCGACTACGGATCAAAAACAGCTGTGGAATTCACCAACATCTACTTCATGCTCCTCAACTACTGGACTTTAGTAGAATCAAACAACATTGCCCGCGAGCGCAAGGCTACTTTCCACAACTATGATAAATCAAAATACGCTGACGGTACTTATTTCGACAAGTATGTGACTGGGGATTACCAACCACAATCTGACCGTGTCAAAGAACTCTTTGAAGGCATTTTCATTCCAAGCGGACAAGATTGGGCCGACCTCCGTGACAAAGTCATGGCAGATGGTCTTTATCATCAAAACCGCCTAGCGGTTGCACCAAACGGTTCTATCTCTTATATCAACGACGTTTCTGCTTCTATTCACCCAATCACCCAACGGATTGAAGAACGCCAAGAGAAGAAAATCGGTAAAATCTACTATCCAGCAGCTGGTTTGGCTACTGAAACCATTCCATTCTACAAATCTGCCTACGATATGGATATGCGCAAGGTCATCGATGTCTACGCTGCTGCAACAGAACACGTCGACCAAGGTTTGTCACTCACTCTTTTCCTCCGCAGTGAGCTTCCAAAAGCCCTTTACGAATGGAAAAAAGAGAACAAGCAAACAACACGTGACCTCTCTATCCTTCGTAACTACGCTTTCAACAAGGGAATCAAGTCAATCTACTACATCCGTACCTTTACCGATGACGGCGAAGAAGTCGGCGCAAACCAATGTGAATCTTGTGTGATTTAAGACACTAACATTCATTGATGCTAAAGCATCTAATGAATGAACGGTACTGACCATCTCGTCAGTACCTAAGTGGCTTACTACCTCGAAAAGTCGTTAAGTTCGAACGACTTTTCTCAGGTCGTAACTTGCAAAGGTTTAGCTGTTGATCAATCAACTAGCTAATCTAGGCTAACCGCTATGAGCGGATTAGCTAGCTACCTTACGACAAATTACGCTACTTGCGAACAAAGCAATCTAATGAACGTCCTTGGGGCGTTTTTTAGCAAAAATATGATACAATAGTGTAGATATTTCTAGAAAAGAAAGAGAGAAATATGGAAACCTACTACAAAGCCATTAACTGGAATGCCATTGAGGATGTGATTGACAAGTCAACTTGGGAAAAGTTGACCGAGCAATTCTGGCTTGATACGCGTATCCCCCTATCAAACGACTTGGATGACTGGCGCAAACTGACTGCTGAAGAAAAAGACCTGGTTGGTAAGGTCTTTGGCGGATTGACCCTCTTGGATACCCTGCAATCTGAAACAGGGGTACAAGCCCTGCGCAACGATATTCGGACACCGCATGAAGAAGCCGTTTACAACAACATTCAATTCATGGAGTCTGTCCACGCTAAGTCTTACTCTTCTATCTTCTCAACCTTGAACACCAAGTCTGAGATTGAAGACATCTTTGAATGGACCAACAGCAACGAATACTTGCAACGCAAGGCAAAGATTATCAACGAAATCTACGAAACAGGTACACCACTTGAAAAGAAAGTAGCCAGCGTTTTCCTTGAAACCTTCCTCTTCTACTCTGGTTTCTTCACGCCACTCTACTATCTTGGCAACAACAAACTAGCCAACGTTGCAGAAATCATCAAACTGATTATCCGTGACGAGTCTGTGCACGGTACCTACATCGGCTACAAGTTCCAACTTGGTTTCAATGAATTGTCCGAGGAAGAACAGGACAAACTTCGTGACTGGATGTATGACCTTCTCTACCAACTCTACGAAAACGAAGAGGGCTACACACGCTCCCTCTATGATGCAGTTGGATGGACTGAGGAAGTCTTGACCTTCCTTCGTTACAATGCCAATAAAGCCCTCATGAACTTGGGA
Source organism: Streptococcus suis (assembly GCF_002964575.1). Taxonomy (GTDB): domain Bacteria; phylum Bacillota; class Bacilli; order Lactobacillales; family Streptococcaceae; genus Streptococcus; species Streptococcus suis_R. The sequence continues at coordinate 10,969 of NZ_POQQ01000063.1, read as the reverse complement.
CAGGACCCACTCTTCCCTGACTCAGCGGATGATGTCAACCCAATCATCATGAACGGTATTTCAACTGGTACATCTAACCACGACTTCTTCTCCCAAGTCGGTAACGGCTATCTTCTTGGTGAAGTGGAAGCTATGCAGGATGATGATTACCTCTACGGTTTATAATCAAAAAAAAAGCAGTTCATCTGAGCTGCTTTCTTTTTATGCTAAAAATACAATCATCAAATAAGAAATGCCGTTGTTAAGCATATGTAGAGCCATTGGGTAGCGAATGTCTTGCTTCACCAAATAGAGCCAGGCAAAAGTTATCCCCATTGTAAAGTAAATCAAAAATTGTGGTAGGGTTGCTGGACCATGCACAAAACTAAAGAGGGTTCCTGAAACTAGACCATAGAGCACCACAGATTTGACATCCGATAATTTAGGGAAGAAATAAGTTGCCATGAAACCACGGAAAATCAATTCTTCAAAGATACCTGCAAAAATGACCACCAGGAAAAAGGAGTGAATAGGTGCAGACTGGATAAAGGCAACTGCATTTTTCTGATTGTCCGATTCAGGAACAGGTAGGAGAAATTGGAGAATGAAGAAGGCAAGATAGGCTAGTAACGGATAGGCCATATGCTTCAGCCAAGGCTTATCTAGCGTCAGCTGCATTGTTTTTCTCGGGTACAAGACTTTCCAAAGAAGGTAGGAAAAACCGATTAACAAGGGCAGACCCACAATCAGCCCAAACCAATAAAGTCCCTCTGCAGCACTAGCTGGAATACCCTCTACCTGCTCAGTAGCCCATGGTAACTGAAGGAACTGGGCACCAAATTGATAGGCAATGTAATAGGCTAACAATAAACCAGAATGTTTAAAAAATTTCTTCATGATGTATTCCTCCTTATTCTAAAACAGTCACATCAACAATATTATCGACCCGAACCAACTTGGTTTCAAGCTCCCCATTCGATAATTCACGAGAAATTTTAACCCATTCCTCATCAAAGCGGATTTTAGCCTTACTTCCGACCAATTCTTTCAATAAAACTGACATCTGATTTTCTCCTTTTGTAGTTTTCTGCAACTTTTTTACCCTAGCCTGCAACTGCTTCAATTTTTTCCTATCTGATAGAGAATTGAAAAGTAGAAAACCTACTATAATCCATAAGAAAAAGTCCATATTTTCCTCCTATATCAAGCCCAGACTCTGCATCAGTAGCATCAACAAAAATCCGAGAAGATTATTGAGACTGTGTAGGATAAGTGCATTGGTATATTTGCCAGAAATGCGATAAGCAAGTCCTAATACTAGACCCATGCCTCCATAGACAACCCAAGATCCGATATTAGTCGGATTGTGAATAAGTCCAAACAGAAAACTCGATAGCAACAATCCAACATTCGAATCCTTACCAAAGACTTTCCCCATGAGAATGCCACGGAAAATCAATTCTTCGAGGACTGGAGCAAAAAGTACAGCAAAGAGAAACAAGAGCAAGACTGGTAGACCAGAGTTATTGATGATTTCCTGATTGGCAGTCGTTTGACCATATCCCTCTTCCAACATAATCAATTGCCCACCGATTATTTTCAGACCAAACATGACGATAAAAGCGAGGACTACAAAACCAATATTTTTTAACATTCCCCACTTCTGCTCGCTCTTCCATAAACCAATTTTACTGGTCAAAACAAGACCGACCACCACTGCAAGCAATATGAGCGCTGCAGCAATCAGTAGATTATTACCGTCAAAATTTGGTAGGGCAAGCATGGCCAATTGGGTCAATACATTTAGTGCAACGACAGCCAGTCCCACAAAGAGAAATTTCCAGTTTTTAACCACATTCCAATCTTTGACATTTCCAAGTCTATTCATAGCAATCTCCTTTATATACACTCAATTAGTTCTTAGCACCTTTTTCGATCAATAGCAGAGCAGGCAAGCCCAAAACCATCGGCAGAAGGATATTCAGATTTGACAAATCAATCTGCCTAGTAGCCAGCCATTCACCGAAAACATAGCCAACTGCGTACAAGCCAAGACCGATAAATGAAGCAAGATAAATTTTCTTAAAGACTTTCATTGTTGATACCTCCATTTACATTAAATGAATGTGATTTTCTTACGATTGGCAAAGTAGAAACTAACAAATCCTACTAAGGTCAGAAGAACAACTGTCATGGGAGTGACAAACTGGAAATACTCTGCTGCAGATGTTCCACTTTCCTGTGGAATTTGTAACTGCCAGATACCAATACTAACCAGCAGACTGTATACTGCAATCTGTAAGGTTTGATACAGAGTTCGTTTCATCATTTTCTTCCGAGCCATTTTTACATCAGCCTTGGCAACCACCAATTTATCCAGACCCAACTGTTTGATAATGGCATCCTGTTTAAATTGAGAATAGACAAGTGTCAAAAAGAGGCTGATTCCCATGACATCTTCTCCCAGCGCAAAGCTAACTAGGAAGCTCAGCAGTGTCACTGTTATAAAGAGCATATACATATTGTTGCCGAAATTGGTCAAGGCCGCATAAGACAGCTCGTCTAACTCACCAACAATATCATAGAAATAACGAATTGCTCGAATGTGTAGATTTTCCTTTTTCATAGCTATTACCTAAAAACTTTTCATAACATTTTTATTTGAAGTAACGACGAACCATGCGAACCTGCATGACATTGATGTAAATGTGAAGAAAGGCAACAACTAGAAAGGCTGTAATTTGTCGCTCCTGCAATAGCATGCTAAGCACAAATAGGAATAGATACAAACCTGGTAACACGATTTGATTCAAAGTGAAGACGATTTGGAAACTCATTTCGTAGTTTGCTTGTTTCTCACCTTCGTCCATCGCCTCAGCAAAGTCCTTCATTTCTTTTACCGTAGCAAAAGCAGAAAGCTTATATTCACGAATTTTCTGTGTTAATTTCATGATAAAAATCTGAGAAATGAGAAGAATGACATAGAAAACTACATCAAAAATTGACCCGTACATGATCGCGCCGTCTTCTAAGAAGGTAACACCAAATCCTAGAACCAAATTTAACAGAGTCAATGATACGGCAACATTAAATGATATGGTCGCGTATTCTAGGTTACGATACATTGTCTTATATAGTTCATCAACACGTTCTTCATCCTCATCTGAAATGGAATGATAAAGTTTATACGATTGATTGGCCTTAAACCCAAGATATACAGTTCCAGCGAAAATTACAAATGTAACGATACGTAAACAAATTAGAAAGTTATCTAAATTGAGATAAGAAGGTGGGTTGAATTTAAAGATTAATACTCCAAAGAAACCGATAAAACCACCCAAAATTGCTGAAATCAGCATATACGCTAAATATCTCATCCATCTTTGTTTCGTTGAAATTTGTTTTCCCTGTTTCATTCTTCTACCTCCACTAATTGAAAAACATTCTCCACATTTTCATTAAAAATCTGTGCAATTCGCATGGCAATGACCACCGAGGGTGTGTATTCTCCCCGCTCAATCAAGCTAATGGTCTGCCGTGATACTTCTGCTAATTTTGCCAACTCAGTCTGGTTGAGGCTATCCCGTGCCCGCAACTCCTTGAGCCGATTTTTTAAGACATATTCCATGATGTTTCCTTTCTAGGCTTGGTAGATAATCAAGCCTGTTTCTGTGTCTTCGACAGCTATATTTCCCTTGGCAAACTTAACCAATAAAAGATAGGTATAGTAGAAATCACCTGCACAAGAGGCTGCGTGCATGGTTGCCAGCATGAAGTAAAGAATAATATTCATCATCCCAAAACCTGCTACCATAGTCAAGACCAAACTAATCACAACAAAGGGTGCTAGGGAAATCACCAGCATTTGCATCCGATTGTAGAGGGAACCTGGACTGGTAGCATAGGCCATGCCCGATTTCCATTTAAACCCAAACTTAACAGGATTTTCAGGACGAAAAATCTTGAAGAAGATGCCGTGGATAGCCTCATGCACAACTATTAACAGAATATAGAGTGGGATAAGCAACCATACCTCCGACACGGCTAGTTCCGAGTATTGCGAACCGTTAGCTATCAACCAACTGGCTATCATTCCAAATACGAAGGCAAATGGAAGAATGAGTGCCACGGAAAGAATATTCAATCCCCACACAAACTTCTTATTTTCCATGATATTGACTTCATATAATTTCTTTTTCACTTCCATTTTTCTACTCCTTCATTTTCCTACAAGCTATACTGAACTATATAGTCCTAGAGCAACTCCAATCAGTAAGCCGACAATACAGGCTCCTGTAATCATAATCGCTGCCATATCTGCTGAAATGTATCGTTTCATAAAGTTTCTCCTATCTTTTCCTAGCTTTTGTCACTATTTCTTGGGATTAACATGTTTTAAATAGAGCAAAAGTGTCGCCATCAATGGTGGAATTAAATAACTCTCTTCGTTCAAACTAAGGTCAAATCCCAGCAATGCTAGAACTTTAAACACCAAAATATTTATCAAGAAGAGCGCGAAAAACAATAGGACTACTTTCATTCCATTTTTAATTGTCTTGCTCATTTTTCTTCTTTTCCTCGCTGAGAGTGACTTCTAAAAGAAGGAGAGAACTCGTCATCATCAAGAGTATCATAGTATCTATCTCCCGACCAAATACAATGTTTTTAACTAAACTATAAATCAAATATAGTGCAACTAGAACCTTCACTCCTCGCACAACGCTTGTTCCTGTAATCAAAATACCCTTTTTATTGCTATTGTTTTTCATAACTTTCCACCACTTACTCTCGACTAATTTTAATCTTTTTCCTTTGACTCTTTTCTGCCAGCTAGCTTCCTCAAGCGCTCATCTGTCACTGCGATAGTACAAATGGCAAGAACGACATGGGTTTTATCCAACTACTGCCACTTCATGATGTCAGCCAGCAGGACAAAAACTAGATAGATGATTGCCAGTACTTGTACAAAACGTGTAATGTCACTATTGTTTATCTTTTTCATATTTGCTTCCTGCTTTCTGTTTATTTACCTGATGAATTCGTTTTCATCTTTTATCTTGATATCATTGTAACACTTCTTTTTCTTTTTGACAAGTATCTTTGTCAAAAAAATAATAATTTTTGTCAAAAAGTTTATGAATGTTGTCAAAATGACTAGAATGCCATACAAAAAACTCCTTCATCCAAAGGATAAAAGAGTTCATTTGTTATATTACAAGTTTTCCGCCACACTATTCAAGAGGTTTTGGATAGCAGAGGCATCACTACCACCTGCCATGGCCATATCTGGCTTACCACCACCACGACCTGCTACGATTGGCGCAAGGACTTTGATGAGGTTTCCTGCATGTACATCAGCTGACTTGCTTGCCACAAGGACATTGACCTTGTCGCCGATGGCCGCAACCAACACCAAGACATCAGAGTAGTCTTTCTGCTTCCAGTTGTCAGCGAAGGTACGGAGGGCACCTGCGTCTGAAACTTGAACTTGGCTAGCAATGTAGCGGACACCGTTTGCCTCTTTAACGTCTTTAAAGACATCACCAGCAGCTGCTGCCGCTGCTTTTTCTTTCAGACTAGCGTTTTCTTTTTGCAAATCGCGGAGCTCCGCAGCCAGTGCCTCCACTTTTGTCGGCACTTGGTCGATTTGTGGCACTTTAAGAGTCTGCGCAACAGCTTTGAGAGCATCTTCGCGGTCACGAAGAGCTAGGAAAGCTTCCTTGCCTGTCACCGCTAAAATACGGCGAGTTCCTGAACCGATTCCCTCTTCTTTGACAATCTTGAAAAGACCGATTTCAGCAGTATTGCCAACGTGGGTACCACCACAAAGCTCGATAGAATAGTCACCGATTGTAACCACACGGACCACTTTGCCATACTTCTCACCAAAGAGGGCCATAGCACCCATTTCTTTAGCCGTATCAACATCCGTTTCAACTGTGACAATATCCAAGGCTTCCCAGATTTTTTCATTGACTTCATTTTCAATACGACGAAGTTCATCAGCAGTCACCGCTTCAAAGTGTGTGAAGTCAAAGCGGAGGAAGCCTTCCTCGTTCAAGGAACCAGCCTGGGTTGCATGCTCGCCGATGACATGGTGAAGGGCAGCATGGAGCAAGTGAGTTGCCGTGTGGTTTTTCTCAACGCCACGACGACGGTTTGTGTCGATTTCAAGTGTGTAGGTTTGACCTAGTGAAATGCTGGCAGAGAGTTCTACGGTGTGCAATGGCTGACCATTCGGTGCTTTCTGCACATCCACAACTGTTGCAAGGACATCACCTGAAGCATTTTTAATCACACCACGATCGGCAACCTGGCCACCCATTTCAGCGTAGAATGGTGTTTGGTCAAAGACAAGAAGGGCTTGACCTTCTGACACAGCTTCTGTTCGCTCATTGTCCGCGATAATCACTGCCAATTTGGCATCTAGGCTATTTTGTCCATAGACAAAGGTTGAGCTTTCGGTAATACCTGCCAGGGTTTCATTTTGCATACCCATTGAACCGCCCTTGACAACGGCTGCACGGGCACGGTCCTGCTGTTCTTTCATGGCAGCCTTGAAGCCCTCATGGTCAATCTTATAGCCAGCATCTTCAGCCAATTCCTCGGTCAATTCCACAGGGAAACCATAGGTATCGTAGAGTTTGAAGATATCCTTACCTTCAAGAGTGTCCTTGCCAGCTGCTTTCAAGTCAGCCAAAAGATCATCCAGGTGACCGCTACCAGCGTCAATGGTGCGAGCAAAGGTTTCTTCCTCACGTTTAACGATTTTCTCGATAAAGTCACGTTTTTCAAGCACTTCTGGGTAGTAGCTTTCCATAATAGCGCCAACCGTTTCCACCAACTTGTACAAGAATGGCTCGGTGATACCCAAACGGCGACCGTGCATGACAGCACGACGGAGAAGACGACGAAGTACATAACCACGACCTTCATTTCCTGGAAGGGCACCGTCACCGATAGCAAACGACAAAGCACGGATGTGATCTGCGATGACCTTGAAGCTCATGTTGTCGCCATCTTGGTCATAAGTTTTACCCGAAATCTTTTCTACTTCACGAATGATTGGCAAGAAAAGGTCGGTTTCAAAGTTGGTCTTAGCCCCTTGGAAAATAGCTGCTAAACGCTCCAAACCTGCACCCGTATCGATGTTTTTGTTTGGCAATTCCTTGTACTCTGAACGCGGAACTGCTGGGTCAGCGTTGAATTGTGACAATACGATGTTCCAAATCTCGATATAACGGTCGTTTTCAATGTCTTCTTCTAGCAAACGAATACCGATGTTTTCAGGGTCAAAATCTGTGCCACGGTCAAAGAAGATTTCCGTATCTGGACCAGAAGGACCGGCACCAATTTCCCAGAAGTTATCCTCAAGCGGAATGAGATGGCTTGGCTCAACACCAAGAGCAATCCATCGGTTGTAAGAATCCACATCGTCTGGATAGTAGGTCATATAGAGCTTGTCTTTTGGAAAGGCAAACCATTCTGGACTAGTCAAAAGCTCAAAGCCCCACTCAATCGCTTCATCACGGAAATAATCTCCGATAGAGAAGTTCCCAAGCATTTCAAACATGGTGTGGTGGCGGGCTGTCTTACCGACGTTCTCGATGTCGTTGGTACGGATTGACTTTTGAGCGTTGGTAATCCGTGGATTTTCAGGAATGACTGACCCATCAAAGTATTTCTTAAGAGTTGCCACACCTGAGTTGATCCAAAGAAGTGTCGGATCGTTGACAGGTACAAGGTTTGCTGAAGGCTCAACAGAGTGGCCTTTTGATTTCCAGAAATCCAACCACATCTGGCGGATTTGTGCTGATGATAGATTTTTCATAATTAAGATACCAAGCCCGATTAGAAGGCGACTGAAAAATAGGAAACTGACAGGAAATCCTGATTTCCTAGGCAGTTTATCTTTTTTCCGAGCCTTCCGGGCGGGTTCAATTTAACGAAACAGTTAAATTAAACATTTCCTTTCATATAATGATAATTAAAGCGAACGGACCTAGCCCGAGTTCAGATTAAACTCGATGCCCTTTCCTTTCGTTTTTTATTAGACAGGTTCAATTTAGCAAGCTAGCCAACTAAACCATTTTTTAAAAATTTTATGTTAGGGTTAAGTCGATGCATCTTCCATCATTTCGACATAGTCGATTGCGACCACTAGAGAAATGACCAAGTCTGCATAGTCATCCTCTAAAACCGTTACCGAGTAACGAGAAGTCAGATGAAAGAGTTCTTTGGAGATTTCAGCTACTAGCTGACCATCAGTTTTTTTCAGTCGAAAATCCAAATCCCAGATATTGCCTTCTAGGATCAAGCCTAGATTTTCCACGCTATAGCGGTCCTTGAAAAAGGTAAATTCCTTTTGCAAGTAGAAAGAATGTCCATCCGCCATATCAATGGTAAATTGGGGTAGGAAGGTCAAAAATTTCTTTGTAATCCGACAAACTTCCCCACCTCTGGCATTGGTCACCGTAAACCGCTTGGGAATTTCAGAGAAGGTGCCCTCTACCTGATAAGCAAGCTGTCCATGACTATCATGAATATCAAATTTTTCACCGCCCAAAATAAAACGTTGTTTGACCTGAAATTGCTTCATGATTTCCTCCAAAAAAATGACAAGAAACCAAACGAAGGGCGAAAAACCGCGGTACCACCTTCATTCAATGACTTGTCATTCTCATTTTTATATTCAATTGTTTTATTCTATTAAGTAGCAAGATACTCGGCTTAGATGGCTCGCAGCAACCGCCAATTTTCTGGACTAAGGGATCGAGTATTTATTCTTAATAGGTTCGGTCCTTATTGACCTGAAGAGCTTGATGACTCTGTAGTTGATGAGCTTTCGCTTGTTGTGCTTTCTGTCGTTGACGAGCTGCTATCTTCTGTTGTCACATACTGTGAAAGAAGGTTCTGGAAGGCTGGATCTTTAATCTTAACATTAGCTTTTGAAAGAGCTTCTTTCAAGACAGTTGCTACAAAGGTTTTATCACTTTGTTTTTGAGCTAAAATGATTTCCTTAAGCTTATCCTTATAATCTTCCCAATTAGCTGATTTTTCAGTTTTTGCTTCTAATTTAATAACATAATAACTAGGTGCAAAGGCAGCCTGATCTGTCACCACAACAACAGAGGCACCAACCTGACCAGGATTCAAAGCAAAGATTGCTGATTGAAGCTCCAATGGAACGGTTGTTGAGGTAGAATCAAACTTGATTTCTCCACCATTTTCCTTGGTTGCAGTATCTGTTGAATTATCCTTAGCCAACTGAGCGAAGTCAGCACCTTCAGCCTGAGCAGCTGCCAATACTTCCGTAGCTTTTGCTTCATCATCTAGTTTGATGATACGGGCAGTCACTTCTGGCGTATAAGCATCGTAGGCAGCTTTGTAGTTTTCATCTGTCAACTCTTTTTCCGCAGCTTGCTTAACAGCGTATTCAACCAATTTGTTTGTACGAATTTGCTCCTTGTAGTCATCAGTTGTCAAACCTGCCGAAGCAAGTGCTGTTGCAAATGAATCTCCATATTGAGCAGCCATTTGGTCATAAGCTTCATTAACTTCTTTATCAGAAACCTTATCTCCAAACTGCTCTTCAAATACATGGCCAATAACCATTGAAAGCAAGACTTGTTGAGCACTTGCATTTGTCTTCACTTTTTCATAGAATTCAGAAACAGAGATTGTATTACCTTTCATAGTAATAATATCTTTATCTGCTGAACTTGAGCACGCGGCAAGTGTCACTGCCGCAAGGAGCGTCACTGCACCTGTAAGAATTTTTTTAGATTTCATCATTTAGAAAATTTCTCCTTTTCTTCATTAACCCTCTCATTATACCATAAATTCTTAAAAAGGGCTTAATTTTCTTCAAGCTTTAGGTCAACATTGGCCACATTTTTTCGCAACATGAGCAGGCCATCGCTCATAGAAATCAAACTGGCTGTTAAATCAGGATTATCTAGGGTCGCATCAAACAAGCGTTGCAAGCCACGATAGATGGTCCGCTGGCCACGACGAACTTCCATGATGTCTTTGGCGACATCTCCACCTTGGAAAATATCATCCAAGACAATCAAGCCACCGACCTTGACCTTTTTCAAGACCTCTGGCAAAAATACGATGTACTTAGACTTGGCAGAATCTATGAAAACAAAGTCATAGCTATCATCAGGCAGGCTTGGCAGTAAATCCATCGCCTCGCCTTCGAGCAATTCAATTTGCTTCCGACTATCGAACTTGGCAAAATTTTCCTTGGCAAAGCCAATCATCTCTTCATTGCGGTCAATGGTGGTAATCTGCGACTGGGGACTATTTTCAGCCATCAACAGAGCTGAGAAGCCAATGGCAGTACCGATTTCCAAAATACGAGCGGGCTGCAGGGTCTGCATGAGCAGGCGGAAATAGGCCACTGTTTCATGCGGAATAATGGGAATATTTTCCTGACGGGCAAAGTCCTCTAATTCCTTGAGAAAACCTGTATGTTGCGCCTGACGTGTTCGCATAAAGTCCACAATTTCTTCCTTGACAACAGGACGGCGCATATTGTGGTTTGCGTTTTTAGAATATGATTCAACCATAGGGTCCATTATAGCATAAGTCGCCAACAATTTCTTCTCAATAGTCTTTTAGTTTACTTTTAGTACTAGCTTCAAAGGTTCGGGGAGCCTTTGAAGGTTGGAGATGAAACAAACGAAGTTTGTGTCAACAGCCGTAGGCATAACTCAATGCTTTCTTATTTCTAGGTGACTAGCTGATGTACTTCGCTTTTTTGTTTTCAAGCTCAGGTACGAATAGTCCACCGGACTATTCGTATCCCCCAGACTGTTTCAATCAGGCAAGGCGAGTTCAAATGAGGCTGGGCAAAAACTAGCTTCTCGCATATAAAAAAACGAGCAATTCCAATTAGGAGTTGCTCGTTTTCCATTTCATGCTTTATAATTATAATAACCACAAAACAACTAGAAAGGCATGAAAATGTATAAACAGTATA
>NZ_POQQ01000062.1 GCF_002964575.1 Streptococcus suis | reverse complement strand
AGAGATCTTTTAATTTTTCTGGAGAATAATCGGTGTTTGTCACCAAAGTTTCAAAGAAACCAGGCTTGATTTCGAGACGCACCATTCGGAAATGCAGCTCATAAAAGCTGGTCGGGGTGCTTTTTCGACTAGAACATGGCAGAAAGTCAAAGGAGGCATTATTAGGTAAAAAATGATACTGATTAGGGAAGTACCGATACAGGTGTTTCATCTCATTGGTTTGTTTGCGACAGATGTTTAGGTCAAATGCCTCATCAAAACAAGGAGTATCAGGGAGATGAAAACTCTTTTTCATAGAATTATTTCCATCGCGAATACGAATAATATACGACCAATTGTTCTCCTGGCAATGCGCCATGACATCGTAGGATTCATA
>NZ_POQQ01000061.1 GCF_002964575.1 Streptococcus suis | reverse complement strand
TATATTTGAATGAGGTGTTTTATGATTCAAAATGTTGTTACTTCAATAATCCTGTATTCTGGGACAGCCGTAGACTTACTTATTATCCTAATGTTATTTTTTGCCAAAAGAAAAAGCAGAAAAGACATCATTAACATCTATTTAGGACAATTTCTAGGCTCTGTTAGTCTAATATTGCTAAGTTTGCTTTTTGCATTTGTCTTAAATTATATTCCTAGTAAAGAGATTTTAGGTTTACTCGGTTTGATTCCAATTTTCCTAGGCCTCAAAGTTTTGCTTTTAGGAGATTCTGATGGAGAAGCTATTGCAAAAGATGGTTTGCGAAAAGACAATAAAAACCTGATTTTTCTAGTCGCTATGATTACTTTTGCAAGTTGTGGCGCTGACAATATTGGTGTCTTTGTCCCATATTTTACCACCTTAAATTTAGCGAATTTGATAGTGACTTTACTTACTTTTCTAGTCATGATTTATCTCTTGGTTTTTTCTGCCCAAAAATTGGCACAAGTCCCTTCTGTTGGAGAAACTTTGGAAAAATATAGCAGATGGTTTATTGCCGT
>NZ_POQQ01000060.1 GCF_002964575.1 Streptococcus suis | reverse complement strand
TCATTCAAGAATTATTCACGAAGAACGGACAAGTATGGATTTGAGAGAGATATTAAGATTTACGAAGCTGATCCTGTACAAGCTAGTGAAGAGTTAGACCAGTTAGCACGGACGGAAAAAGGAAACCTCAAACAAATTCAGTATAATCCTACGTGGAACTATTTCAAGAACTTAGTCAAAGAGGAATTGACAAGTAAAGAGGGAGCCCGCATTTATGCCAAACGCAAGGTGGATGTCGAACCTGTATTTGGTAGGATGAAGGGTGTTTTTGGCGTGCGCAGAGTCCATGTCAGAGGTCAAAAAGTGGTTGAAACTGAGATAGGATTCCTCCTAATGAGTATGAATCTCACGAAATTGGCTAAGAAATTAGTCCAAGATAATAGAGATAAAAAGAAAAACACAGACAGTACGGCTGGATTTCATCAGAAGCAGCTCAATCTGTCTGTGTTTTTTATTTACTGGCTAGTTTTTGCCCAGCCTCTTCTTTTTTACTGCAGAATGATAGAAGAAATTGCTTTTTGGCTTTGATAATTGGAATAGAACATTAGAAAAATTGACAAATAGTCCAAGAGTGAACACAAGCCTGTGTTTTATTTGGTCTTTTTGTTTACGCTTTCAAGATTTATAATAAAACCATAAAAATCATTTCAAAAGGAGAATGAAAAATGGATTTTCTTCAAACCCCATTAAACTGGTTCTCGCAAAACATCTTGCAGAATCCAGCCTTCTTCGTAGGTCTTTTGGTATTGGTGGGTTATGCCCTCTTAAAGAAAAAGCCTCATGATGTCTTTGCAGGGTTTATCAAAGCAACTGTCGGCTACATGATTTTAAACGTAGCAGCTGGTGGCTTGGTAACAACCTTCCGTCCAATCTTGGCAGCCTTGAACCACAAGTTCCAAATCGATGCGGCGGTTATTGACCCTTACTTCGGTCTTGCAGCAGCAAACGGAAAAATCGCTGAAGAGTTTCCTGATTTCGTATCAGCAGCAACGACAGCTCTCTTGATTGGTTTCGGTGTCAACATCCTCTTGGTTGCACTTCGTAAGGTTACAAAAGTACGTACTCTGTTCATCACTGGACACATCATGGTACAACAAGCTGCAACAATCTCATTGATGGTGCTCTTCCTTATCCCAGGACTTCGTAACCAATTCGGTACAGCAGCTATCGGTATCATCTGTGGTATCTACTGGGCAGTCAGCTCAAATATGACTGTTGAAGCCACTCAACGCTTGACAGGTGGTGGTGGATTTGCCATCTGTCACCAACAACAATTTGCAATCTGGTTTGTAGATAAGATTGCTCCAAAACTTGGTAAAAAAGAAGAAAACTTGGACAACTTGAAGTTGCCTAGCTTCCTCAACATCTTCCACGATACAGTAGTTGCATCTGCAACCTTGATGTTGGTCTTCTTCGGTGTCATCTTGTTCATCTTGGGTCCAGAAATCATGGCAAACCCAGAAGTTATCACTTCAGGCACTCCATACAACCCAGCTAAACAAGCATTCTTCATGTACGTTGTACAAACAGCCTTCACTTTCTCAGTATATCTCTTCATCTTGATGCAGGGTGTACGCATGTTCGTAGCAGAATTGACAAATGCCTTCCAAGGTATCTCAAGCAAACTACTTCCAGGTTCATTCCCAGCGGTGGACGTTGCGGCTTCTTATGGCTTCGGTTCATCTAACGCAGTTCTTTCAGGCTTTGCCTTCGGTTTGGTTGGTCAATTGATTACCATCGTTCTCTTGATCGTCTTCAAGAGCCCAATCCTTATCATCACTGGTTTCGTACCTGTATTCTTCGATAACGCAGCTATCGCAGTTTACGCTGACAAACGTGGTGGTTGGAAAGCAGCAGCAATCCTTTCCTTCCTCTCAGGTGTCCTTCAAGTAGCCCTTGGTGCAGTCTGCGTCGGCTTGCTTGAATTGAGCGGTGGTTACCACGGAAACATCGACTTCGAAATCCCATGGTTGCCATTCGGTTATGCCTTCAAATACCTCGGTGTTGCTGGTTATGTTCTTGTCTGCCTCTTCTTGTTGGCTATCCCACAACTTCAATTTGCAAAAGCAAAAGATAAGGAAGCTTACTATCGCGGTGAGGCGCAAGCAGACTAACACTCTTCGAAAATCAAAAGGATACGTCGTCAACTTGCCTTGGTGAACTCTAGTTCTACCGTCGGCTGCGTTTCCTAGTCTGCTTCTGATTTTCATTGAGTGCTACTTCAGTAAATTGAAAGACGGAAGCGCTTCGAAAATCAACAGAACAAAACTTCATTTATTACTTAGTTCATTAAGAAAACAACAAAATATATTTTATAAAAAAACAAGGAGAAAACAATATGGTTAAGGTATTAACAGCTTGTGGTAATGGCATGGGTTCATCCATGGTTATCAAGATGAAGGTTGAAAATGCTCTTCGTCAACTCGGTGTAACAGATTTCCAATCTGCTTCTTGCTCAGTAGGTGAAGCAAAAGGCTTGGCAGCAGGTTATGACATTGTGGTTGCTTCTAATCACTTAATCGCAGAATTGGAAGGTCGTACAAATGGTCATTTGGTTGGTCTTGACAACCTCATGGACGACAACGAAATCAAGACAAAACTTAGTCAAGTATTGTAATTGAAAAAGGGGGCGGGATTTCTTCCCATCCCCTTTCACATAGAGAGGAGAACAACATGAATTTACAGAAAGCATTTATTGAAAACAATTCTATCCGCTTGGGATTGACAGCAGAGACTTGGCAGGAAGCTGTTCACTTGGCAGTTGAGCCTTTGATTGAAAGCGGTGCAGCGACTGAGGAATACTACGATGCTATTATCGCATCAACTGAAGAATACGGTCCCTACTATGTGCTTATGCCAGGTATGGCTATGCCTCATGCCCAGGCTGGTGTCGGTGTCTTGAAAGACTCTTTTGCCTTGATTACCTTGACAAAACCAGTAGCCTTCTCAGATGGTAAGGAAGTTTCTGTCCTCTTGACACTTGCAGCGACAGATCCAAAAATCCATACTTCAGTAGCTATCCCTCAAATCATCGCCCTCTTCGAATTGGAAAATTCCATCGAGCGTTTGATTGCTTGCAAAACTCCAGAAGAAGTATTGGCAATGGTTGAAGAGTCTAAAAATAGCCCATACTTAGAAGGTTTAGACTTGGAAAGCTAATCTGACGACAAGAAATTGACATAGATATAAATGAAAGGAATTGAAGTAGAGTAGCAAGGTCTGACAGTCTGGATAAACTAGACTGTTCAGTCTGCTATTCCTTCTTGGTAATAGTATTATGACAAAACATATCCCAAATCTACAGGTTGCATTGGATCACTCAGATTTGCAAGGAGCGATTAAGGCTGCTGTGTCTGTTGGTCATGAAGTTGACGTGATTGAAGCAGGTACGGTTTGCTTGCTCCAAGTTGGTAGCGAATTGGTGGAAGTTCTTCGTAACCTCTTCCCAGACAAAATCATCGTTGCAGATACCAAGTGTGCGGATGCGGGTGGTACTGTAGCTAAAAATAATGCCGTTCGCGGTGCAGACTGGATGACTTGTATCTGTTCTGCGACCATTCCAACCATGGAAGCGGCTTTGAAGGCTATCAAGGAAGTGCGTGGCGACAAGGGTGAAATCCAAATCGAGCTTTACGGTGACTGGACTTATGAACAGGCTCAACTTTGGTTGGACGCAGGCATTTCCCAAGCGATTTATCACCAATCGCGTGACGCCCTCCTTGCTGGCGAAACCTGGGGTGAAAAAGACCTCAATAAAGTGAAAAAATTGGTTGACATGGGCTTCCGCGTTTCTGTGACAGGTGGTTTGGATGTGGATACCCTTAAACTCTTTGAGGGAGTAGATGTCTTTACCTTTATCGCAGGTCGCGGTATTACAGAAGCAGCAGATCCAGCAGCTGCAGCGCGTGAATTCAAAGACGAAATCCGTCGTATCTGGGGGTAAGGCCTATGGCACGACCAATCGGAATATATGAAAAGGCAACGCCTAAGCATTTCACATGGAAAGAGCGTTTGGAGTTTGCCAAAGAATTAGGTTTCGACTTTGTGGAAATGTCGGTGGATGAGAGCGATGCTCGCTTGGCTCGTTTGGAATGGACCAAGGAAGAGCGTTTAGACTTGGTCAAAGCAATTTATGAAACAGGTGTCCGCATTCCGACCATCTGTTTCTCAGGTCATCGTCGTTATCCGCTTGGTTCTAATGACCCTGCTCTTGAAGCTAAGTCGCTAGAAACCATGAAACAGTGTATCGAACTAGCTCAGGACTTGGGTGTCCGTGTCATCCAGTTGGCTGGTTACGATGTTTACTATGAGGAAAAGTCGCCTGAAACTAGAGAACGTTTCATCAAGAATCTCCGCAAGGCTTGCGACTGGGCAGAACAGGCTCAGGTTATGTTGGCCATCGAGATTATGGATGATCCATTTATCAACTCCATTGAAAAATATCTAGCAGTTGAGAAGGAAATTGACTCACCATATCTCTTTGTTTATCCAGATACTGGAAACGTGTCTGCTTGGCACAATGACATTTATAGCGAATTTTATCTGGGACACCGCTCTATTGCAGCCCTTCACCTCAAAGATACCTATGCGGTAACCGAGAACTCCAAAGGTCAATTCCGCGATGTACCATTCGGTCAGGGCTGTGTGGACTGGGAAAATATGTTTGCAGTCTTGAAAAAGACCAACTACCAAGGTCCATTCTTGATTGAAATGTGGTCAGAGAATTGTGAAACGGTTGAGGAAACACGTGCAGCCATTAAAGAAGCACAGGCTTTCCTCTATCCATTGATTGAGAAAGCGGGGTTGAACTAATGCCAAAAGATTTACAGGAAATGCGCCAACGGGTCTATGAAGCCAACATCGCTCTACCTGCCCACGGTCTTGTCAAATTCACCTGGGGTAACGTATCAGAAGTCTGCCGTGAACTTGGTCGCATTGTTATCAAGCCTTCTGGTGTGGATTATGAAAAATTGTCACCAGAAAACATGGTGGTGACTGACTTGGATGGAAATGTAGTGGAAGGAGATCTCAATCCTTCTTCTGACTTGGCGACCCACGTTGCTCTCTACAAGGCTTGGCCAAATGTACACGCCGTTGTCCATACACATTCGACAGAAGCAGTTGGTTGGGCTCAGGCTGGTCGCGACATTCCATTTTATGGAACAACGCACGCAGACTATTTCTACGGTCCAGTACCATGTGCCCGTTCTTTGACGGCCGAAGAAGTGAATACTGCCTATGAAAAAGAAACAGGCTCAGTCATCATTGAGGAATTTGAGCGTCGTGGTATTGACCCAGTTGCAGTACCAGGGATTGTTGTCCGCAATCACGGTCCATTCACTTGGGGCAAGGACCCTGCCCAGGCAGTTTACCACAGTGTTGTCCTAGAAGAAGTGGCTCGGATGAACCGCTACACAGAACAAATCAATCCGCGGGTGGAACCAGCACCAAGCTATATCATGGACAAGCACTATCTCCGTAAGCACGGTCCAAATGCCTACTACGGACAAAAAGGTGATGAACACTAAGCTTTGTTTCTAGCCAAAAACGATTAGAAGAATGAGAGGGAGTGGGAAAGAACTTGACCGATCATAGAAGAGTTCGTCAACAAGCTCTAATTTTAAGTTGTTGAGCTAAAACGGTCTATTCCCAGACCGTTTTAGTCCCACCCCCGCACAGTTGATTAGGTCAGATTTGGAGTGTAAAACGCGAATTAAGGATATTTACTTTGCAAATCTTATCTCCAACCTTTAACAGTCCACTGGACTGTTAAACCCAATCAACCACTGCGCTGATATTTTGGCGCAAACTTTGAGAAGTGTTGCTGGGCTTGGGTCCAGCCTCTTTTTTTGAAAGGAGAGGACATGAGAAAGTTTTTACAAGATAGTCTGACAGAGGTTGCCTACTATCTAGAATTGATTTTATCAGCTATTTTAGGATTAGCCCTCCTAGCGCTGTCAGGTTTGTTGTTGGCGGATTTAGTTGGTTCACTGACGGGTGGTATTCAAGCGGATAACTTTATCCAGAGTTTTTTAAGCAAGGCTATGACTTTGGCAGTCGGGGTCGAGTTCATCAAGATGCTCTGTAAACAATCCCCTAGTACTGTCATCGAGGTGCTCTTGGTTGCCATTGCTCGTCAACTGATTGTGGAACATGGGTCTAGTATGGATTACCTGATTGGTATTGTGTCGGTTGCCATCTTATTTGCAGTGAGAAAATACCTCTTTATCCAGTTTGATGATTCCAACAACATCATCATGCGGGCCAGCCAGAAGGTCAGGGTTGCCAATATCATTGCCCGGGTAAAAATCCCTAGCGAGGGAACTGAAACCTTGCGAGATTTTGTTACTCGTAAGTTGAAAGAAGAAGAAAAGACCATTGCTATCGGTGCCTGTGTCTATCTGAAAAATGTAGCTCTACGGATTGACAATATGCATGGGGATTTGATTACACGGGTGGAGATTATCAAGAGTATCTACTAAGCTATTTAGGTGGGGTCGGCAATTTTGAATGAAGATGCACGAATACGTTCAGTTTTTATAATTATTAGAAATTGGTGCATAAATGTGTTAAGATAGAGAAAGAGAGGAGGGAAAAACGGTGTTACTAGATAAAAGCAGTTGTGCCTTATTGCGTCATTTGATTGGTATCCAAGAGCCAGAAACCATTATGGCTATTTCCAAGGAATTGCAACAATCGCGTAGAAAAATCTACTACCACTTGGAAAAAATCAATGCTTCTTTGCCAAAAGGTATTGAAGCTCTGGAAAGTCTGCCTCGGATAGGCATTCGCTTGTCCGAAGAGCAAAAGCAAGCCTGTCGCCAACTCTTAGATTCCATTGATTCCTATAGCTACATTATGAATATGGATGAACGTATTCAATTGATGATGGTCTACATTTGTATCACACCCGAACGGGTAACCATTGAAAAGCTTATGGAACTGACAGAGGTTTCTCGTAACACAGTCTTGAATGACCTCAATGAAATTCGATCGCAACTGACACAGGAGCAATATAAGATGACCCTCTATGTGTCCAAGAGCCAAGGCTATAGCTTAGTTTGCCATCCCCTGAACAAAATCCAGTATGTTCATTCTCTACTTTATAGCATTTTTTCAGATGCCAACAAGGGCTTTCTTCAAGTCCTTGAAGAGAAATTATCGGATTTAGTTGGTTATCAAATTCTCTTCTCAGAAGAAATGGCTCGTTTTTGGCAGAAACAGGTACCTGGTTTAGAGAAGAAATTAGGGAAGAAAATCAACCGTTATGAGATTGAGTTTATGCTTAAGGTTCTCCCCTTTCTCTTACTCAGCTATCGCAATATGGAGTTGGATGAGTTGGAAGAACGCGCTATTCTCAAGGAATTTGAACAGGTTCGAGAACGGATTGAGTATCTGGTGGCGCAAGATTTTAAGGAGGCACTGTGGTCTAGTTTTGAATTGGAGCTAGACGATATCGAGGTTTCCTTGATTGCTATCTTGCTTCTATCCTATCGAAAAGATAGCGATATTCATGTGACCAGCCAAGATTTTGCTGAATTAAAACGAGTGGTTGACCGGTTTATTCATCATTTTGAAGTGCATTCTTCCTTTGAATTGGAAAATCCAGAGGAACTAGCTAGACATCTCTTGGCTCACTGTAAGGCCCTACTCTTCAGAAAGACCTATGGGATTTTATCAAAAAATCCAATGGTCAAGCAAATCCAGGAAAAATATAGCACCCTGTTTGCTGTTACCCAAATTTCCGGCAAGATATTAGAGGAGGAATGGGAGATTGAGCTGACAGATGAGGACATTGCCTATCTGACCATTCATCTAGGAGGGGCTATTCGCCGAAGTGGAACCCGCAAGGTACAGAGCCAAAACATCTATCTAATCTGTGATGAGGGAGTTTCTGTTCAACGCCTGCTCTATAGACAGTGCCAGCATCATTTGCCTGACAAGAAAATTGGAGCAGTTTTTACTACGGAGCAATTTAAAAGTGTTGAAGATTTGTTGGAAGTAGATTTCTTAATTACAACTAGTGAGGGTTTGGAAACGGATTTCCCACTGGTACGGGTCCATCCAATCTTGGATTTCGATGACGTACTCAATCTCACCCACTTTGCCAAATACCGTAGCCTGTCTGATGAGAAACAGGGATTTGCAGTAGAGTTAGATAAGCTCTTGGCTGGCTATTTATCAGATGGAAAGACAGTCCAAGAACTCAAAGGCAGACTGCAAAAGCTCATCAGTAATGAACTGCTGTCAAATGTATCTAGTCGCGACATTGAAACAGATTTGTACTGATTTTGCTTGCCTAAGCCTTAAAGTCCAAATGTGAACACAAGCCTGTGTTTTATTTGGTCTTTTTTTTGTGACCTTTTGCGCATATACTAGAAACATAGAAATACAATCAGCCTTATAGGAGGAATGAAAAATGGCTAAAGTTCAAGATATTACAAGAGAATCATGGATTCTTTCAACTTTCCCAGAGTGGGGAACTTGGCTTAATGAAGAAATTGAAGAAGAAGTAGTGCCAGAAGGCAACTTTGCTATGTGGTGGCTTGGTAACTGTGGTGTTTGGATTAAGACACCAGGTGGTGCGAACGTGGTGATGGACCTTTGGTCATCTCGCGGTAAGTCAACTAAAAAAGTAAAAGATATGGTTTGGGGTCACCAAATGGCTAACATGGCAGGTGTGCGCAAATTGCAACCAAACTTGCGTGTACAACCAATGGTTATCGATCCATTCGCTATCAATGAATTGGACTACTACCTTGTATCACACGTACACAGCGACCACATGGACATCAGCACTGCAGCTGCTATCATCAACAATCCAAAATTAGACCATGTCAAATTTGTAGGACCAGTTGAAAGTGGCGATATCTGGGAAAAATGGGGCGTTCCAGCTGACCGTATCATCCGTATCGCACCAGGCGACAGCTTTGAATTCAAAGACATCAAGGTACACGCTGTAGAATCCTTCGACCGTACATGTTTGGTAACTCTTCCAATCGAAGGCTACGAAGAAAACGGTGGCAAGCTAGCAGGTCTTCCTGTGACAGATGAGCTCATGGCTCGCAAGGCAGTCAACTATGTCTTTGAAACACCTGGCGGAACGATTTACCATGGTGCAGACTCACACTTCTCTAACTACTTTGCAAAACACGGTCGTGACTTCAACATTGACGTTGCTATCAACAACTATGGTGATAACCCAATCGGTATCCAAGACAAGATGACATCAATCGACCTTCTTCGTATGGCAGAAAACTTGCGTGCTAAGGTAATCATCCCTGTTCACTATGACATCTGGTCTAACTTTATGGCATCAACAGATGAAATCTTGCAACTATGGAAAATGCGTAAAGAACGCTTGCAATACGACTTCCATCCATTCATCTGGGAAGTTGGTGGCAAGTACACCTATCCACTTGACAAAGACCGCATTGAATACCATCACCCACGTGGCTTTGACGATTGCTTCTTGGAAGATTCAAACATTCAATTCAAGGCCTTGCTATAATAGATCACTCCGAGGGCGGGACGCAAGTCCTGCCTTTTGAAAATGACAAGCGAAAACGCTTTATGGTATAATAGAACTATGACTTTATTAAAGGAGAATAAGATGTCACAACTTTCAGTAAACGCAATTCGTTTCCTTGGTATCGATGCCATTGAAAAATCAAAATCAGGTCACCCAGGTGTTGTTATGGGTGCGGCACCAATGGCTTATAGCTTGTTCACTAAAGAACTCCGCATCAACCCAGCTCAACCAAACTGGATCAACCGCGACCGCTTTATCTTGTCAGCAGGTCACGGCTCTATGCTGCTTTACGGACTTCTTCACCTTTCAGGTTTTGAAGATGTCAGCATGGACGAAATCAAAAACTTCCGTCAGTGGGGTTCAAAAACACCAGGTCACCCAGAATTTGGTCACACAGCTGGTGTTGATGCGACAACAGGTCCTCTTGGTCAAGGTATCTCAACTGCGACAGGTTTTGCTCAAGCTGAGCGTTTCCTAGCGGCTAAGTACAACCGTGATGGTTTCCCAATCTTCGACCACTATACATATGTAATCTGTGGCGATGGCGACTTGATGGAGGGTGTTTCTGCAGAAGCGGCTTCTTACGCTGGTCTTCAAAAATTAGAAAAACTCATTGTTCTTTATGATTCAAACGATATCAACTTGGATGGAGAAACAAAAGATTCCTTCACAGAAGATGTGCGTGCTCGCTACAATGCTTATGGCTGGCACACAGATATCGTAACAGACGGAACAGATGTGGATGCAATCTTTGCTGCTATTGAAAAAGCTAAGGCAGCTGGTAAGCCATCTCTTATCGAAATCAAGACTGTCATCGGTCACGGTTCACCAAACAAACAAGGTACAAACGCAGTCCATGGTGCGCCGCTTGGACCAGAGGAAGCAGAAGCAACTCGTAAGGCACTTGACTGGAACTACGCTCCATTTGAAATTCCAGCAGAAGTCTATGCTGACTTCAAGGCAAATGTAGCAGATCGTGGTGCAGCAGCTTACGATGCTTGGGTGAAATTAGTAGAAGACTACAAGCAAGCTCATCCAGAATTAGCAGCTGAAGTAACAGCTATCTTGGAAGGTCGCGATGTAGTGGAAGTGAAACCAGAAGACTTCCCAGTCTACGAAAATGGCTTCTCACAAGCAACTCGTAACTCATCACAAGATGCCCTCAACGCAGCAGCTAAGGTCTTGCCAACCTTCCTCGGTGGTTCAGCTGACTTGGCTCACTCAAACATGACCTATATCAAGGAAGATGGTTTGCAAGATTCTGCGAATCCACTCAACCGTAATATCCAGTTCGGTGTGCGTGAATTTGCTATGGGTACTATCTTGAACGGTATGGCAGCCCACGGTGGACTTCGTGTCTATGGTGGTACCTTCTTCGTCTTCTCAGATTATGTGAAGGCAGCTGTTCGTTTGTCAGCCCTTCAAGGACTTCCTGTGACTTATGTCTTCACTCATGACTCTATCGCAGTTGGTGAAGATGGACCAACTCACGAGCCGATTGAGCACCTGGCAGGACTTCGTGCTATGCCAAACCTCAACGTCTTCCGTCCAGCAGATGCGCGTGAAACACAGGCAGCTTGGTATTTGTCATTGACTAGCAAATCTACACCATCAGCACTTGTCCTCACTCGTCAAAACTTGACAGTTGAAGAAGGAACAGACTTTGACAAGGTTGCCAAAGGTGCTTATGTGGTTTATGAAGCAGCAGGCTTTGATACAATCCTTCTTGCATCTGGTTCAGAAGTCAACTTGGCTGTCAAAGCTGCCAAAGAACTAGAAGCAGCTGGTACAAAAGTTCGTGTGGTTTCTGTGCCATCAACTGAGCTCTTCGATGCTCAAGACGCAGCTTACAAGGAAGAAATTCTTCCAAATGCTATCCGTCGTCGTTTGGCTATTGAAATGGGTGCTACTCAAAGCTGGTACAAGTATGTCGGCCTTGACGGTAAAGTCCTTGGTATCGACACATTCGGTGCATCAGCTCCAGCACAAACAGTTATTGACAACTACGGCTTCACTGTAGAAAACGTAGTGAAATTGGTTGGCGAATTGTAATAGAAAATGTACAGACAGCCCTTCGGGGCTGTTTTCTATTTTCGAAATTTCTCTCTCTTAACAATCTGTGCATTTTTGTATAACATATAAGGACAGTAGAAGGAATACGGAATAAAGTGTTCCAGGTTTCGCTATTACTTTATCCAGCACTCCTATCTAGATTGATTTCTAGAACGGTTCAAATAGCTTGTAAATTGTTAATTAGCTCTTGACAACAAAATAATAATATATTATAATACGTTCCGAACGATCGATCATTGCTCTCCCCCCTACCTTCTCCAAGCGAGAAGGTATTTTTGATATTGGGAAAAAGTTTCAGGTTTAGACGCTATTTCTGTTATAATAATCCTATGAACTATACACAAGAAGAAAAAGAATATTTTATGAACCAGGCCTTGATTGAGGCTGAAAAATCGCTGGAGAAGGATGAAATTCCCATCGGTTGTGTCATTGTCAAGGATGGACAGATTATTGGTCGTGGGCATAATGCCCGTGAGGAGCTTAATCAGGCCATTATGCATGCGGAGGTGATGGCTATTCAAGAGGCCAATCAAGTGGAGGGCAATTGGCGTTTGCTGGATACGACCCTCTTTGTGACCATTGAACCCTGTGTCATGTGTAGCGGTGCCATTGGTCTTGCCCGCATTCCACGGGCGGTCTATGGAGCTGCTAATCAAAAGTTTGGGGCGGCAGGTAGCCTATACGACATTTTAACGGATGAGCGGCTTAATCACCGTGTGGAAGTGGAAACAGGGCTCTTGGAAGATTCTTGTGCCCAGATCATGCAGGACTTTTTTAGGCAGAGAAGAGAAAAACAAAAAGTAGAAAAAGAGGCCTTGAAAGCTCAGCAAGGGACAGTTTCGGATAGCTAGTTTGTAGTCTAAACTTGCACTTTCATTGATTTGTGTTATAATAATAAGTGGAGCAACATTCGTGCGTGAAGCGGGTCAGGGGAGGAATCCAGCAGCCCTAAGCGAAGTCGGGTGTGTGCTCTTTTTGCGTATAGTCTAAAAACCCGTTGAAGTCAAGCTTTTCAGAGGGTTTTCTTTGTCTAATTTTTAGAAATAAGGGCAACTGCCTTAGCAAGTACTTTTATCTCCGTCTGGGGACTGATTTTTGGATTTTTCTATTGATTTATAGGGAAAAAGGAGTAAAATAGACTTCCACTTAAGAAAACTTTTTGTTAGCTCTGCTATTCTACAGGGGAAAAGGAGGAAAGCCTATGTTTATATTTGCTTTTCCAGGTATGGGGAAAACGACCCTGGCCAAGAAATATGCTCATGTAGTCGATTTGGAGATGTCTGATATTAAGTATGATAATAGCAGCGTCAGACATTTGACCAAGGAAGAACGGAAATCCACTCCCCGTCCCATTAAAGATAAAAACTATAAAAATGTATATGTGAACAAGGCCTATGCCTTACACGAAGAGGGAAAGACGGTCCTTGTAGCCCTCAATTTTTTGGTGAGGATGGTACTGACGGTCATTGTTTCTCAGGGCATTCCTTTTCATATCTATATTCCCCATCCTCGTCTAAAAGCGGAGTACAAACAGCGCTATATTCAACGAGGAAATAATAATACATTCATTTTTGAAGTGATGACTATTTGGTATCTCAGTTTGTTGCCACTTTATTTACTGTCTAAGCTATGTCCAGAATTGATAACTGTGACACAAAGCGGGGAGTACTTGGAAGACTATTATGCAAGGGTAAATTACAAACAATTTTCAGAAAATAACATGCAAACAAGCACGGTTTTATGAAAATAAATGAAAATTGATAAATTCCTTGAAAAAAACATGATAAAGCGTTATCATATTATGGTACATAAATGGAGGAATGACATGACACATATTACATTTGATTATTCAAAAGTCTTGGGCCAATTTGTTGCCCCACAAGAAATTGATTTTTTACAAAGTCAGGTAACAGCTCTCGATGCGGATTTGCGTAAGGGAACAGGTGCAGGAGCAGAAATGCTTGGTTGGTTGGATCTGCCAGAAAACTATGACAAAGCAGAATTTGCTCGTATCAAGGAAGCGGCTGCTAAAATCCAAAATGAAAGTGAAGTTTTGGTAGTTATCGGTATCGGTGGTTCTTACCTCGGTGCCAAGGCTGCTATTGATTTCTTGAACAATTCCTTTGTCAATCTTTTACCAAAGGAAGAGCGTAAGGCACCACAAATCTTGTA
The DNA here is from genome assembly GCF_002964575.1 of Streptococcus suis. Taxonomy (GTDB): domain Bacteria; phylum Bacillota; class Bacilli; order Lactobacillales; family Streptococcaceae; genus Streptococcus; species Streptococcus suis_R. Next base: position 131,546 of record NZ_POQQ01000060.1, on the reverse strand, counting down.
CGCTGGAAACTCTATCTCATCTAGCTACTTGGCAGACTTGGTTGACTATGTGGCGGATAAGGACTTCTCAGTAAACGTAATTTCAAAATCAGGAACAACAACTGAGCCAGCTATTGCCTTCCGCGTCTTTAAGGAATTGCTTGTTAAGAAATACGGTCAAGAAGAAGCCAACAAACGTATCTATGCGACAACTGATAAGGCACGTGGTGCAGTTAAAGTTGAGGCTGACGCAAATGGTTGGGAAACCTTTGTTGTTCCAGATGATGTTGGTGGCCGTTTCTCTGTCTTGACAGCCGTTGGTCTCTTGCCAATCGCTGCTGCAGGTGCAGATATCACTGCCCTTATGGAAGGTGCTAACGCAGCTCGTAAGGATTATTCATCTGATAAAATTGCAGAAAACGCAGCCTACCAATATGCTGTAGTCCGTAACATTCTGTATAGAAAAGGCTATGTGACAGAAATCTTGGCCAACTACGAGCCGTCTCTTCAATACTTCAGCGAGTGGTGGAAACAGTTGGCAGGTGAGTCTGAGGGCAAGGACCAAAAAGGTATTTACCCAACATCGGCTAACTTCTCAACGGACCTGCACTCGCTTGGTCAGTTTATCCAAGAAGGCTACCGCAACCTCTTTGAAACAGTTATTCGCGTCGATAAGCCAAGAAAAAATATCCTGATTCCAGAAATGGCAGAAGATCTTGACGGTCTTGGCTACTTGCAAGGAAAAGACGTTGACTTTGTAAACAAAAAAGCAACGGATGGTGTGCTTCTTGCTCACACAGATGGTGGCGTACCAAACATGTTTGTCACTCTGCCACAACAAGATGAGTTCACACTTGGTTACACTATCTACTTCTTTGAATTGGCTATCGCCTTGTCTGGCTACCTCAATGGTGTCAATCCATTTGACCAACCAGGTGTAGAAGCTTACAAGAAAAATATGTTCGCCCTTCTTGGCAAACCAGGATTTGAAGAACTGGGTGCAGAATTGAACGCACGTTTGTAACAGAACAAAAGTATAGCTTCAAAAACGACAGTCGTTAAGAGTGTCGTTTTTTACATGTCCATACAGGATGCTGATAGTAAATCTGTTATACTAAGAGATATGATACTTCTAGACACTATTTTTTTAACAGTCTGAAAAATCCTGTCCTTAACTTTGAAGCGTTTTCAGTTTATACTGAATTTGTTAGAAAACAATGGGAGGACATGATGATGTCAGATTGGTTGAATATTCGTGATAAGGTTTATGTTGTTACGGGGGGAAGTTCAGGTATTGGTCTAGCTATCGTAGAAGGATTGCTAAAGCAGGGAGCCAAGGTTGCTAACTTGGATATTCGAGATTCGGAGGTATCCCACGAGCGACTACTTTTTGTGGAAACAAATGTAGCTAGTCATCAGGCTGTAAAAGAGGCAGTTGCAGCAGTCGTAGAACATTTTGGAACCATTGATGGTCTGGTCAATAATGCGGGAATCAACATTCCAAGCTTGTTGGTCGATACAAAGGAAGAAGCCGGCCAGCATGAACTAGATGAGGCTAAGTTTGATAAGATGATAAATATCAATTTCAAAGGTTTGTTCTTCGTATCCCAAGAAGTTGCTCGTATTTTGGCAGCTAAGGGTTCAGGCGTTATCATTAATATGGCTTCTGAAGCAGGTCTAGAAGGTAGTGAGGGACAGAGTGTCTATGCAGCGACCAAAGGAGCAGTTTATTCGCTGACTCGGTCTTGGTCCAAGGAATTGGCCAAGCATGGTATCCGTGTGGTAGGAATTGCACCGGGTATCATGGAAGCAACTGGTCTGCGCACGCTAGCCTACGAAGAAGCACTAGCCTACACACGTGGAAAAACAGTTGACGAATTGCGTGCAGGGTACGGAAATACCAGCACTATTCCACTAGGACGTAGTGGTCGTTTGAGTGAGGTAGCGGACTTGGTTTGCTACTACTTGTCAGATAGGGCCAGCTACATTACCGGTGTGACGACCAACGTGGCAGGCGGAAAAACCAGAGGTTAGGAAAGAGAAATGAGTTTAGAGCTAAACAAAAAAGCCTTATTGTATTACTTATCATCTCACGCCAGCGTCAGTTACGATAGCTTGGAAGAGAGATTGAATCTATCTAGGCATTCTTTAAAATTGTTGATAGAGGGGCTTTTGTATAGCTACGACCATATCTTTTCCATTCAAGAAAAAGGTGGAAAATTAAGTCTGCATATCGTTGATGAGGAAGCTTTCAAGATTTTGGTGACAGAGGATTTACTACTGTCAACAGATTTGAATTCCTTTCATAAGCGGCAGGCAATTTTCTTCCAAACCTTATTAGAAATAGATGATTTTATTTCAGCCGATATCATTGCAGAGGAGTTAGGCATCAGCAGGCGAAGCCTCAGCCGTGATATCAATCGGATGAAGGAAGTTTTGCTGAGTTATCAGTTGGAATTGGAGTCCAAGTCCGGTGTCGGTATCAAAATCGTTGGGACAGAGTTGAACAAACGCTTGCTCTATCTCTATGAAGTCATGGACTATGTGGAGCATGAAGTAGAGTTACCTCAAGAATTGTTGGCAACCTATGCGGATTTTATGGATAACCACCGCTTTCCGCTAGATGTGGAGCGGACCTTCCTATCTACTCTGAAATTGACCATTCTTCGAAAAGAGAAGGCTGTCGGAGAAGAGGGCTTGTTATGGTTTACTAGCCAAGATAAGCTGGACTTGCCGTCTATCTTCTATGATATTCTGGCTTACTTCTTAGGACGAGAAATCAGCAGAGCAGAAAAAGCCTTTCTAACCTTTCCTATGCAGATTGGCTTATTGGCTTCAGAGATTGGACGACCAGATATTCTGGCAATGGCCGAAGAAGTCTTGGGGTTAACAGTCCAAGAATTTGGAATTAGCTTGGACATCGAAGAAAGTGCTCTTATTCTGCAACGTCACTTGGTCTATATGCTCAATCGAAGTGTGATGAAATGGCAGTTCACAGAGATTAGCCTACGTGAACAACTGATTCAAAGTTCCTTCTCCAAGGTGGTTTCTCAATTTTTCGTCGAGCGTGTCATGGAACGGACAGGTCTAACAATCTCGGACAAGGAAGTTGTCCTATTAGCTGCCTGGATGGAGTTGTTACTGGCTCGTAAGAGCAAGCCTTTGATTGCCAAGGTAGCTGTCATCACACAGTCGGGTCAGTCCTTCAGTTACTTGGTGGACAATCAGATTCGCCAGGTTTTCAATAACGAAGTGCAGTTGGATTTCTTGGACTTTGCCAATCATCCGCCGTATGAGGAACTGAATCGGACCTATGACCTTATCTTCACAGACAATCTCTTGTACAGCCAGGAACTCTTTCAGCCCTTCTTGTCCTTGTCTTTGGTAACCAAGGAAAATCAAGCAGAGAGGGAAGCCCTAGAACGGACGGTACTGGGGCGTAAAATCCAGATGCACTGTCAAGTGGAGCTAGCTCGGTTTGATGAAAATAAAAGTTATGAAGACAATCAGAAGGCCTTACTGGCTCAACTGGTAGCTAAGCAAGTAATTGGACAAGAAGCAGCAGATAAGTTGCAGAAGAAGGAAAAGGAACGTCCAGCGATTTCTGAAGATGGCTATGCTTATCCACATTTGACAGATGCAAGTTTAGAGCAGATTATACTGGTGGTGCCTGTTCAAGACAGTTTGCACTTATCCAGTCAAACTGGACTAACAGTTCAAGATTTCGTTCTGATTTTTGTTCCGTCAGAATTGGATGAGTTTAATCAAGATTTACTATTTAATATTTTTGACAATACCTTCCGTATGGGTAAGCGGTTGCACATCAAAGAACGACTAGGAATTGATCAGCGGTCAGATGAATTGACCTTGTAAGGTGGAAGAATAGGAGGAAAAATGGATTCTATTTATATCTTGGGAGCGGTGGTGATTCTTGCCTATATCTTGCAAATCATTTTCGGGCTCAAACAGCTGAAACATTTTAATACGACCTATTCTGAATTGCGTAAAAAGGGCCGTGTGGCCATCGGACGTCGAGCGGGGAAAATCAAGGCTGGGACGATTGTCATGTTTGCAGTAGATCAGTCGGGGAAGGTCCTAGATGCTAGACGGATGCAAGGAGTAACCGTTGCGGCACGTTTTAAGACTATGCCAGACTATATCGGTCAGGATATTCACTACTTCGACACCTACAATCCACTGATTAGAAAGGAGAACAAGCTCTTGCAGATTGCGATTGAGGATGCCAGAGAAGTTTTTCTCAGGACAGAAGCTGGGAATTACGAGGATGTTCCGAAGTTCGCACCCGTGTTGAATGTGGGCAATCAATTAAAACTCTTGTCCACTCGTCTTAAGTTACAGTTCAAAAAATAAAAAACAAAGGAGTTTATTATGGACTATATTGTAAAATTTGCCGAAGGCTTTATGAATCTCTTCAAGCTGGGCGGAGAAACCTTTATCAGCTGGATGACTGGTATCGTACCTGTTGTCCTCATGCTCTTGGTAGCCATGAATACCTTGATTGCCCTTTTGGGTGAAGAACGGGTCAACAAGCTGGCACAGGCTTCTGCTAAAAACCCTATTAGTCGCTATATGATTTTGCCATTCGTGTCAGCCTTTATCTTAGGAAATCCGATGGCTATCAGTATGGGACGTTTCTTACCAGAATACTATAAACCAGGATTTGTTGCAGCACAGATGCAATTCTGTCATACGTCAAATGGTGTTTTCCCGCACATCAACCCAGGTGAATTGTTTGTCTGGATGGGGATTGCCTCAGGTGTCCAAGCACTTGGTTTGAATACCATGGACTTGGCGATTCGTTACCTCTTGGTTGGTTTGGTGATGAACTTTGTAGGTGGTTGGGTCACAGACTTTACAACAGCTTACGTTTCCAAACAACAAGGTATCACACTCAGCAAGACACTTTGATAGAAAGAGGATATTCCTATGGCATACAAAAGCATAAAAGTTGTAAAAGGTAGCGGTGGTTTCGGTGGCCCTCTGGTCATCACTCCGACAGAAGAAAAACACAAGTTTATCTATATTACAGGTGGCGGCGAAAAGCCAGCCATTGTCGATAAAATCGCAGAATTAACAGGTATGGAAGCGGTCAATGGTTTCAAGACTTCTATTCCAGATGAAGAAATTGCTCTTGCTATTGTCGATTGTGGTGGAACCCTGCGTTGTGGTATTTATCCTAAAAAAGGCATTCCAACGATTAATGTGATTCCAACCGGTAAGAGCGGTCCCTTGGCCCAGTACATCACAGAGGACATCTATGTTTCAAACGTTGGTGTGGAGCAGATTAGCTTGGCAGACGGCTCAGAAGCCGCTGTAGCAACAAGCGTGGCAACCGAGAAGAAACCGACTTATGATACCAGCAAAAAAATCACCGAACAACGTGCAGAATCTAGCTTGATTGCTCGGATTGGTATGGGAGCTGGTAAGGTGGTTGCGACCTTTAACCAAGCGGCTCGCGAAGCTATTCAAACCATGTTGAACACCATTATTCCATTCATGGCCTTTGTATCTCTCTTGATAGGGATTATCCAAGGCTCTGGTGTCGGAAACTGGTTGGCAAAACTCATGGTGCCACTGGCTGGTAATGTATGGGGCTTGATTCTGATTGGTTTCATTTGCTCTCTGCCATTCCTTTCTCCACTCTTGGGCCCAGGTGCTGTTATCAGTCAAATCATTGGTACCTTAATTGGTGTGGAAATTGGCAAGGGTAACATTCCGCCACAAATGGCTCTCCCAGCCCTCTTTGCTATCAATACGCAAAATGGTTGTGACTTTATTCCGGTAGCCCTTGGTTTATCAGAAGCAGAATCTGAAACAGTTGAAGTTGGTGTACCAGCGGTACTCTACTCACGTTTTTTGAACGGTGTCCCACGTGTCATCGTCGCTTGGTTGGCAAGTTTTGGTTTGTACAGCTAAGCAAAAATTTTTATTGAATAGGATAGGATAGAAGAATGACAAAAATTTTTGAAGCAACTATTGTAAGTATCGGAGCCCAAGCTCCAGAAATGATTGCAGAGGCGAACATGCTGATTTTGTTTGGCATGGAAGCACCAATCGATTTGGCAGATTACTGCTACAAGATTAGCAACAAGGATTTGTCAGGTTCTATCCAAGTTGGTGGGCGCTTGGTCATTGACGGTGTGGAGTATCCCATTACAGCAGTTGGTTCTGTCGTAGAGCAAAACCTTTCAGCTCTAGGTCATATCACCATTGCATTTGATGGCTCGACAGAAGGGACCTTACCTGGAACTCTTCATGTTTCTACAGCCATTTCCCCAGTTGTACAGTTGAATAGCTTGGTTCAAATATTTGCTTGAATGACTTAAAAAGAAAAACTGATCGGAAAACGGTCAGTTTTTCTTTCCATTAGAAATATGGTAGAATATTTTCTATGAAAAAAGAATTTTTTGTAGTAGGAGATGTTCATGGTAAGTTTGAACTCCTGCTTGATATTTTAAAGAAATGGAATGAAGAGCGACAACAGCTGATTTTTCTGGGTGACTTGATTGATCGCGGGGAAAATTCCAAAGCTTGTTTGGAATTGGTCTGGAGCTTGGTGCGGGAAAAGGGCGCGATTTGCTTAACGGGCAATCATGAACGGATGTTTCTGGCTTGGTTACGTGATCCGGTTGACCGCTATGACCACTATCGGAGAAATGGTGGCGATACGACGATTAACTCTCTTCTTGGTCGTCCCTTGGATGCTCCTGTAGATGGATTGGTAGATGCTAATGCAGTGATGGAACAATATGGGGACCTGATTGATTTTGTCACATCTTGTCCCTATCATCTGGAAACAGAAGGATATATCTTTGTACATGCTGGTGTGGACTTGACCTTACCGGACTGGCGCGAAACCAGCAATCATGATAAAGTCTGGCTTAGAACTCCTTTCCATGAGGCTGAAAATACCACAGGGAAGATGATTGTCTTTGGGCATACTCCTGTTTATAACCTCTATCAAACAAAGCTCCGCATTAGCCAAATCTGGACCAGTTCAGATGGGAAAATGGGGATTGATGGTGGAGCTGTTTACGGCGGAGTTCTCCACGGAATTGTACTAGATGACACAGGTTTAGTTCAAGATTATATCGTTGGGGCTGTTAATCCCAGAAAAGAAATTGAAGATTAAAATAATACATGAAAATTAGGAGGTAGAACTTCTAATTTTTTTGTTTTTCATCATCAAATTTTCAGAAAATTTTGATATAATAGTAAAAATATTATTTTTAGATTGGAATCATTATGACTGCACAAAAAATGACTGCACAAGAAATCATTGCTTTTATCGGTAATGCTGTGAAAAAGACAACTGTTAAAGTGACCTTTGAAGGAGAATTGGCAGGTCCTGTTCCTGCTGAAGTGACAAAGCTTGGCAATGTCCTCTTCGGTGACTGGAAGGACGTTGAGCCACTCTTGGCAAACTTGACTGAAAATGTGGACTACGTTGTAGAACAAGACGGCCGCAATTCAGCTGTGCCTTTGCTTGACAAACGTAACATTAACGCTCGTATCGAGCCAGGTGCCATTATTCGTGACCAAGTGACCATCGGCGACAATGCTGTTATCATGATGGGAGCGGTGATCAACATCGGTGCGGAAATCGGTCCAGGTACCATGATCGACATGGGTGCGATTTTGGGCGGACGTGCGACGGTTGGTAAAAACAGCCACATCGGTGCTGGTGCGGTCCTTGCGGGTGTCATCGAGCCAGCGTCTGCCGAGCCAGTTCGCGTTGGTGACAATGTCTTGGTCGGTGCCAATGCTGTTGTCATCGAGGGTGTGCAAATCGGTAGCGGCTCTGTTGTGGCAGCCGGTGCTATTGTAACTCAAGACGTCCCTGAAAACGTCGTGGTGGCAGGTGTACCAGCCCGCATCATCAAGGAAATCGACGCTCAAACCCAACAAAAAACAGCCTTGGAAGAGGCTTTGCGGACACTCTAAGAGGTAGCTATGCTAGATTTGATTGCGACACGCCGGGCCCTCCACCAGATTCCAGAGCTGGGCATGGAGGAGTTCAAGACCCACGCCTTTCTTATGGAAACTATTGAAGGTTTACTGCAAGATTGTACCTTTGCCCAAGTCCGCACTTGGAAGACAGGTATCCTAGTCTATCTGACAGGTTCTGCTCCTGAAAAAACGATTGGCTGGCGGGCGGATATTGACGGTCTTCCGATCGTGGAAGAAACGGACCTGGACTTCAAGTCCCTCCACCCAGACAGGATGCACGCCTGCGGACATGATTTCCACATGACCATTGCCTTGGGGCTTTTGGAGAAAATGGCAGAGCAGCAACCAAGAAACAACCTTCTCTTCCTCTTTCAGCCTGCGGAGGAAAATCTAGCAGGTGGCATGCTCATGTATGAAGCGGGAGCTTTTGGAGATTGGTTGCCAGATGAATTTTATGGGCTCCATGTCCGACCGGACCTAAAAGTCGGTCAAATGGCCACCAACCGTGCGACCCTTTTTGCTGGGACCTGTGAAGTCAAGATACGGTTTACAGGAAAAGGTGGCCACGCAGCATTTCCCCATACCGCTAATGACGCCTTGGTGGCAGCCAGCTACTTTGTGACTCAGGTGCAGTCGGTGGTCAGCCGTAACGTTGATCCGATTGAGGGGGCTGTGGTAACCTTCGGCTCCATGCACGCGGGCACGACCAATAATGTCATTGCGGAAACTGCCTTCTTGCATGGCACCATTCGGGCTTTGACCCAGAGTATGAGCCTATTGGTGCAAAAACGGGTGCGGGAAGTGGCAGAGGGAATTGCCCTGTCCTTTGGAGTGGACCTGGACATCGAGCTTAATCCAAGCGGCTATCTGCCTGTGGAAAATAATCCTCAATTGGCGGATGAACTCATGACCTACTTTGGTGGTCTTGATGGTGTAGAGATGATTGACTGTCCACCTGCCATGACGGGTGAGGACTTTGGCTACCTGCTCAATAAGGTGCCGGGTGTTATGTTTTGGTTGGGTGTGGATACGCCTTATCCCCTTCACAATCCTCGTCTCAGCCCCAAAGAGGAAGTGCTTCCCTTTGCTGTGGATAAGTTGAGCGATTTTTTGAAAATGAAAGCAAACTAGACTGGGTTTTCCAGTCTTTTTCTGAAAGAAAAGGAGTTTCTGTGGATAAATCCAGTATTCGACGAGAAGCCTTGCAGAGCTTGAAAGGATTGACAAGCAGTCAGAGAGCCAAGTGGAGCCAGCAGCTAACGGAACGCCTCCTTGCTTCTGCGGCCTATCAGAGCGCAAAGTCGCTTGGTACCTACCTTTCCATGCCCCATGAGTTTGATACCTCTTACTTGATTGAACAGGCTCAAAAGGATGGAAAGCAGATTTTCATCCCTAAGACCTATTCACAAGGGCGCATGGATTTTGTAGAATATAATCCTGATGATTTGGTGAAATCTAGGTTTGGAGTTTGGGAACCTGGGACTTATTCACAGCCTGTGGATAAGTCTGTGGTTAAGTTGATCCATGTGCCCGGTTTAGCTTGGAACCATGCGGGTTTTCGAGTGGGCTATGGAGGTGGTTTTTATGATCGCTACCTAGCAGATTATCAGGGGAAAACGGTATCGACCTTGGCAGACTTTCAAGTCTATGATTTCGAACCAGATGTATTTGATATTCCAGTAAAGGAGTTGTTGATTTTTGAAGAACTTTTTTGATAAGCGCTACCCTGTGACCAATGCCTTGTTGGCGGTTACGGCTCTTGTTTTTCTTTTGATACAGATATTTCGCTTTGGGCAGACGACGGCAGCCTATACGATTTTTGAGTTTGGTGGCATGTATGGCCAAGTGGTACGTTATGATCCAACTCAGTTGTGGCGCTTGATTTCCCCCATCTTTGTCCACATTGGTTGGGAACATTTTATCTTTAACAGCATTACCTTGCTTGGTTTGGGTTATCAATTAGAAGGACTATTTGGAGCACGGCGCTTCTTTCTCCTCTATCTCTTGTCTGGGATAATGGGAAATCTCTTCGTCCTCTTCTTTACACCAGACGTAGTTGGGGCAGGTGCATCGACCTCTCTCTTTGGTCTTTTTGCAGCTATGGCACTCTTGAGGAAATTTAGCCGCAGCCCCTATCTGCAAGTTCTTGGTCAACGCTACATGGTTCTTTTGGGGCTCAACCTAGTTCTAGGTCTTTTCAATCCAACCATTAGCATGGCTGGGCATATTGGAGGAGCTGTTGGAGGTTGCTTGGTTGTGATGTTCCTTCCGCCTCTTGTAGAAAAAGATCTTTTTACAGGAAAACAGATCTTCTACAGTTTCATTGGTTATCTGGGTCTGATCGCCCTATTATTAGGTATATTTTATGTGATATAAGAAAAAACTAGCGGTTGCTAGTTTTTTACGGCTCTATAATTTCTGTAGTGGGTAAATCCACTGTAGAGTTTATGGAGCCATTTTAAGTGTAGAAAAAAAGTCCCATATGACCTATAATGAAAAGCGACTAAACAACTCATTAGAAAGGGTTCATATGGAACAGCTTTATCATACCACAGAACTAATCGGAATCAAAGACAAAAACATCAAAATTCTCTTCGTTTTAAAACATCAGACCCATCTGGAAATTCGGGCAAGGCTGGATTATGACAGCCCTAGCTGTCCTCATTGCCAAGGGAAGTGTATCAAGTACGATTTTCAAAAGTCGTCAAAGATTCCGATTTTGGATTGCCAGGGCTTTCCGACCCTCCTCTTGCTTAAGAAACGACGGTTTCAATGCAAATCTTGCCAAAAAGTGACTGTAGCTGAGACAGCTCTAGTCAAGAAAAACTGTCAGATTTCCCAACCTATTTGGGACAAAGTGACACAACTCCATACAGAAAACATGACCAATATAGCCATCGCTAGGAGATTACATATCTCCGTATCGGTCGTCCAGAGGAAACTGGCTCAGTTTCAATTTGAGCATGATTTTACGACATTACCAAAAGTCTTGAGCTGGGATGAATTTAGTCGGAACAAGGGAAAACTCGCCTTTATTGCTCAGGATTTTGAGACGAGACACATTGTGACCATTCTAGAGAATAACCGCCAAGCAACCATAAAGAACTATTTCTACAAGTATCCTAGGGCGGTTAGAGAGACTGTCAAAGTCGTGACGGTAGACATGTCGGGGAGCTATATTCCTATCATCAAACAGTTATTTCCAAATGCGAAAATTGTTCTTGATAGATTTCGCATTATCCAACACCTCAGCTGTGCTATGATGACGACTAGAATTGATATTATGAAGACTTTCGATACGCGTTCCCTACCTTATCGATCCATGAAAAATCACTGGCGTATTCTCCAAAAAGATAGTCGAAAACTGTCTCTGAATCGCTTCTTTTCTCGCACTTTTGGGCAAACAGTAACACCGAGAGAGGTTGTCCAGAAGACATTGAAGTTCTCTAAGGAACTGAAATTCTATTACGAACTCTATCAGATCCTTCTCTTCCATTTCCAAGAGATGAACTCGAAATATTTCTTCGAGCTTCTGGAAGACAATTTGGATCTTGTCAATCCTGTTTTTAAAACTTTTCTAAAGTATAAAACGTACATCACGAACGCCATGGAGCTTCCATATTCCAACGCTAAGCTGGAAGCGACCAATAAACTCATCAAAGACATCAAGAGGCAAGCGTTCGGCTTTAGGAACTTTACGGACTTTAAAACCAAGATATATATTGCTTTAAACATCAAAAATGAGAGAACGAATTTCGTCCTCTCTAGGTGTTAGCTTTTCGTCTACCCACTACAGTTGACAAAGAGCCTTTTTTACTTTTCTTCTTCAGTTTGGAATTGTTTAGCAAGGTCGATGATGTAGTCTTTCACATCATCTTTGACTTGTGGGTGGGTCAAGGCGTAGTCAATCGATGTTTTCATAAAGCCAAATTTATCTCCGACATCGTAGCGTTTTCCCGTGAATTCACGAGCAAATACACGCTGGGTTTTGTTGAGGGTGTCAATGGCATCTGTCAACTGAATTTCGTTGCCTGCACCTGGTTCTTGATTTTCTAATATTTTGAAGATTTCAGGAGTTAGCAAGTAGCGCCCGATAATGGCCAAATCAGACGGTGCATCTTCTGGTTTTGGTTTTTCCACAAAGGTTTCCACACTGTATAGGCCGTTGATACCTTCTCCATGCGGGGCAATGACACCGTATGAAGAAACTTCCTCATGAGGGACTGGCATAACTGCAAGTGTTGACGCATGGGTCGCTTCGTAGTCCTCAATCAGTTGTTTAGTGATTGGTTTAACGGTATCGTCTGTGATATCCATGAGGTCATCGCCCAACATAACAACGAACGGCTCGTTTCCAACAAAGGCCTTGGCCTGCAAGACTGCGTCCCCCAACCCTTTGGGATAGCTTTGGCGAATGAAGTGTAGGCGAATGGCTGTCGCATCATCAACCAATTTCAAGAGATCATTTTTTCCTTTTTCTTTGAGGTTGTACTCCAATTCAAAGTTTGAGTCGAAGTGGTCTTCGATGGAACGTTTGGATTTATTGGTTACAACCAAGATATCCTCAATACCTGATTTAAGGGCTTCTTCAAAGATAAATTGAAGGGTTGGCTTATCCACAATCGGCAACATCTCTTTGGCAAGCGCCTTAGTAGCAGGTAGGAAACGAGTCCCTAATCCAGCTGCTGGGATGACAGCTTTTCTAACTTTTTTTGTCATGGTGCAATCTCCTTATATTTGTATAATAACTATTTTATTAAGACCATTCATTCTCATGGCGGAATTCGCCGGACATGATATCTTTGATAGCGTCCTGGATGCTAGTTCCTTGGTAAATGACGCTGTAGATGGCTTGAGTGATTGGCATATAAACGCCCAATTCTTGTGCTAATTCGTAGGCTGCCTTGGTGGTAGAAATCCCTTCGATGACCATGCCCATGTTGGCTTCGATATCTTCCAGTTTTTCACCCTTGCCAAGCAAATCACCAGCCCGCCAGTTCCGTGAGTGAACGGATGTACCTGTAACAATCAAGTCACCGACACCGGACAGACCACTGTAAGTCAAGGGATTGGCCCCCATGGCAACTCCAAGGCGTGTAATTTCAGTCAAGCCACGGGCGATAATAGCTGCCTTGGCATTATCGCCAAATCCAAGACCGTGAAGGGCACCTGCACCAACAGCGATGATGTTTTTTAGAGCACCGGCCGTTTCTACCCCAATCACATCATTGTTGGTATAGAGGCGGAAGTAGTGGTTGCTGAAGAGGTTTTGGACATAGCTGGCTGTTTCCAAGTCTTTGGAGGCCGCTGAAATCAAGGTCAAGTCACGGACAATGGTTTCTTCTGCATGGCTTGGTCCAGAAACCACAACGATTTCTGAACGGAGATCTGCAGGAATTTCTTCTTCCAAGACTTCAGATAAGCGTTTGTGGCTATCTGGTTCCAACCCTTTGGAAGCATGCATGACAACAACCTTGTGTTTAAGGGCTTGAGCAACTTGTTTGGCAACCAGGCGGGTCACCTTGGTTGGAACAACAAAGAGAACAGCGTCAACTCCATCTAGAGTTTCCGCCAAATCCTTGTAACCTTTGATATTTTCGTCTAAGACAATGTCCTTGAAGTAGCGGGTATTGGTATGCTGTTCATTGATTTCGTCAATCTGTTCGGGAATATTTCCCCAAATGCGGACAGTATGACCGTTATCGTTGAGAACCTGAGCCAGGGCAGTCCCCCATGAACCAGGTCCCAAGATAGCAATAGTTTGTTTGGTCATAGAAAATCCTTTCTAGTTGAGTTAATTTATTTACTATTATACCATAAGCAAAAAATAAAAGCTTGCAAGTCATGCCCAATATTACTGTAAGGAAAAAAATATCAGTAGGTACCGGTTTGAAAATCTGTGTCATTTTCAGAAAATTGGAGATGAAATCATTGACAATAGTTCCTAAGAGAACTATAATAGTTCTCATGATAATTATTCTAGGAAAGGAGTTATCGTGGGACATACTATTGCAGATTTTCGGAACTTGCTCAATCAGATTGAACAAATCAGTGAAACCATTGCTAAAGAATACGATGTGGAGCACCTGGCTGGTCCACAGGGCTGGGCCTTGCGTTTCATCGCGGAACGGTCAGACCTTGAAACCTTTGTCAAAGACATTGAAGCGGAGTTAAAGATTTCCAAATCGGTTGCCAGTAATTTGGTCAAGAGAATGGAGAAAAATGACTTTATTCAGGTCTTGCCTTCTCAACTAGACAAACGCTATAAGCAGTTGGTTTTGACGGAGAAAGGACAGAGTAAGATCTGTCACCTAAAAGAAATGCACCATTCTCTATTTTGGGGTATTCAAAAAGAAGAATTTGATTTGGTTAGACAAGTAGCCAATCAATTAAAAGAAAATATTCAACACTATAAGGAGAAGAAACATGTTTAAAGAAGCCATTTTACGCTATAAATGGTACGCCTTAGCATCGGTCTTGCTGACGTCGATTGTCGTAGCAACGACCTTAATGCAACCTAGTTATCTGCAGGATGTCTTGACAGCAGTCTTGGCCAATGATAAGGATGAAATTGTTCGTGTGGGTAAATTACTGCTGATTATTGCTGGAATTGGTCTTTTGGCAGGGCTTGTCAATACCATTTCAGCAGCTAAGATTTCTCAGGGAGTATCTGCGGATATTCGTGAGAAGACCTTTCGGAAGATCCAAAGCTTCTCTTATGCCAATATCGAAGAGTTTAACGCCGGGAACTTGGTTGTTCGGATGACTAACGATGTCAATCAAATCCAGAACCTTGTCATGATGCTCTTCACAGTATTGATGCGGGTTCCATTGCTGTTTGTCGGAGCCTTTATCATGGCGGTGCGGACCATGCCAGCACTCTGGTGGATGATTATTCTCATGGTGGTCTTGATTATGGCCATTATGGCAGTTGTCATGGGACAGATGGGACCACGTTTTGGGATATTCCAGTCCCTCATGGACAAGATGAACAGCATTGCCAAGGAAAATTTGCGTGGAATCCGTGTGGTCAAGTCTTTTGTTCAGGAGAAAAATCAATACGCTAAATTCAAGGAGGTATCCAACGAACTCTTGGACCTCAATCTCTTTATCGGCTATGGTTTTGCTATCTTGCAACCCTTGATGATGTTTATCTCTTACATGGCGATTTTTGCATCGCTTTACTTGGTGTCTGGGATGTTGAAAACCAACATGGAAGCAGTTGGTGGCTTTACTTCCTTTATGAGCTACCTCATGCAAATCATGTTTGCCATCATCATGACTAGCTTCATGGGCATGCAGGCTTCTCGTGCTGCCATTTCTATTAAGCGGATCAGCGAGGTCTTGGATACGGAGCCTGCTATGACCTTTAAGGATGTGGCGGATGAAGAATTGACTGGTAAGATTGTCTTTGACAATGTTAGCTTCACCTATCCACATGATACAGAGCCGACTTTGAAAAATATCTCCTTTGAGATTGAGCCAGGGCAAATGGTCGGTGTGGTTGGTGCAACAGGTGCGGGTAAATCCACTCTTGCTCAACTGATTCCGCGTTTGTTTGACCCGCAAGAAGGAACGGTGTCTATCGGTGGTCGGGACTTGAGAGAAGTCAGCAAGAACACCCTGCGTGATACGGTATCGATTGTCTTGCAAAAGGCTATTCTCTTCTCGGGAACCATTGCAGACAACCTGCGTCAAGGGGCACCTGGTGCTGATTTGCAACGTTTGGAGCGGGCCGCAGGTATTGCACAAGCCAAAGAATTTATCGACCGTTTGGATGACACTTACGAAAGTCAGGTGGAGGAGCGTGGAAATAACTTCTCTGGTGGTCAGAAGCAGCGGATGTCCATTGCTCGTGGGGTGATTGGCGAGCCTAAGGTTTTGGTCTTGGATGACTCGACTTCTGCCCTGGATGCCAAGTCTGAGAAACTAGTCCAAGAGGCTCTCAATCATGATTTGAAGGGGACAACCACTGTCATTGTTGCCCAGAAGATTTCTTCTGTTGTCAAAGCTGATAAGATTTTGGTTCTTGACGAAGGTCGTCTGATCGGCCAAGGTACCCACGCCGAGCTGGTAGCGACAAACGACGTTTACCGTGAAATTTACGAAACACAGAAAGGAAAGGAAGAATAAATGAAGACTTTACGTTTTTTCTGGTTTTATTTTAAACGCTATAAGCTGTCCTTTGCTGTGATTTTTCTAGCCATTGTGACGGCGACTTATTTGCAGGTTAAGACACCTGTTTTCCTGGGTAATGCGATTGCAGAGATGGGGAAAATTGGTCAGGCTTATTTTGCTTCGGTGCAAATGGGGCAGTCAGATTTCAAGCCTGACCTAGCTGATTTTAATGGGGTTATGCTCAATCTCTTGTTGGCCTATGTGGCGACTGTGGTATCAACCTTGATTTATACCCTCCTTTTTACGCGTATCGTGGCTCATTCGACCAACCGGATGCGCAAGGGCTTGTTTGGCAAGTTGGAACGCTTGACAGTTGCCTTCTTTGACAGCCACAAGGATGGGGATATTCTTTCTCGTTTTACCAGTGATTTGGACAATATCCAAAATGCTTTTAACCAGTCCTTGACTCAGGTAGTGACCAATATCGCTCTTTACATCGGTATGGTTATCATGATGTTCCGCCAGGATACTCGCTTGGCTCTGGTAACTATCGCATCTACGCCAGTTGCCTTGATTGTCCTAGTGATTATCATTCGCCTGTCACGGAAATATACCGACAAGCAGCAGGCAGCGGTGTCTAAACTCAATGCCTACATGGATGAGAAGATTTCAGGACAAAAAGCGATTATTGTACAGGGTGTGCAGGAAGAGACGATTGATGGTTTCTTGGAGCTCAATGAAGAAGTTCGTCGCACAACTTTCAAGGGACGTTTGTTTAGTGGGATTCTCTTTCCATTTATGAACGGAATGAGCTTGGTAAATACTGCCATTGTTATCTTTGCAGGCTCCAGCATTGTCCTAAATGATAGCTCGCTGGAAACAGCTGCCGCACTTGGTCTGGTCGTGACTTTTGTTCAGTATTCGCAACAGTATTACCAGCCTATCATGCAGATTGCATCTAGCTGGGCAGAATTGCAGTTGGCTTTCACAGGTGCTCATCGTATTCAGGAAATGTTTGATGAGCCTGAGGAAGTCCGCCCTCAAAACGCTCCGCTATTTACCGAATTAAAAGAAGGTGTTGAAATCAAGGACATCGACTTTGGCTACCTGCCAGGTCAGAAGGTCTTGGACAAGGTATCCATTTCAGCTCCTAAGGGCAAAATGGTGGCGGTCGTTGGTCCGACGGGGTCTGGTAAGACTACCATTATGAACTTGATCAACCGCTTCTACGATGTCAATGGTGGTAGCGTGGCCTTTGACGGTCGCGATATTCGGGAATATGATTTGGATAGTTTGCGGGATAAGGTCGGTATTGTCTTGCAGGAGTCAGTCCTCTTCTCTGGTACCATTGCGGACAATATCCGCTTTGGCGATGAGAGCATTTCGCAGGAAATGGTGGAAACCGCAGCTCGTGCCACCCATATCCATGACTTTATCATGAGCTTGCCAGAGGGTTATGAAACCTATGTGACCGATGATGAGAATGTCTTCTCCACAGGTCAGAAACAGCTGATTTCCATTGCCCGTACGCTCTTGACAGATCCGCAGGTCTTGATTTTGGACGAAGCAACGTCAAACGTTGATACCGTAACGGAAGCCAAAATCCAAAAGGCCATGGAGGCTATTATCGCAGGACGGACCAGCTTCGTCATTGCCCACCGCCTCAAAACCATTCTCAATGCGGATGAAATCATCGTCCTTAAAGACGGAAAAGTTATCGAGCAGGGCAATCACAGCCAGCTCCTCAAACTCAACGGCTTCTACGCCGAACTCTACCACAACCAGTTTGTGTTTGAATAATGTATAAAAAAATAAACAGCCAAGATAAGCAGACCACAATCCTTAAACGTTTAGGATGTGGTTTATCTTGGCTGTTTTTGTGGTAGGCTTATTGTTCAATGTGGTTGGTTTTGGTTTGATTGAGCCAAGCGTAGGCGATACCGATAAAGAGACCGGCTCCGAGCCAATTTCCAAAAAAGACCACAATCCATTGACGAAGGATATTGATCATATTGAAGGCTTCGACATTGCTTCGAGTAGCGTTAAAAGCTAGGAGCATGAAAGATGCGAAATTGGCGACCAGATGCTCATTGATGAGGAAAACGAACATAAAAATGGAGGAAATGATGACAAAGAACTTAGCAGACTGTTCCTTGATGAGCATGAAGCCAAGGATTGCCATATTTACAAACATATTAGCCGTGATCCCTTCAATAAAATTACTCCAGTCAGATTTTCCAAGTTTGATGGTAACGGCATTGACGACAAAGCTCTTATCAGAGAGATTGAGGTAGGAGAAGGACTGATTGAAGAGCCAGGCTAGAATAGTAGCGCCTACAAAGTTAAAGAAAGTACAGTATAGCAGCATCAGTGTCACTTTTTTCCAGCTAATTTGCTTATAGTAGGCACCAGTTGTGAGATACATCATGTTAGATGTGGCTAATTCACCACCAAAAAGAAGAACAAAAACCAGCCCAATAGCAAAGATGAAGGTAAAGACAAAGCGCGACAAACTTGGAAATTGACTGGCAATAACGTCTGCTCCGATAATACCGACAGCTGTTGACATAGTCAGGTAGGCTCCTGCATACATAGAACGCAAGGCATAGCGGCCTAGACTTTCGTCAAAAAGGGCTTCTTTTTTTGAAACTGCAGCTGAAATTTTTTCTTGAAATGGGGACATAGGAACTCCTTGTGAAATCATGATCAATGTTTTGTTTGAAAAATATAGTGGGAAGAGTTCTTCCCACTATATGTAAACGATTAGTGAGCGGATGCACCAGAATCTGCATCTGTCGGTGTGGAAGTAGCAGGGGCGCTACCAGCATCTGATGCACCAGAGGTTGCGTCAACATGTGCAGGAGCTGCGGCAGTTCCCGAACCACCAACTAAGCGTTGACCAGTAGCTTCAAGATACCAATCTAGCCATGGTTTGAAATTAAAGATAATTTCATTGATACCAGCGTAGGATCCGTCAGGATAGTACATAGCTTGGTAGTTGTGGGTATTGATAATTTCAGCAGGGGTACCGGGTACAATGGTACGAACATATTCCTGGTTACCATTACGCAAGCTACCGACAACCCATTCAACATTCTTCATGCGGGCAGGGGGTAGCGTACCGTGGACAGTTGACAGGCGATTTCCTACTTGAGCAAGTACCCGTTTACCCAACATGGTATTTGGCTCCTGGTGCTTGTTGTTGTAGTAGAGGAATTGGTTATTATCATCTGCATAGGTCAATTCAAATGGCATCGCATTGAGGAACATATTGAGTTGGTCTACGGTGAGGAGACCGTTGTCCAATTTCACATAGGTATTTCCCTCAACGGCATTGACCTGTTTGGCAGCTTTTTCCAACCAGTCTGGATCATCTGGATCGATGCCGTGGATGGTCGTCGCAATCGGCTTTCCACAGTCCAAATCTTCTGGTGCGATTGGTTTTGGTTTTTTCAATTTGGATACAACACCGACATACTTGATAAAGTTGTCTAGACAGCTTTCTAAGAATTTCACGGTGCCTTCATTGATGATATTACCCTTATCGTCAAAAGCTTCTTTGGCCTTACCAAGGAGGAATTCATTACCTGGTAGTGTGTAAGCATTGACACCTGGTGCATCTAAAATTTTCCGTAGGTGAACTTGGGCACGAGAAGTTCCTTGATCGTAGTAAGATGCCCCGATAATCATAACTGGTTTATTTTCGAATGGGTGCAAATTAAAGCTGAGCCATTCCAGAGTACTCTTAAGGGCAGGGGTAATGGTATGATTGTGCTCAGGGGTAGCAATAATGACCCCGTCAGCACGGGTGATTTTGTTGTAAAGGTATTGAATTGCAAAACAATCAGACTGGTCTTCGTCCTGATTGAACATTGGAACATCTTTGATTTCCAAAAGTTCTAGTTCAAACTTCACTTTAAAGTGGCGTTGAATGAATTGCAATAGCATGCGGTTATAAGATTGATCTGCATTTGATCCAACGATTCAGACAAATTTCATAGTATATTCCTCTCTTACAGATTTTCCCAATCGAAGTTTTCAGCTTCTTTTTGGAGTAATTTTTTTGCGTTAGACAGCTTGCTAGTCATGGTGACAAAGAGGCGGAAGTCATCAAAGATGGCATCCAGTTTTTGACTAGTTTCTAAATCAACGAGCTCCCCATTGGCATCAAAGGCTTGCAAGGAATGTGACAATAAAAATTCATCTGGCAAGACAGTGGCCTTGAGTTCAGGAGCGTTGAGAATTTGACGTAGCTGTAGTTGGGCACGCGAGGAACCAAGTGTTCCATAAGAAGCACCAGTAATCATAACTGGTTTGTTTAATAGTGGATAGACACCGTATGATACCCAAGCAAGGGCATTCATAAGGACAGCTGGAATAGAGTGGTCATATTCGGGAGTTCCGATGATGACTCCGTCAGCAGCCTCAATTTTTGCGACCAATTCTTTGACAATTTCTGGTAATTCTCGATTGGCTGGTTTATTGAAGATTGGAAGTTCCTTGATTTCAACCAGTTCGATATCTGCCTTATCAGCGAAGTGTTGTTCAATGTACTGCAAGAGTTTGCGGTTGGTTGAGCGAGCGGAGTTTGTTCCGACCAGTCCTAGAAGTTTCATAGCGTCTTCTCTCTTTCCTAAATTTGGTACCTTTATCATACCCTTTTATCCAATAGAATGCAAGCGTTTCCTGAAAATGTGATAAAATTGTTCAAAAATTCACGAGTTTTTTGGTATAATGTTAGTATGCAGAGAATATTCTATTTAGTAGTTGGTTTTGTTAGTTTGATGGTTGGTGTCATTGGGATTGTTTTGCCGATAGTTCCGACAACCCCTTTTTTACTTTTAGCTGGTTTTTGCTTTGCGAGAAGTTCAAAAAGGTTTGAAAAATGGCTACGCAATACAAAAATTTATCAATTTTACGTAGCTGATTATGTTGAGACCAAATCCATTTCCCGTAAACGAAAAAAGCAAATCATCTGGCAAATTTACTTACTCATGGCAATTTCTATCTGGCTGGCTCCTATTTTATTGGTCAAAATAGGACTGGGACTATTAACAATCTTCATCACTTACTATTTGTTTTGGGTCATACCGGAGAAATAAAGTCAGATTTGAGGGTTGAACATCGTCCTCAAGGATGGAAAAGTGATTGAGCAAGGCAACCACAGCCAGCTCCTTAAGCTCAACGGATTCTACGCCGAACTCTACCACAACCAGTTTGTGTTTGAATAGGGAAGATAGAAAAAGGTCTCAACAGGCCTTTTTTTGTTTCTGACTTTTCCAGTCTTGACATCAGCCTGGCGACAGATTATACTGAAATAAACTTATTTTTTGAAGGAACTACTTATGACTCAATTAGAAATATTTGATACGATTGTAGGCATCATGCAGGAAGATTCGTCTACTAAAAAGGACAAAAAGGGGGCAGATCCGACTCCTTATCGTGACCAGTTACTGAAAGACTTGCCCAAAGAAGACTTTATCTATCTGGTTCGGAATTACTTAGCTAGCTTTGGTGTGCTGGGTCATATCTGGTACCATTCCCCTGCCGCACCAAGATTGGGTGCCTTCCTGCGTCGGCATGAAGATTCCCTCTATGTGCTAGACAGTGATAGTGGCAACGGTCTTGAGGTGGGCGACCGCATTATCGCCATAGGTGGTCAACCTCTTGACCAAGTTTATCAGGAGCACCAAGCCTTTTTTGTCAGTCCGACGCCTGAGCGACAGTACATGGAGTGGGCTTATTTGGTCAAAAAAGCAGAGCAGGTCAGTCTTTTTCGTAATGGTCAGTTCTTGCAAGTAGAGATTGGAGATTGTCAAGATTCAGCAGAGTAGGGAGCATTTGCTTGGAACTGGCTAGACGACCATACTCTCTATATGAAAATGGAGAACTTTTATGACGAAGAGAAAATTGGACAGCTCTATACCCAGATAGAGCCTCTGTTGCCCATGGTAAAAAACTTGATTATTGATGTCCGTGTCAACAGTGGTGGCAGTGATTCACTCTATTGGCCCTTGCTCAAATATGCCTTGCCAGCAGGGAAATCCTACAAAGATATGGTGACGGATGAGGCAGGCATGGAGATTCTCTATACACCGACAAATGTTGCTCACCGACGTAAGTTGTTCGAGCAGGATTTGCGGGATCCTCATCTTTCAGCAGAAAGTCGAGCCTTTACAGAAAGTTTGTTGGCAGACTTGGAAGTACATCAGGGTGCTGGCTTTGTCTGTGCAGATGACGAGGAAGATTACTTGGCAGAATATAAAGGACTTGAAGGTGGACCGAATAAGATTTATATCCTGTCAGATGTTCGTTGTGCCTCTTCAGGAGATAATTTTGTCCAAACCTTTAAACCACTTCCAAAAGTCACAGTGGTTGGGCGGGCGACCTTGGGTATCTTAGATTATTCCAACTGCTGTTTTGCAGAATTTGGCGACGATTACCTGATGTATCCGACCTCACGCAGTTTGGAAATTGACAAGGGAAATGGGATGACAGATAGAGGCGTTGAGCCAGATATTTACATTCCCTGGACACCTGAGCATTTGGAAAGAGATGTAGACTTGGACTATGTTTTGAAACTAATTCAAACCAGCGAGATCTTCTAGTTTACTAGTAGGTCTTTGCTTTACCCTGTATTTCCTGTATAATAGACCTATGAAAAGACAGAGCCTTCGAGTTGAATTGTTTCCCCTGAAAAAAGAAGAAATCCTTGCCTACTTAGATGACAAGGGGATTTTGGTAAATGATTATTTCAAGACCTACCTAGCCCAGTCTGCATATCAAGTAGTGGAGGAGCAGCAAGAGTGTTTGGTTGAGATTGTCAGCCTGGTTGATATGGGGTTTGATAGGGAAGCAACTGCTCCTCAGATAGAGGAGAGAGCCGTGGAGATGGGTTATCAACTACCACCAGCTCATCTGGGAGTTTATCTTCGCCTTACCTTGTTGGAACAGAAAGTCAGTCAATATACCATACTCTCTCAAGGAAAATCACCAGACGGAGCTATTTGTTTGCTGTCGCCTCAGTTGGAGAAAGAGTTTACCTTCCCTCGTAGTGTCTATCTTCGCAAGGTTGACCAAGACTTGTGGCTACGTGCAGCCCGCTTTGATGACGAGTATGCCTTCCCCTTAACAACACTTTTTGCATTTGTGACGAAAAATGCGAATGAACAATATGAGTAAAAAGAAGAAAATGATATATGATACATTGCTAATAAGAAGTACATAATAAAGAAAGTGTGAAAATATGGATGAATTAATGCAACAAATGGCTGATAAATTCGGTGACATGGTCCAGGCTGTAATCATTGAAAAAACAAAAGTCATTGATATTGATCAGACATTGCCCCTGGAACTTAACCAAAAACAATTGGCAACTTTGCTCGGTTGTTCTACAAGTCGCTTGCATGAATTTATTTATCGGAAAGATTTCCCCAAGATTGATAGAGGCCGAGGAAGAAGATTAGCCTTCCCAAGAGATGCCGTACGGGAATGGTATAACAACAATTGGCATAAACTGTAATATAAACCAAATAGAAAGGAAATACATGGAGCATTTAAGTAAAAGGTTGGTTGATAAAAGTGTTGAAGCTTTCATTATGGGTCTTGAAATTTATAATAAACCAACGATTAAGTATCGAATTGAGGGCTTTAGTTTCTTTATTTGTAATGCCTGGGAGTTGATGTTAAAGGCTCATATCATTAATAATGACAGTGAGGAAGCTATCTACTTTAAGGACAGCAAAGACCGAACTATCTCATTGGAAAATGCAGTAGAAACAGTATTTCCAGATAAACATGGATCGTTGAGAAAAAACCTTGTCCAAATTATTGAACTTAGGAACACCAGTACTCACTTTATAACAGAAGATTACGAACATATCTATGCCCCCTTGTTTCAAGCTTGTGTGTCTAATTACATTTCTAAAATGCAAGAGTTCCACCAGGAAGATATTACTAAACAAATCGCACAAAATTTCCTGACTCTATCTGTTCGTATTGACCAACTTAATCAAGAAGAAATTAGAGCTAAGTATTCTCCAAAAATGGCAGAACGTTTACTATCTGAACAAGCAAAGATTGAAAGGGAAATTTCTGCTAGTAATTCTGACTATGCTGTCCCAGTAGAAACACGATTCTATATCACTAAGCGAAAACAAGATGCTGATTTAGTAGTTAAGTTAGACAATGGTGCTGAAACAAGTGTCGGCATACTCCGAGAAATTAAAGATCCAAATGCAATATATCCACTGACTACTAAGGAAGTTATAAAAATTGTTAATAAGCGTTTAAGAGCGAAAGGGATTTTGTTAACAAAAATAGTCAATGGTGAAAAGCAAAAAAGGCCGTTTACAACAAACGACCTGCAACTATTTAATGCATTTTACGATATAAAGAAAAACGAACGTTATTGCTACCATTATAAAATTGGTAATCGATATGGCTATGCTCAAGCATTCTGTGAGTTTATCGTTGAAGAGATTGAGCGAAGCCCTGAAACATTCGTAGAAAACTTGAAAAAGAAGACAAAAAAAGATAACCCCAGGCATATGTGAATTCTCGTCCATTGACTTACTCCCATTCGGGAACACAACGTTAATCCTTCGCAAGTTATCTCGTTGACTATATTATACCACGCGCGCGAGAAAAGTAAAGTATTTTGTTAGCGACCTAGTAAGTTAAATTTGTCAAAGAACTCTGAAAGACAGCTTTAAATCGTCCGTATCGGATTTTATTCTTGACTGGTATAATTTACCCTACCCACCCAAAATAAACGAAAATAGTGCTATTCTCGTAAGCCCTTGCATGATATAAACAAACTTAATCTAAAATCTTTTTAATAACAGCCTGCCTGCTGATGGAAAGGTTTATGATCATGAAAATTACTGAAGTAACAAAAAAAGACGGTAGCATTGTTTACCGTGCCAATATCTATCTGGGTACAGATGTCATTACTGGCAAGAAAGTAAAAACCAGCGTGACGGGTAGGACAAAAAAAGAAGTCAAGCAGAAAGCCAAACAAGCACCGATTGAGTTTGTAAGAAATGGGTCAACGGTCAAAAAGGAAGTAGAAGTAAAAACCTATCAAGAATTGGCTTACCTTTGGCTTGAAAGTTATAAGCTGACTGTAAAGCCTCAGACTTTTGTAGTAACCAAAAGGCAACTATATAACCACCTTATCCCAATATTTGGAGGAATGAAACTAGATAAGATAGTACCAGCCACTATTCAGCAGTTTGTTAATGGTCTGGCTCCTAAGTTAGTAAATTTTAAAGCTATTCATTCAATCAATAACAGAGTTTTACAACATGGGGTACTGTTGCAAGTTCTGGCCACAAATCCGGCTCGGGATGTAATATTACCTCAAAAGCAAAGAAAAGGCCGTGAGGCGATCAAATTTATAAAGTCTGAACATTTAAAACTGTTTCTTGAACATGCTGA
Source organism: Streptococcus suis (assembly GCF_002964575.1). Classification (GTDB taxonomy): domain Bacteria; phylum Bacillota; class Bacilli; order Lactobacillales; family Streptococcaceae; genus Streptococcus; species Streptococcus suis_R. The sequence goes on along the minus strand of NZ_POQQ01000060.1, from coordinate 106,037 downwards.
GGAATTGGCAAGTAAAAAATTTAAAGATTATTATTACTTTGTTATCTTTAAGTTATTACTCGCTACAGGATGCCGTATAGGTGAATTGTCCGCTCTGGAGTGGTCTGATATTGACTTAGAAGCTGGTACAATATCAATTGGCAAAACTTATAGCATGGAGCTGCGTATTATTGGAAGCACAAAGACAAAGGCGGGAACTCGTGTGATCAGCATAGACAAAAAAACTGCCCTCATGCTGAAACAATACCGAAACCGTCAACGATTGATGTTTTTAGATGTTGGCGCGTGTGCTCCCTCTGTAGTCTTTGCGACAACTACAAGGGAATATCTACCAAGAAATTCATTTCAGGAAATTATAGATAATCGTTGTAAGGTCCTGAATATTCCGCGCTTTACTTGTCACGCTTTCCGCCATACCCACGCTAGTTTACTGCTGAACGCTGGTATTAGTTACAAAGAACTCCAGTATCCTCTAACATTTCTATGACCTTAGACACTTATGGGCACCTATCAAAAGATAAAGAAAAAGAGGCTGTTTCATATTACGAAAAAGCTATAAATAGTCTATAGGTGTACAAAAAGGTCCACAAATTACAAAAACAACTTTTCACAAGGTGCTAGAAACCTTATTAAATCAACGTTTTGAAAGGATAAATGAAAAAATAATATGAAAATCCGCGGATTCGAACTGGTCAGCCAGTTTACTGATGAAAATTTATTGCCAAAACGTGAGACCGCTCATGCAGCAGGTTACGACCTGAAGGCTGCAGAAACCGTCAGCTTGGAGCCAGGTGAGATTAAGCTGGTGCCAACGGGTGTCAAGGCCTATATGCAGGCCAACGAGGTCCTCTATCTCTACGACCGCTCGTCCAATCCTCGCAAGAAGGGGCTGGTTTTGATTAACTCAGTTGGAGTTATCGACGGCGACTACTACGGCAATCCAGCCAACGAAGGCCACATCTTTGCCCAGATGCGAAACATCACAGAAGAAATCGTGGTGGTGGAAGCTGGGGAGCGAATTGTGCAGGCTGTTTTTGCCCCCTTCCTTTTGGCTGACGGCGACCAGGCCGACGGCGTTCGGACAGGTGGATTTGGATCGACGGGGAAATAGGAGGAAATCACCATCGCTAAGAAAAAAACAACCTTTATCTGTCAATCCTGCGAGTACCACTCGCCCAAGTATCTGGGCCGCTGCCCCAACTGTGGCTCCTGGTCTAGCTTTGTCGAGGAAGTGGAAGTCGCTGAAGTCAAGAACGAGCGGGTCAGCCTGACAGGTGAGAAGACCCGTCCCATGAAACTAAATGAAGTTTCCTCTATTCAAGTGGCCCGCACTAAGACCAACATGGAGGAGTTCAACCGTGTCCTCGGTGGCGGTGTGGTGCCAGGAAGTCTGGTCCTGATCGGAGGCGATCCAGGGATCGGCAAATCCACCCTGCTCTTACAGGTATCGACCCAGCTTTCGACCATTGGTACCGTCCTCTATGTGTCGGGGGAAGAGTCTGCCCAGCAGATTAAGTTGCGGGCGGAACGTTTGGGCGATATCGACAGCGAGTTCTATCTCTATGCGGAGACCAATATGCAGAGCATTCGGACCGAGATTGAGAAGATAAAACCAGATTTCCTGATTATCGACTCTATCCAGACCATTATGAGCCCTGACATCTCCAGCGTGCAAGGCTCTGTCAGTCAGGTCCGTGAAGTGACCAATGTACTCATGCAGATTGCCAAGACCAACAACATCGCAACATTCATCGTCGGTCACATGACCAAGGAAGGCACTCTGGCTGGACCGCGGACCTTGGAGCACATGGTGGACACCGTTCTCTATTTTGAGGGCGAGCGTCAACATACCTTTCGTATCTTGCGAGCGGTCAAAAACCGCTTTGGCTCCACCAACGAAATCGGCATTTTTGAAATGCAGTCGCAGGGCTTGGTCGAAGTCCTCAATCCTAGTGAAGTCTTTCTGGAAGAGCGTTTGGACGGGGCGACTGGCTCTGCCATTGTCGTGACCATGGAGGGCACCCGCCCTATCCTTGCAGAAGTGCAGGCCCTGGTGACGCCGACCATGTTTGGCAATGCCAAGCGGACCACGACAGGCTTGGATTTCAACCGTGCCAGCTTGATTATGGCGGTTTTGGAAAAACGGGCAGGCCTGCTCCTCCAAAACCAAGATGCCTACCTTAAGTCAGCAGGCGGTGTCAAACTGGATGAGCCAGCTATTGACCTAGCGGTCGCAGTTGCCCTTGCCTCCAGTTACAAGGATAAGCCTACTAACCCTCAAGAGTGCTTTATAGGCGAAATCGGTCTAACAGGTGAAATCCGCCGCGTCAATCGGATTGAACAACGGATTAACGAAGCCGCCAAATTAGGCTTTACCAAGGTCTATGCCCCCAAAAATTCTCTGACAGGTATCAAGGTGCCCAAGGAAATCACCGTTATCGGCGTGACTACCATTGGCGAAGTCTTGCAGAAAGTATTCAACTGATGAAATCATTCGGGAGTGACAGCTAGTCGCTCCTCTTTTTACGACAAATAGTCGGGAATATGGTAAGCTAGGTCTAACCTATTTCTGAAAATTTCAGAAATTCTCAACAGACAAGGAGGTCCTATGTCTTATTTTCAAAACTTTATGAAGGCCAACAAGGCCTATGTTGACCTGCATGGTGATTACCACCTACCACTTCGTCCAAAGACAAAGGTGGCTATCGTGACCTGTATGGGCTCACGGCTTCACGTGGCGCAGGCCTTGGGCTTGGCTCTGGGTGATGCCCACATTTTGCGGAATGCAGGCGGGCGCGTGACGGAGGACATGATTCGCTCGCTAGTCATTTCCCAGCAGCAGCTCGGCACAAGAGAAATCGTGGTCCTTCACCATACAGACTGCGGTGCCCAGACCTTTACCAATGAGGACTTTGCGGTCCAACTCAAGCGGGATTTGCAAGTCGATGTCAGCGGTCAAGACTTTCTTCCTTTTACAGACATTGAAGAAAGCGTGCGGGAGGATATTGCTCTCTTGAAACAATCTCCGCTCATACCTGAAGATGTTGAAATTTTCGGTGCAGTTTATGATGTGGATACGGGTCGTATGACAGAAGTGATATAATGGATAGGGGAACTGATAGTGCAGTTTCCCATATTTTTTTTACAAAAATACTTGACACTGTTGTTTTTTAGGTGTAGAATTGTGTTATAAAAATAATACAAAAAGGAGTTGAAAATGATTTGGTTTATTTTAGCTTGTTTTTGGTTGATTATGGCTATCCTGTGGTTAACAGGTAGTTTTCGTAAAAATTAGGAGGCAACTATGTCAGACAATCGGATGAAATACACTATCGACAGCAATATGCAATTTCCTTTGGTGGAAATCGCCTTAGAAGCTGGTGAGTCAGCCTATATTCAACAGGGAAGCATGGTTTACCATACACCAAGCGTGACCTTAAATACCAAGCTCAATGCCCGTGGTGGTTCTGGTTTTGGCAAGCTCATGGGGGCCATTGGTCGTTCCATGGTATCAGGTGAGTCTATGTTTATCACGCAAGCCATTTCCAATAGTGACGATGGCAAAATTGCGCTTGCGCCTTCAACGCCAGGTCAGGTCATTGCCTTGGAACTGGGTGCAGAGCAATACCGCCTCAATGATGGTGCTTTTCTTGCCCTAGATGGTTCTGCTCAATATAAGATGGAGCGCCAGAGTGTCGGTCGGGCCTTTTTCGGTGGTCAGGGTGGTCTCTTTGTCATGACTACGGAAGGAAGAGGAACTCTATTGGCAAATGCCTTCGGTTCGATTAAGAAGATTGAACTGGATGGTGGGAGCATTACCATTGATAATGCCCATGTGGTAGCCTGGAGCCGTGACCTCAACTACGATATTCACATGGAAAATGGTTTCTTGCAATCGATCGGTACAGGGGAAGGAATTGTTAATACCTTCTCTGGCTATGGTGAAATCTATGTACAAAGCTTGAATATTGAAACCTTTGCCCAAGTCATCGGTAATCATATTGTTGGTGCTGGTGGCGATGGTGGCGGTGGCAGTTCCTCTCTGCTTGACGCGATTTTTTAATACTCAACCAGCTACGGCTGGTTTTTTGTATGCCTGATGATACCACTTACTGGCATTTTTTGACCACTTGCTGAAATGCCCTTGCAAAATTCGAGTAAGTTGATATAATAAAACCAGAAAAGCAAAGGAGGTCTTATGAAAGTTCGGATTGAATTAGATGATAGCTTAGAACAAGTCGAAGTGATTATCAGAAGCAATCAGTTAGGGCCAGAGTTGGAACAAATCCAGCAAGTCCTAAGTCGCCTGAGCCGTCCTAGTCTGGTCTTTTACAAGGGCACCAGTGAGTATTTCTTGAAACTAGAAGACCTGCTCTTTTTTGAAACGGATGGGACCAAGCTGATGGGGCATACTAGAGATGACGCCTATGAAGTCAAGATGAAGCTCTATGAACTGGAAGATTGTCTCCCTGCTCATTTTTGCCGGGTTTCCAAGTCCACCATTGCCAATGCCAAAGCCATCTATTCGCTGGACAAGTCCTTCTCGGGCACCAGTCGGATTTCCTTCTATAAGACTCACAAGGAAGTTCACGTGTCGCGACATTATTACCATTTATTAAAAGAAAAGTTACAGGAAATGAGGTAGGAAGATGAAAAAAAACGGTTTAGGGATAGCTCTGCTGGTCTTGGCGGGTCTGGTCTTGTTTCAAGACTACTTGCCAGTCATGAAGTTTCCTCTTTGGAAATTAGCGCTGGTAGTTGGATGGAGTTATCTCTTTTTCAAAGCAATGATAAAAAAACAGTTGGTCACAAGCTTTATCTGGGGAACATTGGTCTTTATTATGCTAAACAATCACTTTGATTGGCTGGAAATTGATACCTGGACCTTGATTTTAGGTGCAATACTGGCATGTGCAGGGTTGAAGATACTGATCAAACCTAAGATGAGCAGGAATGCCATTGACACAAAAGGTTTTGGTACAGGGGTGATTGGCGACAAGGGTAGGGAAATAGCTTTTGGCTCCTCTACTCGCTATATTCATGAGGAAAATTTTACCTACGATAGTGTGGAGGTGGCCTTTGGCTCCAGTATGGTTTACTTTGATCAAGCGGTTATTCAGGGAGATAAGGCTGAATTTCATATCGATACGGCCTTCGCGTCAGTTGATCTTTATCTGCCGGCAAATTGGCTGGCGGTCGTGGAACTGGATAGTTCTATATCTGCTGTCAATAACTATGCAACTGGCATGGGGGAAAAGATACTGCGTATCACAGGAGATATGGCCTTCTCTACTCTGAATATCTATTACACCTAGAGTGAACAGAGAGCAGTCTATCCAGGCTCCTCTGTAGAATTAAAAGTCAGAATATTCTGTAAATTAAATAAAGAAAGGGATTACCATGAAAAAGATTTTGAAAAATGCTACCTACCTATGGGTACTGACTGCGGATATGCTGTCCAATTTTGGTGATGTTGTCTATTATCTGGCCTTAATGAACTATGTTTTACTGGTGCCCAACAGCCGTCTGGCGCTGGCAATTGTGACCTTCTCAGAAATCTTTCCTAGCTTTATGGGGCTCTTTACAGGCTATCTGGCAGACAAGACAGTCAACAAAATCAGCACTATTAAGCTGACCCTCCTCTTTCGCGTTGTACTCTACCTCATCCTCGGATTCTGCATGGGCTTTGAGCCAGCCCTCTGGATTGTCGTGGTGGCTGCAAGTTTCAATGTCTTTGCAGACTTCGCTGGCTTCTATGAAAACGGCCTCTATGCACCTCTGGGATTGCGCGTAGCACCCAAGGAAGAGCGGGAGCAGTACTCGGCCTTTCGCCAGACCGTGACCAGCCTCCTCAACATCGCCTCTCAGGCCCTCTCTGCCCTCTTGGTCGGCCTCCTCTCCTACCAAAACCTGGCCTTTCTCAACGCCGGCACCTTTTTGGCCGCACTCCTCATCATGCAGCTGCTGACGCCAGCCTTTCGCAAACTCCTGACGGAGCAGCCTTTGAAAATAGCAGAGCAGCCGAGCCAGCCTGAGCAGGCAACCAAGGGACCAGGCATTCTAGCTTCTTTCAAGCAAGCCATCGTGGAGCTGCGCAAGATCCCCGAGTTTCGTCTGGTCTTGATTACCAGCCCCATAATCAACGCCTGCGGAGCGATTCTCTATCCTATTCTGGTCCTGCTGATTAGCGAAGACTCAAGCCTTGTTTTTCTCAATGTTGAGACCACCCTTGCCCTGACAATTCTGATCTTCTTTGTCGGCAACATCTTGGGTTCGACCTTGGTCTTTACCCTTTTCAAAAAGACCAGCATGGTTACGCTGGAAGTGGCAGCCACTTTCTCTCTATTTGGAGTGTTTGTCGGAATGTTGCTTCACCAACTGCCAGTCATTCTCTTCTTCCTAGCAACTATGGGGATTGGTTTTGGGGCTAGCGGTCCCAAGTTTAATGCCAAGTTTGTCAATTCTATGCCAGAGGAGCAGCTGGCAACTATCGGTGGAGCGGTATCTACCTACTTCATGCTGGGTCAGGCCTTTGTCCGACTACTTGTTTCAGGTCTAGTCTTGGTCCTGGCCGTCGATCAGATTAGCGGACTTTTCCTAGCGGCTGCTGGCTTCTTGGTCCTTTATGTCCTCTACTGGCTGGCACGCAACCAAAAAACACCTCAAAATCAGTCTGATTAGGCTGATTTTTCTGTTATCTGAGGGTGTTCTATGCTATAATGTTCTTGATTGAAATTTTACAGGAGAGAAACATGACTAAACCAATTCGTGTGCGTTACGCACCAAGTCCAACGGGACTGTTGCATATCGGAAATGCCCGTACAGCATTGTTCAACTATCTTTTTGCCCGTCATCACGGCGGTACTTTCCTTATTCGTATCGAAGACACAGACCGTAAACGTCATGTGGAAGACGGTGAGCGTTCTCAGCTGGAAAACCTGCGTTGGTTGGGTATTGACTGGGATGAAAGCCCAGAAACCCATGACCAATACCGCCAGTCTGAGCGTTTGGATATTTACCAGAAGTATGTCGATGAGCTCTTGGCTTCAGGAAAGGCCTACAAGTCTTACGTGACCGAAGAAGAGTTGGCGGCGGAGCGTGAGCGTCAGGAAGCTGCGGGCGAAACACCTCGCTACATCAACGAATACCTGGGTATGTCTGAAGATGAAAAAGCAGCCTACATCGCAGAGCGTGAGGCGGCTGGCATTGTCCCAACTGTCCGCTTGGCTGTCAACGAAGCTGGTATCTACAAGTGGAATGACATGGTTAAGGGCGAGATTGAGTTTGAAGGTGGCAACATCGGTGGCGACTGGGTTATCCAGAAACGCGACGGTTACCCAACTTATAACTTTGCCGTGGTCATTGATGATCATTTGATGGAGATTTCGCACGTTATCCGTGGGGATGACCACATTGCCAATACACCCAAGCAGCTCATGGTCTATGAAGCACTTGGTTGGGAAGCACCAGAGTTTGCCCACATGACCTTGATTATCAACTCTGCAACCGGTAAAAAGCTGTCCAAACGTGACACCAATACTCTTGCCTTTATCGAAGATTACCGCAAAAAAGGCTACCTGCCAGAAGCTGTTTTCAACTTTATCACACTTTTGGGTTGGACTCCTGGTGGTGAAGAAGAAATCTTCTCCAAAGATGAGATTATCCAACTCTTTGACGAAAAACGCCTCAGCAAGTCACCAGCTTCCTTCGATCCGAAAAAGTTGGCGTGGATGGGCAATGAGTACATCAAAAAAGCTGATTTGGAGACCATTTTCGACCTTGCCAAACCATTCTTGGAAGAAGCAGGGCGTTTGACAGACAAGGCAGAAAAATTGGTGGAATTGTACAAGCCACAAATGTCATCTGCGGATGAAATCGTTGGTTTGACAGACCTTTTCTTCTCTGATTTTCCAGAATTGACTGATGAAGAAAAAGAAGTCATGGCAGGTGAGACTGTTCCGACGGTTCTCAATGCCCTCAAGGAAAAATTGGAAGCCATGACAGACGAAGATTTCCAACCAGATAACATCTTCCCACAAATCAAGGCTGTTCAAAAAGAAACAGGCATCAAGGGCAAAAACCTCTTCATGCCTATCCGTATCGCCGTTTCAGGCGAAATGCACGGACCAGAGTTGCCAAATACCATTTACCTGCTCGGCCGTGAAAAATCCATCCAGCATATTGATAATATGTTGAAGAGTTTGTAAGATAAATAATCCCCGCTGTCACGTGACGGCGGGGATTTTGTTATAACTGATAACTATAACACTCGCGTTGAAAACGGTATAACGATTTTCTGAAAAACTGTGTTATCATAAATAAATCATTACTATTTAGGAGAGTTTATGGAAAATCATAATTTTGAAAATGAAGGTACCTTCAATTGAGAGATGAACAGCCGTCATTTGCAGATGTTGTCCATCGGTGGGGTTATTGGAACAGGTTTGTTCTTGAGTTCGGGCTATACCATTGCACAGGCTGGACCATTTGGAGCTATTGCAGCTTATCTTTTTGGAGCTGTTATGGTTTATTTGGTTATGTTTTCGCTGGGGGAGCTTTCCGTAGCCATGCCAGTAACAGGCTCCTTCCATACCTATGCTACTAAGTTTATCAGTCCTGGTACTGGTTTTATGGTGGCCTGGATGTATTGGCTTTGCTGGGTAGTCGCACTGGCTTCTCAGTTCGTCGGAGCAGCTCAACTTATGCAACGTTGGTTTCCTAGTGTGCCAATTTGGATTTTTGCAACGATTTTCGCCATCGTTGTCTTTGCTTTAAATACGCTTTCGGTTGGCTGGTTTGCCAAGGCGGAGGATGCGTTGTCGTCAATCAAGGTTTATGCTATTGCAGCTTTTATTGTTCTCGGAATTTTAGCCATTTTTGGTATTTTGCCTTTTGAAGGAACCAATGCAGCGCCGTTATTTAACAATATCACAAGTGACGGTTTGCTCCCTAACGGACTAGTTGGATTTATCTCGGTCATGTTGTCAGTTAACTATGCCTTTTCCGGTGTTGAAATGATTGGAATTGCCGCTGGGGAAACAGACAATCCCAAGAAGGCAGTGCCGCAAGCCATTAAATCAACAATAGGTTTGTTGGTCATCTTCTTTGTTTTGACGATTGTTGTTTTGGCAGCACTACTTCCTATGTCAGAAGCAGGTGTTACTGAGGCTCCTTTCGTACTTGTATTGGACAAGATTGGCTTCCCTTACGCTGCAGACATTATGAACTTCATCATCTTGACTGCTATTTTATCAGCTTCTACTTCAGGGCTCTACGCTTCAAGCCGTATGCTTTGGTCTTTGGCAAACGAAGGCATGATTAGCAAGGAATTAGTAAAAATCAACAAACACGGTGTTCCAATGCGTGGTATGATTTTGTCCATGGTTGGTGTTGTTATAGCCTTGATTGCCTCAATTTATGCAGAAGATACTATTTTCTTGGCCTTGGTTTCCATCGCTGGTTTTGCGGTTGTCATTGCTTGGTTGGCTATTCCGCTTGCACAAATCGGTTTCCGACGTGAATTTTTGAAGAATCATAGCGAAGATGAATTGGAATACAAGACGCCATTTTCACCGACTTTGCCATGGATTACAGTTGTTTTGCTGGTTATTTCCATCATCGGCATCGGTTGGGATCCTTCTCAGCGTGCAGGTCTTTACTTTGGTGTACCATTTATGATTGGTTGCTATATTTATCATTATATTCGCTTTAAAAAGTGGTAGGAGGTTCTTTGATGGGTCGTTTTAAGGAACTATTAGAAAATCAAGAGTTTGTCATTTTACATGGTGCTCTTGGGACGGAATTGGAATTTCGAGGTCATGATGTATCAGGTAAGCTCTGGTCTGCCAAATATCTTTTGGAGAATCCCCAGCTAATTAAGGACATTCACAAGGACTATATTCGTGCTAGAGCAGATTTGGTCACGACATCAACCTATCAGGCGACTTTTGAAGGTTTGGCGGAAGCTGGTTTGTCACAGGCGGAGGCTGAAAAGTTGATTCGCCTGACAGTTGATTTGGCTAAGGAGGCTCGAGACGAGGTTTGGGTTGACTTGTCTGAAACTGAAAAAACAAATCGTACTTATCCACTTATTTCAGGAGATGTTGGTCCCTATGCGGCTTATTTAGCTAATGGGTCTGAATACACGGGTGATTATGGCAATATCAATTTGGAGGAGTTGAAGGATTTTCATCGTCGTCGGATGGAGCTCCTCTTAGAACAGGGGGCTGAACTTTTGGCCTTGGAGACCATTCCTAATTTTCTTGAAACACAAGCCTTGGTAGAGTTGCTGGCAGAGGATTTTCCAGAGGTAGAGGCCTATATTAGCTTCACTTCACAGGACGGACAGTCGATTTCTGACGGGACAGCTATTGAGAAAATAGCAGAGCTGGTCAACAGCAGCGAGCAGATTTTGGCGGTTGGTCTCAACTGTACAGCTCCTTCTCTCTACCCAGCCTTTCTCAGTCAGTTGAGAGAGAAAACGGATAAACCATTTGTCACCTATCCAAATTCGGGTGAGGTCTATGATGGAGCCACTCAAACTTGGAAAGAAGAAGCTGACCATAGCCACAGCCTTTTGGACAATACTCTGGCTTGGCATAAGCTAGGAGCTAAAGTGGTTGGAGGTTGTTGCCGAACCCGACCAGCTGATATTGCAAGTCTAGTTGCTGGATTGAAATAAATGAATCCCCGCTGTCGCGTGACGGCGGGGATTTTGCTATAAATTCTGTAATTTTTCCTCAATCTGCTGGAGTAGATTTTCTAGATTTTCCTTCTGTTCTTGGAGCAGGAGGATTTGTTTTTCACGGTCGACAATTTCATCCAGTATGACCTGTTTGTTTTCTTTTAGCTGTTCGAGACTGCCGCATTTGGTGTCGTGAAGTTCTTTGATACGGATAATAGCTTTCACAGATAGTCCTAGCTGGCGAAGTCCTAGTATATTTTCTAGGTTGTTGATTTCGTCCTCGTTCCAGTAGTAATTACCGTTAATCAGTTGAGGCTGTAGCAATCCTTGTTCGGTGTAGAAGCGAAGCGTGTCGCGTTTGATACCAAATTGTTTCATAACTTGTCCTGTTTTCATAATCTCCTCTTGACAGTGCCTTACCCCCTCATGATACATTGATGGGGAAAGGAGTTATATATGGTCATTGTTGTTAAATGCTTGATTGTGCTTTATTTGGGGCCGTTGCCGCTATCTGCTTGGGTATATCGCAAGCAACTTCCCAGCTGGTTACTGGTTTTATATGCTTGCCCAGTCTTGCTCAGTTTGTTGGGCTGGCAGACAGTTTGGGGATTTATTCTCGGTTTATTTTTGGCTTGCGGTGTGCGTGTCTTAGGTGGTCGCATTCTTTTTGGGAGAAACCATCTCAGTCACTTTTTATCTCATGTTGTACTGAGTTTCAGTCTCGCTCTTGCCCTATTCTTGTTCTAAAAACAAGCTCTCCACATAGTCCTTCTGCCTTGGGATAATCAGTTCTGTTTCTAGGAAGTCTTTCAACTTTTCTTGTGGGATCCAGATGTAGTGGCTGGTTTCTTTAGATTGGAGTTGGATGGCAGATTTGTCCCAGTCGGTTTCAGCCCAGTAGCAGTGGAAGAGGCACTGGTCGTCATGGGCGACAAAGTGTGTATGGTGGCGGAGTTGGTTAGCTGTCAGTTCAATGCCAGTTTCTTCGCGGACTTCGCGTAAAATGGCCTGCTCTGCTATTTCCCCAAACAAGGCTGATCCTCCTGCTGTCGCTTCGTAATAGTCAGGGTAGGAGGGCTTGGTGCTGTCGCGTTTCATGAAGAGGGTGCTGCCGTCGAGGTGACGGATGATGCACTCGACGACTAGATGGTAGAGGCCGTCGGGAATGGCTTCTCCACGTGTGAGGGTGTGGTCGGTCAAGTGACCGTCGGCTGTGTAGGCGTTCCAGATTTCCATGTTTTGCTCCTTTTTTAGATTGGTTATTTAGTATAGCACAAAAGGACTTGGTGGACAACTGGTTTCGGTGTTGATGAAAGCGGATAAAAAAACGTACAAAAAATGCCAAAAAGCCTATTATACAGGCAGTTTATTGGCTTTTTTGAATTTTATGGTATAATAGAGATAATTTTGAAAGATGGAGTGACGGTTTGAAGAAAAGCTATCGTGTCAAGCGTGAACGAGATTTTAATGACATTTTTACAAAAGGAAAGAATGTAGCCAATCGGAAGTTTGTAGTCTACTGCTTGCCAAAGGAACAGGCTCATTTCCGAGTAGGACTATCTGTCAGCAAGAAATTGGGAAACGCTGTCATGAGAAATCGTATTAAGCGTAGACTGCGCCATGTCTTGATAGAATGCCAGCAAGAGTTGGTGACGGATGACTTTGTTATCATCGCTCGGAAGGGTGTTGAAGAGCTGTCCTATCAGGAAATCAAGAAAAACCTCATCCATGTTTTGAAACTAGCCAAATTATACCAGGAAGGTGTTGCGATTGAAAAAGAATCTTAAGTGGGCTGGCCTGCTTGCCACAACTCTACTCGTGCTAACCGCTTGTGGAACAGGAACGGCCTCTAGTCAGTCTTCGGACGCTTGGAACGGATTGATTAAATGGTTTGCCAGCATTATTCAATTCTTGTCCATCAACGGTCAGATTGGTATCGGGATTATTCTCTTCACGATTATCATTCGGACGCTCTTATTGCCCTTGTTCCAGATTCAAATGAATTCTTCGCGTAAAATGCAGGAACTTCAACCTCAGTTGAAGAAATTGCAAGAAGAGTATGCTGGAAACGATATGGATACCCGCCAGAAACTGTATGAGGAGACACGCAAACTCTATAGAGAGAACGGTGTAAATATGACCTCGTCCATGTGGCCGCTCTTGATTCAGATGCCGATTTTGATAGCCCTCTATCAAGCTCTGACAACTGAGGAAGCTCTCAAGGTTGGACAGTTCCTCTGGGTAAATCTTGGTGAACCTGACCCTTATTTTATTTTGCCCATATTAGCGGCAGCCTTCACTTTCTTTAGTACATGGTTGGCCAATAAAGCAGCTATCGAGAAAAACGGAGCGGTTACTGCCATGATGTATGCCATGCCAGTCTTGATTTTCTTCTTTGCAGTTACAGCAGCTAGTGGTGTGGCCTTGTACTGGACTGTTTCCAACGCCTATCAAGTGGTTCAAACCTTGGTGTTTAATAATCCTTTTAAAATCATAGCAGAGCGTCAAGCTAAGATTGATGCTGAAAAAGAGCGTCAAGCTAAAATCAGACGGGCTCAGAAAAAAGCCCGCAAGCAGAAGTAGGATGAAACGAATAGGAGAGAGAAAATGAAATTTACAGGTGCAAATGTTGAAGAAGCCATTCAAAATGGTTTAGAAGAGCTAAATATTCCCCGTAAGAAAGCCCACATCACCGTTGTAGCGCGTGAGAAAAAAGGTTTCTTTGGTTTTGGTAAAAAACCAGCTGTCGTAGATATTGATGTTATCAACGAAACAACGGTTGTCAAAGCCAATCAAAAAGCAGTTCGTGGCGTTCCAAGTGAAATCAATGAACTCAATGAGCCAGTCAAGAGTGTTTCAGAAGCTACGATTGACCTTGGGAAAGTTGTTGCGGCTGTGAAAGAGTTTGAAAAATCAGGCCAAACGCTCGATGATGAGATCAAGGCCCAAATTTTGAAAAATGAAAAAGAAGCGACAACCATTCTTGAAGAAACTGGTCGTATTGAAATTCTTTCTGACGAATTATTAGCAGGCGTTAGCCAGACAACCACTCAAGAAGAAGTTGCTAGTCCAGAGCCAGTTGCCAAGGATGAATTTGCTGATTTAAATATTAAAATTGAGCCGCAGTATGACATTGAACAGGTTGTTGCAGAAGTTTCTACCTACATCCAAGAAATTTTGGATGATATGGATGTGGAAGCAAGTATTGAAACCAGTCACAGCCGTCGCACCATCAACATCCAAGTGGATACCAATGAACCTGGACGTGTCATCGGCTACCATGGCAAGGTCTTGAAAGCCTTGCAACTCTTGGCTCAGAACTTCCTTTACAACCGTTATGAGCGCAATTTCTACATTACGATTAACGTGAATGACTATGTAGAACACCGTGCAGAAGTGCTTCAAGGCTATGCGCAAAAGTTGGCGGAGCGTGTCTTGGCTGAGCAAGAAGCCTACCATACGGATCCAATGTCTAGCAGTGAGCGTAAAATCATCCACCGCATCATTTCAAAAATGGACGGTTTGACAAGCTATTCAGAAGGTAGTGAACCAAACCGCTATGTTGTAGTGGATATTGAAGGAAATCATGATTAAAAAGAGGCTGAGCCTCTTTTTTTCTCAATCTGCTTGAAAATAGGAAAGAATAGCTTGACAAACCCCCAGAATTTATATAAAATAGTTTGGTATGTTTAGTAACTGATCAAAACTAGCCGGCTAAACGAATACAAGAATCTAAGAGGAGGTATTCATCGTGAAACGTACTTTTCAACCAAGTAAAATCCGTCGCGCACGCAAACACGGTTTCCGTAGCCGTATGGCAACTAAAAACGGCCGTCGCGTGTTAGCAGCTCGTCGCCGTAAGGGACGTAAAGTTCTTACAGTAGCATAAGAATACAACTAAAACCAGCAGAAACTCGAGTCTGCTGGTTTTTTCGTAGGAAAAGAATGGCTTGAAATATGGTACAATAGAATCATGATACAGATATTTGATACCCACACCCACCTCAACGTTGAGCAGTTTGACGGTCGGGTCCAAGAGGAATTAGACTTTGCCAAGGAAATGGGGGTCACCCTCCACAATGTGGTCGGTTTTGACCGAGCAACCATTGACAAGGCTATGGAACTGGCTGACCAGCATCCTGAAATTTATCTGACATTGGGCTGGCATCCGACAGAGGCTGGCACTTATGATGAAGAAGTTGAACGTTATCTACTCAAGGCTCTTAAGCATCCCAAGGTCATTGCCCTGGGGGAGATTGGGCTGGACTACTACTGGATGACGGCAGATAAGGAAACCCAGGCTCGTGTTTTCAAGCGACAGATGGAGCTGGCCAAGCAGTTGGACTTACCCTTTGTGGTTCATACCCGCGACGCTCTGGAAGATACCTACCAGATCATCAAGGAAGTCGGCGTCGGTCCGCGTGGAGGCATCATGCACTCCTTCTCTGGCACTCTGGAGGAGGCTCAGGCCTTCATGGACCTGGGCATGCACATCTCCTTCTCGGGAGTGGTGACCTTTAAGAAAGCTGTCGAACTTCAGGAAGCGGCGCAAGCATTACCCCTAGAAAAAATCCTAGTCGAAACGGATGCACCCTACCTGGCGCCTGTTCCCAAGCGTGGTCGGGAAAATCGCACCGGCTACACTCGATATGTGGTGGAAATGCTGGCCCAGCTTCGCAACCAGTCGGTCGAAGAAGTGGCGAGGGCGACCTACGAGAATGCAAGGAGCTTGTTCAGAATTGACTCAGAAAATTAAGATACAGGAAGTCCTCGTTGTTGAGGGAAAAGACGATACAGCAAACCTAAAACGATTTTATGAGGTGGATACCTACGAAACCAGAGGTTCTGCCATATCAGACGATGACTTGGAACGCATCGAGAAACTCCATGACCTGCGGGGCATTATTGTCTTTACTGACCCAGACTACAATGGAGAGCGGATTCGGAAAATGATTATGCAGGCTATTCCCACGGTCAAACACGCCTTTTTACAGCGGGACGAGGCCAGGCCCCAGTCCAAAACAAAAGGGCGGTCCTTGGGCATTGAGCACGCCAGCTTTGAGGACTTGGAAAAAGCCCTCGCAGGCGTGCGTGGTTACTACGATGATGAAAATAACTTTGACATCACCAAGTCAGATCTGATGCGCCTAGGCTTGCTTATGGGCGGAGACAGTCGCAAGCGGAGGGAGTATCTGGGAGAAAAGCTCCGCATCGGCTACTGCAACGGCAAGCAACTGCTCAAACGCTTGGAGCTGTTTGGGATTGGTCTGGCGGAAGTTGAGGAGGCAATGGAGAGCTATCATGGATAGGGTCTACGCTGTTAAGTGCTTGGTAAAAAACGAGTTTGAGCCTACTTATGAGAATTACTCATCTTATGAAGAAGTGACCTACTTGCTGCCTGCTAATGTTCTTGTTTGGGAGGATGAGCAGGTTGATAAGAATAAACTAGCAGCCTATTTGCGTGGTCTAGTTGAAGATGGCTATGTCAATGCGGATGGTATTTGGAAGCAGAGCCGTTTGTTTCATATTGTCGGTGTGCAAGAAATGGACGATAGGGTGGAGTTTGATGTGCCAGCCGTGGAAGTCTATCGCTGGTTTTATAATTTTGAACGTCCAGTTACTGAGGAGGAATTTTTGAATCTCTATTATTTTGATGATTTGGGGAGATAAACAATCTAGAGCGGAAATGTTACTATTTCTGCTTTTTTGAAGATTGCTACTGAGATCTATTCGTGTTACAATATAGAAAACTAGGAGGTGGACTAGATTGATAACTATAAACAAAGATGCCCAAGTAAATTTTAAAACCGACTCTAGACTTTTAGAGAAAGCCAAGGAAGTATTTGCTATGAACCAGCTGGATTTGACCTCTGGTTTCAATCTCTTCTTGCAAAACATTGCTGTAAAAAATGAGTTGCCCATTCTGACAGAAGAAGAGTTGGAAAGAGAAGAGTTGTTTTTACAACTTCAAAAGGAAATTCAGGAAAACCAACAGGCGATTGAGGCAGGTCAAGGGATCAGCCTAGAAAGTGTCAAAGAGAAGTATGGAATTTGAGTCTTATTCAGTGATACTTGCTCCAGCAGTGGATAAGGAATTGGCAGATATTTACGCCTATTTTTCGGAACAGTTCTCAGAAGAAATTGCTAAAAGACGAATTGGTATGATTGTCGAAGCATTGGAGAGTTTGCAAATTTTTCCTGAACGTGGTTTTAACGCCGATAATCGTTTTGGTAAGCAGATAGACCCGCCTCATCTGACTAGAGGTTATGTCATTGGAAAAGACTACATCGCCCTCTATCGCGTGGTAGAAAATGAAGTTCGAGTGGGTCATCTTTTTGCAACCAAGAGTGATTATGTCAAGTTGTTGAAGTGAGGGAGTATGAATAGGATAGAACAAGTCATCCTAACCAATATGTGCATGATTACAGACGGTCAGCAGGTATTAGTCCAGGATAGGAAGTCTGAAAAGTGGCCTGGAATTACATTTCCTGGTGGCCATGTTGAACGTGGCGAGAGTATTGTTTCCTCCGTCGTTCGTGAAATCAAGGAAGAAACAGGTTTGACGGTGTCCAATCTCGAGCTTTGTGGCATTCAAAACTGGACGGATCCAACTGACCACTATCGCTATCTGGTATTTTGCTACAAAACCAGCCATTTTTCAGGTTCTATTCAATCTTCAGATGAGGGCAAGGTCTTCTGGCTTGACCGTGAGGATTTGAAGAATGTTCCGTTGGCAGACGGTTTTGAATCCATGCTGGAAATCTTTGAACAACCACAATTGACAGAGAATTATTATTGGTTTGAAGACGGCGAGTGGAAGGGGGAGAATCGGTAACGAAAGAATAGCTGGAAATGGCAGCTACCGCGATGGAGCTGAGAATTATTTCAGAATTGAGTGAGAAGTTAAATCTGGAGGATAGAAGATGGGGTTATTTGATTTTTGGAGGAAAGAAGAGAAGAAAGAAGTGACCAGTGCTTGTTTCGGAGTAATGGATTTTTTTCCTCTCAAAAAATCCAACCAATTCCTGATTATTGGTCACTTGAAGGGCAGGATGGAGGTCGGTGCAGTCTTGCAACTGTGCAATGTAGATGAAGGCCTTGATTCCCTAGGAGAAGTAATTGTTGAAAAGTTGAGTAATGGTTATCAAGAGGCTCAATTTTTGATTGATGAGCCTATCGTTCATCTTTTTATCAATGCTTCTGATGCGTTAGCACATCTTAAAAAAGGTAGTGTCCTACATACCAAGGATATAGATGAAAGGCAGCGCCTATCCAGTTATACTGATGCTTTGTATAGGGTTTTTGTCAAGGGACAAGCTGGCGATATGAGCAATGAGGATTATCTGTGTGCAAGTCTGGATGATAGCATTGAAATATTACGCTTGTTTTTGTGGGAGTGTCGTCACCATCAGGAAGAGGAAAGCGAAGAAGACTACCAGAGTAACCTTCGTAAGATTGCTCATCTTGAAGGAGTAATAAAAGATAAGCTTTTGGATGTGGAATCAATCTTTGTGGTATTTTCACAGCGGACGGGGGAACCCTATATGTTCTCAACAACAGTAGATCGAGGAGAGGCAGGATATCTTTGTACAGATCCTCAAATCCAAGTATTGACTCGTCGTTGGTATACGCATTATAAAGAAGCCATTGATCAGCAACCAAATACAGAGGTGAGATTGATTGAAAATGGCGAAAATAGAGAAGGTATTAAAAACTTCTTAGGTTCTAGCTTTTATCTAAATGGAGCCATGGGGGTTATTCTGAATTCAGAACACACCTGTATCAAGGCTCAAAACTTGGTAGAGGCACCGGATTTTTCTGATGTGCCTGAGATACAAATCCCTATCACAAACCCAGACGTAGTCCGTTGGTTGCTCCTAATGGGGCAGATGGGGAAACCTGAGACGAAAGATGAAGAATTGGTCTACGGACTTTATTATGGATTTTTGTCCAGAGAAATACCAAAGGCTACCTTCCTTATTCCCATGCAGCCTGATAAGAATTTCCCTGTAAAAAATGATGGGGCAGCAGAAACGGTCTTGCAAGGGGGAGCTAGCTTTAATCTTCCAACAAGGAAGGGAAAAGAGGAACGAGATGCTATCTCAATCTTTACAGATTGGAAGCGTTTGAGAATGGTCTTTGATGAGAAGTGGAGTGGCATGATTGAACCTGCTGGAGGTATGATCTCACTATACGACTACATTATCAATGGAACTCAGTATCATGAAGCGGGTTGTTATGTTAGTCAAGAATCTTTTGAGACCATGAAAAAAGTGAGTGAGAAGTATAATGATTACCGTGTAGAAGCTGGAAAATAAAATGAAAATACAAGTAGATAGGACTTCCGTCTGTATGGGTGACGATGTTTTGCCACATTCTGGCGAAATTGACATTCCAGGTGATATGACTGTAACTGGTTTAATCAAATTTTTAGAAGCTAGGACCTATTTACCGAGCATCAGAGGAAATAATGTTGTATGGCAAATTCTAAACAATGGTAGCGAAGTAGCTACTTACTTTACAAAAAATCACCTGATTACAAATGCTAACCTTTCTATAAAAAGTATGATTGACAAATCCGGTAATAATTTTTTATTTTTTAAATACCATACAAGTCCAGAGAGTTATTTGGCAAGAAAAGAGAAACACACATGAGAATCGCAGACAAAAACGTTACTCGGGCCGTCCTTGAACGCCACGGGTTTACCTTTAAGAAATCCTTCGGTCAGAACTTTTTGACCGATACCAATATTTTACAGAAGATTGTGGACACGGCAGAGATTGACCAGAATGTCAATGTCATCGAGATTGGTCCTGGAATTGGGGCCTTGACCGAGTTTTTGGCGGAAAATGCTGCCGAGGTCATGGCCTTTGAGATTGACGACCGCCTGATTCCGATTTTGGCGGACACCTTGGGTCGCTTTGACAATGTGACAGTGGTCAACCAAGACATCTTGAAAACCGACCTGCAGACCCAGATTCAGAATTTCAAAAATCCTGACCTGCCTATCAAGGTCGTGGCCAACCTGCCCTACTACATCACCACCCCTATCCTCATGCACCTGATTGAGAGCAAGATTCCCTTCAGCGAGTTCGTGGTCATGATGCAGCGGGAGGTGGCCGACCGCATTTCTGCCGAGCCAAACACCAAGGCCTACGGCAGCCTGTCCATTGCAGTCCAGTACTACATGACTGCCAAGGTGGCCTTCATCGTGCCTCGCACCGTCTTTGTGCCCGCACCAAACGTGGACTCCGCCATTCTCAAAATGGTTCGCCGCGAGCAACCCATGGTCAGCGTCAAAGACGAAGATTTCTTCTTCCGGGTGTCCAAGGCCAGCTTTGTGCATCGCCGCAAGACCCTGTGGAACAATCTGACCAACCATTTTGGCAAGTCCGAAGAAGTCAAGGACAAGCTGACACAGGCACTTGACATGGCAGAGCTGGAAGCCAGTGTCCGTGGAGAAGCACTTTCCATGGCTGACTTCGCGCGTTTGTCTGACAGCCTCCAGGAAGTTGGCTTATCATGATACTAGCACAGGCAGTTAATCAATTAGCCCAGTTTTGTGGACCGCGGGATCTATCCTCCTTGACAAGACAAGCTCTTCCAGCAGAGCAAGGACTAGGACAAGTAGATGTTCTAGCCTTTTTTGGCGGCTCCATTCTAGCAGGCGGTGACCAACTGGCAGAGGCTATTCAAAATAAGCTCGCCAAGACCTACATCATCGTAGGTGGAGCAGGTCACACGACCAACGGACTTCGCCAACAGGTGCGGGACCATTTTCCCCAGCTGGATCCGACAGGTTTGACCGAGGCAGAGATTTTTCAAGCCTACCTGGAGCAGAAGTATGGTTTGTCAGCTGATTTTCTAGAAACCCAGTCCACCAACTGCGGTAATAATGTCACCTACCTACTGGACTTGCTAGCTGATAAGGGCATTGATTTTCAGTCCATTCTGCTCATGCAAGATGCCACCATGCAGCGTCGGATGTGGGCAACGATGAAGAAGTACGCAGCGGGTAAACTCTTGCTCAACTACGCTAGCTACCAAGTGACTGTCAGGGAGGAAGAGGGCCAGCTCCAGTATGAAGATGCTCCCTTGGGTATGTGGGACATAGACCGCTACCTCAGCCTGCTTTTAGGCGAAATTCCCCGCCTGCGAGATGACGAAGAGGGCTACGGACCAAGAGGAGCCAACTATTTGGCCCATATCGACATTCCAGAAGAAGTCCAAGCCAGCTACCAGCTGGTCCAGGAAAAGACAGGTCTAGCCAGTCGCAGAGCCAATCCTAAATTTGCCAGTCCAGAGTGAAATCGGAAAGACCTTGCCTTGTTCGTTGACAGTGGGGAGAAAGCTTGCTATACTGAAATATGACTAACTTTTGAAAAATATTGTCTGCAAATTGGCAGAATATTTACAAAAACAAGAGAGGGTTTCCCTCTTTTTTTATGAAGGTATCCTTATGTTCAAAAACATGTTAAAAAAGCATCCCCATTTAGTTGCCATTGGTCTATTTGTGGGCTTTTCTTTATTGTTATTGGTTCCCCACTTGCTAACTAAAGGCATGGTGACAGGTGCGGACTTGATTTTCCACTACAATCGTTTCTATGATGCGGCTATGCAGATGAAGGAGGGGAATTTCTCCTATATTATCAGTTTGTATGGCTATCAGCAGTCAGGACGGATTGTCAATGCTCTCTACGGACCTTATTTTGCCTATCTACAAGGAGCGCTAGTTCTTTTAAGTGGGACCTGGTTCCGCTATCAGGTTTTGTCCAACCTTCTTTTGGGCACTCTGAGTGCGACCTCCCTCTATCTCCTCATGCGTGAGGTCAAGGTCAAATATGCTCATTCCATCCTCCTGTCCCTCTTCTTTGTAACGACTTACTCCATTCAGTATTGGTGGGCAACTCAAGGATTTACCAGCTGGGGAGTGGCCCTCTTTCCGCTTTGTTTGATTCCTGCGGTTCGTTTCCTACAGACTAAAAAAGTACCGATATTCCTTATGGCAGGAGCGGTAGGGCTCATGTTGCAGGTTCATATGCTATCAACCTTGTTCTTGGTCATTGCCTATGGTGTTCTCTTTCTTATTGGTTGGTGGAAATCAGACCAAAAAATGAAGATTATTGGACAAGTGGCTCTATCAGTGTGCATTTTCTTGCTTCTGACCATCAACATCTGGTTGCCACTTATTTCTATCAACGCGACCAACACCTTGGTGCCACCGTTTGTTAATAAGAAATTTGTCCTCAATACTGTAACCTGGCTCAAAACAGCCTTTCTATACTATCCCTATCCCTTGCCAATTTTCTTTGGAATCTATCTCTATTTCTTGGTGAAAAATTGGAAGAAACAATCGCTGGTTCTGGGTGGACTTGCTTTGACCTACGCAGTATTTTTAATCTTGTCAACCAACCTTTTCCCTTGGCAGTTGTTTGCAGGGAAAGGAATGACACTCGTCGAATTGATTCAATTTCCCTTCCGCTTTTTCCTCTACGCCAATGCTCTTTTACTGGCAGTCGTAGGAGTTCAGGTGTCTGGCTTGTCCGACAAACTGCAGAAAATCTTTTCAGGTGTGGCTCTTGCCTCCTTGCTTGTTTCGGTCGGTTTCCTCTGGAATGAAAGTTTTAAGGAAATCAATGGGCATTACTACAGCGATACTTTCCTGCAAAAACGCATTCATACGACCTTGTACGGCACGACGGAGGAGTTACGGGATTCCTTCCATTCCAAAGACTTGGGTGACTTTATCCACATTGCTCAGAAATCAACGCCAGACTATGTACCAGACTTGTCAGATAGCACAGGTCACATTACCAATGAAGAGTCGGACAATACCTATTTTACCTATCGTGACCAAGTGATTTTGCCAAATCAAGACTTTACCAAAGCAGTTGATGGCAATCAGCTGGTGGTGACTTGGACGGCGTCGGAAGCAGAAGAAACTGCTGTGCCAATCATTGTCTACCAAGATAGTCAGCTGGTTTTGAATGAACAGGTCTTGGATAGAGAAGAATTGGAACTTTCCACTATCGGAGTGCCAACGGTTACTAGCCAAAAAGGACAGAATACCCTTGTCCTATCCTACAAGCAACAGTGGTGGTTATGGCCAGTTATCATTATCAGTTTGACTGGATGGCTACTCTGGTTGATTTACTATGTTTTTGCCTACCGAAAATCAAATCTTTCCTAAGAGAGAAATGTTATGAAACAAATCAATCCCCAGGCATGCAAGCAATTTATTCTGGTCATGGTCATGACTGTTTTGCTGGCGATGGGACGGGCCCTCTTGCTAAGCGGGGTATCTTTTCCGCTCTGGTTTGTCCCCCTTACCTTGCTTGCCTATCTTATTTTTACCTTTTATGTATTGGTCTTGCTTGATACATATGAGAAGTTTGTAAAGACCAAAACCTTTGCCAAGTATGTCGGCTATTTTCTAGGTTTTCTATATCTTGTCAATCTGGTCTATAGGCTCAATGCCAAGAAGTATCAACCCTGGAATATTTTCCGTAATAATCTCTTTCAGTTTGAACTTCTATTGATGTTGCTTCTTCCAGTATTGTTGGCATTTTTGTGGCGGAAGAATGCAGGAATCAGAGAAAAATTAAGTAAGTGGTCGGCCAGTCATCTGGTGCCAGATAGCTACTTGCTCTTGACCAGCTTACTTTCTCTCAGTCCGTTGGCTATTTCTTACTGGAAAGATAGCCATTATGAGAGTTTGGTTGAAAATGGCTCCTATGTGGATTTCTTTATCCAAACACCAATTTTTGCCCTCATTCATTTTATAGGAACCTACATTTTTCTTCGCTATCTCTACAAGGCTTTTGGGGAATTTAAGGCCAATCGGACCAATGTCCACAGTATGCTCTTTATCAGCTTGGCACTGGCTACGCTATCGCATATTGGTTATCAGGCTTCTATGGCTGGGGGAACGGGCTCTTATTTCACACGCCACCTCTTTCCAGGAGCTATTGTCTTCCAGATTGCCTGCCTATTTTTCCTCAATGTCATCATTAGCTTGGTTATCAACCGTCAAATCTTATCTGTTGCCGTTATTGCTGGTTTAAATGTGACCTTGATTGCGGCCAATTTCCTTAAATTCCGCTACCGTTCGGAGCCAATGACCCCCAACGATTTCAAATGGATTGGAAACATGGGGATGATTCTCAGCTTTATCAGTCTGCGGGTTGTCTTGGTATCGCTTGTCTTCTTGGTCATCCTATTCTTTGTTTACAGGCGGATTCATAAGAAGTACTTCCAAGGGCAGATTGTCAAATCCATCTGGAAACGGTTGGCAGGAATTTCAGTCATTGTTTCCTTGATTTTGGGAATGGGTTGGGCGATTCGCAATGAGAAAGACCATAAGATTGTTGGTTGGATTCCTATTCTTTCTCAGGTCAATAACTGGCGTAACGTAGACTGGAAGGGTTATGCCTTTGTGGCGCGCTATCGCACCCTATCCTTCCTCTGGTTGCAACAGCTCAGCAAGACCAGTATGGAAAAGCCTGAAAATTACTCTGAAAAAACTATGAAGGCCATTGTGAAGAAATACACCGCCCTGGCCGAGGAGATCAATGCGGAACGGACAGGTCAAGTGACTGACCAGACGGTTATCTACATTCTTAGTGAGAGTTTGGCTGATCCACGTCGGATTCCTGGTGTGAGCCTTAGTCAAAATGTCCTTCCAAATATCGAGTACATCATGAGCCAGACTACCAGTGGCTTGATGAAGAGTGACCACTATGGCGGTGGTACGGCTAATATCGAGTTTCAGGTTTACAGTGGTCTGCCCTTCTACAATTACAACTCGTCCATTTCGTCCGTCTATCTGGATGTGGCGCCGAATATGAAGAAGTTGCCAAGTATCAGTGACCTCTATCCAGCAAATAATCGTGTCGCCATCCACCCCTACTACGATACCAGTTATAATCGAAATTCGATCTATAAGCAATTAGGGATTGAGCAATTCTACACTCTCAATAGTGCCGCTTATCCTCTGACAGTAACAGCTGAAGATTATCAAGGGAATTTTATCAGTGATAAAAAGACCTATGACTTGATTTTGGAGCAGGTTCGTTCTACAGACAATAAATTTGTGTCTGCCATTACCATGCAGAACCATGTGCAGTGGAATTCCTTAGAGCCAGCTAGTATTACGGCTTCGGGTGAGGGCTTCACAGCTGAGGAGAATGAAAACCTTAATAGCTATGTTCGTCTCCTATCCTTTACGGACCAGGCGACCAGGGATTTTCTGGACCAGCTCAAGGCCTTGGATAAAAAAGTGACAGTCGTCTTTTACGGTGACCACCTGCCAGGTCTCTATCCAGAGTCTGCCTTTGTGACGGACCCAAGTCTGCAATATAAGACCGACTATTTCGTTTGGAGTAATTTTGAAACGGAAGACTACCATTATGATTTGGTCAATTCTAGCGATCTCAATGCACTGATGCTGGAGACGACCAATAATAAGGTCAGTCCTTACTACGCTCTCTTGACAGAAGTGCTCCACAAGGACCGTGTAGGGCAGGCTGAGCGCGATGCAACAGTAGCAGAAGAACTCAAACTGGTCCAATATGACCTATCCACAGGAAAAGGTTACCTTTTGAAATACAAAGACTTTTTCAATGTGGCGACAGAAACAACAGAATAAAAACACGACCAAGTCAGCATGCTGGCTTGGTTTGTTTTATGAGAAAAAGGACACAAAAGATAAAGACATGATATAATAATAACAAGATCTTAAACAATCAGAACCCTGTTGTCCTAAATTGAATGTAGGGGTAAAAGAACATGAAAAAAATCATCTATCAATTGAAACCAGTTATTGCCATTCAGTTGATTTTCCATATCTTATATAGTTTGACCAATGTCGTTTTGCCTGAGTTAAATAAGTATCTTTTTGATCATATTTTTCAGATGGGCTGGACAGGACTTGTCTGGCTCTTGTTGGCCTACGCTTTGACCATCATTGCCAATTCAGTCTTTCAGTACATTTCCCAGGTTTATGAGTGGAAGGTGTCCCAGGGCTTCTATGTCAATGCTAAAAAAGGTCTGGCAAACAACTTGTTATCACAGCCTTTAGCCAAATTTTCAGAGAAGAATGTTTCTGCCTATCTATCCATTTTTGACAACGATTTGGAAACCATTGAGGAGAGTTACCTGAGTCCCCTCATGGACATTATCCGCTCTAGCTTGAGTATGCTCATCTATGCGGTTTCCCTCTTTCTCTTTGTTCATCCGCTGGTTGCGGTAGGCATTATTCTATCTTCTGCTCTGGCAGTCTTCATTCCCAAGTGGATTTCTGGTCCTCTTTCTCAGCGTCAGCGGGCATTTTTACAGAGTTTGGAACGCTATTTTCAGGTGGTGACTGACCTCTTTTCTGCTAAAAACCGCGTTAATAGTGAAACCTTCGGTTACATCAGCCGTGTCCACCATAGGTCAGTAGAAGAAAGTGAACAGGCCCGTTTTCGCTTTGGGCAATTCAAGACCCTGGCCAATGTTGTCAATGGATTTTCTATGTTTTTGGTGCAACTAACGGCTTTTGGCTTGGTCGGCTATCTCTTGCTGCAAAAAGAGTTGACCATCGGTGCTGCCATTGCAACCTTCAGCTATGTTGAAAATTTCATCTATCCCATGAAATATATCCTCTTGGATGTCAATTCTATCCATTCAACCAAGGAAACGGTCGCCAACCTAGAAGGTTATCTTGCTGGTCAGGTCTTGTCTGAGCAAGTACCAAGCTATCCCAATGTGACAGCTTTAGAAATCAGGGATGTGGCCTATCATGTGGGAGAATTAGCGGTAGCAGATTTTTCCTATCGGTTTGATAGGGGGAAAAAGTATGCCATCATTGGTCTGTCAGCCAGCGGAAAATCCACTTTTTTACGAGTGTTGGCAGGGGAACTGGCTCTGGACAAGGGAAGTGTTTCCTATCTGGAAAACGATGTTTTGCATGAAATGGAAGCAGCTACCGCCTTCTATCTCAGCCAGTTTGAGCATCTTTACCATACCGATTTTGAAAACAATGTATCTGTTTTTGGAACCTATGAGAAGGGAAGAGATGTCATGCTTGGCTTGTTAAGGAGCTTGCCAATGAGTTTACAGGACACCTTGCGTACAACAACAGACCCCAGTCTCTTGAGTGGAGGTGAGAAAAATGTCCTGTGCCTGCTCCGTGCCCTGATGAGTGGCAAGGATGTCATGCTCTTGGATGAACCGACCGCCCATTTAGACCCTGTCCTGACTAAGCAGGTTTTGACCAACCTCTTGCAGCTGGAGGACAAACTTATCATCACCATCTTGCATGAATCAGACCCAGCCATCCTAGACGTGTTTGACCACGTTTTGGAAATGCGGGATGGGAAACTGATACTCTTCGAAAATCAAAATCAGACGTTGTTGACTTGATTTGATGAACTTCAGTTCTATCTGCATCTGCGTCGCCTAGTCTGTTTTTGATTTTCATTGAGTATGAGTGAGAAAATATAAAAACAACCCCAAGCCATCAACTTTGACTTGGGGTTATCCTTTATAAATAATGCGGAGGAAGGGATTTGAACCCTCACACCCGATGGGCACATGCGCCTGAAGCATGCGTGTCTGCCGTTCCACCACCTCCGCTTGTTTTTATTATACTATTTTTACATTGAAATGACTAGAGGAAAGTGTAAAATCGAAACCGCTTGCGGTTTTTTTGTAGGAAATTTGGTATAATGGTAGCAAGTACACACAAAGGAGTCTTCATTGCAAGGAAGAATTATCAAGGCCTTGGCTGGTTTTTACTATGTTGAGGCAGATGGACAGATTTATCAAACCAGAGCCAGAGGAAATTTTCGTAAGAAGGGACAAACGCCCTATGTGGGTGATTTTGTGGATTTTTCTGCGGAGGAAAATTCAGAAGGCTATATTTTAAAAATCCACGAGAGAAAGAATAGTTTGGTTCGACCTCCTATCGTCAATATCGATCAGGCGGTGGTTATTATGTCTGCAAAAGAGCCTGATTTTAATGCCAATCTACTCGATCGTTTCCTAGTTCTCCTTGAACAGAAGGACATGGATCCCATTATTTATATCTCTAAGATGGACTTGGTAGAGGATCGGACGGAGATGGATGCCTTCAAGGCTATCTATGAAAAAATTGGCTATCCATTTGTCTATCATTTGGAGGAATTGACGCCATTATTGCAGGATAAGGTGACGGTCTTTATGGGGCAGACAGGGGTTGGCAAATCGACTCTTCTCAATCGCATTGCGCCAGAATTAGCCTTGGAAACAGGGGCAATTTCAGATAGTCTGGGGCGTGGTCGTCATACCACTCGTGCGGTCAGTTTCTACAATGTCTTCGGCGGGAAAATTGCGGATACGCCGGGTTTTTCATCCCTAGACTATGAAGTCAAGGAGGCGGAGGCTCTGACAGATTGTTTCCCAGAGATTGCGGAAAGCAGCCAGGACTGCAAATTTAGGACCTGTACCCACACCCATGAGCCGGATTGTGCGGTCAAGGAAGCTGTTGCCAGCTCTGCCATTTCCCAAAGTCGCTTTGACAATTATCTCCAATTCCTCAGCGAAATCCAAAATCAGCGTGAAACCTATACCAAGGTTAGTAAGAAATTCAAATAGAAAGTTGGTACTCTATGTCACATTATAAGATTGCACCGTCTATTTTAGCGGCAGATTATGTAAATTTTGAAAAAGAGCTCAAGCGTCTAGAAAAGACAGGTGTGGAGTATGTGCACATTGATGTCATGGACGGTCATTTTGTGCCAAATATTAGCTTTGGGGCGGATGTGGTTGCGGCTATGCGTCCTCATAGCAAGCTGGTTTTCGATTGCCATCTCATGGTGTCCAATCCTGAAAACCATATTGAAAGTTTCGCCCGCGCAGGTGCAGATATTTTAACCATTCATGCAGAGGCAACGGTTCACCTGCATGGGACCCTGCAAAAAATTCGTGCTGCTGGTATGAAGGTGGGGGTGGTCATCAATCCAGGTACGCCCCTTGTGACCATTGAGCCTGTGCTCAACTTGGTAGATCAGGTTCTACTTATGACGGTCAACCCAGGTTTTGGTGGACAAGCCTACATTCCAGAAGTGGCTGAGAAGATTGAGGCCTTGGTCAAACTCCGTGAAGCCAAAGGCTTGACCTTTGACATCGAAGTGGACGGCGGGATTGACGACAAGACCATTCATTCAGCCAAAAATGCGGGTGCCAATGTCTTTGTGGCAGGTTCCTATCTCTTCAAAGGAGATTTGGATGCTAACGTTGCCAAATTGAGAGCTGCCCTCCATGACTAAGGTTGCTGTCATTGCAGGCGGTTCCTTTGACTGTCTTCCTGAGCCTGCCGACCTCTATGTGGGGGTAGATGCAGGCTCTCTTCGTCTTCTGGACCATTTTCTGCCTCTTGACTGGGCTATCGGTGATTTTGACTCGGTGACACCTGAAGAATTAGGGCGGATAAAGGATCAAACAGAGCGTTTTTTGCAAGCTCCTGCTGAAAAAGATGATACAGACTTGGAGCTGGCTTTAAAGGAAATCTTCAAGGCCTATCCGCAGGCCCAGGTTCGCATATACGGAGCCTTGGGTGGTCGCATGGATCATATGATGGCCAATCTCTTTCTGGTTGCAGAACCCGACTTGGCACCCTACATGGAGCATATTGAATTGGTGGACAGTCAGAACGTCGTCCGATTTCGACCTGCAGGTCAGCACCGTTTGTCACCGATTGCTGGTATGAAGTACATTTCCTTTATGCCGTCGGACCAGAGTCGCCTGACCATTCGTCATGCCAAGTACCCGCTGGATGCCAGTAATTATTTTTTCAAAAAATGCTATGCTTCTAACGAATTTATAGATAGGGACATAGACATTCAACTGGATCAGGGCTACGTGGTCCTGATCTACAGTAAGGACAGGGATTAGATGGATATTGTTTTACTTATTTTGCTGATACTGGTCTTGCTCGCCTTGGTTTTTCTTTATGGAAAATGGCAGAGCTTGGCCCTGCTTTTGCAAGATCAAGCCGAAGACACTGCAGACAACTTGTCTGATCAGCTCAGCTATCAACTAGAAAATGCAACCCTCAAACAGCAGCAGGCCATTCATCAGGAAGTGGAAAGACTTCGCACGGAGCTTTACCAACAGCTAACCGACATCCGTCAAGAGCTGAATAAGAGCCACTTGGAAACGCGAGATGCCACCGACCGTCGTTTGCAGGCCATTCAGGAGTCCAATGAAAAACGCCTGGAAGAAATGCGGCAGACGGTCGAGGAAAAGCTGGAGAAAACCCTGCAAACCCGCCTACAAGCCTCCTTTGAAACAGTGTCCAAGCAGTTGGAATCGGTCAATCGTGGTCTGGGTGAAATGCAGACGGTGGCGCGTGATGTGGGTAGTCTTAACAAGGTTCTGTCTGGCACCAAAACCCGTGGCATCATGGGCGAATTGCAGCTGGGACAGATTATCGAGGATATCTTGACACCTAGCCAATATGAGCGAGAGTTTGCCACGGTTTCAGGCTCGAATGAGCGCGTGGAGTATGCGGTCAAGCTACCGGGACGGACGGAAGGCGACTATATCTACTTGCCAATCGATTCCAAGTTTCCGCTGGCGGATTACTATCGCTTGGAAGATGCCTACGAAAGTGGGGATAAGGAGCAGATTGACCTCCATCGCAAAAATCTCCTGGCAGCTATCAAACGTTTTGCCAAGGACATTCAGAGCAAGTACCTCAATCCGCCTGAAACCACCAACTTTGGTGTCTTGTTCTTGCCAACCGAAGGGCTGTATTCAGAAGTGGTCCGCAATCCCATTTTCTTTGATGAGCTTCGCCGTCAGGAAAATATCGTAGTAGCAGGACCGACCACACTTTCTGCCTTGCTCAACTCTCTCTCCGTCGGCTTTAAGACCCTCAACATTCAACGGTCGGCTGATGATATTTCCAAGGTCTTGGGCAATGTCAAGCTGGAATTTGGCAAGTTTTCTGACCTCTTGGTCAAGGCTCAGAAACAGCTCAATCAAGCCAGCAGCAATATTGACAAACTCCTAACCACTCGCACCAACGCCATTGAGCGTAGTCTTCGCACCATTGACCTGTACGAAGATGACCAAACCAAGGGACTGCTTGGCCTGTCCCCATTAGATGAGGAAGATAATGAAAATTAACCAAATGAAAAAAGATGAATTCTTCGAAGGATTCTATCTGATCAAGACTGCTGAAGTTCGTCAAACACGAGCTGGCAAAGACTACCTAGCTCTGACCTTCCAAGATGATACGGGCGAGATTGAAGGCAAGGTCTGGGATGCCCAACCAGGGAAAATCAAGGACTTTACTGCGGGGACAGTTGTTCACATGCAGGGTCGTCGTGAGGTTTACAACAACACACCTCAGGTCAACCAGCTTGTTCTTCGTTTGCCAAAGGCAGGCGAGCCCAATGACCCTGCTGATTTCAAGGAAAAACCACCTGTGGATGTTAAGGACACCAAGGACTATCTGAGCCAGATGATTTTCCGCATTGAAAATGCCACTTGGCAGCGGATTGTCCGTGCTCTCTACAGCAAGTACGACAAGGAATTTTATTCCTATCCAGCGGCCAAGACCAATCACCATGCCTTCTACTCAGGCTTGTCCTTCCATACAGCGACCATGGTCCGCTTGGCTGATAAAATTGGTGATATTTATCCTCAGCTCAACAAGAGCCTGCTTTTCGCAGGGATTATGCTTCATGACCTAGCCAAGGTTATCGAACTGACAGGACCTGATAACACTGGCTATACGGTGCGTGGCAATCTGATTGGGCACATTTCCTTGATTGATGAAGAGATTACCAAGGTCTTGATGGAATTGGGTATCGACGATAGCAAGGAAGAAGTGACTGTTCTGCGCCATGTTATCCTCAGTCACCATGGTTTGCTGGAGTATGGAAGCCCTGTCCGTCCGCAGATTATGGAGGCGGAAATCCTCCACATGATTGACAACATTGATGCGGAAATGATGATGATGCTATCGGCCTTGGACAAGGTCGGCCCAGGTGAGATGACTAACCGTATCTTTGCCATGGACAACCGTGCCTTCTACAAGCCTAATTTAGACTGATGGCAGTTGCGATTGTATCTCGTCAGCCCCTCACCAAAGGCTGGTCCACAGACCGAAAGTATAAGGTCCAGCTAGAAGATGGTCGCCTTGGTCTTTTGAGAATAGCAGAGCGACCAGTCTATGAGGTTAAGCGATTAGAGTTTCAGTTAGTTGAAAACCTGTTTGGTCTAGGTTTGCCTGTGGCAGAGCCAATCGCCTTTTGGACGGATGAGAAGTCGGTCCATAGCCTCTATGAATGGATAGAAGGTCAGGATATGAATGATTTGGCTACCAGTATGTCAGAACAAACCTTATATGAACTGGGCTGTCAGTCAGGTCAGTTCTTGCGAACCTTACATGCCCTGCCTATTGACCAAAGCCAACGGGACTGGAACAACTACTATCAGGCTAAGATTGACAATAAATTAGTTGCCTACCAAGCAGCTAGTCATTCCTATCCAAATGGTCAAGCCATGATAGACTTTGTCCAGGCCAATCGTCACTTGCTGGCAGGAAGACCAATTGCCTACCATCATGGTGATTTTCATACAGGAAACTTTCTACGGAGCCAGGATGGAAGACTGAAAATTTTAGACTTTGATCGCTACGATATAGGAGATCCTTGGGAGGAGTTCAACCGTCTGATTTTCACGGCAGACTTGTCGCCAGCCTTTGCGCGTGGTCAGGTGGATGCCTATTTTGCAGGAGCTATTCCAGAGGAATTTTGGAGGCTTTTAGCCCTTTATCTGACCGTGAACAGTCTGGGGGCTCTTTCTTGGGCGGAGCAGGTGGATCCCCTCCAAATCCCCTTGATGAAAGAACAGGCTGATGCTGTTTGGACTTGGTATCAAGGCTATAGCAGGCTTCGACCATCATGGTATTTGTGAAAAATGAACAAAATACGAAAAAAGCGGACTTTTTAAAATAAAAAAGTTCGCTTTTTATAGTTTATAGATGGAATGTATACTGAACAAGGGAGTCGTCATATATTGTGGTATAATTAGAGAGCATGACGTTTTGGAAGAAGATTCTCTATGAGTGGGACAATCAAATCAATCGTGTTGAAGAGTTTTATACAGTGATGGGAAATGGAAATAGAGAAAATGGAAAAGAGAACGTAAAATATCTCATGGAGAACCCTACAATCGGAGGTAATTTTATCAAATATGGGGTTGGTCTAGATATTATTTTCGGAAAAGAAAGTGATGCTGATGATAAAGCTTTAAAAGATTTTTATGATTACCTAAATAGAGGAGAGAAGCAAAATGTCGGTACTTAAAAAAATAATGATCGGTCTTTTTACAATCATACTCATAGTGATGGGGTTTATCAGCTATAGTCGCTATCAAAGTGCACAAGAGCTAAAAACGGCATTTAAAAATGACGATAAGATTCAAGTTTTCTATCACCTAATGGCTTCGGAGAGATATGCGAAAGTTATCCGCCAAGCTGGTTTTACGATTCCACCGGATAGCGCTATTCGATTTGATGGAGCTATTGACCCCTTGGAAATCGAGGGGGATTTGCATTTAAAAATTCATCCACCAGGTGAAGCCGATGAGGAACTTAGTATTTCATTTTTAGTGGAAAAGAACGATGCTACTATTGAAGCGTTTTTTGTCATGGATAGGCAACTGAATTTGCTCCGTAGCTATTATCAGATAATGGAACAAAATGAGAGGAAAAACTTAACACTTCACGAATCAGAAGAAAAGCGTCTTTTGAGTATTGTCCAAAAAGAAATCAATGTTTTTTTGGACACGATGGAGGAGACTTTGTATAATCAGTGAGTTATGCTTGTTGAGATGTCCATAAAGATATGCTGTGTGATATTTCCGAATAAATGGTAATCTCATGAGGAGAAGAAATCAATGTTAAATAATCTGCGAAAACATAAAAAAATCATGGTCCCTATTCTTGTAATGTTCACCGTAGTCATTTCCTTTTTTGGTTACCGACTGTATTGTTACGGTGATTTTAAGCGAACCTATGAGAGCGGAGCTTCTACCTATGAACAATTTTATTCTCTGACAAGATATGACAGATTTTTTGGGAAACAATATGTGGACGATGTAAAGAAAGCGGGCTACGACCTAGATGATTACAATTTGAAGATGATGGATCGAATTCCTGCAATAACTTCTAAAAAGTTAGGGATAAAATTTATTCCAGAAGAGATACATATCACTGTCAGTTTTAACTATGAATTGAATGGCAGACAGATTAATGTATTCCAGCAACTTAACAAGGATATGAATCGGGATGGTAAAGGCAGCTACTATTTACAGGATGAAAACGGTAATCTGATTGAGAGTGTAGAGTTGACAGAAGCTGAGGAGCAAGAGTTGACAGAAATCGCTATTGCGGAGCTGGAAGATCTACTGGCAGATGTCTACCACTCCATGTATCCTGAGGAGAAGTAAGTAATGTTGAGTAAGAAAAGCCGAGTGACTGTCCTCATAGTATTGACTTTGGTGCTATCGTTTTTCGGTTACCGTCAGTATTGTTACGGTGATTTTAAGCGAACCTATGAGAGCGGAGCTTCTACCTATGAACAATTTTATTCTCTGACAAGATATGACAGATTTTTTGGGAAACAATATGTGGACGATGTAAAGAAAGCGGGCTACGACCTAGATGATTACAATTTGAAGATGATGGACCGAATTCCTGCATTAATATCTAAAAAGTTAGGGATAAAATTTATTCCAGAAGAGATACATATTACTGTTAGCTTTGACTATGAATTAAATGGGAAACGTATTAGTGTCTTCCAACAACTTGATAAAAATATGAGACGAAATGGAGCTGGTGGTTATGATCTGATAGATGAAAATGGAAATGATATAGAGAGAATAGAGCTGACAGAAGCTGAGGAGCAAGAGTTGACAGAAATCGCTATTGCTGAGCTAGAAGCACTACTGGCAGATGTCTACCACTCCATGTACCCTGAGGAGAAGTAAGCAATGTTAAGTAAGAAAACCCGGGTGACTATCCTCATAGTATTGACGTTGGTGCTATCGTTTTTTAGTTACCGACTGTATTGTTACGGTGATTTTAAGCGAACCTATGAGAATGGAGCTCCTACCTATGAACAATTCTATTCTCTGACAGGGCTGGGAAGACTTTTTGGCAAACAATATGTGGACGATGTAAAGAAAGCAGGCTATAACCTAGATGATTACAATCTGATGATGATGGACCGAATTCCCGCATTAACATCTAAAAAGTTAGGGATAGAATTTGTTCCAGAAAAGTCACATATCCGTGTTAGATTTAACTATGAATTGAATGGCAGACGGATTAGTGTCTTCCAACAACTTGATAAAAATATGAGACGAAAAGGAGATGGTGTTTATGATCTGATTGATGAAAATGGAAATGATATAGAAAGCATCCAATTGAGTGAGGAAGAACAAGAGCAACTAAGGGAAGTCGCTGAGAATGAACTCAAAGCCATGTTAAAAGATATCTATGACTCCATGTATCCTGAGGGGAAGTAAGCAATAGGCAGAGCGCGTAGCTCCCCTTCAAATCCCCTTGATGAAAGAACAGGCTGATGCTGTTTGGACTTGGTATCAAGGCTATAGCAGGCTTCGACCATCATGGTATTTGTGAAAAATGAACAAAATACGAAAAAAGCGGACTTTTTAAAATAAAAAAGTTCGCTTTTTGCATGGATTGTGCTATAATAGGAAAAAGCCAAAAAGGAGAACGATATGAAATTAAGAAGAAGTGAACGAATGGTTGTTATCTCTAACTACCTCATCAATCACCCTTACGAATTAACAAGCTTGAATACCTTTGCGGAAAAGTATGAGTCTGCCAAGTCTTCGATTTCAGAAGATATTGCAATTATTAAAAAAGCCTTTGAAGAAAGTTCGATTGGGCAGATTGAAACCATTACAGGTGCCAGTGGAGGTGTTGTATTTACGCCTTCTATTTCTAAGGAAGAGTCCATCGAGATTGCCCAAACTCTTCGTGACCAGATGGCTGAAAGTAACCGGATTTTGCCAGGTGGTTATATTTACTCATCAGACCTTCTTTCAACACCTCATGTCTTGAAAAACGTTGGTCGTATTATTGCCAATGCTTTTAAGGAAGAAAAGATTGATGCTGTCATGACAGTTGCAACAAAAGGTGTTCCTTTGGCCAATGCCGTTGCCAATGTACTCAATGTTCCATTTGTTATTGTTCGTCGGGACCTTAAGATTACAGAGGGTTCAACCGTTTCTGTCAACTATGTTTCTGGATCTAGCGACCGCATTGAAAAGATGTTCCTATCCAAGCGTAGCTTGAAGGCAGGAAGTCGTGTCTTGATCGTCGATGACTTCTTGAAAAATGGTGGTACCATCAATGGTATGATTAGCCTCTTGTCTGAGTTTGACTCAACTTTAGTAGGTGTAGCCGTCTTTGCGGAAAACCAAAAAGGTGACCGCAACGTTGCCAACTACAAATCCCTTCTAGCCGTGACCGACATCAATGTCAAAGAAAATCGCGTGGACGTTGAGTTGGGTAATATTTTTGAGTAACTTTTACTGGTCAGCACTTCAAGAGATGTAAGCTGCCCCCTATTTAGATTATGCGTGCATAAAAAAGCTGAGTGTTCGGCTTTTTTTGGTGGCTTCAAACTCATATCTGGGTAACATTTTTTAAATATGCCATCTTATCTAGAATTTTGGTATAATAGTAGAGCAGGATGATTTGATAAGGATGAGAAAAAATGAAAAAAAAACAGTATGGAATGCCTCTTTAGAAGAGAGCATGGGGTTGGTAACGGATCAGTACATTCAGACTTCAATGGAGGACATAGAGAAAAACGGTTATGGAAAGAAAATCTTGGGATTTTTGACTGTTAATCTCTTCATGTATTTAATAACATTTATAGGTAGATATGTTGATTCACAAATCATATTAACTCTATTTAAAAGTACGGAGGTATTAGTAAGTATTCCCTTCTTTCTAGGGGTACTTGTTACACTTTTGTATTTCATTTCCTTGAAAAAAATCCATCAAAAACGAGTCTTGTCTTACTATTATTTTAATAAGTATATGTTTTTGCTTACATTTCTATTCTATTGCTAAATGGAAATATTACTAGTTATTTTTTCTACAATGATACTTGGTGAGTTCTTGTCAATATTCATCTATTCGGTGGTTTTCATGATTGCCCTTCTTGAGAGATATCAATGGTTTAGTAAGACTTCGTACAATAGTTTGTATGGTAATGTAGATTTCAGTAACCCACTAGAAAGATATGTGGAGCTTTTTGTTGCTCATTCTAGAAAATTTGGTTGGCTCGTTCTTACTCCAGTTTTTCTGTATAGGATATTTTTTTCCGGCGGAGAAAATTTGTATAGAAATGATTTAATAAGAACGGTTAGCATCCTTTCGTTTCCTATTATTGGATTGGTTGGTTTATATTTTGTTATTGCACTTGGTGCAAGTCAGATAAAAGGCTATTATATCAGTAAATATATGGAAGATTATCGTATTCTCTCAGGATATAGCATTGAAGACTGGTATGGTAAAAAGTCCAAGCGATATAAGGAAAGTTTGGGGAAGTGATAAATATAAACTGGAAATATTAAAATTAGTAGCAAAAAGTGTATTTAACTAAGAGCTAAGACTATTTGCTATTGGTTAAGGAGAAAACATGAAAAAAACACTTTTAGATGCAAGCTTTGAAGAGAGCTTAAATCTATATGATGATCCATCTTATAAAAAATTTGGGAAACCAAATTTTGAATCAGCGCAAGAGACTGAGAAATATAGAGGAACCTTTAAAGGAAATTGGAATACTTTCTGGTGGAGTCTTCTTCTTATTTTTGGTGTCAATTATTTATTTGCTGTCATATCTAATATGATCTATCATCTCCCAAGTGAAAAAACATCCATTACCGGTTCTCCAATCAATTTTTTTCCGTATTGGATCTTTTATCTCTTGGCATTTCTATGGTTACTGATCGTTATTTTTGGAAAAAGATTCAAATTCAAGTTTATTCTAACTTATCGTACTCAGTTTCATATTTTTGTAACCTATTTTATTTGGTTATTGATTGAATTTAATTTACTTTTATTGAATGTATTTTATGGAACCCTCGGTATATTAGGGGTTGGCGCGATTTATTTTTCTCAAGCTGTTATTATTGGCAATCTGTTCAATCATAAAATTAAAAGTCTTAGTCAGTTGCTATATGGTCAATTTTTGCCATCACGATTAGACAGAGCTTTCAGTTTTCTGGCACGGTATTTTTGGAT
Source organism: Streptococcus suis (assembly GCF_002964575.1). Taxonomy (GTDB): domain Bacteria; phylum Bacillota; class Bacilli; order Lactobacillales; family Streptococcaceae; genus Streptococcus; species Streptococcus suis_R. Next base: position 68,026 of record NZ_POQQ01000060.1, on the reverse strand, counting down.
TGTAGTGATTATTTTAACCGTTTTAAAATGGATACTAGAAGGTTGGAAGGGCATGGATGGATTAGGTGTTTTAGGAACCCTGTCTATATGGTTTATTACCAATATAGGAATTTTGACCTTGCAAATCTATCTTTTTCTTCCGTTCTTTCTTCAGGGCTATTATAAATGGAAATATCCTGAAGAATATCGTGAGTGGGAAGGGAAAACAAAGGAAGAATGGTATTAGAAATGGAGAAATTATTGATGAAGAAATATTTACCAATTGGCTCAGTGGTTCAGCTCAAGAATGGGGATAGGAAAATTATGATTATTAATCGGTTCCCACTTTTTAGAAGAGAGAATGAAATTGGCTATTTTGATTATTCCGCCTGTCTTTATAAATTAGTCGATATAGGTGAGCAATTAGTAGAAAATACAGGAAAAGCAATAGAGTCGGCTTGGAATGATCTGAAATCGGTTGGTCAGAATGTATCTGATTATTTCAACTCAAATTCGAAAATGCTTGCGTCCTGGTTTGGAGGGTAAGCATGGAGCAAAAAAAGCAAATAGTATCAGATATAATAGATACTACAAAAAAGTGGAACATTTTCACAATTATTTTCCTATTTCCAATTATGATAGCAATGTTTATTTTTGCTTCGTATTATTTGCCGACATTTGGTAAAATGTTTGCTTATTCGAACACATCCTTTGCAGCTCCACTTAGCAAGTTTGAAACTTTATTGCAAATTCCTACTCAGGTGTTAGTTTTGATTTTTCTGGTGGGTTGGATTAATTATTTTAGAATCTATTTTATTTCAAGAAATGATAGACCAAAAGCTTACTTGGAAAATTTGCTTGTATTGTCTATTTTGTCCGGTATCGTTTATTATTCATTCATATTCGGATTGCAGTATTTTGTAACAATAGTTTTTCTAAGGATAGTATATTGGGGAATATTCGTTGGCTCTTTGGTTTATATACTATTTTTAATAGTTTCAAGCAAAAACGACGCAAACAACTTGATAAATGCAATCCAAGTTAATAAATTGATTAAGTATATACCTTTTGTATATCTAGTGAATTTGGGGTTAACATTTATTGGAGCAGATATCGATGGATTAGTTGCCAAATTTTTCATGTCAGCCATTATGTTGGCTCCAATTTTCATTATTATATTTTTTACGAACTGGTTTCGAACGACATTACATCAGTATAGAATTGTTACTGAAATCCAGAAAAACCAAGAATACTATCGTCAAGAGTTTGACTACTCCATCGAAGCTTGGTATGGCAAGAAGTCAAAGAAGTATAAGGAATCCTTGAAAGAAAATGTTTAATAGGTTGTAGATGATTGAATTGCCCAGCTAGTTTTAGCTGGGTCTTTTTGGTATAATGGAGTGGTAGAAATGATTCTTCATGGAAGGTTCTTCTGCCTGTCTATTCTAGCTGTAAAGCTCTGCTTTGGGTTGTTTTTGCGATTAGCTGGATTTACAGGCTGTTTAAGGAGCTATTAAAGATGGGGCTTACTGGCTTGTCGATAGAGGAGAAGAATTAGCTGAAAATACAGGAAAAGCGATTCAAGCTGGTTGGGAGGAGTTCAAATCTGTAGGAAACAATGTATCAGAATTTTTCCAAGGAGCGCTAGATAATTCATTGTCATGGTTTGGAGGTTGAGTTTGAAAAATACAAAACAAGTTATTGAAGATGCATTGATAATGGGAGAAAAATGGAATATCTTGACTCTTATTTTGATGTTTCCCCTATTTATTGGAATGGTTATTTTTGTAGGTTATTATGTAGTCTCTTTAGGTCAGCTCGCAAGTAAAGGAGGAGAAACTTTTGCTACAAATTTGACAGAGTTGGAGTCTTTGCTAGCTTTTCCGACAGCTAGTTGGGGCTGGATTTTTCTGATATCATGGCTGTTTTTCATTTTTGTATATTATCGTGCTAAAAGAAATAAGATACAGGCTTGCTTCTACAATAATATTTTAATAATGGCTATGATACTTCCTTCTTATTACTCTGTTTTTTATGGAACGCTATTCTTTGTATCATCACTATTTATACGGATCACTTATTGGTCTTTGTTTGTTGGTTCACTTGGTTATTTAGTAAAGAGCTTATTTTTGAAAAATCAGTCTAAATGTTTCCCAATTTCTAGTGAGTCAACCAAGCATTTTAAGAACATCATTTTATTATTATGGCTTTTAAATATATTTATTCGACTATTCACCAATGGTTTTTCTTCCTTCTTTGCTAAGGTACTGCTAGCTATTCTACCTATTATTCCGCTAATAGTCCTGATGCTCTTTACCACCATGTATAGAGCGATGGCTTCAACAATGAGAGTCTTGTATAATATCAATAAAAACCAAGAACATTATCGGAAGGAGTTTGGTTACTCTATTGAAGACTGGTATGGTAAAAAGTCCAAGCAATATAAGGAAAGTTTGGGAAAGTAGGTTTTGTTTAGGTCGTCTTAATTTACTTTTGGTTTATGGCTAAACAATGGATTTCAAAATCCCAAGTTTCATAATTTTTTTGATGCTTAAGTTATTAACTTGTAAACCCAGACAAGATTTCCTTGTCTGGATTTTTTGGTTAGTGGAAGCATAAAAAAATTCACTGGATTAGTCCAGTGAAATAGGTATATAGAACTCTAATGGTACAGCTATTTATTTCATGTTCTTCAAGACTTTCTCAAAACTCTCCGACCTTGCTTCTACACTAATTTCTTCGAGTGTCAGCGGGTGGGTCAGGCTGAGTTTTTGGGCGTGGAGCATGAGACGTGGGGCAGTGACCCTACTGTAAAGAGGGTCGCCGATTAGGGCATGACCATGGTGGGCTAGATGAACCCGAATCTGGTGGGTTCGACCTGTCTGGAGGCGACAGGCGACCAAACTATTTTTGCCAAGAGTCTTCAAGCGGCGGACCTGGGTCAGTGCTACCTGTCCCTTGCGATTATCGACCACCCGCTTTCTGCGGTCATGCCGGTCCCGTCCAATCTTATCGGTAATGGTCCAGTCGGTCTTTTTTAACTGTCCTTGGCAGAGGGCGAGATAGTCACGGTAGATGACCTTGTCCTCCAAAAGCCGATTGAGAATGGGCAGGATAAAGGGATTTTTGGCGAAGAGAATGGCTCCGCTGGTTTCCATATCCAGCCTGTGGACTACATAGCAGGTCAGGCCGACATAGGCAGAGACATGGTTGAGTAGGGCAATTTCCGTCGGTTCATTGCCGTGGGTTTTCATGCCCTCAGGCTTGTTGACGATAATCAAGTGCTCATCTTGATAGAGTTCCTCCACCATGTCCGCCTGTCCCAGAGGAATACTTTTTTCAGGGTAATCTTCCTCGTCAAAAGTCAATTCTAACAAGTCGCCTGCGGTAATCGGGCTCTGCCAGTTTATCAACTCACCGTTGACACGGATGTGTTTCTTGGTGCGGAGGAAATGGCGGATTTTTCTAGGAATAAGAAAATAATCTTCCAAGACTTCCTTAACAGTGAGTTGTGGAAAGGCTTGGGGAATGCGAATGTCAATTTTCATCTTACAGACTGGTTGAGTGCTTAGGTTGCACTTTTTCATTTGGATTGAGGTAGTTCATAGCATTGTTGACTGCGGTTGGGGCTTCGCCAAGACCAGTCGCAATCAGGTCAATCTTGCCTTCATAGAAACAACAGTCACCGATGGCATAAATACCTGGAACAGAAGTTTCTTGTTTGCTGTTGACGACGATGCGGTGGCGATTGAGCTCCAAACCCCATTCTTTCAGCGTTCCGACGGATGATTTAAAACCGTAGTTGACAAAGAGGTGGTCGAAAGGCAGGGTGAGCTTGTCCTCGCTCTTAACCTTGTCGAAATGAATGGCAGAAGCTCTGCCATTTTCCCCAGAAAGCCCTTTAGGGACAAATGGTGTATGGATGGTGACGCTGGACTGCTTGAGTTCATCTACGCTGTGTTCAAGGGCGCGGAAGTTGTCGCGGCGGTGGACAATGTGAGTAGTCTTAGCGATTTTCTCAAAAGCTAATGACCAATCAACCGCAGAGTCTCCTCCACCTAAGATGACAACATCTTTGTCAGCATATTGTTGGATATTGGACACATGATAGTGAACATTTTCAAAGCTGTCTGCTCCCTCAATTTCCAGTGGACGTGGCTTAAAGGCGCCACCTCCCATGGCGATAAGGAGAGTTTTTGTCTGGTGGATGCCTTTGGTGGTTGTCAGGGAAATAACTTCTCCTGGTTCAATGGCAGTCAGAGTTTCATTGAGGCAAATGGTTGTCTCAAAAGTTGAGAGTTGGGCAAGGAGGTTATCGGTTAATTCTTGTCCTGTTAAGCTAGGGAAGGCTGGAATATCCAAAATTGTTTTTTCTGGATAGAGAATAGCCGGTTGGCCCCCAAGCTGTGGTAAAGAGTCAATGATTTTGACTTTAGCTTGGCGGAGATGGGCATAGAAGGCGGCAAATAGACCAACGGGTCCGCCACCAATAATGGTAATATCATATACTTGTGTCATTGGAAATCCTTTTCTGATTCAGAATCTCCCTATTTTATCATATTTTGCCAAAAAATTCCGCTGTTCGGCTGTAACAGGTTTGCAGTAGTGTTTTTCTCAGCTAGCTGAAAGAAAATATTGTATAATGGTACAAAAACACTAGAAAGAGGTGTTCTATGGACGATTTGCAACATCAGCCGATTGAAGTTCCAGATGATTTTCAATCTGACAATGATGACAGACCTAGCCGTAGTCGCAGGGGAAATCGTGGTCATTCAGACAAACCAAAGAAAAAGTCTCGCATTCCAGAGCCGGTTCGTAAATTTTGGCGGCGCTATCAACTGACAAAAATAGTTTTGATCTTGATAGGGATAATGGTTCTTACGGTAGGTGGTTACCTATTCTTTCTTGCAAAGACTGCGAATGTTGGGGATTTGCAGGAAGCACTCAAGGCTACCACCATTATCTACGATAAGGATGGAGCGGAAGCAGGCACCTTGTCTGGCCAAAAAGGCACCTATGTGGAGCTGGATGCGATTTCGGATCATATGGAAAATGCCGTCATCGCGACGGAAGATAGGAGTTTTTATAAAAACTCAGGAATTAACTATCAGCGGACTATTCTAGCAGTCTTGACCTTGGGGCGTTCAGGTGGTGGTTCAACCATTACTCAGCAGTTGGCCAAGAATGCCTTTTTGACCCAGGACCAGACCATCAGCCGTAAGGCCAGAGAATATTTCCTTGCCCTTGAAATCAATAAAAAATATAGCAAGCAGGAAATCCTAACCATGTACCTCAACAATGCTTATTTTGGCAATGGGGTCTGGGGTGTGGAAGACGCCAGTCAAAAATATTTTGGGATTTCAGCTAGTGATTTGTCGATTGAGCAATCCGCTTTATTAGCAGGCATGTTGAAAGGTCCTGAGCTTTACAATCCCTATTACTCTATTGAGAATGCGACCAATCGTCGGGATACTATTTTGCAAGCCATGGTAGATGCTGGAGTCATTGATCAGGCAATGGCGGATGCGGGCTTTCAGGTTGATTTGGCCAGTCAATTGGCTGACACTTATTCAGGAAAACAGAGTAACTATTCCTACCCATCTTATTTTGATGCGGTCATTGCGGAGGCCATTGATAGATATGGTTTGAAAGAGTCGGACATCATCAACAACGGCTATCGGATCTATACGGAGATGGACCAGAATTCTCAGGCTAGCATGCAGGTCATTTTTGATGATGAATCCATGTTCCCATCCTCCAGCTACGATGGGACCTATGCCCAGGCTGCCAGCGTGGCTCTTGATCCTAAGACGGGTGGCGTACGCGCCTTGGTTGGTCGTGTTAACAGTGCAGAGGATGCAGACTTTAGAACCTTTAACTTTGCGACCCAGGGGCAGAGAAGTCCTGGGTCAACCATTAAGCCTCTTGTAGCCTATGCACCTGCGGTGGCTGCGGGCTGGTCCACAGATATGGCTTTGGATAACCATACGGAAACCTATGGCGATTACACTTTACATAACTACGATCGTTCTACCTCGGACACTATTCCAATGTATCAAGCTTTGGCTCTTTCCTACAATTTGCCAGTAGCCTACATAGTCAACACCTTGGGCATTGACAAGGCCTTTGAATATGGCAAGAAGTTCGGTCTGAACATGGATGAAGTTGAAAAGGTCTTGGGTGTATCAATCGGTTCGGGTGTGGAAACTAATCCTTTACAAATGGCCCAGGCCTATGCTGTCTTTGCCAATAAGGGTGTCATGAAAGACGCTCACTTGATTACTCGAATCGAAACGGCCAGTGGTAAGGTTCTGGCAGAGCACCGTGAAACCAGTACCAAGGTTCTTGATCGGTCGGTGGCTGATAAGATGACTTCAATGATGCTGGGAACATTTACAAACGGTACAGGTGTAACAGCTGATGCGGCAAATTACTACTTGGCTGGTAAGACGGGAACGACGGAAACCAGCTTTAATGTGGATTTGGTCAATGACCAGTGGCACATTGCCTACACGCCAGATTTGGTTATTAGTCAGTGGGTTGGTTTTGAGCAGACGGATGAAAACCACTATATTGACAGCGGCAGTTATTGGATGGCCCCGGCAGTTTTTCAAACGGTGGCCAATTCCATACTTCCCAATACTGCGGGTACAAAGTTTGATGTTGAGAATGCCTATGTGCAAAATGGGATTGTCGAGGTGGCAGAAGAACCAGCAGCACAGCCTGAGGTTGGCATTAGCCAGGAGCAGGTACAGGAGATTTCTGATCAAGCTCGTAATCTGATTGAGCAAACCAAGCAAAATCTGATTGATGCCCAGTTGCCAGAGAAGGCTAAATCGCTTTGGGATACGGTTACAACTTGGTTTGAGGAGTTGTCAAATCCTTAGAAACATGATAAAATGAGAGAGATGGAGGGCTTTATGGCACTAAAAAAAGCAAGCCTAGCCTGTACTGTTTGTGGTTCTCGCAACTATTCGATTAGTCTGTCGAGTAATCCCAAGCCAACACGGTTAGAAGTAAATAAATTTTGTAAACATTGTGGACAATACACCGTTCACAAGGAAACCAGATAGGAGTAGCGCGTGAAATTTTTGAAAGATATTTTCCAGATTTTAAAAAAGACCGCCTGGCCAACTCGTAAGCAGAGCTGGAAGGACTTTGCCTCTGTTGTACAATACACAGCATTTTTCGTGGCAATTGTTTATCTCTTTGACTTGATTTTGTCACGTGGTATTATGAGTTTAATCAATCTTTTCTAGAAAACACTTGCCATTTGTAAAATGGAAGTGATATAATAAAGAAAAGCGAAAGCCTTCGGGCTTTTTTTAGCGTCTAAAAATGCAGTGGTTCCATAGAAAGGAAGATACAAATGTACGATAGTTTTGATAAGGGCTGGTTTGTTTTGCAAACCTATTCAGGATATGAGAACAAGGTTAAGGAGAACTTGCTCCAACGCGCCCACACCTATAACATGTTGGAAAACATTCTTCGTGTAGAAATTCCTACTCAGACCGTTCAAGTTGAGAAAAATGGTGAGGTTAAGGAAGTAGAAGAAAACCGTTTCCCTGGTTATGTATTGGTGGAAATGGTTATGACCGATGAAGCTTGGTTTGTAGTGCGTAACACGCCAAACGTTACAGGTTTCGTGGGTTCACACGGTAACCGCTCAAAACCAACACCGCTCTTGGAAGAAGAAATCCGTCAAATCTTGGTATCTATGGGTCAAACTGTGCAAGAATTTGATATTGATGTCAAAGTTGGCGACACTGTGCGTATCATCGACGGTGCCTTCACCGACTACACTGGTAAAATCACAGAAATCGACAACAACAAGGTCAAAATGGTCATCTCTATGTTTGGTAATGATACCATTGCTGAAGTTAACTTGAGCCAGATTGCTGAGTTGTAATATATCCATGCTCCTCATAGCGAAAAGCTGTGGGGAGTTTTTTGATAGTTTGAAAAGTTCTTGCCCAAAATTCGCCCCAAATTATTTTCAAACTTAACCGAATTTAACCGAATTAAAAATCAAAAAAGCCCGAAAAATCGGGCTTTTGACTTGTATAAATTCGGATAAAATCCTATAATAAAGGCGGTAGACGGATTTGAACCGACGATCAAGCTTTTGCAGAGCCGTGCCTTACCACTTGGCTATACCGCCATAACAAAGAATATTGTACCTTAAATAGTGAAATTGGTCAAGTGGAAAAATAAACATTTACAGATAATGTGTCTGGTAAAGGGCAGTGGAAATTGGAAATGCTGGTCGGAGCAACTGTCGGTATGTTCAAGAATAGCCATACCTTTCGTTCCCAATCTATTTTTTATTTGGAGGTAATTATGAAAAAATATCTAGCTCTAGCACTGGTTTGTGTAGCGACATTAGCAGCTTGTAGCAAGTCAAATGTCCAGACGAAACAATCCTCAACCTCGTCATCCACTCAGCAAAGTTCAACTAGTTCGAGCCAAGTCAAGAAGGATGATAAGGAACTGTATCAGTCCGTCTTTTCGGATTACCAGACAATCATTGACTTTGCGAATAGTGCGGACAAAGAAAATGTAGAAAAAATGATGGCTGTCCTACAAGGTTTACAGCTTCCGATGAATTCTTGGGTCATGGAGAGTGCAATCTATTCTCCGACTAGTCTTGCTTATGCCTTTTATGATCTCAACAAGGATGGTCAAAATGAACTATTTATCGGATCTGAAAATACAGATGGGTCAGTATTTGTGACGGGATTTTATGGTATCATTGATGGCCAGGTTTCTTTGTTGGCGGAAGGTTTTGTGGCTGGACATGGTGGTGCAAGGAGCGCAGTGGCTTTGTTCAATGATGGGGAATTTATTAGCTACAGCTGGAGCTCGGGAACAGGCGATGCTATCGGTATGCTGAAGGTTTTGGATGCAAATGGGCAAGTCACGCAAGTATCTGAAAAAGAGTTTCATATCCAGGACAAGCTCGCTACGGTTTTTGGGAAAAAAGAAGAGGCGCTTTTGGACCCACGTCAGTTTGACTGGGAAGATTTTGAGTTTGACATGGTTGAAACGGAAACCAGCAGTTCAGATCAAACAGATAGTGTCCAGTCCATGAATTTGGAACAAATCCTAGCTGGGAACTTTTCTAGTTTGGAAGGAGAATGGGTCAATGCACGTGGTAATCGGATTGAGATTGATAGTCAAGGAAATGTGGCTGTAAATGGCGAGGGCAATACCGTCTTTGTTGATGTACAAAATGCCAAGTTTGAAGGTGAAGTTCTTTTAGCAGGAATTACCAATCCAAATGCTATGGCTTCACCTACCATACCAACTTTGCTGATTCCAAAAGGGGTACAGAATACTTATGGATTTTTAGAAGGGCATAGTGACCAGACGGACACCAGCAAGGATAGGATTTTTACTACCCAGAGTGTCGCAACGACAGAAAGTTTTAGCCAAGGTGTCTTTTATCGAGTAGATGATTAGTTAAAATGGGAGAGATAAAATGAAAAAGAATAGACTTATTTCATGCTTACTTTTGGGAGCCAGCGTCTGCTTGCTGGCGGCCTGTGGCAGTCAGAAGCAAGAAACAACCTCGACATCTGTATCGACGTCATCCTCTAGCTCGTCAAGCACTAGTTCCACTACATCAACCACAACTACCTCTACCTCTACATCAAGTAGTTCAAGTAGTCAGGTCAGTCCCTGGGATGCTGGTAAGGCAGAGGCATTGAGAAGTTTTGTGATTGACCAATGGGGGCCATCATTCTCGCCTCCCCAATACTATGTATCTTATGGGCCAAGTCGTCAAGGTAACTTTTTTGGTGTGACCTTGCCCTCAGGTATTCTCAGTGGCCCGGAGCAACAAATGACGCCAGATTTTCTAGGAGAAACTCCTGATCTAGTTTGGAGTGAAACTGGACAAGTGGCAGCAGGAAAAACAGCAGTAGTTGGGATTTATTCGGATATTGAAAATACAAAATTCCCAAGTGCCCACCTCTATCTCTTTACCATTAAGGATGGTCAGGTGATTGCTTGGATTACCGAGCAAAATCAGGGTAATCCAGAGAAGCGTTTGTATTTCCGACCGACTAAAAACCAGGAATTACAAGCCTTCTTTGAAAACTTGGTTCTCGGTGAAAGTTCAGCAGTGGCAACTGAAACTAGCTCGGCAACTGTTCCTAATACGTCTGTAGACACCAAGAATTTGACCGTCGAGCAGGCAGCTAATTGGGCCAAGGCACATGCTGCGACAAGATATGGCACACCATTTACTAAAGATGATTTTCTAGCACAGGTGGTTACAAATGTTCAGTCATCTGATGGCTTGGTCTATATTGAGGTAAGAGAAGACCACAGCAGTCCAAATATGAAAGGGACAGATCCCAATGTTGCTCCATCAGCTGGTTTTTATAGAATAAATGCCAGTGGACAGTTAGAAAGAATGGATGTTGTGGCAGGGTCTTATTCTGTTGTTGCAGAAACATACTTTGAATAGAAAAAGTGCCGATTTTTGACGAATTTCTCTACTATTTTGCTTGAAAATAGACAGGTATTCTGATATACTAATAGAGTTGCTGTGCAACAAATACTCATCTCGGACCAATTGTGGTCTTGTTGCCGAAAGGTTGGGCTGCAAGTCGAAGTTCGGGAGAGGAGAAAAAACAAAAAGGAGAAATACTCATGGCAGTAATTTCAATGAAACAACTTCTTGAGGCTGGTGTACACTTCGGTCACCAAACTCGTCGCTGGAATCCTAAGATGGCTAAGTACATCTTCACAGAGCGTAACGGTATCCACGTTATCGACTTGCAACAAACTGTAAAATTGGCTGATCAAGCTTACGAATTCATTCGTGACGCTGCAGCAAACGACGCAGTTATCTTATTCGTAGGTACTAAAAAACAAGCTGCTGAAGCTGTTAAAGACGAAGCTATCCGCGCTGGTCAATACTTCATCAACCACCGTTGGTTGGGTGGAACTCTTACAAACTGGGGTACAATCCAAAAACGTATCGCTCGTTTGAAAGAAATCAACCGCATGGAAGAAGATGGAACTTTCGAAGTACTTCCTAAGAAAGAAGTAGCATTGTTGAACAAACAACGTGCTCGTCTTGAAAAATTCTTGGGCGGTATCGCTGACATGCCACGCATTCCAGATGTAATGTTCGTTGTTGACCCACATAAAGAGCAAATCGCTGTTAAAGAAGCTAAGAAATTGGGTATCCCAGTTGTAGCCATGGTTGACACAAACACAGATCCAGATGATATCGATGTTATCATCCCAGCAAACGACGACGCTATCCGCGCTGTTAAATTGATCACAGCTAAAATGGCTGACGCTATCATCGAAGGTAACCAAGGTGAAGACAGCGTAGCAGCAGTTGAAGCTGAATTGGCAGCTGAGCCAGCATCTACAGAATCAATCGAAGAATTGGTTGAAGTTGTAGAAGGAAAATAAGTAACGAAGACGAATTAAAATCAATACGGTTTTAGCTCGCGTACAATTCTACATATTATTTAACAACAAAAAAACAACCCTAGAGGGGCAGGGCTGAGCCCGCTCCTCTATTTTATAAATACAAACAAGGAGAATAGACATGGCAGAAATTACAGCAGCTCTCGTTAAAGAATTGCGTGAAAAATCAGGTGCTGGCGTTATGGACGCGAAAAAAGCATTGGTTGAAACTGAAGGTGATATCGAAAAAGCGATTGAATTGCTTCGCGAAAAAGGTATGGCTAAGGCAGCTAAGAAAGCTGACCGTGTAGCAGCTGAAGGTTTGACAGGTGTTTATGTTGATGGTAACGTAGCAGCAGTTGTTGAAGTTAACGCTGAAACTGACTTTGTTGCGAAAAACGCTCAATTCGTTGAATTGGTAAACACTACTGCTAAAGTAATTGCAGAAGGTAAACCAGCTGACAACGAAGCAGCTCTTAAATTGGCTATGCCTTCAGGTGAAACTCTTGAAGAAGCATACGTAAACGCAACTGCAACAATCGGTGAGAAAATCTCATTCCGTCGCTTTGCTTTGGTTGAAAAAACAGATGCTCAAGCATTTGGTGCATACCAACACAACGGTGGCCGTATCGGTGTTATCTCAGTTATCGACGGTGGTGACGAAACTCTTGCTAAACAAATCTCAATGCACATCGCTGCGATGAAACCAACTGTTCTTTCTTACACTGAGTTGGATGAGCAATTCGTTAAAGATGAGTTGGCACAAATCAACCACAAAATCGAACAAGACAACGAAAGCCGTGCAATGGTTGACAAACCAGCATTGCCACTCTTGCAATACGGTTCAAAAGCTCAATTGACTGCTGAAGTAATCGCAGCAGCTGAAGAAGCAATCAAGGCTGAATTGGCAGCTGAAGGCAAGCCAGAAAAAATCTGGGACAAGATCATCCCAGGTAAAATGGACCGCTTCATGCTTGACAACACTCAAGTTGACCAAGCATACACACTTCTTGCTCAAGTTTACATCATGGACGACAGCAAAACAGTTGAAGCTTACTTGAACTCAGTAAACGCTTCAGTTGTAGAATTTGCTCGTTTCGAAGTGGGTGAAGGTATCGAGAAAGCTTCAAACGACTTTGAAGCAGAAGTTGCAGCTACTATGGCAGCAGCTCTTGGTAAATAATCATTTATAGAAGAACTTCCGAAGGGGAGTTCTTTTCATATTGAGAGCTGTACTTCACGAATGTGATTTACTTTACAAGCTGTACGGCTCTTTTTGAGGCGAACTTGGTTCGCACTATCTCCAGCCTTCAAAGGTTCCCCAAACCTTTGAAGCGAGTACTAAAAGCAAACTGAAAAACTACTCGACAATTCAAGAACTTCCGAAAGGGAGTTCTTTTCATATTGAGAGCTGTACTTCACGAATGTGACTTACTTTACAAGCTGTACGGCTCTTTCGAGGCGAACTTGGTTCGCACTATCTCCAGTCTTCAAAGGATTCCCAAACCTTTGAAGCGACTACTAAAAGCAAATTGAAAGCTTACTCGACAATTCAAGAACTTCCGAAAGGGAGTTCTTTTTTGGTAAAATCGGTCTTAGGGCGGATGTTTGAACAGGTTGAGTGAGTTATACTAATATCAATCCTAAATATTTTTCATAATCTCCTTAAAAAGCACCGGCCTTGTGGTCGGTGCTTTTTGCTATCTGTCTAAAATGTAGGTGTCCCAGCTGGGCTTGTCTAAAAATTGGAATTGGTTAGCTAAACGCATGGCAATGGTATCGCAGTCATCAGCCTCAAAGCTAATTTGTTCATACTGTTCAAATAGTTGGCAAATAACTGTTTGGATGAAGGAACCAAAGCTTTGTTCATCTTTTCCGCATACGTAGGCAATTTCATTGTTTTCTACGAAGGCACAATTTGCTGAGTCTGTATAAACCAGATCAGGTAAGCCCTTTTCAAATTCTTCTTGACTGGCAGTCCAAGGATTGATGTCTTGGTGGACTGTTTGATAGTGGTCAAAAATTTGCTGACAGGCTATTTGATAAGGTGCGGTGCCTTTGCGGACTATGTTTAGGTTGGTAGTGCCTGTCTGACTGAGAAAGTCTTGCTTGGTCACTTCAAACTCGTAACATTTTCGTTTGCAGACAAAGCCAGCTGCGGTGAGGAAATGGATTCTTTCCTGCTCTGCAGAAGAGAGCATAACTTGAAGAGTTTTTCCGCCTAAGTAAGTTTGTAAGGACTGGAAGAGCTGCTCTGCTATGGTCCAATCGTAATCAACCAAATCTAGTCGCAGATAGATATTGACTTGGTGGTAGGGGTTGCTGTAGGTATGGATGCTGCCGATTGGTCTTCCGTGATGAGAGATGCGGAAGGTGTTGGCTTGGTAGGAAATGTCTAGCATTAGCCTTGAATAAACGCCGCAATCTCTTCTTCGGTCATGCTGGAGTCGCAGCGGACTTGGACACCAGTAGATTTAGCGACGAGGAGGCCTGGAACCGTAGGAACTTGGTAGTGGTCACGGAGGGCCTGAAGTCCAGGGCTGACTTGGCTGGAGTCAAGGAAGTGGACGGTCACTTGCTTGTCTTGGGCTACCTTGTGGAGTTTTGGTGCGAAGCGGTTGCAGTAAGGGCAGGTGGCACGGCCGATGAAGAGGATGCCTCCCTCTTTTGCTGAAAGCAAAGTTTGGGCCTGCTCCACGTCAATTGTAATAAAATCTTGAATATATGTTTTGAAATCCATTATTTACTCCTTTTTCTTCCTATTATAAAGAATTTTAGGATTGATTTCAAAAATCTACTACGGTCGACTCTGTTGCTTTTACTTTAAAAAAATCTATTTTTACGGTATAATGGTCAAAGAATGTCAAAGAAAGAGGCGATACTATGGCGATGAAAAATACATCGGATTATATCGAGGAACATATCAAAGCCATCTTGGACCAGGTCAATGTGGCAGAGTTGCGTCGCAGTGAATTGGCCAGTCGGTTTGAAGTGGTTCCCAGCCAGATAAACTATGTCATCAAAACTCGTTTTACAGCCAGTCGTGGTTATATTGTGGAAAGCAAACGAGGTGGCGGTGGCTACATCCGCATTGGACGGATTACCTTTTCGGATAAGCACGAACTGGTCCATGATTTGTTAAAGAATATGGGAGAGCAACTGTCTGCAACAGTCTATGCAGATATTTTACAGTTGCTGTTTGATGAGAACTTGATGACAGAACGGGAGGGTAATCTCTTTTTGGCAACGGGTTCGGATGAGGTCTTGGGCAGGGATGCAGATAGTATTCGCGCTCGGATGATGCGCCAGGTCTTACGGCGTTTAGATAGGAAAGAGGATTAAATTCATGAAAATTTCAACTGGTTTACAAAGGGTATTTGAAGATGCCCAGTTGGTCGCCCAGCGTTATGCCTGTGAGTATTTGGAAACCTGGCATATTCTCCTGTCCTTTGTCATCAATCACGATACGGTTGCAGGAGCTGTCTTGGCAGAATATCCTGTTTCGATTTCGGATTATGAACATGCGACCTTTGTCGTGACAGAGAAGGTCTATCGTGAAGACTTGGAGAGCTTCCGTATCCTGCCATCTTCGAAACGTTTGGATGAAACGGCAAGCTTGGCTAAAAAGATTGCGGAAGTGGTCAAGGCCAAGGAGCTGGGAACGGAACATCTTTTCCTAGCCATGCTCTTGAACAGACGGTCGACAGCCAGTCTGATTTTAGACAAGGTCGGTTTTCACTTTGAAGACTCTGATGATAAGATTCGTTTTGTGGACTTGCGTAAGAGTTTGGAAAGCCGTGCTGGTTTCACCAAAGAAGATATGAAGGCTGTTCGTGGCTTGATGAAAGTGGGTAAGGCCAAGCCTGCCAATGTTGGACAGATGATGGGCATGCCTCCAGGTCCGCAAACAGGTGGATTGGAGGACTATACCCGTGATTTGACCGCTTTAGCCCGCGAAGGCAAGATGGAGCCAGTCATTGGCCGTGATGCTGAGATTTCACGGATGATTCAAATCCTTTCCCGCAAGACAAAAAACAATCCAGTTTTGGTGGGCGATGCGGGTGTCGGTAAAACAGCCCTTGCTTTAGGTCTTGCCCAGCGTGTTGCTGCTGGTGATGTACCTGCTAGTCTGGCTCAGATGCGTGTCTTGGAGCTAGACCTGATGAATGTCATTGCAGGGACCCGTTTCCGTGGTGACTTTGAAGAGCGGATGAACAATATCATCAACGATATTGAAGAGGACGGTCAGGTCATTCTTTTCATTGACGAGCTGCATACCATTATGGGTTCAGGGTCAGGGATTGATTCGACTCTGGATGCGGCCAATATTCTCAAACCTGCTCTGGCTCGTGGTACCCTACGTACAGTTGGTGCGACGACTCAAACGGAGTATCAGAAGCATATTGAGAAGGATGCGGCCTTGGTTCGCCGTTTCGCCAAGGTGACGATTGAAGAGCCGACAGTTGAGGACAGTATTGCCATTTTGACAGGCCTTAAAGGGACTTTTGAGAAATACCATAGGGTCCGTATTGGAGATACTGCTGTTGAAACTGCTGTCATCTACGCTAAGCGATATTTGACCAGCAAAAATCTGCCAGATTCTGCCATTGACCTGCTAGATGAAGCCAGTGCGACAGTACAAAATCGGGTGAAAGGTCAGGCAGAAGAAACAGGTCTGACCAGCATTGATAAAGCGCTGATGGCTCGAAAATACAAGACCGCCAGCAAGCTCTTACTTGAGGCAAAAGAAGCTACGAAGACAAGTCAACACTATGACTTAGAAGTGACGGAAGAGGATGTTTTAGAAACCCTCAGTCGCTTGTCAGGTATTCCTGTAGCCAAGCTCAGCCAGTCAGATACCAAGAAGTATTTGAACCTGGAAGCAGAATTGCACAAGCGTGTCATCGGGCAAGAAGAAGCCATTTCTGCAGTCAGCAGGGCTATCCGCCGTAATCAGTCAGGTATTCGGACGGGTCGCAGACCAATTGGTTCCTTTATGTTCTTAGGGCCAACTGGTGTCGGTAAGACAGAGCTAGCCAAGGCCTTGGCAGAAGTCCTCTTTGATGACGAATCAGCCCTTATCCGTTTTGACATGTCTGAATACATGGAGAAATTCGCTGCCAGCCGTTTAAACGGTGCCCCTCCAGGCTACGTGGGCTATGAAGAGGGTGGTGAATTGACAGAAAAAGTTCGGAACAAACCTTATTCTGTTCTTCTTTTTGACGAGGTTGAAAAAGCCCATCCAGATATTTTCAATGTGCTCTTGCAGGTTTTGGATGATGGTGTCTTGACGGACAGTAAGGGACGAAAGGTTGATTTCTCCAATACCATTATCATCATGACGTCAAACCTTGGAGCAACAGCCCTTCGGGATGATAAGACAGTTGGTTTTGGTGCCCTTGATTTGTCTAAGGACCATAAGGAAGTGGAGAAACGCATTTTTGAGGAATTGAAAAAAGCCTATCGTCCAGAATTTATCAACCGTATTGACGAGAAAGTTGTCTTCCATAGCTTGACAGAGTCCCATATGCAGGATGTTGTCAAGGTCATGGTTAAACCGTTGTTGGTTGTAACAGCTGAGAAAGGCATTACCCTTAAACTGCAACCGTCCGCCCTCAAGTTATTGGCTAAACAAGGTTACGACTCAGAAATGGGGGCTCGTCCTCTTCGTAGACTCATACAAACCAAATTGGAAGATCCATTGGCAGAAATGTTACTCCGTGGTGACTTGGCTACTGGTTCGACCTTGAAGGTTGGGGTAAAGGGCGAAGAACTCAAATTTGATGTGGTCAAATAGGAGGAAAAATGGTAGAACTAAGACCGCTTTTAGAAGCAGATTGTGAGGACTTTATCTGCCGCAATAAAATGGTTTTCGGGTGTGAAAGGTAAGGTATGAAACAAACCGTAGCAGTCGTTTTTGGAACCTTTGCTCCCATGCACAAGGGGCATTTGGATTTGATTGAACGAGCAAAGTTGGCTTGTGGTCAGGTTTGTGTGGTGGTTTCAGGATATGACAAGGATCGTGGGGATAGGATAGGTTTAGACCTGGCCAAACGTTTTCAATTTGCTCAAGAGCAGTTTAAGAAAGATGATTTGGTGAGAGTTTATGCGCTTGATGAAACCGACTTGCCAGCCTATCCAGATGGCTGGGATCTTTGGTTAGACCGCTTGCTTGCTTTGTTGGACCTGTCTGAAAATCAAGTGCCAGTCTTCTATGTGTCCGAGGAAGAATACGCTCAGGAACTGCATAGGCGAGGCTATCAAGCCCATTATAGTCCTAGAAAATTTG
The DNA here is from genome assembly GCF_002964575.1 of Streptococcus suis. Lineage (GTDB taxonomy): Bacteria > Bacillota > Bacilli > Lactobacillales > Streptococcaceae > Streptococcus > Streptococcus suis_R. The sequence continues at coordinate 50,325 of NZ_POQQ01000060.1, read as the reverse complement.
GTATTTCAGCCACCCTCATTCGTGAACATCCTCAACAATACCATGATTACATTGCCCCTGCCTTTCTGGCCTTTTTTGGAAAGGAAAGCATGTAAAACAGTATAGAAAAAACGCATAAAACCAGGTCATAACCTTGGTTTTATGCGTTTTTTATTACTGATTTTTACGAAAGCTCCATGTATTTTAACGAACGTTCGGAGATGCCTTGTATATGTACAAGAAAATACAATTTTTTTTGACTATTGTAATTTTATTTGTTACTATATACTCATCAAAAAAAGGAGGTGGTTCTTATGAAAAAGAATCTTTTGGAAAAAACTATCACTTGTTTTATTTGCTTGTTTACTGTATTGATTACAGTTATGTCATCAATGTCATCTGTTCAGGCTGCTAGTCGGATTGAAACACCTATCGAAACTAGGTCTATTCATAACTCAAACCTTGAAGGTGGTGGTAGATTATCTCATATAAATCTATCAGGATTTTCAAATAGATTTGGAACAGCAGCATCTGGTAGAGCTGGTACATATTTCGGACCAAGAGGAACTTATGTTGTGAGAGATTGGTCAGTCAATTCCGGAAATGGACCTCATGGAGGGAGCTATTGGAAACTATTCAACAGAAACGGTAAACCATTAGGTACATACGACAAGTATGGAAACTATCTACGACCATAGTTCAATTAGGAGGATTTAATGAAATCATTTCAACTAAATCATTTTGAAATTAAGATTTCTGAAAAACTACACCCAGTTTATGATGGAAATGATGAGATATTAGTTATCTTTCCAGACCATACTGCAATCTGCTGTCAGGTAAAACTTTCTAAAGAGGGTAGACTTTTGGTAGATACATTTTGGGGTGTGGAGCATGAAATCTCAGGTAACTCGGTAACTATTTATTCTATGGAAGAGGAGGGAGTTGAGTGAAACAGTATTCATTTAGACAGTATACTATCCATGTTCATCCAAATTTAAATGTGTTCATCGGAAATGATGAAACAGAACTGGTTCTCTATAGCAAAGAACCAGATTGTACACTTTTAGCCTTGCTAAGATGGTTACCAGATAAAAATTCTATTCGTATTATCAACCGTTGGAAATTAACCTACGAATACGACGATAAGAATAGTATCTACATTCATTACGACCCCGATTATCGTTACTAAACATGTAGTAATCTATACGAAAAAACGCATAAAATCAGGTCATAACCTTGGTTTTATGCGTTTTTTCATTGTTAGCGAGTTTATACCTGCTAGATTGTCTTATTTGGCAATCCGTTCTTGATAAGCTTCTCGTGCCTGGTCAAAGAGTTCTTGGACCTGCTCAATGGTTTCTGCCTTGGCAACGGCGCCACGAATTTTGGCAGCACCTGCTGAGCCACGGAGATAGTGGGGAGCAAGGCCACGGAATTCGCGGACGGCAACTGACTCGCCCTTGAGATTGGTCAGTCGGGTCAGGTGGTCGAAGGCGACATTGAGTTTGTCATCGAAGGAGAGGTCGGGCAGGACTTCTCCAGTTTCAAGATAGTGGTTGATTTGGTTGAAGATGTAAGGATTGCCCATAGCAGTCCGTCCGACCATGACGGCATCAGCTCCGACTTCCTCGATTCGCTGGCGGGCATCTTCGACAGTGCGGATGTCGCCGTTTGCGATGAAAGGAATCTTGGTCAGGCTGCTGGCTACCTTGGTGAGGGTTTCCAGGTCAACGGTTCCTGTGTACATCTGCTCGCGGGTCCGTCCGTGCATGGCTAGGGCAGACACGCCGGCACTTTCTGCGGCCAGGGCATTTTCGACCGCTAGGTCGGTATTGTTCCAACCCGTCCGCATTTTAACAGTCAAGGGAATATCGAGGACTGAGGTCACTTCCTTGATGATGTGGTAAATCTTGTCGGGGTCCTTGAGCCACTTGGCACCGGCCTCATTCTTGATGACCTTGTTGACAGGGCAACCCATGTTGATATCCACGATGTTGGCCTTGGTGTTCTTCTGGATGAAGTCGGCAGCCCGTTTCAGTCCTTCGGCATCGCCACCAAAAAGCTGGATGGACATGGGGTATTCGTTGTCGTCGATATGGAGCATGTGGAGGGTCTTCTCGTTGTTGTAGAGAAGGCCTTTTTCAGAAATCATTTCCATAACGACCAGGCCTGCGCCCATTTCTTTGGCAATGGTGCGGAAGGCCGAGTTGGTCACGCCAGCCATAGGGGCTAGCACGCAGCGATTGGGGACTTCCACATCACCAATCATAAAAGGAGTGTTGAGATTAGCCATTGATGAGTTCCTCCAAATCGTTTTCGTCAAAGTGGTAATGGGTCTGGCAGAATTGACAGGTGATGTCCACGCCCTTGTCCTCGTCTTTCATCTCTTGCAGGTCGGTTTTTGGCAAACTAGCTAGAGCATCGAGGAAGCGGTCCTTAGAGCAGTCGCAGACAAAGCCGATTTCTTCTTCTGACAGTCGTTTGAAGTCGTCGTCGCCATAAATGGCGGATAGCAGAGCTTCTATGTGGTTTTCAGAAGCCAGCAAGCTGGAGATGGCAGGCATTTCTTGGATACGTTTTTCGAAACGGGCAATCTCAGCCTCAGTCGCACCTGGCAGAACTTGCAGCAAGAATCCGCCAGCCACCTTGACCTTGTCTTCCTCGTCCAGCAATACATTGAGCCCCACCGCAGAAGGCGTCTGCTGGCTGTCTGTTAGGAAGTAGGCAAAGTCTTCACCGATTTCACCAGAAATCAAAGGCGTCATGGAGTTGTAAGGATGACCTGTTCCGTAGTCTGTGATGACTAGGAATTGTCCGTTCCCCACAAGAGGTCCAACGATGACTTCGCCAGTCGCTGTCCGTTTGTAATCCAAGTCTGGATTTTGAATGTAGCCCTTGACCTGACCTTTGGTATTGGCAACGGAGATGATAGCCCCAACAGCACCGCTGGCCAAGATTTTCAGGGTGATCTTGGTGTCGCCTTTTTCATTGGCAGCTAAAATTTGATTGGCAATGAGAGTGCGGCCCAGTGCAACGGTGGACGACGCCATAGTATCGTGTTTTTCTTGGGCTGTTTTCACGGTTTCTGTGCTGTCCAGCACAAAGGCACGAAAATGCCCGCTTTTTGATAGAGTCTTAATAATTTTATCCATAAGGATTATTATAGCACAAGTGGAGAAAATGGGAGTGGGAAAGAACTCGACCAGTCTAAAAAGAGTTCGTCTTCCCACCCCCGCACAGTTGATTAGGTCAGATTTGGAGTGTAAAACACGAACAAATCTGCCAATCAACCACTGCGCTGAGATGTTGACACGAACTCTGAGAAGAGGTGCTGGGCTTTTCCCCAGCCTCTTAAAGTTCAGGAAACAACTTCCGCAAAATCTTCGGTGTAATGCTCTGACCAGGTCCTGCGTAGGTATAGGTATGCAGGTACATGCCAGGGTTGAAGTTGAGTTCGATGCAGGTACAGTTGGGCTCGTCTTTGCTGGCTGGCTTGGTGCAGTCAGGAATAATCAAATCTACACCGCAGGCCCAAGCTCCCATAGCAGTCGCCATATCGGCAGCCAGTTGCTTGTAGGTCTCGTCCATCTGATCGGTCATATCAATAGAGTCGCCACCGGTAGAGATGTTGGAATTGCCACGCAGAAAGGCTTGAAGGCCTTCTGGCAAAACAGTATCAGGTGTGTAGCCCTGTTGCTCTAACATAAGCAGTTCGATGTCGCCCAAGTTAATGATTTCAAGCGGTGAACGGTGATCACGGCCACGCAGGGGATCTTGATTTTTTTGGTCCACTAATTCTCGGATGGTTGACTGTCCATCCCCTACGACATTGGCTGCGACGCGGAGCAGGACAGCCTCGCACTTGCCGTCAAGGATAAAGAAACGGTACTCTGTTCCCGCTACAAACTCCTCAACTAGCACATGGCTGTCTTCCGAAAAGGCGATGTCAAGGGCTTTTTCATAGTCCGCAAGGCTCGCTGGTTCTTGGAAGATAGAGATACCTAGGCCGAAATTGGTAGATTTTGGTTTGACAACAATAGCAGAGCTGGCTACCTGTCCGTAATACCGCAGGGCATTTTCCTTGTTAGAAAATTCAGCTCCCGCAGGCACTGGAAAACCAGCCTGGTCCAAGATTTTCTTGGTCACGACCTTGTTGGCCATGGCCAGAGGAATGACGTAGTTGTCCTTGGAGGTCATGTTGCCATTTTTGATGTACTCGACATGGTCACCATGCCAGAGTTTGAGAAACTGGTCTTCTTCATCCAAAATCTCGACATGTAGGCCCATTTGAATGGCGTCAAAGAGAATCATCTGGGTGGAGAGTTCCATGTTTTCATAGCCCTTGAGGGCGTAAGGCGCTGTCCAAGCATAGTCATGGAAAGTCTTGCCTTGCTGCTGGCCAAATCGTTCCAAAGACCCGTCTTCAACCTGCTCTGCTATTTTTCCAGAAAGGGTCAGACGAGGGTCTTGAAGGGCCGCCTCTACTTGAGTGATGAGCTGGCTGTAGTAGTCGTCCAGTCCGAAATGTTGAACGATAGCCTTCATGGCGGTCAGGATAGGGTTGGCGTCTGCCTCTGCTGGTAGGAGAGTGTGGGGGTGGCTGAGGGCGATGTGGTTGTTGAGGTCTGCTGCCTGAGCCAATTCCTTGTCAACCTGCTCCATGTCATCAAGCCAGAGCAGAGCTAGAGCAAAGAGGTGGGTGGTGTCGAGGGTTTCTTGGCTAATGGCAAGAGGCTCAAAGGGATTGAGGTCGAAGTTGCGGAACTCCAGGTAGGTGATGCCCTTGGTCAAGTAGTCCCGACTGGTCTTGGCACCACGGAGGCGGACAGCAGAGTAAAACTCCTTTTCGGCAGACAGCTGACCGCTAGCAACCGCCTGCTCGATGTCGGTCACATATTGCTCCAAAGAAGAGAAGGAGATGCGGACATCGGGGGCGTTGACATAGCCGTAGTTGGAGTTGCGGATGGACCGCACGCAGCCGATTTCATCAGTCAAAAATCCTTTTTCAGCCAGACTGCTAGCTCCGTAGAGGTAGGTCAAGAGCCAGCGGTAGCGTAGGAAATTCTGAGCCAGCTTGAGATAGAGGGCGTTTTTGAAGGTGATGAGGTCGTCGTAATCGCTGGCTTCAAAGAGTTGCTGGGTCAGGTCCTTGCCGAGCTCGAAGTTGTAGTGGATGCCTGACATAGACTGGAGCAACTTACCATAGCGTTCTGCCAAACCAACACGGTACTGATACTCATAGTCACTTTCCAGCTGAGCAATCTGAATTTCATCCGCTGAAATCACAGGTGGCATGGACAGGGGCCATAGGTATTCCGTTTTTTCCATAGACCGCACCGCTACATCCGTGATGGCTCCGAGGAAACGACGGGCTTCCTTGGTCGAATGAGCCACGGGTGTAATCAGTTCTAGTTGTGGCTCGCTGTAATCGGTCTGGATATAGGGGTGAAAACTGCGTGAACCCAATGTTTCAGGGTGTGGTGTCTGAGCAACGCGGTTGTCGCTATTTATTCGTAAGGATTCCCGTTCCAAACCAAATGTGGCTTGGAGGATGGGGCTATTTGGAGATAATTTCTGTAACATAAGCAATCCGTCCAATTTCTGATAGTGTCTTACACCAATTTTATCTAGTTTGTAAAACAAATACAAATTTCTGCTACGTTTTGAAAGAAAAAATGAAGTTGGTAAAAGGAAAGGATGAGGAGTCTTCGGAAATTCCTATCAAAAACAAATTTAAAAATGTTCAGAACAAACGTTTGTTCGTATTTTGAGATTAAAAACAATGCGACAGGGAATAACATCCGACATAAACGAAAATATTGGAAATTCTTGAAAAAATGTTCGTTTTTTGGTAGAATGGATTGTAAAACGAAACTTGCAGGTGAGATTCCTGCCAGAAGTAGAAGAAAGGCTGGACTGGTCAGCTAGTTCAGAGAAAGAGTGAATATGACATCAGTAGTTGTTGTAGGAACCCAATGGGGCGACGAAGGTAAGGGTAAAATTACAGACTTCTTGTCTGCTAATGCTGAAGTAATCGCGCGCTATCAAGGTGGAGATAATGCAGGACATACTATCGTTATCGACGGCACCAAGTATAAGTTGCACTTGATTCCGTCTGGAATTTTCTTCCCAGAAAAGATTTCGGTTATCGGAAATGGTGTAGTTGTCAATCCAAAATCCTTGGTTAAGGAAATCAACTACCTCCACGATTCAGGTGTGACGACAGATAATTTGCGGATTTCAGACCGCGCACATGTCATCTTGCCTTATCACATCAAATTGGACCAGTTGCAGGAAGAATCCAAAGGTGAGAACAAGATTGGTACTACCAACAAGGGTATCGGTCCAGCTTACATGGATAAGGCAGCGCGCGTTGGTATCCGTATCGCAGACCTCTTGGACAAGGAGATTTTTGCAGAGCGTTTGAAAACAAACTTGGCTGAGAAAAACCGTTTGTTTGAGAAAATGTATGAATCAACTCCGATTGAGTTTGACGAAATCTTTGAAGAATACTACGCTTACGGTCAAGAAATTAAAAAATATGTAACAGATACCTCTGTTATCTTGAACGATGCCCTCGACCAAGGCAAACGTGTCTTGTTTGAAGGTGCGCAAGGGGTTATGTTGGATATTGACCAAGGTACCTATCCATTCGTTACTTCTTCAAACCCAGTTGCGGGTGGAGTGACTATCGGTAGCGGTGTCGGACCAAGCAAGATTGACAAGGTTGTTGGTGTATGTAAGGCCTACACTAGCCGTGTTGGTGATGGACCATTCCCGACTGAATTGCACGATGAAATCGGAGAACGTATCCGTGAAATCGGTAAAGAATACGGTACAACAACTGGCCGTCCACGCCGTGTCGGTTGGTTTGACTCTGTTGTCATGCGCCATAGTCGCCGTGTGTCAGGTATTACCAACTTGTCCCTCAACTCGATTGATGTCTTGTCAGGTCTTGAGACCTTGAAAATCTGCGTGGCTTACGATTTGGATGGTGAGCGTATTGACCACTACCCAGCAAGTTTGGAACAACTCAAACGCTGCAAACCAATCTACGAAGAAATGCCAGGTTGGTCTGAAGACATCACAGGTGTACGTAGCCTGGATGAATTGCCAGAAGCGGCTCGCAACTATGTTCGTCGTATCAGCGAATTGGTCGGCGTACGTATCTCAACCTTCTCAGTCGGACCAGGTCGTGAACAGACCAACATCCTTGAGAGTGTATGGAGCAACTAGAGGCCGCCTTACAAATGTACCTTGAGGATATGAGGGGATAAGAGTATGATAGCGTTTTTTATTGCCGGGATCATTTTATTGATTTTGACAGCCTCTGTCAGCTACATTGCCTTTGTAGTTGCATGGTCCTTGCCTCGTTTGGGGAATAAAATTTACCACTATATCAGCTTAATGGTGGGGCTCTTGTTACCATTTACCTATCAATTTTCAGGATTATGGGTCTTTCCCTTATCTGGGTTTGCACTGGGATACGGGCTTCCTAAACAAGTTTCCAAAAAGGGACGGCTGATATTAGTAGTAGTTGGAATTATACTCTTGCTTATGTCAACAGCATGGGCGGTTCAGAAGATTATTCATTTATCTGAGATCTACCCTTACTGATGTTCTCTAAGGATGAGAGGAAGTTATTCTTTTCTTTGCCCACATAGAAAAAATTTGATATAATCAAACCTATCAAAAATTGAATGAGGTGTTCCGTATGGAAAGTTTATTTTTACCCCTAATCATGGTGGCTATGGTTGGTTTCATGTTTTATTCACAGCGCAAACAACAAAAACAACGCCAAGAAGTACTCAGCCAAATTAAAAAAGGTGATGAAATTGTGACTATTGGTGGTCTGTTTGGTATTGTTGATGAAATCGATGAGAAGAAGGTTGTCTTGGATGTGGACGGGGTCTACTTGACCTTTGAACGTGGGGCTATTCGTAACCGTGTGGCCAGTGCACCAGCGGCTTCAGCTATTGTAGAAGAAGCAGAAACAGCTATTGAAGAATAGATGCTTGAAAGCCGAGGGGAGCCTCGGTTTTTCGCTTGACTGCGCTAGCTGATTTTTGCTTAACAGCCTATAAATATGGTATAATAGACTGATTATATCCTTATTTTTTGTCAGTAGGACAGAGAAAACAGACTAAATATTATCTTAAGGAAACTACCATGTTTAAATTTCAATTTAAAAAGAAGGAAAGCATTGAAACAGCTATTGAAGTGCCCAAGCATATAGCGGTCATCATGGACGGCAATGGTCGTTGGGCTAAAAAGCGGATGCAGCCGCGAATTATGGGGCACAAGGCTGGAATGGATGCTTTACAAAATGTAACTAAGACAGCTTCTGATTTGGGAGTTAAAGTCTTGACGGTATATGCCTTTTCGACGGAGAATTGGTCCAGACCCGAGAAGGAAGTGGCCTTTATCATGAACTTGCCTGTGGAATTTTATGATAAATATGTTCCTGAACTCCATGCCAATAATGTTAAAATCCAGATGATTGGGGACCATTCTAAGCTTCCAGAGCCTACTTTGAATGCCTTGTACAAGGCAGAGCAAAAAACCAAGAATAATACGGGTTTGATTTTGAATTTTGCCCTGAACTACGGTGGGCGTGATGAAGTGACCCGAGCAATCAAGGCCATTGCACAAGATGTCTTGGATGCCAAGTTTAATCCAGGGGATATTGATGAAAAGCTGATTGCGGACTATCTCTATACTGGAAGTCTATCGCCTGCTCTTCGTGATCCTGATTTGGTTATTCGGACCAGTGGAGAATTGCGATTGAGTAATTTCTTGCCTTGGCAGACAGCCTATAGTGAGCTGTATTTTACAGATATTGCTTGGCCAGATTTTGATGGTGAGGCACTGAAATTAGCTATTAAAGAATACAACCGTCGCCACAGGCGTTTTGGTGGCGTGTAAGGAGAGGTTATGACAAACGATTTGCAGAAACGAGTGGTATTTGGAGGGATTGCTTTTGTGGTCTTCCTGCCTTTTGTATTGCTTGGGGGAACCGCTTTTCATTTCTTTGTAGGCCTATTGGCAATCATCGCCACGGCTGAATTGCTCAAAATGAAACAGTTGGCTCCCAATTCGATTGAAGGGGTTCTAGCTATGCTGGCAAGTTTGGTTTTGACCTTGCCCTTGCAGAATTACCTGACTTTTTTACCAACGGATGGCAACTACACAGCCTATGCTATTGTCGTCTTCCTTCTTCTCGGAACGACCGTTTTTAATTTGGGACAGTACAACTACTCGGATGTGGTTTTTCCGATTGCATCTAGTTTTTATGTAGGGATTGGTTTTCATAATTTGCTGTTGGCACGGACTGATGGCTTGAATAAGGTATTGTTTGCACTTTGTATTGTATGGGCAACGGATATTGGGGCTTATCTGGTTGGTCGCCAATTTGGTCGAAGAAAGTTATTACCAAAAGTATCACCCAATAAGACGGTGGAAGGTTTTTTTGGTGGGATTGGCTCAGCTCTCGTCTTGTCGATTATTTTCTTATTGGTTGATAAGAGCCTTCGAGCAGGTTACCCCTTCTTCTTGATGTTGGTATTGGTGGCCATCTTCTCTGCTTTTGTTCAATTTGGTGATTTAGCAGAAAGTGCTATTAAGCGCCACTTTGGTGTTAAGGATTCTGGCAATTTGATTCCTGGTCATGGTGGTATTTTAGACCGCTTTGATGGTATGATCTTTGTCTTTCCTATCATGCACTTCTTTGGACTGTTTTAAGGAGGGACTATGAAGGGAATTTTAGCCTTTATCTTTATATTTGGTGTGATTGTAGTTGTTCATGAATTTGGGCATTTCTACTTTGCCAAAAAATCGGGTATCCTTGTCAGAGAATTTGCCATTGGTATGGGCCCTAAAATCTTTGCTCACATTGGTAAAGATGGGACGGCTTATACTATCCGTATTCTTCCTCTTGGTGGCTATGTGCGTATGGCTGGTTGGGGTGAAGATAAGACCGAAATTAAGACGGGGACGCCTGCTAGTTTGACCTTGAACGCAGATGGCATTGTCACCCGTATCAATCTTTCTGGAAAACAGCTTGATAATGTTAGCTTACCCATGAATGTGACTAGTTTTGATTTCGAGGAAAAGCTAGAAATCACAGGCTTGGTATTAGATGAAAGCAAGACCTACAAGGTTGATCACGATGCTACGATTGTAGAGGAGGATGGAACGGAAGTTCGCATTGCTCCGCTGGATGTTCAATACCAGCATGCGACCGTTTGGGGTCGATTGATGACCAACTTTGCTGGTCCTATGAATAACTTTATTTTGGGTACTTTCATTTTCATCATGCTGATTTTTGCTCAGGGTGGGGTTGCTGACCCAACGACTAATGCGGTTCGTGTGACAGATGGAGGGGCTTTACAGGCTGCAGGCATCGTTACGGGTGATAAGATCTTGTCTATCAATGGTCAAGCAACGGATACTTATACGGAAATTGCTAGCGCCATTAGTCAGTCCGCAGCGGAAGCGACTACAGCTCCAAGTTTTGATTTGGTCGTAGAACATGAAGGAGCTGAAAAATCGCTCACAGTTACGGCTGAAAAGGTTGAGGATAGTTATCGAATTGGCGTTTCGCCCATTTTAAAAACAGGTTTCTTTGATATGATTGTTGGAGGTTTCCAGCAAGCAGGAGAAACAGCCCTTATCGTTGTAACAGCCTTAAAGAATCTGATTGCCAACTTTGATGTCAAGCAGTTGGGCGGACCGGTTGCCATTTATTCTGTCAGCAATCAAGCTGCCGCAAATGGCTGGTTCTCAGTCTTTAATCTGATGGCCATGTTGTCGATCAATATCGGTATTTTCAACCTTATCCCAATACCAGCTTTGGATGGTGGTAAGATTGTCATGAACATTTTAGAAGGGATTCGCAGAAAGCCACTTAAACCAGAAACAGAATCCTATATCACTCTAGCAGGAGTTGCCATCATGGTCGTTCTTATGCTAGTCGTGACCTGGAATGACATTATGCGTGTCTTCTTCTAAATAAAAACTACGAAAGGAATTGAACACGGGCTGAAACCTGTGTCTTCCTGATAAACAAATGATGAAAGGAACTGAGGAGGTTCGTAATTGAACTCGAGCGTCAGCGAGGGTTTGAAAAGCGACTTCTGTGATTTCTAATCAAGTAAACTACGAAAGGAATTGAACACGGGCTGAAACCTGTGCAAAAAAGATAAATCATTTTGTGTGTTAGCACACTGCAATGATTTCCTATTTTTGCTTTGGTTTCCACGCCCTTTGTATCTTAATATGAAACAGTCTAAAATGATTATCCCTACTTTGCGGGAGATGCCTTCGGATGCGTCGGTGATTAGCCACGCTTTGATGTTGCGTGCGGGTTATGTCCGTCAGATTTCTGCTGGTATTTACAGCTACTTGCCATTGGCTAACCGTGTCATTGAAAAAGCAAAAAATATCATGCGTGAGGAGTTTGACAAGATTGATGCTATTGAATTTTTGGCGCCAGCTCTCTTGTCAGCGGACATCTGGCGTGAGTCAGGGCGTTACGAAACCTATGGCGATGACCTCTACAAGCTCAAAAACCGCGAAGGCTCTGACTTTATCTTGGGACCAACTCACGAAGAAACAGTGACCCTTTTGGCGCGTGATGCGGTCCAGTCTTACAAACAGTTGCCGCTCAACATCTACCAAATCCAGCCAAAATACCGTGATGAAAAACGCCCGCGTAACGGTCTTCTCCGTGGTCGCGAGTTCATCATGAAAGATGGCTACAGCTTCCATGCTAGCTACGAGAGCTTGGACCAGACCTACGATGATTACAAGCGTGCCTATGAGGCTATTTTCACTCGTGCAGGCTTGGAGTTCAAGGCTATCATCGGTGACGGTGGTGCCATGGGCGGTAAGGATAGTCAGGAATTTATGGCTATCACACCAGACCGTACTGACCTGGACCGTTGGGTTGTCTTGGACAAGTCGGTTGCTTCTTTTGAAGAAATCCCAGAGGATGTTCTTGAAGCGATCAAGGCGGAACTCTTGGCTTGGTCTGTGTCTGGTGAAGATACCATCGCCTATTCTAGCGAATCAGGCTACGCTGCCAATTTGGAGATGGCAACTAGCGAATACAAACCAAGTACAGCAGTTGCCGTCGAAGAAGACTTGGTTAAAGTAGCGACGCCAGATGCCAAAACGATCGACGAAGTTGCTGCCTTCTTGAATGTCGATGAAGAGCAAACCATCAAAACCATGCTCTTTATGGCAGACGGTGAGCCTGTTGTTGCCCTGCTTGTTGGCAATGACCAAGTGAACGATGTCAAGTTGAAAAACCACCTTGGCGCAGATTTCTTTGATGCTGCTAGCCCAGCGGATGCTGAAAAAATCTTCGGTGCAGGTTTTGGTTCCCTGGGACCAGTCGGCTTGCCAGAAAGCATCAAGATTATTGCAGACCGTAAGGTGCAAGATGTGAAAAATGCTGTTGTCGGTGCCAACAAAGACGGTTTCCACTACACAGGTGCCAATGCGGGACGTGATTTCCAAGTGACGGAGTATGTGGACATTCGCGAAGTCAAGGAAGGCGAGCCTTCTCCAGACGGACACGGCGTTCTCAACTTTGCTCGAGGTATTGAAATCGGTCATATTTTCAAACTTGGCACCCGCTATTCAGATAGCATGAATGCCAATATCTTGGATGAGAATGGTCGTTCAATGCCGATTATCATGGGATGCTACGGAATCGGTGTTAGCCGTCTCTTGTCGGCAGTTCTGGAGCAACACGCTCGTCTCTTTGTTAACAAGACACCAAAAGGTGAATACCGTTACGCTTGGGGTATCAACTTCCCTAAAGAATTGGCACCGTTTGATGTGCATTTGATTCCAGTCAATGTCAAAGATGAAGAAGCTATGGCCTTTACTCAGTCTATCGAAGCGAGCTTGGTCGGAGCTGGTTATGAAGTCTTGACAGATGACCGTAATGAGCGTGTCGGTGTTAAATTCTCTGACAGCGACTTGATTGGCTTGCCAATCCGTGTGACCGTTGGTAAAAAAGCAGCGGACGGCATCGTCGAAGTGAAAATCAAGGGAACAGGCGATACGGTTGAAGTCCATGTGGACCAACTCCTTGAAACCCTCCAAATTTTGACTAAGTAAACGAAGACAGTATAAAAGACCTTGTCCAATTCCCTTTGGGCAGGGTCTTTTGGCTAGGAAGTTTCATCTGTATTCCTAGTTGAAAATAAGGTGAGCGGCTTGGCGCTAACTCAGAGAGTAGATTTAGAATGAAAATAGGCAGTTCTGATGGGGCTGTTTGTCGATAGCAGTATTAGAAAAACTCCCAAATTGGCACGTCAATTTGGGAGTTTTTTTACTATAGTATGGAATGCTAAAAGTTTTCTTACACTAATCCTTGAGCAATCATTGCATCCGCAACTTGCTCGAAGGCTGCAATGTTAGCACCTGCAAGGTAGTCTGTACCAAGGTTGTATTTTTCAGCAGTTTCTTTGGCTGTATTGAAGATGTTGGCCATGATATCTTTGAGACGGCCGTCTACTTCTTCACGAGTCCATGAAAGACGAAGGCTGTTTTGGCTCATTTCAAGGGCAGATACAGCTACACCACCAGCGTTTGCTGCTTTAGCAAGACCGTAAAGAACGCCATTTTCTTTGTAGACTTTGATAGCGTCAAGGTCTGATGGCATGTTGGCACCTTCAGCCACACAGTAAACGCCATTTTTCACAAGGGCAGCAGCTTGCTCGCCATTGATTTCGTTTTGAGTGGCACATGGAAGGGCAATGTCAGCCTTGCCATCGTAGTTCCATACAGAACCTTCGAAGTATTTAGCAGATGCTTTTTCTGCAGCGTATTCTGTCAAACGAGCACGGCGTTTTTCTTTGATGTCCACCAAGAGGTCGAAGTCGATACCTGTTTCGTCAATGATGTAACCATTTGAGTCTGAAACAGAGATAACTTTAGCACCGAGTTCAGTCGCTTTTTGAACAGCATACTGGGCAACGTTACCAGAACCTGAGATAAGGACTGTTTGGTCTTTGAAGGATTTACCGTTTGCTGCCAACATATTGTCAGTGAAGTAAACCAAGCCGTAACCAGTAGCTTCTGGGCGGATCAATGAACCACCGAAACCAAGAGGTTTACCAGTCAAGACACCTGCATCAAACTGGCGAAGGCGTTTGTATTGACCGTACATATAGCCGATTTCACGACCACCAACACCGATGTCACCAGCAGGAACGTCAAGTGAAGGTCCGATGTGTTTTTGCAATTCAGTCATGAAGCTTTGACAGAAACGCATGATTTCAGCGTCTGTTTTGCCTTTAGGGTCAAAGTCTGAACCACCTTTGCCACCGCCGATTGGAAGACCAGTCAAGACGTTTTTAAAGATTTGCTCGAAACCTAGGAACTTCAAGATAGATTGGTTTACAGTTGGGTGGAAGCGAAGACCGCCTTTGTAAGGACCTACAGCTGAGTTGAACTGAACACGGTAGCCGCGGTTGACTTGAATATTTCCATCTTTGTCTGTCCATGGAACACGGAAGCTGATGATACGCTCAGGCTCAACGATACGGGCCAAGATGTTTTCTTCGATATATTCTGGGTGTGCTTCAAAAACAGGCTCAAGTGTAGAGAAGAGTTCTTCTACAGCTTGAAGGAACTCAGTTTCGTGTGGGTTGCGAGCTTTAATAGCTTCAAATGATTGGGCAATATAAGCTTTTGCATTTGACATAGGATCACCTGATTTCTTTATATTTTATTAAATTGTCTGACAATTTAATAGAACTGAACTTATTATAGCACCAAGGTGGGTTCTTGTAAAGTAAAAAATACATTATTCTGAATATTTTTAATAAAAATTTAAGCAAAGGCGAACATTGACAGCAATCCATTGGGTTGGTCAAGAAGATATGGTATAATCAGTCAAACGAAACAATCACTAGGAGGAAATCATGGTTTCAACAGCAACGACACTGGGTGGATTTGCATTTGACAACTGTCTGATGAATGCGGCAGGGGTTTGGTGTATGACCAAGGAAGAATTGGAAGCCGTCAAGGATTCAGCGGCAGGGACCTTTGTGACCAAAACAGCAACCTTGGACTACCGAGCGGGCAATCCAGAACCCCGTTATCAAAATGTGCCCCTTGGTTCTATCAACTCTATGGGCTTGCCCAATCAGGGACTCCGTTATTATTTGGACTACCTCTTGGTCTTGCAGGAACAGGAGCCAGATAGAACTTTTGTCTTGTCTTTGGTGGGGATGTCGCCCGATGAAACGCATGAGATTTTGAAAACGGTAGAGGCAAGTGATTTTAAAGGACTTGTTGAGCTTAATCTCTCCTGTCCAAACGTTCCTGGAAAACCGCAGATTGCCTATGACTTTGAAACGACGGAAACCATCTTGCGAGAGGTATTTAGCTACTTCACCAAACCGCTGGGCATCAAATTGCCACCTTATTTTGATATTGTACACTTTGATCAGGCAGCCGCTATTTTTAATCAATTTCCATTAAAATTTGTCAACTGTGTCAACTCCATTGGCAATGGACTTTATATTGAAGATGAGCAGGTGGTTATCAAGCCTAAAAATGGTTTTGGTGGTATCGGAGGCGAATACATCAAACCGACTGCCTTGGCCAATGTCCATGCCTTTTACCAACGGTTGAAACCTGAAATCCAGATTGTCGGAACAGGCGGTGTTTTGACAGGTCGTGACGCTTTTGAACACATTCTCTGCGGCGCTAGCATGGTTCAAATCGGCACAACTCTGCAAAAGGAAGGTCTATTTGCCTTTGAACGCATTACTGCTGAATTGCAGGCTATTATGGCAGAAAAGGGCTATGAAACCATTGAAGATTTCCGTGGAAAGTTGCAGTATATTGACTAGGAGGAAGCGGGGATTTATTCCCGTTTTTTCTATAGATTTTTGAGGATAAAAAGCGTATAATAAGGATAAGGAAAGAGGAGGTGAGAAGATGTCAAATCCTAGAACCTATAGCCGTTCTAAGAGAGTATCCTCAATAAGAAGCCGACAACAATTAGTATTTATTGCTTGTCTAGCACTGTTTTTGTTGGGGCTTATTTTTGTCTTGGAACAATTTACACCTAGCTCGGAAATTCAGTTACAAGAAGAGACTGGTCAAACCCAAGGAGATAAGGGAGTAAGGACTGCTCGAATTATGGCTCACGGAGACCTACTTTACCATTTGCCGATTCTCTGGGGGGCAGAGCAAGTGGATGGAAGCTATGATTTTTCTGAGAATTTCACCTATGTTAAACCCTGGATAGAGCAGGCTGATTTTGCCATTGCAGACTTTGAGGGAACCATTTCTCCGGATATGGAGCTGGCAGGCTATCCGCTCTTCAATGCTCCTAGCATCGTTGCTAGTAACATCCGTGATGCAGGCTATGATGTGGTGGATTTGGCCCACAATCATATCTTGGATTCTCACCTGTCTGGTCTGGTTTCCACAGTCAATACATTTAGAGAAGTTGGAGTGGACACAGTTGGCGTTTATGCGGAAGGAAATCGGTCAACTGCTCCGATCTACATTCGGGAGGTCAATGGTATCCGTATAGCTGTTTTAGCCTATGCCTATGGTTTCAATGGATTAGAAGTCTTGCTCAGTCAGGAGGAGTATGACGGCTATCTCTCCGATTTTCATCAAGAAAAAATGCGTGCTGAGATTGAACGGGCAGAGCAAGAGGCTGATATAACCATTGTCATGCCTCAAACTGGAGTGGAATATCAGTTGGAACCAACAGAGGAGCAGACCAGTCTGTATCGTCAAATGATTGATTGGGGGGCTGATATTGTTTTGGGCGGACATCCCCATGTGGTCGAACCGGCGGAAATTCTTGAGAAAGATGGGCAGAGAAAATTGATTATCTATTCTATGGGCAACTTCCTGTCAAACCAGCGTATCGAAAGCATGGAAGACACACCCAATGCCCAGTGGACAGAACGGGGTGTTTTGATGGATATTACCATTCAGAAAGAGAATGGGCAGACCAGCATCCAGACAGCCCAAGCTCATCCGACCTGGGTCAATCGCTTGTCCAAGGGGACGTATTCGTCAGAAGGTTATGAACAATTTGCGTATCAAACCTATATCTTGCAAGATTGGGTAGAAGGCGGTCAGTATTATGGGCAGTTGGGTCCAGATACCCAAGCGCGTGTGGACACAGCCTATCAAGAAATGAAAGATTTTGTAAATCTAAATTGGTAAGGAGATAATATGGTTGTTCGATTAGTTGCAACAGAAATCGGAGTAAGGAAATTGATACAATAGAATACAGAAAAAGCCTTGTAACTAGTTGTTTCCAAGGCTTTTTAGCTGTTCGTAGATATAGTTTCAATGCTATAAAAGATGATGCGTTTTGTTTAGACACCTTTGATTCGTGAATCGTTAAATTGTATGTTACCAAAGACAGACTACGTCGAGTGTGTAGCATTGCTCGTAACAGTTTAGAAATCTTGGAACGAAAGGGATAATGAAAAGCCTTAATTGCAAGGCTTTTTGTCATATAGGGGGTAAGTATCAGAGTGAGAGCACAAGTTGAGTCTTTTGATGTGATAGGATGTCTAATTGCATTTCTAGCTCTTTATTTCTCTTTCTTAGGGCGATGAGCTCACGCTGCTCGTCGGTCAGATTATCAACAGACTTGAAGGAATCGGTTGTTTTGGCTTGTCTTACCCACTTGTCAAAGGTTGAAGGGGTCAAGTCATACTCCTTGATGAGTTCACTCCGCTTTCTTCACGCCTTGTGAAGTTCAACAATCTGTTGCTTAAAGTCATCGGTGAAGTGACGGCGAATTCTTCTAGACATATAGTTTTCTCCTGTTTTTCTCAGTATAGAACACTTTATAATTTCTGTCCAGTCTAGTGTAACAGATTCAAGTAATCTTGTTTTTTAGGATTTAGAGTATTTAATCTGCAAAATTTTTATTTAAAGCTTCTTCGAGTTGAAGATACATAAGATCATTATCGTAGATTTTACAAAGGTTCTTTGCGTCTGTGTAATATTCTTTTCTTTTATCTTTAGGGAGAAATTTTTCTCCAGCGTTTGCAACAATCGTTAATAGGGGGGCGAGTTGATAACTAGTGTGATGTAGTTTGCATAATTCAATCGTTTGCATCGCTATTTTTATAGCAGAGAGTGTTTCTCCCTGTTTCCATAAGTGGTAGGAGTAGTTATACTGAATTTTTATATAACCAAAGAGATAGGTAGAGACGGAAAGATTCTTGTTTTGGTATTCTTTTACTAGTTTTTTGTAATTTGTTTCATATTTGATAATTTGATTAGTTAAAGAGTAAAAGTTGGATAGTGTATTTAAAATATTTAAGTAAGTTATTTCATGATCGTTTACCTTATATAGTAAAGTTTCTAATTGAGAAATAGCTTCTTCTTTTTGATGATAGTTGTAGAAAAGAAGGATTGCATCAATCCATTCAAGATAACAATTATCATCATTTGAAAGCACGGAATTATTATTGCGTTCAAGAATAGTGAGATATTCAAGTTCTTTATAGTCTCTATCTTCTAACAATTTTGTCGCAATTGACTTAAAGGATTCGAGGTTTGAGTGAATAACGATATCTTCATCAAAAAAGTAGTCCATAGAAATTTCTAATCGTTTAGCAAGTTGGTTGAGTAATTTTGAGGAAGGATTCACTAAGCCACGTTCGAACTTGCTAAGTTGACTGGGTTCACAAATTCCCTCAGCTAATTCTTTTTGGGATAGATTTTTTTGTTTTCTTAAAATTTTTAAACGTTCACCTAGTATATTATTCATATGTTCCCTTTTCAATTTCAAGTTTTAGAACTATTATATCTACTTTTTGCTAAAAATGCAAATAGCAAAAATGTCAGATAGTAATTTTTTGAAAATAAAATTCAAAAAAAACTTGCTATTTTTTAGGAAAATGATAGAATATATTTAAGAACTAAGAAAGGGTTTTCAATATGATGCGAAAATTAAACTTAATACCAAAGATGGCTCTCGCTTTAATTTTTGTGTTTGGTTTTGTATCTAAAATGCCGAATACTCAAATTATTGATGATGAAACGTTAATTTCTCACTATTCCTACCATTCTAACATTGTAAATTTGATGTTGTGGATGTAGATATGGCTGATTGAGGCATTTCGATATTTTAATTCTGAATAGTAGAGAAATGAAGAAAATAAACGTTTATACTGACGAGGTTGACCTTTGCTCTAAAGATTAACTCGTGTTATCTCTAAATACGAATGTATGGGTGCTAGGAGGAATATAAAATGCAACATCAAGTAATACAGACATCCAATTTGTCAAAATCGTATGATGGGAGAATTATCCTTGAAAAGATAAATTTTACGCTAAATCAAGGAGAGATTTATGGATTACTAGGAAGAAATGGTGCTGGTAAAACAACTTTTATCAAGGCTATTTTAGGGTTGATAGAGATGGATAGCGGTGAAGTGAGGATTCTATCCGAAAAACTGTCAGGGGAATTTTCTAAGGATTTATTATCTCGAGTTGGTGTGGTACTAGATAGTGCAGCTTTTTATCCCAACTTAACAGGTAAAGAAAATCTTTCTATTTTTGCAAGACTGAGAGGTATTTCTCTAAAACAGGTAGACCAAGCTTTACAAGTTGTTGGGTTAGATGGAGAGGATAGGAAATTATTCAAGCAGTATTCTCTCGGAATGAAGCAACGCTTGGCAATCGCCAATGCGATTATGCACCGCCCGCAAGTTCTGATACTAGATGAACCAACAAATGGTTTGGATCCTATTGGTATCCTTGAAATGCGTCGCTATTTAAAAGAACTTAGTACTGATCAAGGCATTTCTATTTTAATATCCAGTCACATTATCTCAGAGCTTGAAAAACTTGTTGACAGAGTGGGAATATTGCACAATGCTCACTTAATAGCTGAAAAGAGTATGAAAGGACCAGTAAGTGACACAGAGCAAAATAAAGTTCATCTAACCGTTTCTGATGCCCACCAGGCTAAGGAAGTTCTTTGCAAATTCAAACTGAAAGGAGTCGTAAGTATTCTTTCTGATGTAGACCTTGAACTTCAGGGAGGTCCATCTGATTTTGATATTGCAGCTGTTTCTGCTATTTTAAAGGAAAATGGAATAGTCCTAAAAGAATATTTCTATAGAAACCATGAAAGTTTGGAGGATTATTTTGAGCGAATAACTGGAGGTGAGGGAATTGCTTGAGTTAGTAAAAATTGAATTTCTCAAACAAAAGCATCAAAAACTGAATATGGTTGTATATGGTGTGATTGCTCTCTATCTAGCTCTTATCTTTTATTATGTAAATGATGCACGAGGTTTGTTTGACTCTTTTCCATTTGTTTATAAATTTTCCTTGTCTTATTTGAATTTTTTAATTCTCCCCTTGTACTGTGTCTCTTATACTATACAGGCGTTTGGTGTGGAATATCGCTATAATATAATGAACAACTTGCAACTTGCTTCAGCGAATATGATCAAGACCTTTTGGGCTAAGGTATTGTATATAGAAATCAATGCTCTGTTGATTATGATGTTTACCTATGTTTCCGTTTCCTTATTTGCATTACTATCCCGATTTTCTTCAACGGTCACATTGCCTTTATTGCTAAGATTTTTATATCTATGTATTAGTAGCGGTTTGTTGATTCCTGTTGGTGTATTTCCTTTAGTTGCTTTCGTGATGATTAAAGGAAAAGGAAAGGATATCATTGGGAATTTGGTAGGAGTTATCTATGTTTTGGTATCCTTCTTTCTAGCAAGGACAAGCCCAAACATCAGTCCAATTACAAGTGCTACTAGTTTAATCTGGGAAGGAAATAGCGAAGGAGTAGTTCTACAACAGCCGGCTTTCGTATCAAGTATTGTCTTAGGTTTATCTTTATTTGTCTTATCTTTTCTATCCATTAAATTCTGGTTAAGAAAGGCGGAAAATTAAATGTTTATGCTCGAATTAAGCAAGCTACGACGTCGCAAATTCCTATATAGTCTGCCTTTGGTTGTCATTTTTCTCTTTTTGTTGGAATTTGTGATGGGTAATCAGCTGTATCAAGGCCATCGATATGGTAGTGTAAATGGTTGGTATTTGGAAAATGGCTTCTTCTTTTTGAACTATTATTTTCTCCTTCCTTTTTCCAGTATGATTGTAGTGGATTTGATAAGAATAGAGCAAGACTCTAAAACGATTGCGAATCTTAGACTGATTCCAGTGGATTTAAAAAGATTCATTCAATCAAAGTTTATTCTTGCTTTGCTGATGAATCTCTTACTCAGTGAGTTAATCTTTTTTGCAATGCTTATACTCGAGATGATAGATGGTGAACTTGTTTTTTCTAATCTTACTCTGTTATCGTGGGTGATTGGATATGGAGTAGTAGCTTTTGCGTATACACTATTTGCTAATCTTATTGTCCTCTTTTTAGGAAAATGTAGGAGGGAACTTATCCTTGCGGTCCCTTTTGCATTCCTACTGTCATTTGCAGGCTTGTTTACCTTGTCAACGGCTTTTGGGCAGTATTATCTGGTAAATTTACCGTTGCTCATCATGAAGGAGTTTACACTTTTGACAGTTTTTGTATATGCCATTTGGTTTCTTGTCTTACTGTCCTGTGTCTGCTATTTTTTAGCAGATAGAGGGATGATAAAGATTATTTTCGCTTATAAATGACTGTATTAGCCTATAAATTAGGGAATACAGCGTATTTAAATATGTGTTACTGGTATCTCTTTTAAATTTTTAATCCCAAAGGTTTAAGATGTCACTATGTTTAATCAGGGATAACAGTAGCTAGAAAGGAATTTAGCTATTGAAAGAATTAAATCCGAAATAGTGCTTTTGCTTGACACCAGTAGTGTTTCTGGTATAATTTAATTAAGGGTAGTCGGAGAGTGATACCGACTCTAAAAAGAAAATACTCTTATGGAGATTCCGTGCCTTACTGGAAGTTTTAATTTTGGAGATTCCGTGCCTTACTGGAAATTTTAAAAGGGGTTGTCGACGGGCAACCCTATTTTTTGTAAGTGAGTGTAATATCAACTATGCATGAAATGAAATTTTATCAAATTGATACTAATTATCTGAATATACTCCGTCAGATTGATGGAAGAGTTCCGCATAATAAAGAATTTATTGGTCGTAAAGGGAAATCAAGACCGTATATTGGAGTGATGTTGTCGATTGACGGCATTGACTACTTTGTTCCTTTAAGTTCCCAGAAAAAACGTTCTTCCTATGTAATGATGCCAATTTATGATGACAATAATAATCAAATCGCCACCTTGATGCTCAATAATATGTTACCAGTACCTTCGAAGTATAGAAAGCTATTAAATATGGATGGTGTAAAAATGACAGACCCGAAATATTTTGATTTGCTGATGAATGAATTAAATTTCTTACGTCCAAGGAAAGACAGCATAAAATCAAGATGTGCCATCATTCGTTCTGTTAAGGTGGAAGGAAAAAATAAGCCACAGATAAATGAGAGGACAAAAGAATTTTGTTTGGAGCTTACTGAGTTGGAAAAAGCCTACAAAGAAAATGAATAAGAAACGGTTCATGACCATTTTAGGTTGTGATCCGTTTTTTGTCTAGTCTTTCTGGTAGAAAGAACATCTAGTCATTTGTGGTCATGGACAAGGGCGAACAGGCTATGATCCTGGAGCAGTGAATGCCAAACTAAGCATCGCAGAAGCAGGAAAGGTTCGAGAGTTAGCCAAATTAATGTCTAAGTACAGTGGACAACAGATTGATTTTATTACCGAACAAAATGTTTATGATTATCGGAGTATTACTAGTATTGGTAAGGGATACGACTCAATTACTGAATTGCATTTCAATGCCTCTAATGGCAGTGCCAAAGGAACAGACTTCGGTAGCATTAAAAAGCCTCTCTTCATTTTTGGGTATTATGTTTCATATTAACTGTGTGGTATAATAAAAGAAATTATACTGGGATTTTTGATGCACACCCTACTTGGTTTTTGCACCCCCTTGAAAGGGAAAAGGTTAGATTGTATGATAAAGCTGATAGCAACAGATATGGACGGGACCTTCTTAGATGGTCAGGGCAGTTTTGATAGAGAGCGATTTTCGCGGATTTTGGATAGACTGGAGGAAAAAAGTATTCCATTTGTCATCGCCAGTGGCAATGGAATAGCTAGGCTACTTCAACTCTTTAAAGGATTTGAGCAACGACTGATTTTTGTAGCGGATAATGGTTCCCATGTCTATCAAGCTGGTAAAACAGTGATTCGTCGGTCCATTCAACAAGGAGAAATCAAAGCAGTTTTAGAGTTTTTCCAAGGCCGTTGGGCAGAGGTCCGCCTAATGCTGTCTACGGAGAAGAACATTTATATGCAGGATGGAGCTGGAGTGCCTTTTGAGGGAACGGATTTGCCGATTGAACCGACACAGATGGCTGCTTTCCAGAGCCGTGTGACCTATTTAGACGACCTCAGTACCTATCCTATTTCTGAGCCGATTTATAAGGTTGGTCTCTGGGTTCCTGAGGCGCGTGTGGAGTCGATAACGGAAGGCTTTAATCAAGCTTTTAAAGGTCAGCTGGTGGCTGTTACCAGTGGCTATGGCTCTATTGATATCTTGCCGCAGGGTATTCACAAGGCCTGGGGCTTGGAACAGGTTTTGACTAGTTTGGATATCGAACCTGAACAGGTAATGGCCTTCGGTGATTCGGACAATGATATCGAGATGTTAAACTATGTAGGTTATTCCTATGCCATGGAAAATGCGACGGACAAGGTCAAGGCGGTTGCCAAATACATGGCTCCAAGCCATTTGGAAGCAGGTGTGCTTCAGGTGATTGAAGAACATATTTTATAAGTATATAGAAAAAAGCTAGAACTTTCCGTCCAGAGGATGCTAGCTTTTTTCTACTCTTCGAAAATCAAAAGCAGACGTTGTTGACTTGATTTGATGAGTGAAAGGCTCCAGTGGAGCCTTTCAGCCTGTTACCTTGAAATAAAATAGTAACAGGGTTCTATCTGTATAAGTAGAAACGAACTATGTTCGCCTATCTCCAACCTCCAAAGGTTCCCCAAACCTTTGGAGCTAGTCTGTTTTTGATTTTCATTGAGTATTAATTTCCAACGCTGGTGAACTTGGTCATACCATAGCGGAAGAGCTTATAATTGATGGTAAATAAGACCAGGACAACCAGTGGCAGAGCCAGTCCCCACATAGACAGGTCTAAGAAGTAGAGGGCTGGGAAATAAGCTGTAAAAGCATAAGGGAAAACAAAAATCAGTAGGATTTGAATGATTTTTGGATAGATATTAAGCGGGTATTGAGCCATCTGATTGAGGGCGAAAATTCCCATAGTCAAAGGAAATGATTCTACAATCCAAAATGCTAAAGCAGTTGGTCCCAGCTGAATAGCTGCATAGAGTAGGCCGATACAAATGGCAATAAAGATTAGTAAGGCTAGTTTTCCAAGACTCCATTCCATACCCAGTTCCTTGGAAGCTTGGGCTAGTGCGAGGGAACCAATGAGGGTTGTTCCGATTCCTTGTGGCTGGATTCGTTCACAGATAAGCTGAAAAAGAGGATTGACAGGCATGAGGAGGAGGCGTTCAAATTCGCCTTGTCGAATATAGCGACTGCCAAACATCCAGAGATTGTCAAAGAAAATCAAGTGAATGGAGCGTCCGACGGTGGCTATTCCATAGATAAAAAGCATTTGACCGTAGTTGAAACCAGCGATTTCCTTGATATTTCCAAAGAGAATGTTGAGGAAAATCAGGTAGACAATTTGTTCAATCAACGAGGAGAAAAGCCCGATGAAGAAGTCCACCCGAAAGGACATCTGGGCCATCATGTAGACCTTGATGTTGTATAGATAGAGGCTGATATATTTCTTCATGTTAACCTCCAAAAATGACAATACGACGCTTGGCCTGAGACCAAAGAGCAGCGATGAAGAGAGCGAGGAATGGTATCCAGAGAACTTGGAATCCCAAAGCTCTTAGATCACTTTCCTGACCTAGTAAAATGGAAACAGGAACGTTAACCGCATAATTATAGGGAAGGAGTTTTAAAAAGTTTTCCACAGACTGTGGATAAAAACTGAGTGGCAAGAGTGCTCCAGAAGCCAGATTGAAAAGCCCCATCCGTAGGAGCATAACTCCCCAGGCATTGACCGTAAAAAATGCTAAGAAGCCAAAAGCCATATCCAGCAATTGAACGATAAACATCCCTAGAATCGAACTGACTAGAAAGAGCAAAATGGTCTGGCCATCAGGCAGGTAGAAATCTTGATGAACAAGTAGAATACCGATAAATACGATAGCAAATTTTATCAGCTCCAAGAGCTTATTTCCAAGGTCTTTAAAAAAGAGGGCTAGGATAAAGGAATAGGGTCTGAGAAATTCCCCCGCAATACTTCCTTTTAAAATGCTGTAGGACAAATCTTCTCCGAGTGAGAAAGAATTTAAACTGGCTAGTAGATTAGCAAAGATGATATATGTAGTAAAGGTTTGCAGGGTAAAGCCATTGACTTCTGACTGGGTAAAGAAAATGGTCTTCCAGACATAGAGAGCCACCAAGATTTTCACTGCCAGTGAAACGAAGGTTGCTAGAAAGAAGGCCTTGTATTGCAGAGCATTCATCATGGTCAGGCGGGTCATGTAGAAATATTTACGCATGGATACCCTCCTCATAAATTTGGCGGACCATGGTTTCAATTTCCAATTCCTTCATGGTGACATCTTCAACCGAATAATGATTAAAGATTTGCTCAATCACCTGGGCACTGGTCCAAAACTTACTTTGGTAGTGGATTTCAAAATGAAAGTCATCTATTCGTTCAAATTCCCAGCCTTCTAGTTGCAAGTCTTTTTCAATCGGCTTTTCTGTGGAAAAGAGAATGGTCTTCACTGTGGAAAAGCGTTCTTTGAGGACGGTCAGAGAACCATCGTAGACCTTTTTGCCCTTATCAATGATAAAAATCCGCTCACAGAGGCTCTCGATGTCCTTCATATCATGGGAAGTAATCAAAAAAGTGGTCTGGTATTGCTGATTCATATAGCGGATGAAGGAGCGAATGGTCTCCTTGACGCTGGCATCCAAACCGATGGTTGGCTCGTCCAAAAAGACAACGGCAGGCTGGTGGATAAAGATAGCCGCAAATTCACAGCGAACCCGTTGGCCAAGTGACAGATTACGGATTGGTTGCTTCATAATATCAGCCAAGTCCAGTAGGTCAATCAAGACAGCCAATCGCTCTTTGAATACCTTATCTGGAACATCATAAATTTTTGCGTGAAGGATAAAAGATTCCTGGACAGGCAAGTTCCAATCCAAATGGGATTTTTGTCCAAAGAGTACGCCGATTTGCTTATTGACAGCCTTGCGATTTTCTTGCGGATTGAGTCTGTTTATTCGGACGGAGCCCTTGTCTGGATAGAGGACCCCAGTCAGCATTTTGATAGTTGTAGATTTACCGGAACCATTGGAGCCGATATAGCCGATGATTTCGCCTTTTTTGACCTGCAAGGAAATGTCTTGGACGGCAGGAATTTTCTTTTTCTTGGGTTTGAAAAAAGCCTTTATAGAACCTTTGAGACCGACTTCCTTATCTATGATGGAATAGGTTTTTGATAGATGTTCAGCTTGAATCATTTCATCATCTCCTTTAAGAAAACGTTTGCACGATAAGACTATTATACCATATTTCTTAAGGGGGTGAAGGTAGAAAATAATGATTACGGTAACATTTTTATTAGAAAATCGGTCATATATTGAGGAGATTCTTGCTTTCCATTTTTTATCCAAACCTGCATGATACCGAAGAAGGCATGCGAAAAATAGATGCTGCTGTATTCTTTTTCAAGTGGTGATAAATCTTCTTTTCCCAAACGCTCAGCCAAATCGTTTGCGATCAATAATCTAACTTTGTTGATAAGGAAATTTTGGATTTCTTGTGTGCCATTATGAGTCAGTAGGGCTGAGAGTAATTTTTCACGATAGAGCAATTCGAAAATTTCTAAAAATGATGATTGGCGATTGCCATCATAACGGTCAAATATAGCCTCTAATTTGTGAAAAAGTCCCTGTTGATAGGAGTCAATCAATTCATATTTATCCTTATAATGGGTATAAAAACTAGAGCGACTAATTCCTGCTGTTTGAGCGAGGTGGGTGGTTGTATTTTCGTTAAACCCTTGAGTTTCTAGGCAGGTTACCATTGCTTCTAAAATAGCCTGTCGTGTCCGTTCTTTCCGATTATCTGTTCCCATTTTGCTCCTTTTAAACATTTTTAGACACATTGTCCAAAAAATGATTCTTATTACTTGATTTTAAAAATGATACTTGTATAATATATTTTATCAGTTTTTGGATAGGATGTCTAAAGGAGGTTCTTATGTCGGAAAAAGTAAAGAATTTTTTCAAAAAACCAATGACCTTGATTACCATTCTCGGTGTTGCCTGTGTCCCAGCTTTATATAACATTAGTTTCCTAACCTCTATGTGGGACCCTTACGGGCGACTAGACCAGTTGCCTGTGGCAGTTGTCAATCAAGACCAGTCGGCGAGCTTTCAAGATAAAACCCTCACCATTGGTGATGATATGGTGGATAATATGAAAGAGAGCAAGAGCCTGGATTTCCACTTTGTATCAGAAAAAGATGCGGAAAAAGGTTTGGAAGAAGGGGACTATTACATGGTCATTACCATACCAGAAGATTTATCGGAAAAAGCCTCCAGTCTCTTGACGGATCAGCCTAAACCACTAACAATTTCTTACCAAACCTCTAAAGGTCACAGCTTTGTCGCTTCTAAGATGGGCGAATCAGCCATGGAAAAATTGAAAGCGTCTGTTTCAGAGACGATTACTGAAACATACACCTCGGCTGTTTTTGACAGCATGGGAGAGATTCAATCTGGTATGGTTGAGGCAGCAGATGGAAGTCAACAATTGACAGATGGAGCTAGTCAATTGGAATCTGGCAGTCAAACCCTGTCATCAGGTCTATCTACCTTATCTTCATCAGGTCAATCACTGGTGACAGGAGCAAACCAATTGGCTACTGGAATTGTGTCTTATACAGATGGAGTCAATCAGGCTGCTTCAGGAAGTCAAACACTTTCCAGTGGCTTAACAACCTACACAAATGGGGTAGCGAGTCTTGCTTCAGGTGCAGAGCAATTAAATGCCAATTCCTCTCAGCTCATCGCTGGGGTGGGACAATTGCAAACAGGAGCAAGTCAGGTTGAACAACTGGTAACAGGAGCCAATCAATTGCAGGCAGGCTTGGAGCAACTCGCTGGTTCAACTAGTTTGTCTGCTGAACAGTCTAGTCAAATACAGGCCTTATTGACAGGGCTTCCTCAGTTGCAAGCGGCCATCAATCAATTAAATGATAGCCTATCAAGTATCGGAGGACTTGCAGTAGATACCTCTACTCTATCTAGCCTCTTGACAGAGATGGGGGCTCAAGCTCAAGGATTGTTGACTGCAGCCCAAGCTGATAAAACAGCCAGCATTGCAGCCTTGCAAGCAACGGCTACCTATCAAAACTTGACAGCTGATCAGCAAGCTGAATTGGTTGGTGCCCTTCAAAACTCACCTTCGACAACAATGACAGCAGCCCAAACGATTTTGGGGCAATTGTCTCAACTCAGTCAAGCTTTATCAGGCTTACAAAGTCTTTCTGGTATGGCAACACAAATGAGCCAGCTACAATCAGCTGTCGGTCAGATCAACACGGCTGCCAATCAAGCATTGCCAGGTGCTACAACAGCCATTGAAAACCTATCAAGTGGCTTGAGTCAGGTCAATACCGCCTTGAACCAGCAAGTTCTACCAGGAACTCAAGCCTTGACGAGTGGTGTGAGTCAACTTCAAACACAATTATCAAGTGGAGCTAGTCAGCTTATGTCAGGGGTGACAGCCTATACCGCAGGTGTTGCCCAATTAGCAGAGGGTGGAGCTCAGTTGGTTGCGAATAATAGTAGCATCCAATCAGGAGGTAGCCAGTTAACATCAGGATTGGCAATCTTGGCATCCAACTCCAGTCAACTTGTCAGCGGTTCAGGACAACTGGCTTCTGGTAGTCAGCAATTGATTGCTGGTGCGGATCAATTAGCTAGTGGCGGTCAAACCTTGACAAGCGGTATTTCCAGTCTTCGTACAGGTAGTGAAACCCTAACAAATTCACTCAGCTCAGCCAGTCAACAACTATCAGTCATCTCTGTAGAAGACAAAAATGCACAAGCAGTTTCTCAACCAGTCACCTTGGAACACAGCGACCAAGATGATGTGAAGACCAACGGTGTCGGAATGGCTCCTTATATGGTATCAGTCGCACTGATGGTTGTAGCCTTATCAGCGAATGTTATTTTCGTTAAACATCTTGATAATCGTTCCTACAAGAATCGTTGGGATTGGGCTAAAGGGAAATTGTTACTGAATGGTACGATAGCCAGCCTAGCAGCAGTGATTCTGTACGGTGTTCTTCGCTTGATTGGAATCGATCCAGCTCATCCTATGGCAACCTTGGGATTAATCCTCTTAGCCTCTTGGACCTTCATGGCCCTCGTTACAGCCCTGGTGGGGTGGAACGATCGTTTCGGATCCTTTGCCAGCTTAATTCTCTTGTTACTAGAGCTTGGATCAAGCGCAGGTACCTACCCAATCGAACTTAGCCCACGCTTCTTCCAAGTCATCCAGCCCTATCTTCCAATGACCTATTCGGTTTCAGGCCTTCGCCAAACCATTTCAATGGTTGGAAATAGTAGTCATCAAGTTTGGATGCTGAGCCTCTTCTTAGTAGGCTTCATGGGATTAGGTCTCTTGATTTATAATCAAAAAGATGAATAATAATAAAACCAACTGCTCCATGTGAACAGTTGGTTTTACTATCTTCTATTCTAAGAAGCCAAAGTTAATAGTCGCATTGATTGCCTCGATGGTCAGGCTGTTCTTACTATTTTTGTTCTCTAAGGTCAGACTTTGTTTATGGTCTTCTTTTTTTATAGGAAGCTTTTCATAGACTCCGCTGGTGTAAATACCCATGGTTTCAAATCTCTTCTCGAGATGGGTCAGGTCCCCCATCATTTCTTCCAGCTCTCTCTCATTTTCTGCGTAGTAGCCCTGCTCTTGAGCCAATGCCATTAGGTCTAACTGTGTGCTGATAGTGAGATTGATGTCTTGTAGGCTTTGCTCGGTCAAGTCAAGTCTTGTGTGATTGTAGGAATTGGTCTTGGTAGGGGTGAAGACATTGTTTCCTTTTAGAGTGATTTGCGAAGCGGACAAGTCGTAGTAATTCTCAATGTTCACATTTTCCAGACTGGTTTTAGAAAGGCGAAGACTGGAATCATTGATGGAAATGTCAAGATTTTTCAGACTAGAATTGGTGATATGAAAGAAGTGGGTATTCAGCGTACCGCTGTCGATATGGCTATTGGTCAGATCGATATTACCTTCCAGATTGATTTCTTTGATATGAACATTCTCTATGGTGAAGTTACTGCCGTAATAGAAATCGATAGTATGACCTTCCAATTTATTCAAGGTCTTTCCTTTTGGAATTTCAATGGTAACCAGGCTAACATCTACTTTTCCCTGAGCTAAAAGTTCCCCGAAAAACTGCATAATTCCTTCGATTTTAAACTCTCGTCGTTGAGCAGAAAGGGTTAATGCGCCATCCTTTTCAGAAAGGGTGAGCGGAGACTGCATATTGTTGTCAGAATTAGCATAGGTCACATGGTAGTTGTTATCGCTAGACTCTTTGATAGAGACGCTATGGGGGATAAAGTCAATATTGATGCTATTCAGGTCGGTGTAAGTCTTGTGAATTTCTTTTGGAATAGCTACCTCTTCCAAACGAGTGATGCCCCCAGTAAAAAATCCAATTCCAGCTAGAATTAAGCCTGTAATCAGGCTGACAAAGCCGATAATAATGGCCATGGTTAGTTTCTTTTTCATGCTCGTTTACCTCGTTTCAAGATCCATTTGAAGCAAGCCTTGACCAAGCGCCAAGACCAGTAGGCAAAAAATCCAGTCAAGATGTAGATAAGAATGGCGCCACCAATCAGTGACAATCCTGAGCCAAAGCCCATGAGGAAGATGTTAAATCCTTCAGACATCAGGCTAAAGGCTTCCCAAATCAGATAGCCACCGCTGGTGAGAAGTCCGACACCCAAAACAAAGGCACCGACAATGAGGGCTAGGATAAGGACCACCAATCCCAATAGGCTAGCTAGGAGAATGAGCAAGAGTGGAATGGCGATAGGCAGGGAAATGACTGCAAGGATAGCTAACCAGAGTGTTCGTTTGGTCTGGCTAAAATTACGGAAGTAGCGACCGAGGAAAAATGCACCAAGAATGAGGGTCGCAAAGAGGGGGATGAAGCCGATAAATTCGCCCATAATAAAGAGTAGGAAGAAGGAGAAGAATCCCATCATACTCAAGGCTCCTAGGCCAGCCCAGTGTTTCCAAGTGAGCTGGAGCGGTTCCTTGCTTTCCTTATCCTCTTGAATTTGCTTATTGAGGATGTTGTTAATGAGTTCGCTGGCAGCTTCCTTTGGAGATCCTAGTTCTTCGATAATCTCAGCTTCATGCTCTGGGCCAGCCTCGTCGAAGTATTCATTGAAGAAGTTGATGGCTTCGAAGTATTCCTTGTGGGGCAGTTTCTTCAAGTGTTTTTCTAACTGCTCCATGTACTCAGTTCTTGTCATGGCGGACGCTCCCTTCTATAATACCATTGATGGTTGTTGTATAGGTATCCCAATCATCTTTGAGCCGAACCAGTTCTTCATGGCCCAGCTGGGTCAGGCTGTAATACTTGCGCATCCGACCTTGGTATTCTTGGGAGTAGGTGGTCAAAAAGTCATTCTGCTCTAGCTTTTTCAAGATAGGATAGAGGGCTGACTCCTTGATGTTGGCAATCAGTTTGATGGTCTGACAGATTTCGTAGCCGTAAGAATCATCGGATTCTAAAATAGCCATGATGAGAAATTCCGTCAGCACTGCGGGGACTGGAAAATGCATAGGACACTCCTTTCCTTGATGGTTGTGTACGTAGGTTCAGATTTGGCATATTTGTATATTTGTTATATATCAAATCTTAGTATATATAAAATATACACCTAAATACATATTTTGTCAACAATATTTGTGCAAAAAAAGTAAAAAAATACGGTTGGAAGTCCAACCGTAAATCGTTATATTAGTCAACGTAAAGTTTTGATTTATCGCTCAACCAGCTATAGAGAAGACCGATTAAGAGACCACCGCCAACATAGTTTCCTAAACCTGAGAAGAGGAAGTTGCTCAAGACGCTCAATAGATTCATTCCTTCAACTGGCCCACCATTTGCAAAGAAGGCAAGGGAGAAGGTTGAGAAGTTAGCGATAACGTGCTCAAAGCCTAAGAAGGCGAAGATGAAGATGATAAAGATCAATGAAATAACACGTCCAGCATCGTCTTTCATACGCATAGTAACAAATACTGCAATATTTACAACGATGTTAGCGAAGATACCTTCTACAAATTGGGTCAATGGTGTCTTAGCTAATTTAGCAACGGTTGCTTCTAACAAGTAGCTGTGTGGGTCAATATGCTGATATGGCAATGTTAGTGACAAGAGGAAGCAGACTATAACCGCACCGACAAAGTTGAAGAAAATACATGTTGCTAAGATTTTCAAGGCAGTCTTTGTAGGGATGACCTTGCGGTGAACGGCAGATGTCATATACATCATGTTTGATGTACCAAGCTCAGCATTCATATACAAAATCATGACCAAGCACCAACCGAACATCAAAGCGTAACTGAATTTTCCTAAGCCTTCAACAATATGATTGAGCTTATCAGCTGTATAAACTGAGATAGCCAAACCGATTGCCAAATAGACACTCGCCATGGTGGCACGGATGGCGTAGGCAAAGTAGTTGCTTTCGATCAAGTCAGCTTTTTTCTTGATACTTTTGTCGATATTATAAATCAGCGAGTCTTGTTGTGCTGCCATAATAATCCCCTTTATATAATCATATTTGATAATGTTCTCACAATAAAAGAGTATAACAGAAAACAACTAAAAATGTAAGTGTTTTTCGGTAAAAAACTCAAGTAACCGTTATCAATTTATCATAAGCCAACATCTGTTCAAAAATCATAAAAATTGTCCATTAGATTTTCATTTTTATAGTTTCTTTCACAGGAGAAAATAAGTTGTCTGCTCTGCTATTTTCCTAAAAATTATGCTACAATAAAGCTAGAAAAAATCGGAAAAGAGGCAAGTATATGTCAGATGTTATTGCTTTTGGCTATGGAAGTAGTCGAGCGGAGATGCAGCTCAAGCGACTCAATCGTCATGGAATCATCGCAGGTGCGACAGGTACAGGGAAGACGGTGACCTTGAAGGTTTTGGCGGAGCAGTTGAGTGATGCGGGCATTCCTGTCTTCCTATCAGATATCAAGGGGGACTTGAATAGCTTGGTTGCGGCCAATACCAAGGAGATTGACCCTAGTCGTCTGGAGAAGACTCACTATCCTGATTATAGCCCAGTTGGCTATCCTGTGGAGTTGTGGGATGTCTTGGGTGAAAATGGTACACCTGTCCGCATGACCATTTCAGAGCTGGGACCTGTCTTATTGACACGCTTACTGGGCTTGAATGATACTCAGGAGTCCATCTTGAATATCGTTTTCAGTGTGGCAGATGAGCGTGGGCTTCTTCTGATTGACCTGATGGACCTGCGGGCCATGCTCAATTTTGTGGTTGAAAATGCAGCAGAGCTGAGCCAATATTATGGAAATATTCCAGCTCGTTCGGTTGGCGCCATCTTGCGTAGCCTGGTTGTTTTGGAGCAACAAGGTGGTAAGATTTTCTTCGGTGAGCCAAGCCTTGACATTGCTGACTTGATGCGTACGGCAGAAGATGGTCGTGGGGTTATTAACGTCCTCCAAGCTACTGAGTTGTTCAATCAACCAACTCTTTATTCGACAGTCCTGCTCAGCCTTTTGTCAGAACTCTATGAAGTGCTGCCTGAGGTGGGGGATTTGGACAAGCCTAAGATGGTCTTCTTCTTTGACGAGGCCCATGTTCTCTTCAAGGACGCTCCAAAAGTTCTTCTTGAAAAGATTGAATTGATTGTTCGTTTGATTCGTTCAAAAGGTGTAGGTGTCTTCTTTGTCACCCAGAATCCGACGGATATTCCTGATAGCGTGGCAGCTCAGTTGGGAAATCGCATCCAACACGGTCTTCGCGCCTTTACACCAAAAGAGCTCAAAACAGTTGCGACTGTCGCCGAAACCTTCCGTCAAGAAGGTGGGGAGGATTTGGCTAAGGTCATTCAGGAGTTGCAGGTGGGGGAAGCGGTTGTGTCTACCCTTCAAGCAGACGGCACACCAAGCTTTGCGGATCGGGTTTTGATTTACCCACCGAAGAGTATGCTTGGAACAGTGGAGCCGAGTGCCCTCTTGTCTGTCATCAATAATTCTCCTTTGATGGAAAAATATGCTGACGCGGTCAACCGTGAATCTGCCCATGAGCAGATTTTAGCCATGACAGAGGCTAAAGAAGCTGAACTCATCAAAAAAGCAGAGCAGGCCGAGGCGGAAAAGCGGGCAGAAAAAGAAGCTAAAGAAGCTGCAAAAATGGAAGAAAAAGCTCAGAAAGAAGCGGCAAAAGCAGCTCAAAGAGCCAGTCAGCCAGCCAGTCGCAAAACAGATTCCATGATGGACCGCTTTACCAAGAACCTGATGAGCCAGGTCGGACGGGAAGTTGGGCGCGTGGTAACTCGTGGCATTATGGGGATGTTAAAAGGAAAATAAAGGACTAAACTGGGAAGGAAACTTCTCAGTTTTTTTATCGAAACAAAGTTCTTGCCAGATGTTAAAAAAATCGTTAAAATGGATACAAATCACTAACTAGTAAGGAGTTGTTATGACTGATCAATTACAGGCATTATTGAAAGATTATCAGCCCCAGCCCTTGGGTCAAAAACGATCTTATGCAGTCTTCCTGCCTTTAGTATGGTCAGACAATCAGTGGCAGGTCCTATATGAGATTCGGAGTGAGTTTATTTCCCAGCCAGGAGAGGTATCTTTTCCAGGTGGCAGGATTGAGGCTGGCGAGACAGCAGAAGAAGCCGCCATTCGAGAGGTAATAGAGGAGCTAGGTATTCAAGCTGAACAAGTTGAGCTATTGGGAGAAATTGATTATTTGGTCTTTGCCCAGTCAACCATTCGTTGCTTTGTCGGTCGACTAGACCTGGACTGGCAGACCCTTCAACCAAATGATGAAGTGGCTCGATTCTTTACAGTTCCACTGGAAACCTTGCTGAAAACGGCCCCTGTCTATTATCAACTGGATTCACAGATTGTCCCAGATTGTGACTTTCCCTTTGAACGCTTGAGAGGTGGGGTTGACTATCCTTTCAGTCATCACAAACGCTCCGTCCCCTTTTATGAAAATCTACCAGAAAATATCTGGGGAATGACCGCCCAGTTTACCCATCGATTTGTGGAGATAGTGAACGGAAGTCGATGAGCTTGACTTTGTCATCTATTTGTTTTTGAATGAAAAAGTGTAGAGAAAAATGTATAGATTGTATGGCTTTATTCAGATGGTTTGATAAAAATTTGACTATTTCATTAGAACAACTGTTTTTCTTTCAAAACCAGTCACACCAAGCAAAAAGCACCTGAAATCATTGGTTTCAAGTGCTTTTTCAATTTAATTATTTCACCTCAGTGAAGGTTAAATATTATCTTATCCCAGTTGTTGAAAATCCTTTTATAATAAGGATTTTCGAAAAATTGTGACGATCATTTTTGTAAAAGGTAGTGACAAGGGTAGTGATGTAATTAAGCTGTCAGTTCTTTCATTTTTTGAGTAAAGATGTTCACAGCGTTTTGAATTTTTTTAGGAGCTAGTTCAGCGTAAGTATCCATTGTTGTAGATATTGATTTGTGCCCTAAACGTGTCTGTAATTCCTTCCAATTTGCTCCTGCATTCAACATCAATGAAGCATGTGTATGCCGAAAGAGATGAAATCCATACTTAGGTAAGTTGATTGATTCTAATCTTTTTTCTAAAGTTGTACGCTCGTTCCTATCACACATATAATTCCCGTAGATGGTTGGAAAAATTAACGAACTTTCTGGTAGCCCTTTCTTGGTGAAATATGCGTTCATTTCCAGATGAAATTCTCGGAGCTCCTCAAGAACCTGTCTAGGGACGGAGACATTCCGATTGCTAGCATCAGTTTTCGGTGTTTGCTTACAGACAACCTCACCTTTAATCCCTAATTTTTTATTCCTAGCCTTCCACATTAATGTTTTATTGACTTGAATCTCATTTGTATCAAACAGTAAATCATCAATATCAAGAGCAAGTAGTTCATTAATTCGTAAGGCAGATGCTAGTAATGTGTTACAAATCGTTTTAAAACGGCGATTAGCACGTGTATTTTGAAGACTATTAAGGAATTGTAACCATTTTGCTAAATCTTCATCATGCAATACCATCACACGTTTTTTATGAGCTTTAGGTTTTGGAGGAATTTTAACTACTTTAGCAGGATTAGTCGTCAAGATTTCCAATGTAATCCCGTAGTCGAATATATCACTCAATTATTTTATTGATACTAAGATGGATGGTTGAGGTAATCCATCTTTGAATACAAATTGGATATGTATGAAGTCCATTAATAGTTGAAAAATGGTCTAAATTTATAAAGTCCATGTTTGCCCAATAAATGGAAAATATAGAACTCCATTTTTATTATTATGAAACTGAAAATTCATGCTCGATTGCCCGAATGGCGGGCAACAGCGGGGCGCTTTGCTATTCCCCGCTGGCCTATGTTCGATATTTTTGAGCTGTAAGATAAACAATTGACTTCGATTCAAGATAGATTTTTGTTACTTTTTGCCAAAAAGTAATGTTTTTGTAGTTTTGACAGACCTGTGGTCCATCAAAACTACAAACGCTCTCCGAGGGGTCTTGCAGACGGCTAATCAAAAAATAAGAAAACAAAGAACGCACCAAAAATGGTGCGTCAGTCGTTTTTGTGTTATAATGAAAGCAAATATGAGGAGGTCTTTATCTATGATCGGAGACAATATAAAATCAATACGCCAGACACACGATTTAACACAACCAGAATTTGCTAAAATGGTCGGGATTTCACGCAATAGCCTGAGTCGTTATGAAAATGGGACCAGTACGGTTTCAATAGAGCTTATCGACCGTATTTGTCAGAAATTTAATGTCTCTTATATCGATATTGTAGGGGAGGACAAGATGTTAACACCTGTTGAAGATTACCAATTGACTTTAAAAGTAGAAGTGATAAAAGAACGTGGAGCAGCCATTTTATCGCAGCTCTATCGATATCAAGATAGTCAGGATATTGCTTTTGATGATGAAACAAATCCTTGGATTCTCATGAGCGATGATTTGGCTGAATTGATCAATACGAAAATTTACCTTGTCGATACTTTCGATGAAATCGAGCGTTATAATGGCTATTTAGATGGTATTGAGCGGATGTTAGACATGGTGTATCATCGGGTGGTGGCTTAATGAGGTTGGAAGAATTTAGTGAGGCTGCATTTCAGAAGGCCTTGCAGCGAACCATTCGGGCTTTAACCCGGGGAAAGATGCTTCCAGATCAACCGAAAGCTATCTTACTTGGTGGACAAAGCGGAGCAGGTAAGACGACTATTCATCGTATCAAGCAAAAGGAATTTCAAGGTAATATCATTATCATCGATGGTGACAGCTACCGTTCTCAGCATCCCAATTACTTAGCCCTGCAAGAAAAGTATGGCAAGGACAGCGTGGACTATACCAAGGGATTTGCAGGAAAAATGGTAGAGCATCTGGTTGATGAACTTAGCACACAAGGTTATCATTTGCTGATTGAAGGGACTTTGCGTACCACTCAAGTTCCTCGTCAGACTGCTCAATTATTAGCTTCGAAAGGATACCAAGTCTCTTTAGCTGTCATTGGTACTAAACCAGAGCTTTCTTATCTCAGCACCTTGATTCGTTACGAAGAACTTTATGCCATCGATCCCAATCAGGCCAGAGCAACACCAAAAGAACACCATGATGGGATTGTAGAGCATTTGGTTGGTAACTTAAAGGAGCTTGAAAGCGATAAACTCTTTGACCAGATTCAGATTTATCAAAGAGATAGGACTTGTATCTATGATTCTGAAACTGATGAAGGTTCCGCAGCAGAAGTTCTTCAAAACTGCCTTTTCGGGGAGTGGAGTAAAGTTGAGGAAGAGATGATGAAGGTTGGACAGGAACGGTTGAGGGAGATGAGTAAAAGTAATGGAAACGATGTATAGTTATATGCAGTATCTAATTCAAGAGGAATTCCTATCATCGTTTAAAACAGGAGAAGAAAATTCAAATTAGACAACAACAGCTTCAAAAATAGGTTTGAAGGTTTTGATTATCTAGTTGAAATGAAATGGGAAAAAATCCAGTAAATTCTTTGAAAATTGCCTCTTTAAAACAAAAAGTTGATACAAAACTAACTTCAACTCGAGGACAGTTTCTTTCAATAAACGGTTTTAGAGATGAGGTAATTCAAGACTTTGCAAATAGAGATAAAATTTTATTTATGGATGGCCAAGAGTTGTCTTATATTCTAGAAAATAGAATTACTTTATACGAAGCTTTAAAAGTCAAGATAGTTGGCGCTTCTAAAACGGGTAATCCCTATGTATCAATTGTTAATCAATAGTAACCTTTATCAAAGAAGGGCTTGGCTCTATCTTAATGATGTAAAAAATTTCTGAACTGAGATTTGGATAAGAAGCTTCAATTCACCTAGTATAAATGTTCAAAATTCCAACATCTTCTTGTTTATTTTTGATATAATGTAATAAAACAACAAAGGATTAAACATGAATAAACGAGAACGACTAGAAGAAATTACACGATTGGTAAACAAAAAAGGTACAGTTCGAATCTCTGAGATTGTTGAATTGCTAAATGTTACTGATATGACTGTTCGACGTGATTTTATTGAATTGGAAGAGCAAGGTGTCTTAACAAAAATTCACGGCGGTGCTAGAAGTAATAAGGCTTTTCAATATCGGGAATATTCCCATTCTGAGAAACACATTCAGAACAAGGAAGCCAAGCAAGAGATAGCGGAAAGGGCTGCACAACTGATAGAAGATGGAGACACGGTATTTTTAGGTCCAGGAACAACAGTGGCCTTTCTGGCTGAGGCCATTAAAAATCCTCGCCTAACAGTCATCACAAACTGTATGCCTGTTTTTACCATCCTATCTCAAAAAAAGACCGAGGAGTTTCAAGTCTTTCTCTTGGGTGGGGAATATCGCCAAGTGACAGAATCTTTTGTAGGAGAAATTACCAATACAAGTTTAGAAAAAATGCGATTCAGCAAGATTTTCTTTTCAGGTAACGGACTTAAGGGAACTGATGTCATGACCTCTACCCTAGCCGAAGCCTATACGCAAAATATTGCCATTAAACATTCTTTAGAAAAATATCTACTGCTAGATGCCTCGAAAATTGGAAAAGATGATTTTACTTCTTTTTGTGATTTGAATGATGTAACTGCTCTAGTGACAGATATGAATGCAAAGGATGAAAATTACCAATTATTAAGTAACTACATTGAAATTATTACTACAAAATCATAAAGTTATCAAAACCAACAGCGGAATGTTGGTTTTTTGTTTGTATACGAAAAAAATAAACAAAAATAAAACAAAATATGTTGACTTTATGTTTTTTTGGTTGTATAATTTAAACATAAAAAGCGAAAACGCTTTTTCTAAGTTTTGCAAAACAAAGATTTTCTGCCAAATATGGCTACAACTTTCTATTTTTGTTAGGAGATAAGTTATGACAATCATTATCGGTGCTGATCCAGCGGGCTCAAAACTAAAAGACGTTATTAAAGATTATTTGCTAGAAAAATCATATGACTTTAAAGATGTCAGTGATGGAAGTGATTTTGTTGATACAACTTTGGCAGTAGTTGCAGAAGTTAATCAAGAGGAAGGAAATCTTGGCATTGTGATTGATGCTTATGGTGTTGGTCCATTTATGACCGCAACTAAAGTCAAAGGCATGATCGCTGCAGAAGTTTCAGACGAACGTTCTGCCTATATGACAAGAGGACATAACAATTCGCGTATTATTACAATCGGTAGTGAGATTGTAGGAGAGGGAATTGCTAAAAATATCGTTAAAGGATTTGTTGAAGGTGAGTATGATGGCGGCCGTCACCAAATTCGTGTCGATATGCTAAATAAAATGTGCTAATTGTTGTAAACAAAGGAGAATAAGAGATGAAAATTGCAATCGGTTGTGACCACATTGTAACCTATGAAAAAATCGCTGTGGTAGATTATTTGAAAAATCAAGGATATGAAGTATTGGACTTTGGGACTTATGACAATGTTCGTACTCATTACCCAATCTTTGGTAAAAAAGTTGGTGAAGCTGTTGCAAGCGGACAAGCAGATTTGGGAATTTGTATTTGTGGAACAGGTGTTGGAATCAACAATGCTGTAAACAAGGTACCTGGTGTTCGCTCAGCCCTGGTTCGTGATATGACCTCCGCACTCTATGCAAAAGAAGAGTTAAATGCCAACGTCATTGGTTTTGGAGGAAAGATTACAGGTGAGTTGCTCATGTGCGACATCATTGAAGCCTTCATTAAAGCAGAATACAAACCAACTGAAGCAAACAAACGTTTGATTGAAAAGATTGCTGCAGTTGAAACGCTCAATCAAGAGCAGGCTAATCCAGAGTTCTTTACGGAATTTCTTGAAAAGTGGGATCGTGGAGAATACCACGACTAGGAGGCTCACATGATTTTGACAATCACTTTAAATCCGTCCGTTGATATTGCCTATCAACTGGATACCTTTCATTTGGATACTGTCAATCGAGTAGAAAAAGTTCAAAAAACAGCTGGAGGCAAGGGGCTCAATGTCACACGAGTTTTGAAACAAATCGGTGAAGATGTTGTAGCAACAGGCTTTATTGGCGGTGAGATTGGAAGTTATGTAAAGAAACAACTCACTCGAAAGGATATTAAAAATTCCTTTGTGGAAATTGGGAGCGAAACACGTAACTGTATTGCGGTTCTTCATGATGGCAAACAGACGGAGATTTTAGAACAAGGACCAACTATTCAAGAACATGAAGCCTTGAATTTTATAGAACATCTTGAAATCATCCTGAATAATGTAGATGTAGTTGTCATTTCAGGAAGTTTGCCTAAGGGACTTGCTAGCAATTATTATGTTGAGATTGTAGAACTTTGTAAAAAATTCGGTGTAGCTGTTGTTTTGGATTGTTCTGGTGAGGCGCTGAAAAACGTTTTAGAAAGCCAGCAGAAGCCGACTGTGATTAAGCCGAATACAGAGGAGTTATCACAACTGATTGGTAAAGAAGTTACTGATGATATTCGAGAGTTGAAATCAGTGTTGTCTGGTCAACTTTTTCAAGGAATTGAGTGGATAGTCGTCTCATTAGGGGCACAGGGGGCTTTTGCCAAGCACAATGACAAGTTCTATCGTGTCAGAATTCCAAAAATCAAAGTCGTCAATCCAGTAGGATCAGGAGATTCAACTGTTGCAGGTATTGCAGCAGGTTTGGTACATGCTTTACCTGAAGCAGAATTATTAAAAAATGCTAATGTTTTAGGCATGTTAAATGCCCAGGAAGAACAGACGGGTTACGTCAATTTAGAAAATGCAGAATCGTTGTATTCTCAAATCGAAGTCGAAGAGGTATAATATGGTAGCAACAGCAGATAAAAGAAAATACATGGAAAAAGTAAGCAATGAAGCAGGTATTATTTCAGCTTTAGCATTTGACCAACGTGGAGCCCTGAAAAAAATGATGGCAAAACATCAGACAGAAGAACCTACTGTGGAGCAGATGGAAGAACTAAAGAAACTAGTTTCAGAGGAATTAACACAGTTTTCTTCCTCAATTCTGTTAGATCCTGAATTTGGTTTGCCAGCATCACGCGCCCGTGACGAACAGTGCGGTTTGCTCCTAGCTTATGAAAAAACTGGCTATGATACCAGCTCTACTAGTCGCTTACCAGATTGCCTAGTGGAGTGGTCTGTAAAACGACTAAAAGAAGAAGGGGCAGATGCTATCAAGTTCTTACTCTATTATGATGTTGATGGAGACCGATATGTCAACCTTCAAAAACATGCCTATATTGAACGATTGGGTTCAGAATGTCAGGCTGAAGGTTTACCATTCTTCTTGGAAATTTTGAGCTATGATGAAACGATTGAAGACAATGCCAGTGTGGAATTTGCAAAAGTCAAACCTCGAAAAGTAAATGAAGCCATGAAAGTCTTTTCGGATGAACGTTTTGGAGTAGATGTTCTCAAGGTAGAAGTACCTGTAAACATGAATTTTGTAGAAGGCTTTGGAACAGGGGAAGTCGTCTATACAAAAGAAGAAGCAGCCGAATATTTCCGTCAACAAGAAGCATCAACTCATTTGCCCTACATTTATCTAAGTGCAGGTGTTTCTGCTAAGCTTTTCCAAGATACACTAGTGTTTGCACATGAAGCAGGTGCTAAATTTAACGGTGTTCTCTGTGGTCGTGCGACGTGGGCGGGTGTTGTGCCAGTCTATATTGAACAAGGTGAAGAAGCAGCACGTGAATGGTTACGAACTGTTGGTCGTGAAAATATCGAGGGACTTGATGCAGTCTTGTCTCAAACAGCAACTTCTTGGCTAGAAAAATAATTGAAAAAATAACCATTTTCTTAAAAGAAAGGGTTTACATTTTCTGAGAATATGCTATAATAATCTCATCAGCAAGAATAGAGTGGATTGTAACTAATTCGATTAGGCAAGACTACAAATGGATTTGAGAGTAGGATATTCTCGGTTTGTTTGTAGTCTTTTTTTGCTTAAAAATATAGGAGGGATATATGTTTAGGATTATACAGTCACTAAATAATAACGCTGCCCTGGTGAAGAATGAACATGGGGAACAGGCAGTCGTGATGGGATTAGGTATAACCTTTCAAAAGAAAAAAGGGGATTTAATTGTTAAGGACAAGATAGAAAATATTTTTTCACTAAAAAATGATGAGGCCAAAGAAAATTTTCTAACCTTATTAAAAGATATTCCATTAGATTTTATTTCGGCAACCTACACGGTTATTAATCATCTGGTAGAAACTTATCATTACCCTGTACAAGAATATCTATATGTGACACTGACAGATCATATCTATTGTGCATATCAGGCGGTTTTAAAGAATACCTATCAAGAAAGTAGACTACCCAATATTTCAGCCGAATATCCATTGGAATATAAAATGGCGCGTGAAGCCTTAGCTATGTTTCGTGAAAAGTTGCTAAATGATTTTCCAAATGATGAGATTGGTAGAATTGCACTTCACTTAATCAATGCAAAAGGTGAAACCATTCATCCCACAAGTGAAGAACATGACATCAGTAAGAAAATTATTGCTGAGGTTGAACAAATTTTGATAGAGAATGGGATTAAACGCACAAAAGAAAATAGCAATTTTTATGATCGC
Source organism: Streptococcus suis (assembly GCF_002964575.1). Lineage (GTDB taxonomy): Bacteria > Bacillota > Bacilli > Lactobacillales > Streptococcaceae > Streptococcus > Streptococcus suis_R. Next base: position 6,782 of record NZ_POQQ01000060.1, on the reverse strand, counting down.
TTTATGATTCATTTGTCCTATTTTCTGAATTACTTAGATAGATCCCATCAGTCAAATGAATCGATTGCTAGTTTGGAACAGTACATCAAGCTCCAGAATCCAAGAGCCCATCAGGTTGGAAGTCAGATTTTTGAGATGATTACATCATTGGTTGATGAGCCAGTAAATGATAGTGAAAGGTTCTATATTGTGTTACATATTCAACGGTTATTGTAAATCATACTCTTCGTAAATCCAATTCAGACGTTGTTGCCTCAACTTGATGAACTTTAGTTCTATCTACGTTTTCGTCGCCTAGTCTGAATGGTATTTCCATTGAGTACATAAAAAATAGGAGGTTCATATTATGAACAGAGAAGAAATTACGTTATTAGGTTTTGAGATTGTGGCATTCGCTGGTGATGCCCGTTCTCGTTTGATGGAGGCACTGGCTGCTGCTCAAAAAGGCGACTATGCAAAAGCAGAAGAACTAGTTGAAGCTGCCAATGCTTGTATTGTTGAAGCCCACCATGCTCAGACAAGTTTGTTGCAGAAAGAAGCAGCTGGTGAGGATTTAGCCTTTAGTGTGACGCTCATGCATGGCCAAGACCATCTCATGACGACATTATTATTGAAAGATATGATGAGTCATATGATTGAACTTTACAAACGAGGTGATAAATAATGAATAAATTGATTGAATTCATTGAGAAAGGGAAGCCTTTCTTTGAAAAGATTTCGAGAAACCCTTATTTAAGGGCTATCCGTGATGGTTTTATCGCTGCCATGCCGGTTATCTTGTTCTCAAGTATCTTTCTAATGGTAGCATTTGTACCTAATATCTTTGGTTTTACTTGGTCAGATGAAGCAGTTGCAGCTATCATGAAACCTTACGGTTATACAATGGGTATTGTAGCTGTCTTAGTTGCAGGAACGACCGCAAAATCTTTGACAGATGCGTTTAACCGTCAATTGCCAAAAACCAATCAAATCAACTTCATTTCAACAATGATTGCCTCAATTTCAGGTTTCTTATTACTGGCTTCTGATGGTATTGAAGGTGGATTTGCCAATGGTTACATGGGAACTAAGGGACTTTTGACAGCTTTTCTGGCAGCCTTCATTACGGTTAATATCTATAAGGTCTGTGTGAAAAACAATGTCACCATTCGTATGCCAGACGAAGTTCCACCGAACGTATCCCAGGCATTTAAAGATGTAATTCCATATGCATTGTCTATCTTTGTCTTGTATGGAATTGATCTTGTGACACGTCAATTCCTTGGAACAAACGTGGCTGAGGCGATCCTGAAATTATTTGAGCCTCTATTTACAGCCGCAGATGGTTATGTTGGTATTACCATTATCTTTGGTGCCTATGCTTTGTTCTGGTTTGTAGGGATTCATGGTCCATCTATTGTGGAACCAGCAATTGCAGCCATTACTTATGCCAATATTGAAACCAACTTCCAGCTTCTACAGGCGGGTCAACATGCGGACAAAATCCTGACTTCAGGTACTCAAATGTTTATCGTAACAATGGGTGGTACAGGTGCTACCTTGGTTGTGCCATTCATGTTTATGTGGTTGACTAAGTCTAAACGAAATAAAGCAATTGGACGTGCTTCAGTTGTTCCAACTTTCTTTGGTGTAAATGAACCGATCTTGTTCGGTGCACCACTTGTACTCAACCCAGTATTCTTTGTTCCATTCATCTTAGCTCCAATTGCTAACGTATGGATTTTCAAATTCTTTGTTGATACGTTAAAAATGAATAGTTTCAGCGTCAACTTAGCATGGACAACTCCAGGACCATTGGGGATTGTAATGGGAACAAACTTTGCTCCACTAGCCTTTGCACTAGCTATCTTATTGGTAGTTGTCGATGTACTTATCTATTATCCATTCTTGAAAGTTTACGATGAGCAAATTCTTGCTGAAGAACAATCAGGGAAAGTTGAAAATAGCTTGAAAGAGAAAGTGGCAGCTAATTTCAATACTGCCAAAGCGGATGCTATTCTTGAAAAAGCTGCAGTCGACACCGAAATTTCTGAACAAACAAATGTTTTGGTACTTTGTGCAGGGGGTGGTACAAGTGGATTACTTGCCAACGCTCTAACGAAAGCTGCAAAAGAATATGGTGTTCCAGTTACAGCTACAGCAGGAAGTTATGGGGCACACCGTGAGATTTTGCCAGAGTATCAATTAGTCATCCTTGCACCTCAAGTAGCATCAAACTACGATGACATTAAACAAGAAACTGATGCATTGGGTATTAAACTTGCCAAAACTGAAGGGGCTCAATACATTAAACTCACACGAGATGGTCAAGGTGCTCTTGACTTTGTCAAACAACAGTTCTAGAACCTGTATTCACAGTTCAGCACTTCCATCTAAGGCTAGTTTTTCAGCTATTCATCGTTAGTTTTTTTCAAAATACAGTCAGTATTCCCTCAAAAAATCGCCTTGATTAGCGAAAAACTATCTCTTATATACAAGCACTTCACTTGTGAATACAGGTTCTTAATCAAAAGGGGAGGGAGTTATCATCTCCAACTCCTCCCCCTTTATTTATTTTTGATAGAAGAAGGTAGGCATATGGTTAAAACATTACCGAAAGATTTTATATTTGGTGGAGCAACTGCTGCATATCAGGCAGAGGGTGCTACACAGACGGATGGAAAAGGTCGTGTTGCATGGGACAAGTATCTAGAAGATAATTACTGGTACACTGCGGAACCAGCTTCTGATTTTTATAATCGTTATCCAGTTGATTTAGAGCTAAGTGAACAGTTTGGGGTAAATGGCATTCGGATTTCGATTGCTTGGTCTCGTATCTTCCCAACAGGCTTTGGAGAAGTGAATCCAAAGGGAGTAGAGTATTACCATAAATTATTTGCGGAATGCCATAAGCGTCACGTAGAACCATTTGTAACGCTTCACCATTTCGATACACCAGAAACGCTACATTCTAATGGGGACTTTCTAAATCGAGATAACATTGAACACTTCGTCAATTATGCAGCGTTTTGCTTCAAAGAATTCCCTGAAGTTAATTACTGGACTACCTTTAATGAAATCGGTCCAATTGGTGACGGACAGTATCTTGTAGGTAAGTTCCCGCCAGGTATTCAGTATGACTTAGCTAAGGTATTCCAATCTCACCACAATATGATGGTTTCACATGCCAAGGCAGTTAAGCTTTACAAGGATGCTGGATATAGCGGAGAAATTGGTGTTGTACACGCATTGCCAACGAAATATCCTTATGATCCAACCAATCCTGACGATATTCGTGCAGCGGAACTAGAAGATATTATTCATAATAAATTTATCCTCGATGCTACATACTTGGGTTACTATTCTGAAAAAACGCTTGAAGGCGTTCGACATATTCTGAAAGTAAATGGTGGGGAATTAGACCTTCGTGATGAAGACTTTGCTGCCTTAGATGCCGCAAAAGATCTGAACGACTTCTTGGGCATCAATTACTATATGAGTGATTGGATGAGGGCTCATGACGGTGAGACTGAAATTATCCATAATGGTAAAGGGGAAAAGGGAAGTTCTAAGTATCAAATCAAGGGAGTTGGTCGTAGAGAATCTCCAGTCGATATTCCAAAAACGGACTGGGATTGGATTATTTACCCACAAGGTCTTTATGATCAAATCATGCGTGTGAAAAATGACTATCCAAACTATAAGAAAATCTACATCACTGAAAATGGCCTAGGCTATAAAGATGAATTTGTAGATGGTACAGTCTATGATGACGGTCGAATCGACTACGTGAAAAAGCATTTAGAAGTGATTTCAGATGCTATCTCAGATGGTGCCAATGTTAAAGGTTATTTCATCTGGTCCTTGATGGATGTATTTTCTTGGTCAAATGGATACGAGAAACGATATGGTTTGTTTTATGTTGACTTTGATACCCAAGAACGTTATCCAAAGAAAAGTGCTTATTGGTATAAAAAAGTAGCAGAAACACAGGTTATTGAATAAAAAAGTAATACAAGGATGCTTAGCTCAAGTTAGCATCCTTGTTTTCATATAAGGGAGGCAGTTTTTATGCTCGAATTAAAAAATGAGAACTTAACAGTACAATTTTCTGAATTAGGTGGACAAATTATTTCTATTAAAGACAAGGATGGTATCGAATATCTTTGGCAAGGTGATCCGACCTATTGGAGCGGTCAAGCACCAGTTCTATTTCCGATTTGTGGAAGTTTACGAAATGATTGGGCTATCTATGAACCTGCAGAAAGACCGACATTTACAGGCACAATTCCGAGGCATGGACTTGTGCGAAAAATGATGTTCAAAAATGTAAATAGTACTGAAAACTCTTTAGAATTTTCTATTTCATCAAACGAAGAAACCGTAAAAAATTACCCTTTTGAATTTGAACTTTCGATTAACTACTCACTACTTGGCAATACAATTCGAACTGAATATCGGGTGAAAAACCTTGAGGGACATAGAAAGCTACCTTACTTTATTGGTGGTCACCCAGGTTTTAATTGTCCCTTGTTGGATGGTGAGAGTTATGAAGACTATTATTTAGAATTTGAAAAAGTAGAATCTTGTACAGTACCTAGAAGTTTTCCAGAAACTGGCTTACTTGATCTGCAAGATCGCCGGCCATTCTTGGAAAATCAGAAGACCTTGGACTTGTCCTATCAACTGTTTGAGCATGATGCCATAACATTGGATCAGTTAGCATCACGAAAGGTAACCTTGAAATCAAAAAATCATCAGAAGAAACTTTCGATTGCATTTGATGATTTTCCATATTTAGTGATTTGGTCAACTACAAATCAGAGTCCCTTTATCGCATTAGAACCATGGAGCGGACTCTCTACATCATTGGAAGAATCTGACATATTCAATGCCAAACGAAATATTAGTTACGTTGCTCCAAAAGAGGTTGATACAAAATATTTTGATATTATTATTGAGTAACCTTTTGAAAATGTTTATTCGTTACAGAAATTTGGTAAAATAGTTCGAATAATGAAAAAACTAAAAAATATTAAGCCACGATGCTTTGTTTTTATTTGTATCCTAATTTTTCTTGCTTTAGGTTTTGACAGTCGGCTTCAAGTAACTCATTACAGGCTTGTCAGTCCCAAAATATCTCAGCCAATCAGACTTGCTCTAATCACTGATTTACACTCATCAAATTACGGTAAAAATCAGATACAAATCTTGGAAACATTAGAGAAAGAAGAGCCAGATATCATTTTATTAGGTGGAGATATTTTTGATGATGAACTTTCTGACAGAAAAACTCTAGAATTGTTAAGCGGGCTAGGAAAATTTAATCATACTTACTATGTGTCAGGTAATCATGAAATATGGAGTAATCGATATGATCAAATGCTGGAACATCTGAGACAACAGCATGTGGTCGTATTATCTGGAAATAGTAGTAGAGTTGATGTAAGGGGGCAGTCCATCACTATTTCAGGCATTGATGATCCTGAATATTTTCAAAAGTATGATACTAGTGAGAATTTGCTAGACCAACTTGAAGACATAAAAAGGAGGCAAATAAGCACTGACTTCCAAGTTTTACTAGCGCACCGACCAGAACTAATTGATACTTATCAAAAGTATGGATTTGATTTAGTGTTATCTGGTCATGCGCATGGAGGACAATGGAGAGTGCCTTATTTGGTTAATGGTGTATTTGCACCTAATCAAGGTTTTCTTCCGAAATATGCAGGTGGTTTATATGAAGTTGAAAATTCGCATTTTATTGTAAGCAGGGGTCTGGCCAAAGAATCTACACGAGTACCAAGATTCTTTAATCGCCCAGAACTTATCATTGTCGATCTTGTTAATCCGTAACTTCACTTCTTTCTAATCACTCAAAAACCCACTGACTTTTAATTAGCCAGTGGGTTTTATTACTTATCCGAATCAAAAACTTATTTCAAAAAAGGTAGTGAAAAAGGTAGTGATTCGACTGATTTGTACTGCAATGTAATGAAAGTTCATCTTTCAAAAATCGCTTAAAATCAAGGTTTCTACCGCCAATTGACGTGTAGTGAATCCCTATTTCACATCAGTAAAGATTAAGTATTGTCTATTTTAGCTGTTAGAAATGTTTATATATCAACGTTTTTGTAATGTTCCTTAGCAAAAGGTAGAGTGAATGGTAGAGTAGTTATTGCGTTAGTTCAGCAATCTTTTCAAGATAAATACCCACAGCTTCTAACATTCGTTGAGGTGCTAATTCAGCGTAAGTATCCATTGTTATCCTAGTTGATTAAAAAAATCTCTGATTTCCTCATCTTTTATAAAATAATATATAATTTTCCCCTCTCTTCTAGTATCCAAGATGTTTTGATTGGCTAGTTTACGAAGATGGTGGGAGGCAGATGCCATACTGAGATTTAGTAAACAGGCTATATCACAGACACAGAGTTCTTCAACAGCAAGGAGATAAAAGATGATATTTATCTGTTTATTATCGGTAAATTTTGACAAAATGCGAAGTGATTTTTGGACTTTTTCCTTTTCAAGGTAGTTCGTTGCAGTTGTAACATTTTGTTGATTAATAACATCCACTTGACAGATACTATCTTTTTTCATAATTTTTTCTCCTAGCCTAACACAGCCCGTAGCATGTCAAAGCTGTTGTTTTCAATCAGGATATACATCCCCAATCCTAAATAGACAACGGCAATAAACCATCTGCTATATTTTTCCAAAGTTTCTCCAACAGAAGGGACTTGTGCCAATTTTTGGGCAGAAAAAACCAAGAGATAAATCATGACTAGAAAAGTAAGTAA